>NZ_JAZHYP010000009.1:0-141955 GCF_039650365.1 Mariniflexile soesokkakense | reverse complement strand
TTTCCGCTGCAATGGCATCAGAATTCGTTTTTGATTGGGTATCCAAAGCATTATCCGCATCCTGTAAAGAGGTTGAGCCTGAAATGTAGTTGGCACTTGCATTCGCTGTGTAGGTGCCATCGGCATTCAATCCCGCTCCGGTCTGGGTCGCGTCCAATTCTGTTTGGAGCGCTGCTTCAGCATTTTTTGCCCTGATTTCTTCTTCTAATATCAGTGTTGTATTATCAGAAATAAGCTGTAAGGTTTCAGTACTAGCTGGATGAGACATATATGTTAACTTCTGCTCACTGAGAACAATAAAATTATTCCCTGTACCAGAAAAATCGATTTCTACTTTAAGCGTTTTTTCGGTACCATTCCAATTAACATCAGAAAACATTCTAGAACTTGTTAAATTACCACTGCCTATAAGCAGGTTAATCATCCCATAAGCATCTGTAACTGTATTATGATATTCCTGAAATTCTTCAACATTTGCTTCATTTAAGATAGAAAACTGTACAGCAATAGGACTATTTACTAAAATATTCCCTTGAGCATTTACTCCAGGAAGTTGCTGCTCATTTGGATTAAGTATTACTGCTTGATAACTAATCCCCTCTGTTTGTGAAAAAACAGATGCGGACAGTAAGATTAAGATTAAGATAGATAATATTTTTTTCATGATGTCTTAGTTTTTTATTAAATCTTTTAGATTTTCAAGTTTTGGGATCAATACAATTTCTATTCTTCTATTTTTAGCCCTTCCTTCTTCTGTAGAATTATCAGCAATAGGGTCAAATTCTCCTATACCAGCGGCAACCAAATTTTCAGGGTTTATATTTTGGTTTTCACTCAGCTTATCTACAATTGCAGTGGCTCTTTGTAAAGAAAGGTCTCTATTAGTTAATTTTGAATTTATAAAAGGTACATTGTCCGTATGTCCTTCAATACACACTGATACATCAGGGTTTTTAGCCAATATATCGCTCAAATCCTGTAATGCTTTTTTACTTTCATTATTAATTTCCGTACTACCTGAATCAAAAACCAAGCTAGTATCTAAAGTAATCAACACCTTGTCTTGGCGGTCTTCTATTTTCAAATCCTTACCTTTATATGTGTATAAAGCATTGTGAATAGAAGATTTTAGCATATTAATCTCATTGTTTTTTTTATCAATCTCTTTTTCAAGAGCCTCCTTTACTTCTAATTTTTGTTGTAATGATTTAATTGTTTCTGTATTAACGTTTGTTTCATTTTTCAGCTCCTCAAGTTGAACTTTATAGTTTTCAAATTCTTTTCTTTTGTAAGAGTTTTTAGAAACATCAATTAATATTCCTAGTCCAACATTATGAGAATTAATCTTTAATTTACCCTCTATCTCTTTGAATGTTCCACTAAAACCATACGTATATTGATTGAAAACACTTAAGCCTTTAGAAATTTCATATTGCACTCCTAAACCACCTCTTATTGTGTATATAGCGGTGTTAAAATCTGCTTCTCCAGGTAAACTATATACTTGATTATTTAAGGTCTGAGTTCCTTGAACCAAAAACTCAGCATTCCCAAGCCCTTTAATAAAAAAGGTGAAATCTCCAGGTTTGTAAAATTCATAGTCCAAACCAACACCTACACCTACGTAACTTAAATCCCATTCGAAATAATTATCTAGAGCTTTATCACTGCCTATAGAGCCATAGCCGCTGTAAGACGCATTTAAGGTTAAAAATAGGGCTTCTGCTGATATTGATTTTCGATACCCCAACCCTAAATAGGTGTGATTAGAGGGGTGAATATTTTCTAACTTGTTTCCAGACGAATCTTCATAATCAAATGAAGAAATAGTTTTACCAACTTCTAAAGCTAACTCTTGCGAAGTTGCTAGACTGGTTATAAATATTAACATTAAAATTGCAATTTTTTTCATTGGTTGGTTTTTGAGTTATTTATTTGATTAGGTTATTTTTTGATTATTTTTTTTACAAACTGTTTATTATTCGCATTCACTTTTATTATATAGCTAGCAATTTGAAGATCGCTAAAATTGATAGTAATTACTTTGTCTGCTAAATATTTTTTTTCAGAAATTAATCTGCCAAAAATGTCATATAAAGACACTTTTACTGTTCCCGAAACATCTTCATTAAATGTAAGGGTCAAATCTGCAACAAATGGATTAGGATAAACAGAAACACCTAAATTTAATGGGATATTTTTATCTACAATTTTAGATAAAACATTGGGTTGTATAAAGCCTTGCCTTAATGTGTAAGTACCATTACTAAAAGTTCCAATGGCACTTGTTTGACCAATACTTTGCTGAATAACATACGTATCTTCACCATAAGTAACGCTATTAGAATTACCAGATATACCTGTTGTGGATCTTACTAATAAATTTGATTGAGATAAAGCTACTTGTTGGAACACACAAGAGAGAAAAATTAATAAAAAAAGTTTCATATAAAAGTTGGTATTTAGTGTTATTTCTATTTATAGCCAAAAGCAGCAGTAAATAAATTAGGGTGTAAACATAATAATAAAAAATGTATTTCAGCGAAAAAAAATGTTTTTTATCGATTTTTTTGTTAAAAAAGTAGGATTTAACAATATTACTTAAGAAAAAAAACTACAATTCAATTAATAAAACCCCATAAATTCCATTAAAAACAACCTAACATTCAAATTTTGTTTATTTAATAGTTTATTGTAGAAAAATCATGCGGTTTTTTTTATTATTGCATATTGAACTATTAAAAAGTTGGCAGAATCATTTTTATTTTTATTCACTGGCATAGTTGGTATAATAACTATAGCCATCATGTTAACTTCTTATAGATCTAATCCGTTTTACAATGCGTTTTTATTATTAATCATCATTGTAATTTCCATTCGGTTTATAGTTCATAGCACATACAAGTTAGGTCTACAAAACTTTTTTTCTCCAGATAAAGGCATTTATTCCATATTTTATCTCGTTGTTGTGCCCTGTTTTTATTTGTATTACAAAAATTTGGTACTTCCAAACAAAACCTATGATCTTAAAGATTTAAAACATTTAATTTTCATAGGGCTTCTTTATTTTATAAATACCAATCCACACATAACAGGAAGCCATATATTTCAATATAGACCTTTAATAAATTTTACTCTAATAGGAATCTTTATTCTATTTTACCTAACACAAATTGTCAGGCTTTTAAGCAAAAACATTTGGTTTAAAAAAGACCTTCTTATAAATAACACACAACTTAGGCTGGTAAAGAACTGGACCATCTATTTATTTACCCAAAACGTACTAGCCGTTATTACCCTACTAGCCTCCATTTATTCTGAAGTATGTTCAAAATCCAGTCTTTCAGGAAAATCAATGGCCGTATTACTCCTCCTATATTGGCTATTTATTTACTTTAAAATTTTAACCGCCCCCGAAATTCTTTATGGACTTCCCATCCTTAATAAAAAAATACTAAAATTCAACTCACCTGAAGAAGACTACACGCAAACATCTGTAACAAAAAACGGCAATTGGATTTTAGAAATAAGTGATAAAAAAAATGACCAAGATTTAAAATTACAGGAAAAAATAATGTCTAACATTATTAGCTACATACAAGAAATTGACAAGTTAAGTACAGATAAACACTTTTTTAGAAGCCCTAAAGCAACACCTGCCGATGTTGCTAATAAACTAGGTGTACCAACAAGCCATATTGTATATTTATTTAAATACCATTCCAATATTCCCTTTTCAGAATACCGAATGCTTTCTAGAATAAAAGACAGTATCCAATTAATAGAAGAGGGTTACTTAAAAACAAACACCTTAGAATCTTTGGCATACAAAACTGGGTTTGCATCCTACAATCCATTTTTTAGTGCCTTTAAAAAAGTAACTGGCTATTCACCACAAGATTACTTAAAAACTACGAAATAGAAATCCTGCTTTAAAACTTTATATACGGATACTCTTTTTGAAGTTGAATTTGTTTTTCTTCTAAAGTATGAAGGAATTTTTGGTGCGCTTCAGAATTGGGGTTGAAGGGTTTATGCTTTAATCCTTTTTGAACTTCATCTACCCTTATCATGGTTTGTAAAGCTTCGTTTGAAATCCAAACCTCTTGAAACCTTTCCCAAATGTAATTGATTGCTGTTTGATTGGGATGCAACATATCTTCAGTATAAAAACGATAATCGCGCAATTCGTCCATCATAATTTCAAAAGAAGGAAAATATGAGGATTGACGATTGACGATTGACGATTTTTGATTTAAAAACTGATGGATTGAGGTAATTAAATGCGCCTTACTTTGTGTGTTTTCTACAAAACCATCTTTAATGTGGCGCACCGGTGACACTGTAAAAATAATAGACATTTTAGAATTAACACTTTTAATTGCTCTTACAATCGTCTCTAAAGATTGGGCAATTGTTTCAACTGACAGCAATTCTTTAGCAAACTGTTTTTGCGGCACTTTATGGCAATTTGCAACCAATTGATTCGATTCTAAAAACCGATACGCCCAAGCTGTCCCTAGAGTAATGATGATGTGGGTTGAATTATTAATTTGTTGAATTATTGATTCGTTGGAATAATTCAAATTGCTTAACAACACCTCTTTTGAAGGATTACTGAGTTTTGAATGCGCATCCAAACAATGCCATTGTTCATTATGAAAAAAGATATCTTTTTCTGAATATTCTTTTTGATTTATGGCGTTTAAAACTAAAGTCTCAATAGCTTTGGGTTGAAATAAAATTCCAAAGGGATTTTCAAGATTTTGAAACTTAAAATACGACAACTTTTCACCTATATTCTCAACAAAACAAGAACCTAACAATAGTATATTAGAATGGTAGTCTATTAGATTATTAGATTGCTTTTGTAATGGTATTTTGGTTTGTAAATTCACCTTGTTAGTTTCTAAGCTTCAAAGTCACAAAGCAACAAAGTTCCTTATCAGTTTTTCAAAAAACTTAGTATCTATGCAACTTTGTTACTATTCTATATAATTTTTTGCTTTTTCCAAAGCTTCCTCAATCCCAGCTGGATTCTTCCCACCTGCAGTTGCAAAAAATGGTTGACCACCACCGCCGCCTTGAATGTACTTACCCAATTCACGCACTACTTGTCCTGCATTTAAACCTTTACTCGCTACTAATTCTTTAGAAATATAGCAAGACAATAATGCTTTTCCATCACTTTCAGTTGCAAATAGTAAAAACAAATTATCAAACTGCTGACCTAATTCAAAAGCCACATCTTTAATACCTGAAGCGTCTAAATCTAATTTTTTGGCTAAAAAATGAATACCTTTTATGTCTTGCAATTCATTTTTAAGTTCGCCTTTAATGTTTTTAGCTTTATCCTTTAATAAAGCTTCAATTTGCTTTTTTAAATTGGTGTTTTCATCTTGTAAATTCTGTAAAGCCTTAAGAGGTTCTTGAGCATTATTAAGCAACTCTTTCATTTCAAAAAACACTTTGTTGTTTTCAGAATAAAAGTCTTTAACAGCATCATTTGTTATGGCTTCAATACGACGTATTCCTGCCGCCACAGCACCTTCAGAGACTATTTTAAAATACCAAATATCGCCTGTGTTTTTAACGTGCGTTCCTCCACAAAGTTCAATAGACTTACCAAAACGAATAGCACGAACTGTATCACCATACTTTTCACCAAACAAACTCATAGCGCCATCGGCTATCGCTTCTTCTTTAGGCATGTTTCGCTTTTCTATAAGTGGTAATTTACCTGATATTCTAGCGTTTACAAAATTTTCAACATCCTGTAGCTCTTCATTTGTCAGTTTTGAAAAATGTGAAAAGTCAAAACGCAAACTTTTAGAATGTACCGCGCTTCCTTTTTGCTCTACATGTGTCCCTAAAATTTCGCGTAATGCTTGGTGCAATAAATGGGTTGCCGTATGGTTGCACTCGGTTCTATAACGTTGTTTTTCATCTACAACCGCTTTAAACGATTCGTTAATATGGACAGGTAAGTTTTTAGCAAAATGAATAATCACATTATTTTCTTTTTTGGTATCTAAAATATAAACCACATCGCCATGCGTATCTTCCAAGTAACCTTTATCGCCTACTTGCCCACCACCTTCTGGATAAAACGGCGTTAGGTTAAATACCAATTGATACATTTCGCCATCTTTTTTAGACACTACTTTTCTGTATCGCGTTATTTTCACATTAGCTTCTAAACTATCGTAACCAACGAATTCTTCTTCAGCATCATCAACCAAAACAGTCCAATCATCCCTACTCATTTCACTAGCTGCACGTGAACGTTTTTTTTGTTTTTGAAGTTCTTCGTTAAACCCTTTTTCATCAAGTTTCAATCCTTTTTCTGAAAGAATTAAAGCTGTTAAATCTATGGGAAACCCATATGTATCATACAATTCAAATGCTTTTTCTCCTGAAACGGTATCTCCTTTTGTTTCTTCAACAATACGATTCAACAATACCAAACCTTGATCTAAAGTTCTTAAAAACGATTGTTCTTCTTCTTTAATTACATTTTCAACCAGTTGTTTTTGAGCTTTCATTTCTGGGAACGCTCTTCCCATTTTTTCGCTCAATACATCAACCAATCTGTATATAAATGGTTCTTTTTTATCTAAAAATGTAAATCCGTAACGCACTGCACGACGTAAAATTCTGCGAATTACATAACCCGCACCTGTATTGCTTGGCAACTGCCCATCGGCAATGGAGAATGCTACGGCACGCACGTGGTCTGCAATCACTCGAATGGCAACATCAATCTTTTCCTCTTTCCCGTATTTTTTATCGGTAATGGTTTCTATTTCTCTAATTATCGGCGTAAACACATCGGTATCGTAATTAGACTGAACCCCTTGCAACACCATACATAAACGTTCAAAACCCATACCTGTATCGATATGTTTATCCGGCAAACTTTCTAAGCTACCATTGGCTTTTCGGTTGTATTGCATGAATACCAAATTCCAAATTTCCACCACTTGCGGATGGTCTTGATTTACTAAATCCTTCCCCGAAATTTTTGCTTTTTCTTCAGCTGAACGTATATCAACATGTATTTCGCTACATGGTCCGCAAGGACCCTGGTCGCCCATTTCCCAAAAGTTATCTTTTTTGTTTCCTTTTAAAATACGGTCTTCTGAAATGAATTGCTTCCACAAATCGTAAGCTTCGGTATCCATAGGAAGGTTATCATCATCACTCCCTTCAAAAACCGTTACGTATAAAATATCTTTATCAATTCCATAAACATCAACCAACAACTCCCAGGCCCATGCAATGGCTTCTTTCTTAAAATAATCGCCAAAACTCCAGTTACCAAGCATTTCAAACAGGGTATGGTGGTAGGTGTCATAACCAACTTCTTCCAAATCGTTATGCTTACCAGAAACACGTAAGCATTTTTGGGTATCGGTAATACGGCTATTTTTTGGGACTGCATTCCCTAAGAAATATTCTTTAAAAGGTGCCATCCCCGAATTTACAAACATTAAAGTTGGGTCATCTTTTAAAACCATAGGAGCAGATGGTACAATACTATGTTTTTTATCTTCAAAAAAACTTAAAAATTGAGAACGAATATCTTGTGACTTCATTTATAAAATGGTTACTCTGTTTTTAAAATTGGTGTTAATTGCAAAACAATTTTTATCTTTACTCTTTTCATAATATTTCAAACTTTAATAAAAACGACTTTAATCTTAATTATCAAACAACTAAACAATACTATTTAATTAATTTGGTCGTTAGCTATTAAAATTCAACATACATAGCATTTAATAAAGTGCAAAAATAGAATAAATTAGGAAATGAGTAAGGTAAAATATTATTACGATGCAGAATCGTTGTCTTACAAGAAGATACGACGCAAAAAAAGGAACACCCTTAAGTATGCCGCTGTGTTTCTTTTAGGGTCGGCTTTATTTGGATTCTTATTTGTTTTTTTAGCGAGTCAATTTGTAGAATCACCTAAAGAACGCGCTCTTAAACGAGAACTTCAAAACGCACAATTACAATTTGAATTATTGAATAAAAAATTGAAGGAAGCCGAAACTGTTTTAGCAGATGTAGCAGACCGAGACAATAACATTTACCGGGTTTATTTTGAAGCAAACCCCATACCCGACGAGCAACGTAAAGCCGGATTTGGTGGTGTGAACCGATATAAAAACTTAGAGGGTTTTGATAATTCAAAATTAATTATAGAAAGCAACAAACGCTTAGATGTACTTCAAAAGCAAATAGTTGTACAATCGAAATCGCTTGACGAAATTGCTGTACTTGCCGAAGAAAAAGAGAAATTACTTGCCGCAATTCCAGCCATACAACCCGTTAGAAATGAAGACCTTAAAAGAATGGCTTCAGGTTACGGGATACGTTCAGACCCATTTACTAAAGTTAGAAAAATGCATTATGGCATGGATTTTTCTGCCCCTAGAGGCTCCCCTATTTATGCAACAGGGGATGGTGTGGTAGAACGTGCAGATAATACCGCTACTGGCTATGGAAACCATATAAGAATAAACCATGGTTACGGATACGAAAGTTTATATGCCCATTTATATAAATACAATGTTAGAAAAAACCAAAAAGTAAGACGTGGCGAACTTATAGGCTTTGTTGGTAGCACAGGACGCTCTGAAGCACCACATTTGCATTATGAAGTTTTTAAAGATGGTGAACGAATCAACCCCATTAACTTCTACTACGGAAGTTTAACAGCCGAAGAATTTAACAAAATGTTAGAGCATGCTTCATTAGAAAACCAATCATTAGATTAATGCATATAGAACTACCCGAAAAACGATACTACAATATTGGCGAAGTAGCCAAAGCATTTGGCGTAAACACCTCATTAATTCGCTTTTGGGAAAAAGAATTTGATGCCCTTAAGCCTAAAAAAAATGCTAAAGGCAATAGAAAATTCACGCCAGAAGACATCAAGAATCTTAAATTCATTTATCATTTGGTAAAAGAACGCGGTTTCACGCTAGAAGGTGCCAAAATTCATTTAAAAGAAGAAAAGAAAGAAACGCTTTCAAACTTTGAAATTATTAGCAAATTGGAAGATGTTAAAAATCAATTAATAAAAATTAAGCAACATTTGTAACATTTTTTAAGGATTGACTACTTACTAAATAAAACTAATCATAAAATTTATATCTAATGAAAAAATGGCTTATTCCAGTTATTATTATTGCCGTTATTGTTTTCGGACTTTACTCTTGGGCAAAAAACTTCAATAACACCGCTGTAAATTTAAAAGAAACCGCAACTAAAACTTGGGGCGATGTAGAAAGCAGTTACCAACGCAGAAACGACCTTATTGGCAACTTAGTAAAAACGGTACAAGGAGCAGCCGATTTTGAAAAAAGCACTTTAGAAGCTGTAATTAAAGCACGAAGTGAAGCAACAAAAACAACCATTGATGCGAACAACTTAACACCAGAAAACATGGCACAATTTCAACAAGCCCAACAAGGTTTAACTGGCGCGTTATCAAAATTATTATTGGTTGTTGAAAGATATCCTGATTTAAAAGCGAATCAAAACTTTTTGGAATTACAATCACAATTAGAAGGCACTGAAAACCGAATTAACGTGGCAAGAGACCGCTTTAACGAAGCTGTAGAACCATACAATAAGCATATAAAAATATTTCCAAATTCATTATTGGCAGGTGTTTTTAACTTCGACCAAATGAATTATTACAAAGCCGATGCCGGAAGTGAAAACGCACCAGATGTAGATTTTAATTTTTAACAAGAACTACAGAACCCATTATTATGTCCAATAAAGTTGAAGATTTTTTAACCGCAAGTGAAGAACAAGAAATAATTGAAGCGATTAGAACTGCTGAATTAAACACATCGGGCGAAATACGAGTTCATATAGAAAAAACCTCTAAAGGCGATGCTACAAATCGTGCGTTAGAGGTTTTTTATATGTTGAAAATGGACAATACTAAATTGCAAAATGCGGTATTAATTTATGTTGCCGTAGATGAAAAAACCTTTGTTATATATGGTGATAAAGGCATTAACGATGTGGTCTCTAAAACCTTTTGGGATAGCACCAAAGATGTAATGCAAGCCCACTTTAAAGCGGGCCATTTCAAACAAGGGCTAGTTGATGGTGTTTTAAAATCTGGCGAGCAGCTTAAAAAGTTTTTCCCTTATACCGATTTAGACATTAACGAACTACCTAACGAAATTTCTAAAGGGTGAAAAATTTAGTAATCCGTTTTCAGTCGCAGTTTAATAAAAATAGCCAATTAATTTTATTCTTATTAATTACTATTTTATCTTTTAGTTTTTCTTATGCCCAATTTGAAATTCCTAAAAAACCAGACTTCCAGACAAGTGTTTACGATTATATCAATTTATTATCACCTGCTAAAAAAAGCAGTTTAGAAAAAAAATTAATAAAGTATTCTGATACTACTTCTACTCAAATAGTAATTGCTACAATAAATTCCACCAAAGGTGAAAACATCAATTATTTAGGTACAAAATGGGCTCACGCTTGGGGTATTGGGCAAGCCAAAGAAGACAATGGTGTTTTTATTCTATTAGCAAAAAGCGACAAAAAAATAGCTATAATAACAGGCTATGGTGTAGAACATTTACTTACCGATGCCATGTCTAAACGCATTATAGGACAAGATATCATTCCTTTTTTTAAACAAGATAATTACTATGGTGGTTTAAACCGAGGTGCCGATGCCATTTTTGAAGTTTTAACTGGCGAATATAAAGGAACACGTAAAACTTCAAATCAAAACGAATTTCCTAAAGAGTTTATCATCATTCTCATTTTTATATTCATTATCATCTTAATTTCAATTTCAAAAAACAGACGAGGTGGTAAAGGAGGAAATCGGGGTAACAAATCGGATGGTTTTAGTCTTTTAGATGCCATTATTTTAAGCAACATGGGACGTTCCTCTGGTGGTGGTTTTGGCAGCGGAAGCTCTGGTGGAGGTTTCGGCGGCGGCGGCTTTGGTGGTGGATTCGGCGGAGGTGGCTTTGGCGGCGGCGGCGCTTCTGGTGGTTGGTAAGCATGAAAAAAAATATAATTCACATACTTCTTGTTTCTTTTGTTATTGTTTCCTGTAAAACAAAAAACAAAGAGGTTATACATATAAATCAATCTGTAGTTCAAGATTACGCCAGCATCTTTTCAGAGTTTGAAAGAGATTCTTTATCTAAAAAAATCATAGATTTTGAAAATTATTCAACAAATGAAATTTGCATATACACCATCGATTCCATTCCAAATAATGAAACTGCTTTATATTATGCTACAAAAATGGCTAACCAATTAGGTGTTGGAAAAAAAGAAAAAGACAACGGACTTCTAATACTTATATCTAAATACGACAGACAAATAGAAATTGCAACAGGTTATAGCACTGAAAAGATTCTTACTGACAACATGTGCAAAACAATTATAGACAGCACAATAGTTCCACAGTTTAAAAATAGATACTATTATGAAGGTATTAATAATGCTTTGGATTCTATAATAAAAAGATGGAATTAAGCCCTATTTCTTTCGCATATAAACACTTACCGGAACTCCTGTAAAATCAAAATGTTCACGCAATTTATTTTCTAAAAAACGCTTATATGGCTCTTTTACATATTGCGGTAAATTACAGAAAAAAGCAAACTGCGGTTGCGGCGTTGGCAACTGCATAATGTATTTTATTTTCACAAACTTTGCTTTATTTGCCGGTGGCGGATAATTTTCAATAATAGGCAACATAACCTCGTTAAGCACACTTGTTTTTATCTTTTTTGTACGATTGTTATAAACCTCAACAGCGGTTTCTATAGCTTTATAAATACGCTGTTTTGTTAATGTAGAAATAAATATAATTGGCACATCTGTAAAAGGCTCCATTTCCTTTCTAATGGCTTTTTCATATTCAAGGGTTGTTTTATGGTCTTTTTCTACCAAATCCCATTTGTTTACTAAAATAACGACACCTTTTCTGTTGCGCTCTGCCAACCAAAATATATTTTGGTCTTGACCATCGAACCCACGGGTAGCATCTAACACCAATAAACACACATCACTATGCTCAATAGCACGTACGCTTCGCATTACGGAGTAAAACTCTAAATCTTCTTTTACCTTAGATTTTCTACGGATTCCAGCCGTATCGACCAAATTAAATTCAAACCCAAATCGATTGTACTTCGTATCAATAGAATCTCTAGTAGTACCTGCAATATCGGTTACAATATACCTATCCTCTCCAATTAAAGAATTAATAAATGATGATTTTCCCGCATTTGGGCGGCCAACCACAGCAAAACGAGGTAATTCTTCATTAACCACAGTTTCCTTTTCCGGTAGCACTTCAACTAAAGCATCTAATAAATCACCTGTTCCACTTCCGTTAATACTTGCAACGGTATAATATTCACCTAACCCTAAAGAATAAAACTCTACAGCATCTTCGGCACGTTTAGCATTGTCAACTTTATTAACTACAAGAAATACGGGTTTATTAACTTTATGAAGCAATTTTGCAACATCTTCATCCATTCCTGTTACACCACTTTCCACATCTACCATAAAAATGATAACATCGGCTTCATCAATAGCTAACTCCACCTGTTTATCTATCTCAGCCTCAAAAACATCATCACTACCAAGCACATAACCTCCTGTATCTATAAGTGAAAACTCCTTTCCGTTCCAATCACTTTTACCATAATGACGATCTCTTGTAACCCCACTAACAGCATCAACAATAGCTTCTCTACGTTGAATTAAGCGATTAAAAAATGTTGATTTTCCTACATTTGGACGACCTACTATAGCTACGATATTACTCATCTTATTTGTTGTAAACAGCCTGAGACTGATTAATTATTTTATTTCTTGAAATATTTTGCAAAAATAGGAAATATACACTACCTAAAGTGCTTTTTTACAAAAGATTAAAATACAGTAAATTTATTAGTTATTATAACCAAACCTTCTTAACTGGTTTTGGTTGCTTCTCCAGTTTTTATTCACTTTTACATAGGTCTCTAAATGTATTTGTTTGCCAAAAAAAGCTTCTAAATCTTTTCTAGCTTCTACCCCAACACGTTTTAAGGCACTTCCTTTATGGCCAATGATGATCCCTTTTTGGGTTTCGCGCTCTACCATAATTACGGCACGTATTCTAATAATATTTTCTTCTTCAAAAAACTCTTCGGTTTCTATTTCAACAGCATAAGGAATTTCCTTTTTATAATGAATTAGAATTTTTTCTCGAATGGTTTCATTTATAAAGAAACGTTCTGGTTTATCTGTTAATTGATCTTTCGGATAAAACGCAGGCGATTCGGGCAACAAATCAATTATTCTATTAAATACTTCTTTTACATTAAAACCTTCTAATGCTGATATGGGAAAAATTTCGGCATTCGACACTTTTTCAGACCAAACCTGCACTTGGGTTTCCAATTGTTCTTGATTTGACTTATCAATCTTATTAAGAAGTAACAATACAGGAATTTTAGAATTGGTTATTTTATAAAAAAAAGCTTCATCTTTTAATTCTTGCTCGCCAATCTCAACCATATATATTAACACGTCGGCATCTTCAAAAGCAGACTTTACAAAACCCATCATACTTTCTTGTAACTCGTAAGCTGGCTTTATAATTCCTGGAGTGTCAGACAGAACCATTTGAAAATCGTCACCGTTTACAATACCCAAAATACGATGACGTGTAGTTTGCGCTTTTGATGTGATGATGGAAAGTTTTTCTCCAACAAAGGCATTCATTAAAGTAGATTTACCCACATTAGGGTTACCAATAATATTTACAAAACCTGCTTTATGGTTCATAACTGTTGTTTTTAAGATGTTGCAAATTTACAACCTTGATTGGTTTATTTAACTATATAATAGTAATTACAAATTAAAAATTACGAATTACGATGCCAATACGTATTTAGCAGAAACAAAAGTTAAAATGAGTTCAACCTATAAAAAAAAAAAAAACAGAAAGGTACCTTTCTGTTTTTTTTGTATTAAATAAGTTTAATGCTTATTCAACTATTTCCAATAATTCAACTTCAAAAATTAAAGTAGAATAAGCTTTAATTTTTTCTCCTGCTTGTCTTGCACCGTAACCTAAATCTTGAGGAATGAAGAATTTGTATTTAGAACCTACAGACATAAGTTGTAAACCTTCAGTCCATCCTCTAATAACTTGACCAACACCAAACTCGGTTGGCTCACCTCTATCAACTGAACTATCAAATACAGTACCATCAATTAAAGTACCGTGGTAGTGTACTTTTACTTTAGACTCTGCAGTTGGTTTTGCTCCTGTTCCCTCTTTCAATACTATATATTGCAATCCACTTTCGGTTACTTTAACACCTTCTTTAGATTTATTTTCTTCTAAGAATTTTTCGCCTACAACTTTTTCTTTTTCAGCTTCTGCTTGCTGTTCTTTCATTTTCTCTGCTTGTTTCTTTTGAAAATAAGCTGTTAATATTTGCTGACAGTTTTCTTCTTTAATTAAAATATTGGTAGAATCTAACATATTCATATAACCTTGAATGAATAGTTCGCTATCTATTTCAGAAACGCTAGTTTTCACATTTCTAGCTACATCCATACCAATGGCATAACTAACCGAATCAATTTCAGTTTTTAATGCTCTTTTTGAAACTCCTTGACCACCACAAGATGATAAAATTGAAGCTGCTAAAACAACTCCTAAAAATTTAATTATTTTCATTTTCTTATTTTTATTTAATTTGATGCCAAAAATAGCAAATTAAAACTCAGAACACAGTAGTCTTTATATGATTTTTAACGTATCTAACAGATAATATTTTAAAAGTTTAAAATATTTGTTTCAATATGAATTTATAATCTCAAATCAATGGCTGAAGTTTAAATAAGCTTAAAAGCTATTCTGTTATATTTTCTTTAAAAACTTCCAAACCACACTCTAGAAAATTGGCATAATCGTCTTCATTTGGAGTGTAACCAATAGGTTGATTTAAAACTTTAGTCCCATCTGAATTTAATAACACATAATACGGTTGCGAATTGGTTTGAAAGAATTGCGTTTGAAAATTTGCCCATTTATGCCCATAATTTTCAAGTTTTCTTGTCCCTCCATTTATACGATTCACTAAAACTTGTTCATTGACAGGTAGCTCTTTTTTATCATCAACATATAGGGAAATTAACACATAATCATTTCGCAAATAGTTGTCAATATTTTTAACAGACCATACGTGTTCTTCCATTTTTCTACAATTTACGCAAGCATACCCAGTAAAATCTAATATAATAGGCTTATTCACTTTCTTTGCATAAGCTATACCCGTTTTTAAATCTTTAAAACACTCTAAGTTATTAGGACAGTCGTTTGGATATAAAAAACTGTACCCTACAGGTGGTGCCAAACCGCTTAAAAGTGTAAGCGATGTAAATGTATTGGTTTGCTTATTTACTCGAAAACCAGATGCTAAATATATAGCAAATGCAGCAACCAACACACCTCCTGCTATTCTTAAAAATGACAATTTCTTTAACGGAGAATCATGCGGAAACTTAATTTTTCCAAATAAATACAACGCTAAACCAGCAAAAACAATAATCCAAATAATTAAAAAAGGTTCTATTTTTAAAATGCCCCAATGTTGAACTAAATCGGCATTAGATAAAAACTTGAATGCCAAAGCTAATTCTAAAAATCCTAAAATAACTTTTGTTGTATTTAACCAACCACCCGATTTTGGTAAGGCATTCATCATATTAGGAAACATGGCAAACAATGCAAATGGCAATCCTAACGATACACCAAAACCAGCCATACCTGCTGTGAGTTGCCACGCACCACCATCGGCAGTTAACGATCCTGCCAATAAGGAACCTAAAATGGGACCCGTACAAGAAAACGACACTATTGCCAAGGTTAGCGCCATAAAAAATACACCTACTATACCACCAACATTCTCGCCTTTAGTTGTTTTATTGGTCCAACTTGAAGGCAATGTTAACTCGTAATAACCAAAGAATGAAAATGCAAAAAACAGAAATATTGCAAAAAAAACAACATTCAACCAAACATTAGTGGAAATCTCATTTAAAATATCTGGATTTACCGAATCTAACAAATGAAAGGGCACACTTAATAAAATGTATACAGCAAAAATAAAGAACCCGTATAATAATGCTTTTGAAACACCTGACCCTTTTTCATGCCTCCCCTTTTTTGTAAAAAAACTAACTGTTAAAGGTATCATTGGAAATACACATGGTGTTAACAAAGCTAATAACCCACCCAAAAAACCTAATCCAAAAATACTCCACAGCGAGCCATTTTCTTGATTTGCTTTTGATTGGGTTTGATTAAATTCATCGCCACAAGTTACATCTGCTTTTTCAAGGTCTTTGGATGATATACCATACAGTTGGTGATTTACTGAGTTATTATCTATTTTATTTATATGACTTACTTTTTCCTGAGAAGTTGAACTTTCGTTATCTAAAGTAAATACCAAATCAACTTCTGTTGGAGGCAAACATCTCGTATCGTCACAAACCATAAACTCTACAATCCCTTCAACCGTTTTGTAATCACCTTTAAAACTCACAATTTGTTTAAATACTGCTTTGTTCTCAAAAAACTTAATACGCATTCCGAAAACCGGATCATCAATAGTATGTCCCTCACCTTCAATTGTTTTCCCTTTTAACAAAAACGTTTCCTTATTGTTATAGCTGAATGTTGTAGGTATTGGTCCATCTTCCGGAACATTTTGCGAATACAAATGCCACCCTTTATCAATTGTTGCCGTTGCAATCAATTCGTAATCGGTATTTGAAACTTTATTTACAGATGTAGCCCATTTTACCGGCTCTAACACTTGAGATTGCGAATAGCCAACTATTAAAAGTGTAAAGAATAAAAACACTCTCTTCATTAATTTTTTCATTTGATTATTTATCAATACCGTTACTTTTAATTGTATTATAGAACAGACCTAAAGTTTTATTTTTTTTTGAAATCTGAACAACTTTTCAAATATAGGGATATGTCTTTATTTAATGTGAAGCCTAACAAAAGTTAACATACTTTTATAGGTTTATCCATAGCTTTCTAAACTAAAACGAGCGTATTTAAATACGCTCGTTTTTCAAACTTAAAAATATTTGATTTATCATTAGTTAAAAACAGCTAACCACTAATTTTTGGAACTCAAATTCAGTTTGCCACTTTTTAGGCCATTACCAGATACAGATAATTCAATATTCCCTGACTGGTTTGTAGATTGAACCAACACAACCAACTTACCGCTAAATAATTTCATAGTTGGTATATGAAACATTTCTAATGAAGTAGCATCACCATTGCACGCAGCTCTATAAGTTCCCGCTCCTTTTACTTTGAATTTTAACTGGTTTGTTGCGGTTGGACAAGGAATACCGTTTTTATCTACCACAGTAACCTCAACAAATGACAAATCCTTACCATCTGCCATGATCGTTTTTCTGTCTGGGTTTAATATAATTTTATAAGGTTTTCCTGCTGTATGAATTTCTTTTTCCGAAACTGCTTTTCCCTCATCATCTAAAGCAATCACTTTCAAAGTTCCAGGTTCATACTTAACATCCATCCACATTAAACGATACCTATTTTGCGGTGTTGAATGATTCTTTTTTTGAACCCCCATACTTTTTCCGTTTACAAAAAGTTCGGCGCTATTATAATTGGTGTACACAAAAACGGGAGTAGTTTCTCCTTCACGTCCTTCCCAATTCCAATGAGGTAGAATATGTAATGTTTCGTCTGTTGTATTCCAACGGCTTCTGTATAAATAAAAGCGGTCTTTTGGAAGTCCGGCCAAATCTGAAATCCCAAAATATGAGCTACGCGATGGCCAACTTTCATCGTAAGGTGTTGGTTCTCCTAAATAATCAAACCCAGTCCAGACAAACTCACCAATTACCCAAGGTTTATCATCTTGTAAAACAAAATCTTCATCAGGCACGTTAGACCAACTACAGGCTTCCAAATCATAAGAAGACGACTGGAAATCATCATATTGTTTATTTTTCTCTTGAACAACAGGAAATTTATAGATGCCTCTAGAACTTACTGTTGAAGCTGTTTCTGAACCTAAAATAAAACCTTGCGGAAATTTTTTAAAGGCATCTTCATATAAATGAACACGGTAATTTAACCCTGGAATATCTAACAAAGCTCCAAAACCAGATTCCATGGTTGCTTTTACCTGATCCATCCCAACGGTTACGGGTCTTGTAGGGTCTTCTCTATGGAAAATATCCTGTAGCCATTTCGCACGCTTTACACCTTCATCTCCCCATTGATCGGGCACTTCATTCCCTGAACTCCACATCACAATTGACGGATGGTTTTTTGTTGCTTGCACTAAGTTTACAATATCTTTTTCGGCATAATCATCAAAAAATCGATGGTAGCCGTTTTTTACTTTTGGCTTCGCCCATTCGTCAAAACTCTCCGCTAAAAACATAAACCCCATTTCGTCGCACAATTCTAATTGTTCTATTGACGGCATATTGTGCGAACTACGAATGGCATCACATCCCATGTCTTTCAAGATGGTTAATTGCCTACGCAATGCAGCTTTATTGATAGCAGTTCCCAATGGACCTAAATCGTGATGCAAACAAACACCTTTAAACTTTCTTACTTTACCATTTAAACTAAAGCCTTTCTTGGCTTCATATTTAATTTCTCTAATTCCAAATAGGGTTGAGACTTCATCTTTCAATTCTTCATTTACAAACAGTTGCGTAACGGATTTGTATAAGTAAGGAGTTTCAGGACTCCATAATTTTGGATTTTCAACTTTTATATTCTGGTCGAATTCGTTTCCAAATTTTGATGATGATTTATCGGTACTTACTTGTTTTCCATCGGCATCAAAAACAGTAGTCACTAAATATCCGTTTTCAACAGAAGCTTTGGTTTTCACATTTACCTTAGCAACATCCTTACTAATAAAAGGTGTTGTAATAAAGGTTCCCCATTGGTTGATGTTCGCTTTGTTTTTGGTAATTAAGCTCACTTTCCTATACAACCCAGCACCCGGATACCAACGGGAAGCAAATTCTTTATTAGTTAGTTTTACCGCCAATGTATTTTCTCCTTTTTTGATAAATTCTGAAACATCAAAATAAAAATAGCTATACCCATAAGCCCATTCACCTACTTTTTTACCGTTTAAGTAAATTTGCGGTTCGCTCATGGCGCCTTCAAAAAACAAAATGACTTTCTTTGTTAAATCCAATTCGGAAATAGTGAACTTATTTCTGTACCAAGCAGTCCCAATATGTGGTAAAGCACCTGTTCTTCCAGTTTTTTCCGAGGCGATATTTTCTCCGTTCTGAACAATGGCCACATTCTGTTTGTCTATTTCCTTATCAAAAGGGCCGTAAATAGCCCAATCGTGCGGAACGGTTACATTCTCCCATTTTGAATCATTAAAATTTATTTCGAAAGCATTTTCAAAATCTCCTTTTTGGAATTTCCAATTGATGTCTAATTCTTTAACCGTTCTTACCTGAGAATAAGCTACTTGTGCAAGTATTAAAAATATTAAAAGAAGGTGTTTTGTTGGTTTCATGGAAAACTTACTATTATGTTACTAAATTACTGAAGTATTAATTTTGGGTATTATAAAAACTATATTCCCAAATTTAAAGGTTATTAAAATTAATCTATTCTTATTCCTTATAAAATTTTGTCTGTTGGCTGCTATTCGCTGAATCAACAAATAATATGTACATACCTGAACTTAACTTTGAAACACCGATAGTGTTAAAGTTAACTCTATCAAAATAAATAGTTTTCCCTAAAACATCTGTTATTTTTAATGATTTAATCAACAGGTTGTTACTGTTTTTAATATTTAAAATATCACCTACTGGGTTTGGATATACCCCTATTTTTTCTGTTTTTTTTTACCAACACTTAATGTGCCTAATGGTGCTATAGTTATTACAGAAGATAAATCTGAACCCAATTTAACTCCCCAGTTCTCTGTCCAAAGTTCTGTGTAAAGATCATAATATTCTCCATTGGTTAAATTGGCACTTGGTATTGTGCTAGCAGGTATTGTAAGCGTTACCGAAGTTGCAATATCACTACCTGTTGATGGCACCAAAAATTGATTACCGGCACTTTCAACAATGGTTTCTAACCAAACACCACTTGAGCTTCTTCTAAATATTCCCACATAAAAATAATCGGTGGCATCATTTGCTGTATAGGTGAAATTAGCTGTTACATCACTTCCTTGTTCGACAGGATTAAAAGCAAACCCATCGATTTTAACCTGCTCTATAACCACGCTTCCTTCTTCTTTAAAAGCATCTAGAGCTGGCGACGGTTTTCCGTTAGATTGCCAAGCACTTAATTGATAACCACTCCAGCTTTTTTCGCCTTGTGGTTCCCAATAAATCACACCAAGTCCTTTTTCGTTTGGTACGTTTTTTACCGCTGCAATTACTGCGGCTAACATATCGTATGTATTTTGAACTAACGTATAATCGCCCCCTACTTCTACTATCATCACTTCTTTTCCGTATCTAGAAACCATATCGTTTAGATTGTATTGCAAGTCGGCTATTGTAGCTGTATAGTCACTATTCAACCAATATGGGTAATAAGAAAGCCCAATTACATCATACTTTACGTTATTTGTTGTGGCATTATCAAAAAAGTTTCTAAACCTTGCATTATTATTTCCTTGATCTATGTGAACAATAACTTTGATTGATGGGTCGATTGCCTTAGTGGCATCGTAGCCTTTGTTTAATAACTGTGCTAGTTGACTCCAATTTGACGTTCTGCCTTCAGGCCACAGCATCCCTCCAGGAATTTCGTTGCCCACCTGCACCCATTCAGGAGTTACCCCTGCTATTTTTAAGGCATTCAAAACATCAAAGGTATGATTGTAAACATCATCTAATAATTCTGTAAACGTGTGAGCTGCCCAAGCTGCTGGTTTGGCTTGTTTTCCTGGATCTGCCCATGTATCGCTATAATGAAAATCAATCATAATGCGCATACCTAATTCTTGAGCCCTAACAGCCATAACAACCGTTTCGGCTGGACTGCAATGCCCACTAGCTCTATTATTTGAAGGATTTACCCAAACACGTAGACGGATGGTGTTCATTCCTCTGTCTTTAAGTAGTTGTAAACAGTCTTTTTCAGAACCATCAACATCATAAAATTTATAACCTGTCGCTTCCATTTGTGGTAACCAACTTACATCACCACCTTTTGAAAATGCAGAAGCTTCTGGATTTTGTGCGTAACTAATATAAGACATCAATAATGCCATTAAAATTAACTGAAACTGTACCAGTATATTTTTCATATCTATTTATTAAATACCTGTAAAATCAGGCTTTGTACTGATTATAAAAATATAATTCTTTTTATTTACCCAATAAAGTTAATGGAGCAATGAAATTTCATTGCTCCATTAACTAAAATAAACTTTTATTGTTTATTTAAAAAATAAAAGTTTATTTCTTAAAAAACTTCGCTTGTTGCGTCTTATCTCCTGAATTTACTGATAAAATATATAATCCTGTGCTTAAATTAGAAACATCAACAGAATTAAGGCTCTCCGTATTAATATCGGCATAAACCGTTTTCCCTAGAATGTTTGTGATTTTTAGCGATTTGATCGCCATCTTCTTAGCATGCTTAATGCTTAAAATATTAGAAACGGGGTTAGGGTACAACACAAATTCCGTAACCAAACTAGCATCGTCAATTCCTAAGGTTCCTGAAGCTACCAAAGTCATTACCGGGTATTCTTCAGCATTAGGGCCACTCCACCCTGAACCATAAAGCGCTACCTTAAGTGCATAATATTGCCCATCTGGTAAGTCAGCACTAGGTGTAACACCAGCAGGCACAGTTAAAGAAGTTGAAAAATCAACATCAGATCCACTAGCTAAAGCAGGAGTTGTTTTTTCCACTACACCTGAAATATAATTACCCGCTGCGTCTTTTAATTCTAATCCCAGGTAGAAAAAATCAGTTGAGTTTGGTGTGGAATACTTTATAGTAACCGTAAATGCACTATTTACTTCAGTAGGGTTCTTATCAAATGAAATAGCAGTAATTGATTGTGTCCATCCATTAAACGAAATAGAAACACATAAAAGCAAAAAAAGTAGTTGTTTTTTCATAATTAAATAATTTTAATTGTTAATGATTAATAATTTGTGAGTAAAGTTTTTATTTAAAAATGTTCACCTAGGAGGAATAAACTAAACTTATTCCCCCTTAGCAAACATGGCTATTAATCTAAAGTGATTGTTTTATCAACAGCATTGATAGTTAGAGTATAGGTTCCAGGCGTTCCAATAAATTTAAAATTGGCATCATCGCTACCATCGTTCTCAAAGTTAGCATCTATGGCATACCCTTCATCTGCGTAATGCGCATAGTTATTATTGATATCCCATTCGCCTCGCGTTGCAAAAAACCTAAAAATATCATTTGTTAGGGCAAAAGTAGCTTGCCATATGTCTGGACTGGTTTCAACTAACTCTGTTTCACCACCTGTAAAATTCCACTTACCCGGAGTTGCCCCACCTACTGCCCAAAGAGACCCTGATGGATTTAGTTTAATCGTTTTTAAATTATCATCTATTACCATCTCATAGATTCCAGTAGTACCCACAAAAACAAAATTGAAATCACCTTCGCCCTCGCTTTCAAAATTGACATCTATAGTGTAGCCGTTATCTTCATAATACTGATAATTTAAACCAGTATTCCAATCACCATCAACTTGAAAAAACCTAAATTTACCATTCTTAAACGACGCTTTAACGCGCTGCACACCTGCATCGCATACAGTCGCTAAATTAAAATTCCATCCTACGTTCTCAATAGCATCACCAACTACCCAAAGTGGGTCGCATGTGGTAGTTGCCACCGTTTTTTCAAGTAATTTGATGTTAACACTTTGAATATCTGAGACTATTTCCTGAGTACCGGCCCCACCATTACCGATAATGGATTTCACTCTAAAATAAACGATTCCTGCATTATTTGGATTTCCGCTGGAATCTGTTGTAGCAGGATCGTCATCTAAACCTAACTGAGACGCTAAATCCAATAATTGCCCCACTAAAACAGCATAATTGGTTGCGTTTGTTGTTCCTATTGAAATGGGGTTAGCAAATTCAGAATCTATATCTGATTGAACTTCATAATCGTTATTAACTCCTAAAGTTGTTGCATTCCAAATAAGGCGGTCTGCTATATTGTTCTTTGTTTCTTTAGATAACAAATACTCGCTTGCAAACGAATTTTGGAATGCAATGGTCTCCGAACTTAAATCGGCTATAAATACGTGGCTGTCATCATCTGTACAGTTTGTAAATAATGTTACGGTACAGATACATAGTATGGAATAAATTATTTTTTTCATTTTAGTTTCGCTTTAAATTTTAGTAACCAGGGTTTTGTGTCAAGTTTGGATTTGATAATATGTCTGAAATTGGGATGGGAAACAATTTGTATTTGCTATTTACTGCTGCGCCTTGTTTTACACCACCTTTCCATGCCCATAAATAATTGGCAGTTGTAAATTTGTTATATCTAATAAGATCGGTCCTTCTGTAACCTTCCCACATCATTTCCCGTGCTTTTTCATCTAGAATAAAATTCAAAGTAAGTTCACTTGAATTGATATTTCCAAGGGTACTATTTGGGTTATTAGCGTAAGCTCTTCCCCTAATTTTGTTTATATAAGCCAAAGCCGATGGCATATCGCCCCCAGTGCCTCCTCTTAGAACCGCTTCTGCATATATTAAATACATTTCAGCAAGTCTAAATACCGGAAAATCGATATCACTTAAATTATTATAGATGTTGTTTTGGGCTAAACTTGCTCCTGCTCTGTCTACATTTCTATATTTATAAATAGAATAGCCATGTTTTGAGTTTGATAGAGACTCAATATCCAATGTGCGACTAGCTTCATCATTTTCTGTCCAAAAAACGGCTCTTTGATCTGTATTAGGATTATTACTAGGAAATAATGCTGGAATAGATGGTGTTACCCTATACAGGTTCCAACTGGCACTCATGCCATTAATGGACGCTGGTACACCAGACGCACCAAGTGCATACACGTTTGTAGTTCCCCAAGACTCTATATTTCCGTTATCATAATTAAACGTAAAAATAAACTCATTGGTGTTTTGGTAATTGTCACCCAACATTAACCAAGCATGGTTTGATTCTAATGAATACCCCGCATCAATAACCTTTTTACTGTACGTGATGGCATCATTATAATGAGGAACGCCTCTATACACTTCAGCATTCAAATATAGTCTAGCTAATAGAGACCACACCGCAGCGTTATCAGCACGACCGTATTCATTTGATCTTGGAGTTTTTAACTCACCATCAATGGCTTTTAATTCTGACTCAATAAAATCAAATAAATCAGCTTGTTTAATTTGCTTTGGAATTTCGCTATTTAACAAGGTTTCTTCAGTTGGAAACGACGGATTTCCATATAAATCCAAAAGCATCCAATAAGCATACGCTTTAATGAACCGTACTTCGGCTACATAAATGGCAATTTCTGATTTATCTGTTTCCGAAAAACCTCTAGCGCTTAAAGTATTGGGTGAAGCTTCAATAATAAAATTGTTACACAGTGTGATAAGATACAGTCCGCTAGTATAAGCTTCAGATGATTCTGCGTGGTCTGAAGACCAATCCAGATGGGTTGTTTTATGGCTTCCCCATGTATTAACAGCTTCATCTGTGGTAAGCTCTTGTAACTCCCAATAACCTCTGTAGAAAAAATTATTTGAGCCTGATAGTTGCAGATAGGTTCCCACCAATCCTTGTTTATAACCTTCAATGGTACTAAATTGAGCATCATTGGTTAAGGCATTCGTTGGAAATCGATCTAAATCATCTGTACACGACGTTATGAATACAGCCATTAGAATGATTCCCAAGTATTTGATATTAAATAAATGTGTTTTCATTTTGTTTATTTTTTAAATGTCTCCTCTTAGAAATTAAATTTTGCAGATACCGAATAGGTTCTAGGTGCATTATAAGTACCGCCACTATTGCTTCCATAATTCCAAGATGCTTCAGGATCTCCTCCTGTAAAATCTGTAATTGTAAAAACATTTTGAACAGATGCCGATACTACCAAATTGTTATTGTCCTTTTTCGGATTTAGTACGTTACCAAAATCATAACTAAGGTTTATATTATCCATTTTTAAAAAGGAAGCGTTCTGCAAATAATAATCACTAAACCTTTGGTTATTATTGCCACTTTGGGTAAAATTGGTGTCAAAATAAGATTGATGTAGATTACTTCTAAATATCCCATTATAAACTCCCGATAAATTATCGTTAGGATTAAAAAATACATACTGACCAAGGTTGGAGTGAAATGCCATGCTAAATGCCAATTTTTTGTAATTAAAGGCTGTATTGAAACCCATTATATGTTGTGGTGAAGAACTTTTAGTTCGGTATCTATCTTTTTCATTTATGGCACCGTCATTGTTTATATCGACCATTTGGTCTTCAATGGGGTTACGGTTTGTGTCATACACTTGATGGTATATAAAGAAGGTATTTCTGCCATAACCTACAGAATTCACTAATATGTTACTACTAAACAAACCAGTTCCTGAATCATCCCCTTCTGATAGTTTTGTGATTTTATTTTCGTTATAGCTGTAGTTAAATCCAAAATCCCAACCAAAATCTTTGTTTTGAACAGGCGTAGCATTCAGTTTTATTTCAAAACCTTTATTTTCTAAACTACCAATGTTTTTAACAATGCTGTTGGCAAAATCGGTTCCGGATGGGATGGTAATTTGGTTTAACAAATCTTTAGTTTCTCTATAATAAACATCAAAGCTTCCTGAAATCCTATCCTTTAAAAGTCCCCAATCTAAACCTAAATTCGAAGTTGTAGATTGTTCCCATTTCCTGTTTCTATCTGTCGCACTTGGGTCAATTCCTTGTATAAATTGGTTCCCAACAGGATATTTAATACTTGAAGATCCTAAATTATAAATAGGAATATAGCCATAATTGCCAATACCATCTTGCTGGCCTGTGACACCGTAACCTATTCTGAACTTTAAATCGGAAATGGTTTCAGAATCGCTTAAGAAAGCCTCGTCGCTAATTTTCCAAGCTGCAGAAACCGAAGGAAACACGCCCCATCTATTGTTTTTTGAAAATTTTGAAGACCCATC
Source organism: Mariniflexile soesokkakense (assembly GCF_039650365.1). Taxonomy (NCBI): domain Bacteria; kingdom Pseudomonadati; phylum Bacteroidota; class Flavobacteriia; order Flavobacteriales; family Flavobacteriaceae; genus Mariniflexile; species Mariniflexile soesokkakense. The sequence continues at coordinate 115,637 of NZ_JAZHYP010000009.1, read as the reverse complement.
CGTTCTAATGGTACCCGTAAGTACATATTTATCATTAAAGGTATAGATTAACCTTCCGAAATACGATATAAGTGTGTTTTGTGGAATATCAAAATCAAAATTAGGCGTAGATCCTGTTTGGATAGCACCATCCACATCATACGTTGGATAAAAATAGTTAGTAGTTTTAAAATCATTATAGGCATATCCAGCCAACACATTGATTCTACTTTTAATAGACGTGATGTCTTTTAAATAACTAAGAGTAATTTCTGAAAATATATTTTTTGTTTCAGATGCCGGATTTCCACTAGAAACCACACCATTAGAAATATTGGCAGGAAAATGGTTTGCTGGAACAAAATAATCCCATTTGCTTTTAGCTATATCATATCCCGTATTTAATTTAACGCTTAAATCTGGAAAGAAATGCAGGTTATAATCCAATTGAATATTTCCAATACTTCTAACACTTGTTGTTCTATCGCTAACCTGTTCAAGTTTTGAAACCGGATTGTTATGACCATGTAAAACGGCTGGATTTGATGCAAATTCTTCATATTGCCAATACCCACCATAAATAGAATTTGGATCTCTAACCGACTGTGTAGGGTCAAAATTTACCGCAGTATAAATAGCCGATTCATCTGCTTTTCTCTCTTGTTGACTTATCCCTTTAATATTTAAATTTACTTTAAGGTGATTGTCTAAAAATGTAGGATTAACATTTAAAGTAATGGTATTTCTTTTAAAATTCCCCGTTTTAAGTGTACCATCTTGATCTAAATGACCAAATGAAACGCGATAAGGAAGACTTTTTAATCCGCCACTAAAACTTATGGAATTATCTGTTGTTAAGGCATTTTGATAAATTTCATCTTGCCAATCAGTATTCGCTGTTCCTAAATTAAAATCGGCAACAGGAACTCCCGAAACCAACGAGGCTTTTTGAGCTACCTGTCTGTATTGATCGCCCGTTAAAACACGCTGCTTGTACAAATTAGTTGAAACAGACGCTTTTGTTGTAAAAGACACTTTTAAAGCGCCACTTTTACCATTTTTGGTGGTAATAATGATGACACCATTTGAACCTCTTGAACCATAAATAGCAGCAGCCGAAGCATCTTTAAGCACACTAAAAGAAGCAATGTCGTCTGGATTTAAGGAACTTAAAGCACCAGGGCCGTCAGACAATCCAATAGGAACACCATCTATAACAAAAAGCGGGGTGTTAGATGCACTTAATGAAGCGCCACCTCTTAACAAAAAGGAACTTCCCGCACCTGGTTTTCCACTTATGGGCGTTATTTGAACCCCAGGAACTTTATTTGCAATAAGTTGTTCTGCATTGGTTACAAATCCCTTTTGAAATTCTTTTGAATCTATTTGGGTCACAGCACCCGTTAAATCCTTTTTTCTTGTAGATCCGTAACCTATTAACACAACCTCATCTAGTGCTTGTGCATCTTCTGCCATCGCGACATTTATAAGAGCATTATTTACAGTTTTTTCAATGGAAACAAACCCAACATAAGAGTAAACAACAATGGCTCCTTTAGCAGCTGTAATTTGGTAATTTCCATCAAAATCGGTTGTAGCCCCATTATTGGTTCCTTTAACAACAATATTAACTCCTGCCAAAGGTAGCTTTGAGTTAGTATCTGTAACAGTTCCTTTAACAACAATAGATTGTGCATAAAACAAAAAGGGAGTTAAAAATAGTGTTAGAGAACAGCATAATTTATGCAGTGAAAATTTAGAAATTCTCTTTAATTTTTCATTCATACGTTAAAAAGTTTCAGTTTAATTTAGTTTATAGTTTATGGCTTAGAATGTTTGTAACTCTAAGTTGGTTGCAAGTAACCTATCTAACTAAAAAAATGAGGGTGTGAGTTTCATCAGTAGAAGGGGTGAAACTCGTTATTTTTAACAAAATAACACACAATGGTGCTAATATAGCATATGTATTATGTGATTACTTATTATGTGATTGTTTAAGACTTTAAATAATCGGAAGGATTCTTTTTAAACTTTTGTTTGAATAATTTGCTAAAATATTTTCTATCTGAATACCCTACTTTATAACAGGCATTAGAAACAGAATAACCAAATTCAGCTATTAATTTTTTTGCAACAAACAATCTGTATTCTCTAATAAATTCAATATAAGACAAATCTGTTAATGCTTTTATTTTCTTATACATCACAGAATGACTCATGCCTATTTCTTTTGAAATAATTTCGGCAGACAAATTGTTTGATTCCATGTTTTTATCTAAACTAAGGTAGAGCTTCTCTAAAAACATTTGGTCAATAGAATTAATTGCCAATTCTTTAGGTGTTAATATTTTTTCATTTCTGAATTTATTTTGCAAACGTTTTCTATTGGCCAGCAAATTACTTATTCTGGTTTTTAACAGGTCATCGTCAAATGGTTTGGTAACATATTCATCGGCGCCCGTTTCAAATCCTTCCATTTTATTTTTAGGAGATGTTCTTGCCGTTAGAATGATAATGGGTATATGGCTTGTATTAGGGTTTTGTTTTAACTTTTTTGTAAATTCAATACCATCCATAATTGGCATCATAACATCGCTAATTATTAAATCGGGAAATATTTTTAATGCCGATGCTATACCTTCTTCTCCATTAAAAGCTTGAATAATTGTATAATTATCCATTAATATTTCCTTCAAATAATTCTGTATCTCAATATTATCCTCAACAATTAATACAACTGGTTTCTCTTTACCAGATTTCTCCAATTTTACCGAACGTTTATTTTTGTTCTCTTTGGCGGTAGAAATAAATTCTTCTTCAGTTACAATAACATCATTAGAAAAGTGTTTTTTTCCTTTAACTAATTTAATCTCAAAAGTACTTCCCACATCTTTTTTGCTTTCAACATTTATGTCTCCTTTATGGAGATTAATAATCTCTTTAGAAATAGACAACCCAAGTCCAAACCCAGGTTTGTCTGAAGTCTCTGTAGTTTTTTCTTGATAAAATCGATTAAATATTTTTGACAAAAACACATCGCTCATACCAATACCTGAATCCTTTATAAAAATAAAAACGGCCTCTTTATTCTGTTCTATTTTAAGTTCAATTTTCCCTTTATTTTTGGTAAATTTAAAAGCATTGGTAAGAACATTATATATAACCTTTTCTAATTGATTCTTGTCGTACCACAATTCAAGGCTCTCTACTTCAGATTTAAAAGTGTATTTAATATGTCTGTCTGAAGCAATTTCAGAAAAGGATAAGAATATTTCTTTGCAGTATGAAACAATTTCCCCTTTAGTTACTCGTAATTGCATCTGGTTGCTTTCTAACTTTCTAATATCCAGCAGTTCGTTAACCAAACCTAATAGGTTATTACTGCTCTTTTTAATTAAATGGGCAGCATTGGCATCCTTTTTTTCTAAAATGCTTCCTTTATCAAACAAACGGTTGATGGAACTTAAAATAAGCGTTACTGGAGTTCTAATCTCATGAGAAATATTGGTAAAAAATTGTTGTTTTAAGTTATAAAGTTCATTGTCTTTTTCGTGGGTAAGCTTTTCAAATTCAAGATTCGATTTCATTCGTTCCCAAGCAATGGTATATTTTCTAAATAAATAAAACAGCCCCAATAGAATTATTGAATAGATTACAAATGCCCACCATTTTAACCAAAAGGGCTTTAATATCATTAAATTAACCGCCGTATAATTAGCGCTCCAATCACCACCTGTTTCCTTACTTTTTACTTTAAAAATATAATCACCCGGAGATAAATTCGTAAAAGTAGCGGTCCTATCCTTACCAATTTCTCTCCAATCATTATCAAAATTTTCCATTTTAATAGCGTACTCGCAATTTTGTGAATCTGGAAATTCCAATGCTGCAAATTCAAATGTCACTACGTTTTGATTATGCTCAAGTGCAATATCATTTACATAAGGAACAGCCTTTTTTAAAATACCATCTTTACTTATTTCTAATTCCTTATTGAATAATTTAAAATTCGTGATTTTTACAATTGGCTGGTTTTGCTTTATTTGAACAGTATTCGGATTAAATTTTACAACACCCTGTATCCCACCAAAATAAAGAAATCCTAATTCATCCTTAAAAACAGAATTAATATGAAATTCGCCTTTTAAATTTGAAAAAGAATTAAATGTTTTGGTTTTATAGCTATAGTTAAAGATTCCATGCTTAGTGCTAAACCAAATGTTTCTATTATCATCTTCAATAATTCCAGTTATTGTTTGATATTTAATTTTTTCTTCTAATTGAAAACGTTCAATTTTTTTAGACTTCAAATCCATCCTATTCACACCTTCACCAGATGTACCAATCCACAAATAACCGTTGGAGTCTTTTAATAAAGAAAATACATTATTGCTGCTAATAGAGGCGTTGTTAGATTCGCTATGAATAAAATGGGCAAACTTCCTGGTAGTGGTATTTAATAGGTTTACCCCGCCTCCATACGTGCCTATCCATATATTATCACCATCTTCTTCAAGTGCAATTACGTTATCGTTGTTAACCGTATTGTCTTTACCCTTTCCTTCTCTATAAGAAATAAAATTTTCTGTTTTTGTATTGAAATAATTCAGTCCTCCTCCCCAAGTAGCAATCCAAAGATTATTGTTTTTGTCTTCAATAATATCACGAACATCATTAAAACTAATGGAATTCTGGTTTTCAAATTGAAGTTTGTATTGTTTAAAATTTTCTGTTTTATCATTAAATTTTATCAAACCATTAGTAAAAGTTCCTAACCATAAATTACCATCTTCTGTCTCTGTTATTTTTTGAATATATCTACCACCAATAGATGCTTTATTTTTTTCATTATAATATTTAATCTTTTTTGACTCTTGATTATAATCCGTTAATCCATCACCATCTAAACCTAAATAAAGGTGTTTTTTTGTTTTTAGTATTGATAATACAGGGGTAGGATTTACACCTATTATATCGCCATATAGCAATTCGTTTGTCTGTCTTTTGTCTAAAACATTTATACCATTCCAAGCTGTTCCAATCCAGATATTAGAATCGTTGTCATCAATAATTTTATAAATAGTATTTCCAGAAAGAGAGGATTCTAATTGAGAATTATGGGTGTAATTATGAACCGTTGGTTCTTTACCATTAGGGTATTCTATTTCGAATAAACCATTTCCATCTGTTCCTACCCACAAATTATCCTTTTTATCTTTATTTATAGACCTTACAATTTTTATTTCTTCCTTTAAATTAATATTATCTTTAAAATAGTTAGAAAATGTATTCGTTGTTAAATCAATCATTATCAAACCACTCCCATTGGTTCCAATTAAAATTTTATCTGAGTTTAAAGAAGAAATTACATTTATGAAGTCTGAGAGATAAACTTGATTGGATAATATTTTAGTAAACCTTTCTTTACTTTTTTCAAACAAATACAAACCGTTGCCAAAAGTACCAATCCATAAATTATTATTTTTATCCTCAAAAATGCTGGTTATATTAAAACTTTGTGTTTTACTTTTGTCGAATTGGTAAGGGAATGAGGTAAATTTTTGAGTTTCTTTGTTAAGCATACACAACCCTTTTTCTGTTCCTAACCAAATAAATCCGTTTAAATCTTCGATTAAGGCATTAACATGATTAGAAAGTAACGAATTTGGGGTTTTTGGTATGTTTTTAAACGAATGAAACGTATTGTTAGTTGGGTTATAAAAATTTAATCCGCCTCCAAGGGTTGCTATCCACATGGTGCCTTTACTATCAATTAATAAATCAGAAATATCATTTGCGCTAAGGCTACTATTTTGTTTGTTATATATTTTTATGTCTTTGCCATCGTATCTATTAAGCCCGTTGTTGGTGCCAATCCAAACAAAATCATTATTGTTTTTTACAATGCTAGTAACACGCCCATTTGAAAGACCTGCGAATTGATTAATTTTTTTAAAAACGGGTTGCGACTGTGAGGAACAAATTATAATTCCTCCAAAAAAAAGTAAAATAAATTTAAATAAGACTTTCATTGTTAACTTGTAATGCGATAATAATACAACATTAAAAGTAAATAATGTTCATTTTAATGGCTTTTACTGAGCTTACCTTTTCGATTAAGAATATGGAATTGATTCTGAAACTGTTATTGGCCTAGATTAATAATGTCCGTTTTAATTTTTTTTTAGATTAATAAAACGCATAAAAGTATTTTGCTGTAAATAATGAAACCATGCACATAAATACACTTATAACAGATACAATAAATTATAGATCTATTCTAGTAATTGATACTTATTTCCACATAAACAGGCAAGTGATCAGATGGATAATGACAATCTTTAGAATCACTTAAAACGGCATATTTTATCACATTTATATCAGCACTTAAAAAAATAAAATCTATACGACGTGTAACAGGTTTATTAAATTCAAAATTATTAAAGGTGCCTATGGGTCCAAAAACGTTTTTTGCTGCCGTTTTAGAATCCCTTAATGAATTAGTAATAAATTGAATATTTTCATGCGTTTCTTCCATATTAAAATCGCCCATCAATATTACAGGAAAATTTTTAGTATTTAATTCCTGCATCTTTTTTATAATCAAAGCGGCACTATGCTTTTTGGCCTCAACACCTATGTGGTCGAAATGCGTGTTAAATACCCAAAATGTTTTTTTAGTTGATTTATTTTGAAACAACGCATAGGTACAAACACGATTACAAACGGCATCCCAACCCATAGAAACGTTTTCTGGCGTTTGCGATAACCAAAAAGTTGCCGATTTCAATACTTTAAATTGCGCTTCTTTATAAAAAATAGCAGAGAATTCACCAGATTCCTTTCCATCATCACGACCAACACCTACAAAATCATAATCAGCCAAAAGGCTATCTATGTCTTTCATCTGATTAGGCATAGCTTCTTGAACCCCTAAAACATCTGGCTCATAAAACTTTAACTGACTGATAAAGAAATCTTTCCTGTTTGCCCAACTATTAACACCTTCTTTAGGATAATCAAGCTTTATATTATAAGTCATCACAGAAAGTTCTTGTGCACTTAAAGCCATTGCAAAAAAAAGATTTATAAAAATTAACACTTTTTTCACTTCACAAAGATTTAGTCCACATACAGAATTTTACTTTTTTCTGAAATACCATTTTCACTAAATGCTTCAATGCTAAAATAATACGGCGTGTCACGGTCTAAACAACGCATAAAATGTTTATTGGCATCATAAACCAACCACGACTGATATAGTTTATCTGGCGCAATTCCCCAGCGGATGTTATAACCCTGAGCGCCTTTTACAGGAGTCCAGCTAAAGGCTGCATCTCTCCGGTCGGTTTGTCGGTTTATGGAAAACCCTTTTACCTTTTGCGGTACTTTACCAAGGCCCAACCCAAACACCCTAAACTCCGACATTGCAAAGTTTGCACCAGGCACTTCCACATTGTTATAGCGAATATACCTCGCTTTAATGGGTTTATCTAACACGACATAAGCATTGGGAGCATCTATATTGCTATTGCTCCTATCAACTACCATTTGCCAATTTTTACCATCTTCTGATACTTCAATGCTGAAACGATGCCTTAACCCTTCGGTACGCGTATAAATACCGGATTCATGGTCATGAAAATTAAGCTGAAAAGCATAAATATTACCCGGTTTCAGCATTTCAATTTTCATCCATTGCTTGTTGTTATTGGCTTCGGCCACCCAAAACGTTTTCGGATTTTCATCGGTTAAAACTTTCGAAACAATGTCGCCAATAGCATTTTTTTCAAGTGGCAATTCTGTAATTTCTACGTCATCATCATTTGAAGTAAATTTCATAACCTGTGCCAAGGATGATGATACTGTTGCGTTTCCTCTGTATGAAAGCAACATCCAGCCATTATGCCGTCCTGCTTTTGTAGGATGGCCAGAACCAAAACGTGGATAATCTCCATAGTCTGTATTAGTATACATTAATCCTTCATCATCAAAATAGGTAGGAAACATACATAAACGACGTTCCCACTGCGCATTAGATGCCAGTGCCATAGTTGCAAAATGCCAGTATTGCCCATTGGTTTGTTTAACGGTAATGCCATGTCCTGCGCCATTGGTAAAACCACCTGGTTTAAAGCTCATCGGATTATTTTTCATATAAGTAAACGGACCAAGCGGTGTTTCTCCTATATAAGCACCATCTGCATAAACATTAAACTGTGTACCTGGAGCGGCATACTGCAGATAGTATTTTCCGTTGTGCTTCGTCATGGAGGCTCCTTCCATATAACCTTCCTTTAAAGTGGGATGAAAATTATTTTCGCCAAAACGTTCCCATCCATGTGCTTCTTCGTTAAGATTAATCAATTCTTTTTTAACACCTGTTTCCAGAAAACGGTCATCTTTATCAAGCATTTTTACATGTAATGGGTGCACATTAGAAGATCCCCAATAAAGATACGTCTTGCCATCATCATCAATGAATAATTCAGAATCTTGAATGTTAGTAGATATTGATGCTGTTGGAGTCCATGTTCCTTTTTTTGGATCGTCCGTATAAAGTATACTTCCGTAACCAGCAGGATTACCTGCAAAGTATACTAAGGAATCTTTATAATTAAAAGCGGTTGGAGCGTTACTGCCTTCAAAAAACCATTGTTGAGGCTTAATAAATTTCCAATTAATCAAATCGGCAGAGTGCCAATAGCCAAAAGAACGTGTAACGAACATATAGTATTCTCCGCGGAATTCAATTACAGCAGGGTCGGCTCCAGAACGGTACGATTTATTTTTGCTCGAATTGTAAACCATATAGGTATAGTCTATATCTAAGGGATTACAATAAGTTTGAAGTGACTTTTTTGAATTTGCATTGTCTTCATTTAAAAGACTATCAACATTATTTTGGCCATTTGAATTCCATGACAAAAAAAAGACTAAAAATATGGGTGTTAAAATAAGTTTCATTTTTACAAGTTTAATTGTGTTCATATTTTGTTCCAGTGATCCCACGTAATTTTTCAAATTGTTTGTAAGCTCTATCAACAGATTGTTTCGGAGCTTGTTCAAATTCCTTATCGGTTACTTTATATTTTTCTTGCAAGGCGCTTAGTTTTTCATGAAGTTTCGCTTTAATTTTTTTATACTCAGAATCGTTTATTACATTTTTAAGTTCTTCCGGATCCTTTTCTAAATCATACAATTCCCATTCGTCAATATCATCATAAACATGTATTAACTTATACCGCTTTGTTCTAACTCCATACATTTTTTTCACCATATGAAATGCTGGATAATCATAATAGTGATAATATATAGCATCTCTAAAATCTCCATAATCTTGTTGTTGCCCAAACAAAGGTCGTAGTGATTTTCCTTGCATATCTTTCGGAATTTCGACGCTTGCAAAATCTAAAAAGGTTTCAGCAAAATCGATATTCTGTGTTAAAGCATTAACTACCGTACCTTTTTTTATCCCTTTTGGGTACTTCATTACCATAGGCATACTTAATGACTCTTCATACATAAAACGTTTATCAAACCAGCCTTTTTCACCTAAATAAAACCCTTGATCGGTAGTATAAACAATTATGGTATTCTCAGATAAACCATTAGCTTCTAAATAATCAAGAATTCTTCCAACACCTTCATCAACAGACGCTATCGTTGATAAATATTCTTGCAAATAGCGTTGTCCTTTCCATTCTGCTAATGCTTTTCCAGAAAGATCTGCATCGTGCATAGCATCATTTTTTGGTTGATAAGCTTTATCCCAGATGGCTCGTTGTGCTTTAGTCATTCTATCAAAATCGGTAGTCCAAGGGTTGTGCGCCAATTCATTACTACCTTTTTCTTTGGTCATTTTAAGGTCATGGCCTTCATACATATCTTTATAAATAGTTTGAAGTTGCATTTTTGAAGCCGTAGAGCCTTTGTGCGACGTAAAATAACTTTCAGGTAACGGAAATTGAACCCCGTCATACTTATTTAAATGGCGAAGTGCTGGCATCCAATTTCTATGAGGTGCTTTATGGTGTACCATAAGCATAAATGGTTGTTTAGAGTTCTTTACTTTTCCTAAATATTTTATAGCATCTTCTGTAATAATATCGGTAGCATAACCTTCTATCCTAGTTGTATCTATATGCTGTGTTTGCTTGTTTATCCTAATAAAATCCGGATTGTAATAATTGCCTTGGTCAGTTAAAATATGCCAATAATCAAAACCCTGAGGCAAGCCATCTAAATGCCATTTACCAATCATTCCCGTATTGTAACCCGCTTTTTGAAGTAGTTTTGGAAAGGTTTGCTGACTGCCATCAAATTTGTCTCCATTCATTCTAAATCCGTTAACATGACTAAACTTACCCGTTAAAACCACAGCCCTACTCGGACCACAAATAGAATTGGTGCAAAAGTTATTTTTAAACAAAGCGCCTTCATTGGCTATTCTATCAATATTTGGTGTTGGTGCTAACTTACTTATTGGATGGCCATATGCACTAATGGCCTGTGTTGCATGGTCATCGGCCATAATGTAAATAATATTAGGCCGTTTGGTTTCTTGTGTCTTGTTCTTTTGTATTGGTTTTTGTCCACAAGATTGAAACATAATGGCAATACAACATATGTAGAATAATGGCTTCATAATGTTTTAGTTTGAATAATTTTCGTTTGAATAACCTCATCGTGCAACACGGTTTTATCGAAAAAAGCGAAAATTTTGTCCAGTTGTGAAAAAGGAATTGCCGAAATTTCATGACGACCACCTTTAACAACATTAAAATAATATGAAGTTTCAAATTGCATCAATTTTTCTGCAATAATTGAAGCTCCGTCAAGTATTAAATATCCGGGTTTCGAAATCTCACAATAATGGTGGGAAGCACTGCCATAAGGTACTAATTGGTCATCTGTTCCATGAAAAAGCACTGTTGGCACTGCATTATTTTTGGTTATATAATTTGCATTTACCACGGCACCAGCAAATGCCATGGCTCCTGCAAACTTCACATTTTTATATTGTTGCAAATCATCTGAAAAATATTCCCGCATAAAGACAGCATTTAAAATACCCTCGGCTCCTGCACTACTGCCGCCAGCAATAATTTTAGTTCTATCAATATTTAGCTCTTTGGAATGTTCAACAACATATTTTGCGGCATCCAAATAATCTATGGCTGCCTGTTGAAAGGTTTCTAATTTTTCTTCTTTGGGACAATTACACCCAAAACCTGTTTCTGTCTCCTTCCGAAGCAATCGGTATGATATGGAAATGCCTATATAATTTTGGTTTTTTGCTACATATTCTACTAACCGCATATCGTCAATATAATCACGAGAGCCAATTGCAAATCCACCCCCATGCATCCAAAGTAAAACCGGAAGACTATCCGATGGTTTTAAATTTTGGGGCGTATACACATCTAGTTTTAGCGTGTCATTGACCTTAATGGCGTACGTATAAGTTGTCTTGCTTTGTGCAGAAAGCTTAAAAGCAAAAATTAACACAATAACTATAATCGAATTTTTCATTTAATGTTGTTTTTCAATTAAAATACCACTTATAACAGGATTCCCTTCGATTGGCTTCAAATTAATAATTAAGTCTTCATTTTCAACAATTTTTATAATTGATGTTAGTGTAATTCCATATTTTTCAGGATATTCTTTAGCCATATTAAACTCTTTATGTATTAAAACATCATTAATATAAATATCAAAAACCCTTTGGCCTTTATTTTGAATAGGCGTATCTGAACCTGATAAATTATAAATATTTTCAACAGGTTTGATATTTGGTTCTACAAAAAACAAACTGATTTTATAAGTCCCCTCTGGAATATCTGCTTTATAGGAAGTACAACCTTCTAACATTGTTTGAAACAATGGGTCTGAAGTTGTGTTTTTGATGTTATTGGGAATACCTTGGTTCTTATCCTTAGTCATTCCAAAAGGCTTGCCATCAAAATAACCAAACCATCCTTTTTGATAAACTTGATCTGGAACGAATGTTAACTTTTGAGTTTCATCTCTAAAATAGAAATGAGAACCAAGATTGATTCCGAAACGGTCAAAATCTTTAAAATTGAGCGCATTTATGTTTAGTACTTCAATTGACTTTTCATGAGAAACGTCTGCCGAAACCACTTTAATTAAGTTAATTCCGTTTTTAAAAAGAAAACAAACTGTTGTATAACCGTTTTCAATAGTTACATCCTCCAATTTTTGCCCATTAAGAAATACTGACAGCCTTTTTTGATTAGAAAATATTTGAACCGGATACGGTTGATCATCCATAACTGTCAATCCCGACAAATAATCGCTAGAAATATGAATAAAAGGCTCTTTTTTATCTAGGACCGATTTATACCAATAATAAATTTCCTTAGGTGTTCGATCATATTGCACCAAACCTTTTTGATTAACATGTGGGATGGGGTCGCCACGAAATTCAGAGCCAAAATCGGCAAAATTCCAAGCGGCCATTCCCGTCATAAATGGCCTGTTCATTATTTGCTCGTAATAGGATTGATGTAACTTTGCTTGATAATCCCAAGAAAAATCAAACTTTTTAGGTGTTCTGGTAAAAATCCTAACGTCAGCCCCCGGACCATATTCTGAAAGTAATAACGAGCGATTTGGATAGCGTTCATGTTGATTGTCCAGAAAAACTCCCAAATCTGGAATATCCTTATCGTACCAACCAAAATAGAGATTCCAACCAAAAATCTTTGGTAAATCAGCTATTCCTGTTTCATTGTATACCTCGTTTAAATGACCAGCCATAACCGTGATATGATTTGGTGCTAATCTTCTTGTTAAAACCTCCAAATCATTTGCTAATTTCAATGTTGTAGTTTTTAACTGCTGTTTACTATCCTCAGAAGATTTATTATCGAAAGCCAATCGTAAAAAAATTTCATTCATATATCCTATCATGGCTACAGACGGATAGTTATAATACTGTTTAATATGCTCTTTTTGCATATCTAAACTGGTCGTAAAAAAAGCTTCGGTATCTGTTACTTTATTAACAACTGGTATTTCTGTCCAAACCATAATGCCTAATTTATCACACATATCATACAATTCGCGAGCATGCGGGTAGTGGGCAAACCTTAAAAAGTTTCCACCCATATTCTTAATAATTTCTATGTCTTTTTTTTGAAGCTCAATAGCTACGGCGTTACCAAAACCATTAAAATCCTGATGCCTGTTTACACCTACTAACTTTATAGGCTTACCATTTAAAAAAAAACCTTTTTCGGCATCTACACCTATCCAACGGAAACCTATATTTGCTAATTTAGAATCTAAAACAACTCCTTGTTCATTTGTTAAAACTAATTGCAAATGATACAAATAGGGGATTTCGGGCGACCATAATTTGGGGTTGTAAACTTCTGGTAGTTTTATTTTAAATTCATTGGATGTTTCAGCAGGCAACTTTAGTAATTCGGTTCTAGTTTTTACCAAATTTCCTTCTGCATCCAATAAATCTAAACGCAATTTGGTTTTTAAATTTATTGTAGCTCTATTATTCAAAATACAAGTAACTGTCACTCCTGCTTTTTCTTCGGAAACATTATAATAGTTTACATAAAACCCATCGGAAGCGAAATCGTCTAAACTAAAATGTTGTTTGGAAATCGAAATAAATTCTACATCCCTATAAATACCGCCGTAAAAGGTAAAATCAGCATCTAAAGGCGGAATGTTTTCGTTATGTGAATTATCAACAGTCACTTCAATTAAATTATATGCATCATAATTTATAAATTCTGAAACGTCAAAATTGAACGCTGTGTATCCACCTTTATGGTTACCAATAAGTTTTCCATTTACAAAAACAGTTGCTTCTTGGTTTACTGCATTAAATTTTAAATAGTGTATTCTGCCCTTTTCTTCGGAAGATAGATACACTTTCTTTTTATAATAGCCTAAACCACGCCTATATCCGGGTACGTCATCAAAAGCATCGTTAATATTCCATGTATGAGGAAGGTTTACAGTTTCCCATTGTGTTTCATTTTCCGAAAATTGCCAACCTGAATTGATGATAGTATTTTGCGCAAAATTTTCAAGTGAAAAAACAACACAAAATAGGCTAATGGCAATGTGCTTTACTTTATATAAAATATTTGATTTCAAAATATTATATTTTTAAAACCTACAAGGTTACAAAGCCTTACAGGTTATTGACTATTAATCATTCAAGTGTGAATGTGTGTTTAAATTTAAAGTCAGAACTTGGAGTTATGGCAATTTCAAATTCTCCTGGTTCTACGGTATAGTTCCCCTCACTGTTATAGAATTTTAAATCTTCAGCTGTTATGGTAAAATTCACCACTTTACTTTCTCCCTTTTTCAAAAATATTTTTTGAAAGCCTTTGAGTTCTTTTACGGGCCTAGTTACACTGCCAACTTTATCATGAATGTATAATTGCACAATTTCATGGCCACCTCTATTTCCTGTGTTTGAAATTGTAGCTGAGGCTTTAATTTCTCCGGTAAAACGTAATGTACTTGAAGATAATTCCAAATCAGAATACTTAAAAGTGGTATAACTCAAACCATGACCAAAAACAAATAATGGAGAATTTGGAGAATCGATATAGTTGCTTTTATAATCCTCGGTTGGGTTGTTATCAGGAATTGGTCTTCCAGTGTTCTTCATGTTGTAATAAATAGGTACTTGACCAACATTTCTTGGAAAAGTCACTGTTAATTTACCCGATGGATTGTGTGTGCCAAATAAAACATCAGCTACTCCGGCACCACCCATGGTTCCTGGAAACCACACTTCCAGAATGGAATCAACCAAATTAACTTCATCAGATAAATTAATAGGACGACCATTCATTAAAACCAAAACAATTTTTTTATTTGGGTTGGCTTCACGAATTGTCTCAATTAATTTAGGTTGAATACCAGGAATTTTCAAATTGGTTCTTGATGCTGCTTCACCACTCATATGATGACCTTCTCCCATAACCAATACAATAACATCTGCTTTTTTAGATATATTGATAGCTTCAGAAAAACCAGATTCGTCATCATTTAAAATATCACAACCTTTGGCATAGAGCATTTGATGTGATTTTAAGTATTCTGAAACACCCTCAAACACACTAACCGCTTGTCCTTTACGATCGCCTTGGGCTGCCCAATTCCCTAAAATATCGTATTCATCTTTAACCATTGGACCAATAAAGGCAATTGATTTTGTGCTTTTTGAAAATGGCAAAACTTGATCTTTATTTTGTAACAATACCGATGAGGCTGCTGCTATTTCTCTAGCTTTTGCTAAAAACTCTGGTTTATATTTGGTTTCGGTTTCACGCTTTTTATCAATATATCTATAAGGATCGTCAAACAACCCTAACTTGAATTTTGCTAATAAAATTCGTCTGCAAGCTTCATTAATAGTGGTTTCATCAACTTTCCCTTGTTCTGCCAATTTTTTTAAATACTTTCGGTAAACACTTCCCATCATATCCATATCTACACCCGTATTCATACCAATTCTAGCAGCATCTAAACTGTCTTTAGCGAACCCATGAGGAATCATTTCATTAATAGATGTATAATCTGAAACTACAAATCCTTTAAAACCCCATTCATCCTGTAAAATATCACGTAGCGTAAACTTATTACCTGAAGTAGGTACACCATTCAATTCGTTAAATGCAGACATGAATGTTTCGACCCCAACATCAACCGTTGCTTTAAATGGAGGTAAATACACGTTTCGCAATTCGCCCTCATCCATATTAACGGTATGATAATCACGTCCTGCCTGTGCTGCACCATAACCCACAAAATGCTTCGCACATGCCAAAATAGTGTTGTGTTTTGACAAATCGTCTCCTTGAAATCCTTTTACATAAGCCTTGGCTATTTGACTCACTAAATAAACATCTTCTCCAGCACCCTCTGAAACGCGTCCCCAACGTGGATCGCGAGCAATGTCCACCATAGGAGCAAACGTCCAATGCAAACCTTCTGCCGAAGCTTCTTCTGCAGCTATTCTAGAACTTTCTTCAATCATTTTCAAGTCCCAACTAGCAGACATCCCTAGGTTAATTGGAAAAATGGTACGATGACCATGAATAACATCATAACCAAACAATAATGGAATACCTAAACGGGTTTCTTCAACTGCTACTTTTTGTAAATCGTAAGTACCTTTTACCGTAAATGCATTTAACATAGCGCCCATATTACCTTCTCGGATATATTTGCCGTTGTTAGTTCCAATAATTGGCCCTGTTTGATCCCAACTACCTCCATACATAACTGTTTGACCTATTTTTTCCTGAAGTGTCATTAGCTTCATTAGAGAATCTACTTTAGCTTCATAGTTTTGCGAAAACGAAAAACTTGAAATAAATAAAATAGCTAAAGAGCTAATATTGAAACTGAATTTCATGGTTTCGATTAATTAGTTAATTCAAACTCTGTCATCATTTTAGTATCTGAATTTGTTCCTACAAAAACACGAAACGTTCCTGGTTCAGCCACAAAATCCAAATTAGAATTATAAAATTTCAAATCATTTTCAGTTAATTTAAAAGTAACCGTTTTGGTTTCTCCTTTCTTAATTTCAACTTTTTGAAATCCTTTTAGTTCTTTTACGGGTCTAGTAACAGAACCTACTACATCCCTTACATATAACTGAACCACTTCCTTTCCATCGAAACCTCCTGAATTTGTTACCTCAACAGAAACTTCAATAGTTCCTTGAGCATCTATATTTGTGGTATTTAATTTTAAATTGGCATAATTAAAAGTGGTATAGCTTAAACCATAACCAAATGGGTATAACGGTTCGTTACGAACATCTAAATAATTTGATTTGAATTTTTCGAACTTACCTTCGCTATTTCCTAATGGTCTTCCAGTATTTTTATGGTTGTAAAAAATGGGTACTTGACCCACATTCATAGGAAATGTTGCTGTTAATTTTCCTGATGGATTTACATCGCCAAATAATACATCTGAAATAGCCAAACCTGCTTCAGTACCAGGAAACCAAGCATTTAAAATAGCTGGAACGTTCTTGTTCTCTTCAGTAATAGCCAATGGTCTGCCTGTGAATAGCACCAAAACTACTGGTTTACCTGTTTTTAGTAAAGCATTCAACAAATCTTTTTGTACCTGAGGAATTTGTAAATTTGTTCTGCTACTACTTTCTCCACTCATCTCTGAAGATTCGCCCAAAGCAGCAATAATTACATCTGATTTTGAAGCAATTGCTAATGCTTCATCCATTAATTGCTTATCAGTTCTTCCATCCCTTGGAATGTCCCTTCCAAACATGGTAGCGCGCTTTTCAAATTCTAAATCATGATCTAGATTACTCCCTTTGGCATATAATACATTTACTTGATCGCCTGCAACGGTTTTTAAACCATCTAGAAACGCATTGGCATTTCCAAGCTTTGTTGCCACACTCCAGGTACCTGGCATATTTTCCTTTGAATTTGCTAAAGGTCCTATAAGCGCAATAGTCCCCGATTTTTTTAAAGGTAAAATCTCATTCTCGTTTTTTAAAAGCACTATAGATTCTGAAGCAACTTTACGAGAAAAATCCCTATGTTCTTTAGTATAAATCTCAGTTTTTGCTCTGTCGTCATTACAGTATTTAAAAGGATCATCAAACAAACCTAATTGGAACTTTACAGTTAAAATTCGCTTTACTGCAGCGTCAATGGTGGCTATTTTTACCTTTCCTTCATCTAAAGAATTTTTAAGCGTTGTTAATAAACCTTCACCCACCATATCCATATCTACTCCTGCATTAAGAGCAAGTGCCGACACTTCTTGCAAATCGCCCAAACCGTGTTCGGTCATTTCATTTATGCCTGTATAATCAGTAACTACAAAGCCATTAAAATTCCAATCTTTTCTTAGCAAATCTGTAAGCAACCAATGATTTCCTGTGGCAGGAACACCATCTATTTCATTAAAAGCTGCCATTACCGAACCAACGCCGGCATCTATAGCTGCTTTATAAGGTGGCAAATACTCATTATACATTCTAATTTTACTCATGTCTACGGTATTGTAATCTCTACCGGCTTCTGGCGCACCATACAATGCAAAGTGTTTCACACAAGATAAGATAGTATTATTATTGGTTAAATCGTCTCCTTGATACCCTTTTACCATGGCTGTTGCTATCTGGCTTCCTAAATAAACATCTTCCCCAGAACCTTCTGAAACACGCCCCCATCTTGGGTCTCGGGATATATCGACCATAGGAGAAAATGTCCAATTAATACCATCTGCACTTGCTTCAATAGCAGCAATTCTTGCGGTTTTTTCTATCAAGGGCATATCCCAAGAACAGGATAATCCTAAAGGGATTGGAAATGTTGTTTCGTAACCGTGAATAACATCCATTCCAAAAATTAATGGAATTTTCAATCGGCTTTTCTCAACTGCTATTTTTTGAATATCTCTAATACTTGCTACCGTTTTGATATTGAAAAGACCACCAACCAGTCCTTTTTCAATTTTACCTCCTATATCAGAATTTGTTGCTTGACCTGTTGTAAATTGTCCCGCACTTGGTAAATTTAATTGGCCAATTTTCTCCTCAATCGTCATTAAGCTTAGAATAGAATCTACTTTAGCTTCAAATGGGTTATGATTTGAAGAAGTATTAGACTTATTTTGGTTTGAATTACATGCTACAATTAATGTGGCAGTAATGCCCAAAAAGACATATTTTATGTTCATTAAGTATTTCATTTTTTATAGTTTTGATTTTGAAAAAAGCCAAGTTAATAGCTCTGGTTCCGAAAAAGCTGAATCCCAACTGTTGTGGTTGTCGTCTGCATATAAAGTGAAGTTTGGCTTTCCTCCTGCTTCTAAATACGCAGAAACCATACTTATTGATAATTGCGGATCTACCACATCATCTTTTGCACCATGAAACACCCATAGCTCTGTTTTGTTCGCATAGTCCTTTACCGTTTCAGGATTACCACCTCCACAAATTGCAAAAGCCGCTGCATAGGTATCTGGTTTTCTATAGAGCATTTCGAAAGTACCCATGCCACCCATTGACAAACCACCAATATATACTTTTTCGGTATTAACAAATGGTTTTTTCAAGTAGTCTTCCATTAAAAGCATTACTAAATTTAAAGCTTTTGTGGGCGATGTATTTAATGGATAAACCAATGAAATAGGCTTTGTACTTCTGTCTATTGTTGCGTTAGACCAATAATCGTTTTGTGGACATTGTGGAAAAACAACTATGGCTGGAAATGCGCCTCTATGCATCTCGTCCGTAAACAATTTACTCCCGTGTGCAAGCTGTTTTGTATTATCATTCCCTCTTTCACCTGCACCATGAAGAAATAACACAACAGGATATTGCTTAGATTCCGAAAAATCTTTTGGTAGTAGTACACGATACCTAAGGGTGTCTTTATCTTTTACAAAAAATGCTTCATTGTATAGTTTTTGATGCTGCGCCATTAATACGCTACTTGCAAGCAATAGCAATACTGTAACTAACTTCATATTTTTAGAATACATCATGTTATAGTGTTTTAACATTATTAAATACAAACTCGTGCTCTGGTTCTGTTTTGTAAGTATCCAACCAAGGCGAATACGTTTTAACAGAAATCGTTTTCTCTTTTTTATCCACTTTAATAATTCTCAAATAACCTGAATCTCCCTTTTCAACACCTTTGACATTTTTTTGATAGTTGGCAAGCATCTGAAACACCTCTGTACCATAATCATTTTTTGATACTAATTTACCAACTCCAGACCCTAAAATATGTCCAGAAAAAACCATCAAGATATTTTTATTGGTTTTAATAAGTTTTTCCCAAAGTTGACCGCCATCATTTACTGCATCATCTCCTGTTGCAGCACCAACACCATATTTTTGGGGTAAGTACCAATCATCACCATCATGCAAGCTACTATCATTGTATAAATAGGCGTGTGTATTGATTATTATTTTATGGTTTGGATGTTTTTTGATTAATGCATTTGCCCATTGAATGGTTTTATTTCTAGGACCAAATTCCAATGAAAAGACTAACCATTTTTCATCAATTAGGTGGTACTCAGCGCATGAGTTATCAATGCTATTCTTAGGAAACGTAGCAATGGTTTTGGAATTAGCAACGTACTCATTAATTGGAAAAAAAGTATTGGCCAACGAGGTATTTCTAGTATCGGCAAATTTACCTGCACCACTGCCCATATCATGGTTACCTAGTGCCAAACAATAAGGTATTTTACCATCCAATAATGAAAAACCTTTTTTAGCAATATGCCATTCTTCAACAGAATTATTCTGAGTAATATCCCCAACGTGCAATACAAATGAAAACCGGTTATTTTGGCTACAAACCCACTCCATTTGCTTCATATAAACTTCAGGAAATTCCTCAACATAAGTTTGTGTATCTGGAAGTACAACAAATTCAAATGCATCCTGAGCTTTACAAGAAAACTGTATTATGATTGTTAGAATTAAAAAACAAGAAAATACTTTCATTCAATCTCCATTTTAATAATTAAACCCCAGTTTATTTAAACCGTTTTTAACATCGGTATTTTGCATAAATAAGCTCCATAATAGTCCTGTTCTATGATTTTCAATCATAATAATTTGAGGACCTTGGTCAATGGCTAAATAAGCATCGGCAACCCAATAGTTGAATTGAGGACTAAAAGCATCATAAAACCCCGCAGGACCAAGAAGTTTTTCTTTCTTCTGATAAAGAAAATGCATGACACTCAGTGATTCTGAAGATGTATAGGGAATGGAACTGATGGCCGCTGTTGGCGAAATAACCCCAATATCATTCGAAGGGCTATGTGCCGAATAACCTATAGAACCATCTGTATTTCTAGAATAACTAGCTGTTAACCCCCAACAATTTGCACCATAGTCTACATAATTTTTAGGATTCGACACGCAATATTGACGGTTTATTTTGGTATGATTTACAGCCAAATTCCAATAGTTACAGTACTGGTCGGTTAAATTTTTAGGATTAAGTCCTAAAAACGAATAGTGACTAAAAAATAAAGGACCGCCAAAATTAGAACCGCCAGCATGTTTTAAAACTAATGGCAAGCCATATTGAGTAGTTGAAGACACAATATTTCCATTAGACGCCCAACCATTCTCGTACACTGCTTTAGATATGGTATAATTTGGTGAAGCAGCAGCCAAAACATACGTAATTAAGGTTTCATTATATCCTGTTAGTCTCAAATTAATATCAAAACCATAATTAGGACTCCAATGCCAGTACAATGCATTTTTATTTTGGGTATACCAATTCCACTCGACGCCTTTCCATAAAATATCAGCTTTTTGGGCCGTTTCTTTTTCAGAATCCGAACCATTTTTAAGATATTCTTTTACACAAATTAATCCTTGAGCTAAAAAAGCAGTTTCAACTAAATCGCCTCCATTATCTTTGGCACTAAAAGGCAATACATTGCCTGTGCTTCCATCTATCCAATGTGGCCATGCCCCATGAAAACGATTGGCATTTTCTAAAAAAGTTAAAATTTTATTTAACCGTGCTACACCGGCTTCTCTAGCGACATAACCTCGTTCAATTCCTACCAAAATGGCCATGAGTCCAAAACCCGTACCACCAGTAGTTACAACATTTTGATTTAAAGTTGGATTTTTAGGATGGTATCGTTCTTTTGCCGCACCAGAATTAGTATTTGCAAAATCCCAAAAGTATTTAAAGGTCTCTTTTTGTGTCAAGTCCAACATTTCCGTATCTGATAATGGTTCTACCATTGATTCATTGGACTCAGGAATATAAGGTTCTTGATACCCTGGTCCATCATCTGAACCACATGAAACCAAGAAAAGCACAGGGATTATTATATAATAAAATCTAAACATTTATAAACATTTTAATTAGTGGACGTGATAGTAAAACCTAGTTTTTCTAAACCATTTTTCACATCTTCGTTTGCCATAAAAAGTTTCCACAGAAGTCCAGTTCTATAATTTTCAATCATAACTGGTATTGGTCCTTGATCAATGGCCAAATACCTTGGTAAAAACCAATCATACTCTAAACTAAACGCATCATAAGGGCCGTATTTACCTATTAAAGAATCATGGTCTTTATACATTTTCTTAAGCATTTGCATACTTTCCTTTGGCGTATATGGAAAAGAAGACAGAGCTGCTGTTGGTGCTATAACCCCCAAATCGTTACCAGGACGGTGTCCTTTATATCCTTTAGTAGAATAACTAGAAGTTAGTCCCCACAAACTATCTCCATAACCTTTATAGTTTTTAGGATTATCTACCGCATATTTATAATGAATTTTTGCTTGATTATGAACAAGTTTCCAATAATCGGCATATTTATCAGACAAGCCTTTTGGATTTAATCCAACATAGGAATAATGCGCCCAAAAAAGTGGCCCAACTGGAGATTCGTCATGTTCATAATAATTTAGCACTAAATCTTCACCATAGAATTTTTCAGAAGACACAATTTCACCATCCTTTGCCCAACCTTTGTGATACACCGAAGGCTTTATAGGATGTGTTGGAGATGCAGCCGCCAATACATACATGATTAAACATTCGTTATAACCGCCTACTGGAAAGTCCATATCCCATCCAAATTCTGGGGACCAATGCCAATAAAGCACGTCTTCGCCATTTTTAGTGTACCAATCCCACTCTACCTCTTTCCATAATTTATCAATTTTAGCAACAAGGGTTTGTTCTTGTTCATTCCCTTTTTTATAGTATTCTGAAACTGTTAACAGGCCTTGGACTAAAAATGCGGTTTCTACCAAATCACCCCCATTATCTTTTTTACTAAAAGGTACCGTTTTTCCGGTTTCGCCATTTAACCAATGTGGCCAAACGCCATGAAACCTATCGGCTTTATCAAGAAAATCAACAATTTTATCAAATCGAGCAAAGGCTTCATTTTTATCAATAAAACCTCTTTCAATACCAACTAAAATAGCCATAAGACCAAATCCGCTACCACCTGTGGTTACGGTGTTTTTAGGTGATGTTGGATAAATATCATCCATATGCAAACGCTCTCTTGCTAAACCAGAATTAGGTTCGGCGCCTTCCCAAAAATAATTGATGGTTTGCTTTTGGATGGAATCCAAAATAATTTCATCAGATAATTCAGCATGCTGTTTTTCATTTTCTGAATTTTTAACTTGATTATTTTTGGAAATACAACTGAAAACAATGATGGTTAAAAAGTATATATGTAGTAGCCTCATTTGCAAAAAATTTAAAAAAGTTATAACGCCATCTATCATTTAAGATGATTGGCATGATGGATTAAAAGTCAGCTGCATCAAATAATTTGGTACAGCTGATCTAATACAAACAAACTAAACAACTCAAAAAAATAATGGCTAGGCAACAATGCTAGCCATATTTTTTAATTCATAAGTGCTTGGATTTCTGTTTGGGAAAGCACCTTGTTGTAAAATGCCAATGCATCCATAGAACTTAAATCGGACTTATGATTAAAAATCAAATATCTTGGTGCTCCAGACATGATGGACATGATATCACAACCTGTCCAGTCTAAACCTGTTAAATTGGTCTCTATTTCAAGCACACCATCCATATAAATCATAGCTTTTGTTTGGGATATTGTAAAAGCAATATGAACCCATCCTGAACTATTATTTAATCGTCTTGCAGCAACTGCAGTAGTACGACCAGTTCCATTACCAACATTCAACCTTATGCTTTGGTCGGCGCCTCCTTCTCTAAATAATCTAAATCCGAAATTTAAATTTCCTGGTCCATTAGTAGGAAGAGGAGAAGAAAGATCTGGTGCGCTAACTGTTAATATCCCCGCACGATTGGTGCCCGGATTATTCAAATTATACCAAAAAGTTCCGCTAAACTCGTTTCCTAAAAGGTCTGCTGTTGGGAATGTTAAATATGCATCAACTGCACCAACATAGGCATTGCTACCTTCTTTTGACGCTGTAGTAAACGTTGGTGTTCCAACAACTGTAGCATCCGTTTTGCTATTGGTTTCAATATAACTACCATTGAAAGGCATATTGAATGTTTTACTGCCATGTGCAACCAACCTAGTAACATCATCTTGAGTTAATGCTTTATTGAACAGACGTAACTCATCCATATAACTCAAGTCTGATTTATGACCCCATTCTGTAAAACGTGGTACACCTGACATGATGGACATGACATCACAGCCAGCCCAATCTACACCTGCAAAGGTTCCTTGTTTTACAACTTGACCATTAATATAAACCACGCATTCGGTTCCTGAAATTGTAAATGCCAAATGTATCCAATCTGTTGTTACGGTAGGATCAATTCTTGCGGCCGCACCTCCATCAAACCAGGAATCCCCAGTACCATTGCCAACATTCAACTTGAAGGTTTGGGCTGTACCGTTGCCTTCCCTAAAAAATCTAAATCCACTTTTACGATTGTTTTGTTTATCTGCCGCTTTTCCGTCATCAGGTGGTCCAATAACCAAAATACCTCCAGCAGTTGGTGCGGCATTTACTTTATACCAAAAGGAAGCACTAAACTCGTTGCCCAATAATCCAGCAGTTGGAAATGTTAAATAAGAGTCTGTAGCACCTGCATAGGCATTACTTCCTACTTTGGCATCTGTAGCAAACCCTGGTGCCCCTACTTCTGTAGCTCCGTTTCCACTAATGGCCTCTGAGAAATCTCCATCAAAAGCCATATAAAATGATTCGCCTTCAAAAACAGGCTCGTAAGGTGGTGTATCTACTTTTTCAAATGTTGTGGTCTGTGTCGCGACCACATTGTTGGTATCGGTAGCAGTAATTGTTAATGTATGATTCCCTGTGGATACCTCTTTTGTTAAATCATCAACAATAACCAGTTTACTATCTGCAAACTCATTCATATTTGCAATCTCAGCATCATCTAATTTCACAGTAATATTTGCAATACCAAGATCGTCCTCTACTTGAAATTTAATTGTTATGGATGCTATTGGGTCTTTTGATCTAACCACCGTAGCGCCGTTAGGGCTTGGCGTTGAAAGCGTAATTACAGGGCCATCATAAAGAAAATCACTAAATTCGGGCTGTTCTAGGTTTTGGCAACCAAAAGTTATTATTGCCATAAATACTAAACCTAAATATTTCAAAGTTGTATTTTTCATCTTTCTATACTTTATTAATTAATAATTAGGATTCTGAACAATAACGCCCCCTGATTGATCTATAGCATCTTGAGGAATAGGAAACAAAGCGTGCTTTGGTAAATAACCCAATCCACTTAATACTGTTGAAGCATCGCCCCAGCGCACTAAATCGTAAAATCTGTATTCTTCTAATGCAAATTCCACTCGTCTTTCTTGTTTGATAGCATCTCTTATTTCACCCTGACCTGTGGCAGTAGTATTGGGAAGGCCTGCTCTTGAACGAATTTGATTGATGTAACCAACAACTTCAGATTGTGGAGCTAAACCAGATTCATTACCAGCTTCTGCAGCCATGAGAATAATATCAGCGTATCTTATAATTTTAATATTTTCCCAGCGGTTTCCATTAATTGCTAAAGTGGTGCGAATACTTTTCATGGTATAGGCTTTTTTGTTCCAATATGGTTGTGCTAAAACACTTGGATGAGCAGGTAATACGCCACCACCAAATCCGCCATCGTCTTGACCCGACTCCAGTAGCGTATTAGCTTTTCTCTTATCTCCAGCTTCAAATGCATTGACAAGATTTGTAGTAGGCACATTAAATCCCCATCCTAAATTCCATTCTCCTGTACCTCTAACACCTTGAGATATGAAGTAATTGGTATTGAATGATTCTCCGTTTTCGGTTACTGTTTGCTGAATTTCAAAAATAGATTCAACACCGTTATTACCAACTCTTTCAAACAAATTAACCAAATTAGGTTCTATTGAATATACTTGAGAGTCTATAATCTCTTTGCACTTGTTGTAAGCGTTAGACCAATCATTTTGATAAAGATATAGTTTAGCTAATAATGATTTTGCAAAACCAGAACTAGATCTTCCTGGGAAACCTATCCAACTTTGTGGTAGGTTTGCTTCTGCAATTAAAAGGTCGTTTTTAATAAAGGTATCAATATCTGCAATAGTTGATTTTGGTGCAAAAGCATCAGAAGGCACATCAATAGTAGCTGTAATTATAGGTACCTCGCCATAATCTCTACGCAACTCAAAATACATTAATGCACGTATGGCTCTTGCTTCTCCATCGTTTGCAAGACTTCCAGGGTCTGTTAAGCCTTCTTCTTGAATATTATTTATTACTTCATTACAAGCAAAAATAACTTCATAATGTCCATTCCACCATATATTATTCAATCCAATGGTTGGGATATATTGAAAATCATTAAATGCGGTGCCAAAGGCAGCACCATCACCTGTAGTACTTCCCTTTTGAGAATCGTCTGATCTGATACTTCCAAACCAGAATCGTTCCCAGCCACCAACTCTATTTAATAAGGAGTAAACTCCAAACATGGCAGCTTCTTGTCCGCCAACTCCTAGCTCTTCATTATTGGCAACTTCTCCCAATGGTAACCTGTCTAAAAAATCATCTTGACAAGAAAAAGGGATTGCTAATAAGGCAACTAATGAAAATATTTTTAATTTTCTAATAAGCTTTATATTTTTCATACTATTTTTTTTAAAAGGTTAAACTTAGTCCAAGAGTTGATATTACTGGTATTGGGTAGCCACCACCGTCAACCCCAAAAGATGTTGGTGATCCGCCAGCTTCTGGAGTAAAACCAGATGCTTTGGTCCATGTAAATAAATTCTGAACGTTTGCATACAACTTTAATTGCTGTATTTTTAACTTTTCAAGTATATTACTGTTAATACTGTAATTTAATTGAATATTTCGAATTCTAATATAACTACCATCTTCAATCATGTATGTAGAAGGCAATCTGTTATAATTTGTTGAGAATAATCTTGGTTCCCAGTTTGATGACCCAGAACCATTCCATCTATCTTGAAGGTCTGTTCTAAAGTTAAATTGCGCAAACGAATTTCCGTTACCCCAATTACGATATATTTCATTACCATAAACACCTTGAAAATCTATATTTAAAGAAACATTTTTATATTTTAAATTGGCATAAAAACCGTATGTAAAGTCTGGAGTTGGATTACCAATTAAAGTTCTATCTGCTGGCGTTATCTCACCGTCATCGTTAACGTCTCTGAATTTAAAATCGCCAGGTGCATAAGCACCTAATCTACTAGGAGGCAATGAAGCAATATCTGCATTTGATTGGTATAAGCCATCTACAATATAGCCATAAAAGCTCCCTATTGGTTGCCCTGTTACGGTTCTTGAAGCGGTTCCGTTTGCGAATATAGGTGCGTCTTCAAAAGTTGATAATACTTTGTTGTCGATTGTAGTAAGGTTACCACCAATTGAATAACTAAAATCATCATTAATTTCGCCATCCCAAGACATTTCAAACTCCAAACCTTTATTTTCTATTTCACCGAAGTTATCAAAAAATGTTTGTACACCAGTGTCGACAAATACTAATAGATTTTCGGTTTTTCTATTGTAATAGTTGGCGTTTAACATTAATCTATTAGCAAACCATCTAGACTCAAAACCAGTTTCCCACATTCTTACAGTTTCCCATTGTAGGTTTGGATTTTCTTCAAACTTTTGAACAAAGCCAGGTATAACTTCATTACCAAAAACAGCAGTAGCACCTTGGCTTACCCCTGGATAATATGGGTAATTGGTTCCTCCGGGTAAGGCTTGGTTACCTAAAACCCCAGTTGAGCCTTTAATCTTTAAATAGCTTAAACCTTTAATATTATCCATAAAGTCTTCTTGAGTAGCTACCCAACCAGCACCAATAGACCAAAAATCCTGCGCTCTGTTCTCTGGTGAAAGTTGCGAGGTTGCATCTCTACGGTAAGACATATTTAATAAATATTTGCTATCATAATTATAAATGGCTCTAGATAAAAATGAAGAGGTTGCTCTTTCGGATTGACTTGAATTTGACGTTCTAGTAGATGGATCACCGTAGGGAAATACATTTAAGTACCAAAACCGTTGATTATCTGGAATGATACCTGCGGATGAGCCTGGATCATGTTGCACACTTCCAGAAATGCTTTCTGATGCAAATTGTGTAGTTGTAAAACCTGCCACTGCATTTATATCGTGTTTACCATATTCTTTCGCAAATGAAAGAATGTAATCTTGTTGAAAATTAAACACTGTACTACTAGATTGATTTACCCTTGTAAGTTGATTGCCATTAAAGTTGTCAATTTCATCTGTTTCAGACACATATATTGGTACAATTGGCGTGTAAGATCTAGATCTAAAGTTGTTATAATCACCATATATTGTTGCTTTAAAATTGAAATCCTTTAAAAAATCGATTTCGGCAAACATACTTCCTACAAAACGATAACGCTGAGGAATACTCTTGTTTTTTGTAACCTCTGCAACTAAAAGTGGATTGCCTATTTGTGGCCCACCAATTTGTGCTGGTAACTGATTGTATAAACCATTAAATTCTGGTCTAGCATCAAAATGAATAGGGTCTACAATAGGTGTCGCATTTAATGAAGAGCTAAAGCTACCTGTATTAGGAAGCTTATCTTGAAGACCATTAATGGTCAACCCCATTTTGAAATTATCTGTTAAATTATATTCATTATTTAAGTTAAAAGTAATTCTTTGTAATTCTTCGTCTTTAATTAAACCTTCTTCCATACGGTAACCCAAACCAAAAGATAGTTTGTTTTTTTCAGTAGCGTTTTGTATGCTTAAATTACTGGTTTGTATAAATGCTGATTTATTTGAAATACGTTCTACCCAATTGGTATTACCTGTAAATTTATCATAATGAGAAAATGGAGCAGCACCTTCATTTACAAGTTGCTCATCATAAAGTTCTCTAAAAAGAGTAGCATCAGCCAAATCTGGTGCACCTACAATATTTTTAACACCAATCGACGAGTTGAAATTAACTTTAAACTCACCCTTTTTAGCAGTTTTGGTTGTAATAATAATGACCCCATTAGCACCCCTAACACCAAAAACAGCTAGTGATGACGCGTCTTTTAATACTTCAATAGATTCTATATCATTTGGGTTCACAAAGTCTATATTGTCGGCAAATATACCATCAATTACAAATAAAGGACCTACATCGTATCTACTACTTGTACCTCTAATTCTAATATCAGGAGCTTGCCCTACTTGTCCAGAGTTTACCACACTTAAGCCAGCTACTTTACCTTGTATGGATGCAATAGGGTTGGTAGCTGGCTTATCAGCAACCTCATCCCCTTTTATACTTACAATGGAACCTGTAAGATCACGTTTCTTTGCAGTACCATACCCAACTACTACTACCTCGTCAAGCGTAGCAATGTCCGTAACCATAGATACATTAATAGTTTTTTGGTCACCAATAGTTATGCTAACCGTTTTTAGTCCAACAGAGCTAAACTCAAGGATCTCTCCTCTATTAACTTGTATTGTATAGTTACCATCAAAATCGGTACTAACTCCCCTACTCGTTCCTTTAACAATAACATTAACACCCGGAACAGGCATATTATCCTCAGAATTTGTAACAACGCCCGAAACGGTTAAATTTTGAGCGAAGCCACTAACTGAAAATAGAAAAAATAATAGTAAAATAATTTTTGCTTTCATATGGTTTTAGTTTAATATTTAGTTAGGTACAAGATAAAACCTATTATCACTTTTGAAGCAAAAGCGTTTACGCTTTAAATACGCCATTGAAGATCAAAAGGCTTAATTAGCTTTAATTGACGTATGTTAATTTAATAATAAAGTGAGTTAAATGCAAGTCAAAAACACCACATGACGTAGTAATGACGTAAAAATAATTATGAATAACGTATTTTTTGAAGTAGATTATTCCAGATTTGTCAAATAATCGGACACAGAAATATCATTTTCTAAATCCAGCTTCTTTTTTAACCTGTATCTATGTGTTTCTAAACCTCTTACAGATACATTCATTAAAGGTGCAATTTCTTTATTTGATAAATTCATTTTGATGTAAGCACAAATTTTTAAATCTCTTGGAGTTAAATTGGAATGCTTTGATTTTAAACTCTTAAAAAAATCTTCATGTACTTGGTTAAAATTGTATTCGAAAACTTTCCATTCATCTTTATGAGCTATAGAACTATCAACTTTATTTAATATTTTTTTAAAAGCATATTGATTGTCAAAACCTTCTTTATTATTAGCCAACTCCTTCTTAATATCTTGTAGGGTTTCATTCTTTTTAACCAATGCCAAAGCGGTATTAGCTAATTGCTTACTTTTTAATTTAACTTCATTTTTTAGAGCCTCGTTTTTTAATTGAACTATTCTTTTTTCATTCTCTAAACTTTTCTCTCTAACAATTTCTTGTTGTTCTTTGGCGTACTTTATTTTTAATAATCTTTGTTCTCTATTTATTTTTTGTTTATTATAATAATAAAACATCCCCATACTAATTGCTATAAGGATCAAATAAATGACAATGCCAATAGTATCTTTATACCAAGGCGGCAGTACGTTTAATTGAATTTTAGAAACTTCTGAAGACTTTCCTAGGTTGTTTTTGGTTCGTAACAGTATTGTATATATTCCGTCTTTTAGACTTGATAGTTCTAATTTATTTTTTTCTAACCTTTTCCATTTAGTTGGATCAAGTTCTACTATAGAATACTCAAAAAAATGATTACTTGATTTCGGCGATGATACAGAAACTCCGAAACTACTATTCAACTTTAATGGAATCTTTTTATTTACTTCGAAATCTATTAATCCTTTGTCAATTTCAATATAATCTATTGATGGTTTATATAATTTTATTTTAGAATCTGTTTTACTATCAATAAGCATAAAACCATTATTCAAATTCAATGCAAATATGGAGTCGTTGATCTTTGAAACATTTTCGTTACCTACAATTAGTCTGTTTTCAAAATAGTTATTTGCTAGTGATATTTCCTTTTCATTATCAAGTAAAGATTTAAAACTAATAGCATCATTAGTCGTTTTTAACACTAATTGGTTAACATCTTCTTCAGATATTACATAAGAATTTCTACCAAAGCTTTTATTTAATAAATCATATGGAACAATAGTATCTAATATTGATTCATATTTTAACCAGCCATCATTTGTTTTAAAACAGATATCGTTTTTAATTTTATAAACCCTAATATTAAAATCGGAAAAAAAACCTTTGGTATTATAATTTTTAATATTAGTAATGGTATCGTAATTTTTATCGAATTTAATTTTATACAAACCTTTATAGGCATGAGCAGCCCAAGCTGTATTTTGATTTTCAAAAACCAAATATCTAATGGGTATTGTAGTTTCTCCTAAATGTTTAGATTTCCAAGTGTTATTTTCTTTTTTTAATCGCACTAATCCAGTATAGGTACCTTGAATATATGTGTTGTTTTGTTCTGGAACCTTTTTAATAACCCAACCTCCTGTAACAGACGACACTAATTTTAAAGCATAGTCTTTTACCAAAAAAGTACCCTCATTGTGCCCACAAAATAGTTCCCCTTCAATTTCCTTTAAATTCCACACTTGTCCTTGAGAGCCTTTTATAAATTGTAAATTATTTCTTTTATCCAAATAAAATAAACCTGTGTTACTGCCCAAATAAATGACATCTTCAAACTTAAGAACATCGTACACGGCACCCAAGCGCCCAGATACATCATTAAAAAAGAGGTTGTTATTATTTAAATCAACACAAGCAATACCATTATCTAAGCCCAACCATAATTTATTATCGCTATCTAAATATTGGCTTAAAACAGTATTGTTAATTAGTCCATTTTCTTTATTTATATGAAAAATTACTTTTCCTTCATTATTTGTGAAATAAATACCATCTTTAATAGTCCCAAAGGCCATATTGCCCTTATTCAATAAAGAAAAACCATTTAACAAATGCTGCTTTATAACATCATTAATTTCAAAATCTACAGGTTTCAATATATTGTTTTCATAAATCAAACAACCTTTAATCGATGTTATTAAAAGTAAACTTCCTTTATAATTAGTAATGAACAAGACTTTAGTGTTGTCTAAAATCTTATCCATAATTTTCAAGACTAATTCATTGTTTTTTAACTCATAAATACCATTACGAAGCGTTGCCACATATAATTTATCATCAACTACACTACATGAAATAACAATAGATTTTGGTTTTATCTTTTTAATTTCACCATTAAACATGTATATATATATGTTTAAAAAAGACCTAAAAGCAATACCTTCTTTAAATGGCAAGATCTGCCAAATTTCCTCATTTGGTGAAATTTTTTCTTTTATTGAATCGCTTATAGAAGTATAAATTAATGTGCCTTTAGAATTCTTTCTCCAATATCCAAATTCCTCATAAGACCCTGTGTATATTAATTCTTTATAGGCTAAAACAGATCGAATGGTAGTTTTATTTGGCAGCTCCATAAAATCCCATTTAATGCCATCATATTCTAACAACCCGTTATTATTAGCTACATATAGCATGCCATTTTCTGCTCTTGACACTCCCCAGTTTTGATTCCCTGCGTTATATTCAGATAAAGAATAATTTTGAAAATAAGGAGTAAATTGAGCTATTAATGTTTGCGACATCAACACTATACCGAAAAATAAAAAAGAAAATTTGAAATGTTTTATGAGCATATTCTGGAGTATGAAAACAACTTACTGATAGTACTAATAAAATATGTTGTTACTAACAAAAATAATGAAATTAAAACCAAATTTATTTAATTAGTAAATAGCTTTTGAAAATTAATGGCTTCTTAAACCTAATCCCTAAGCAGGATTTGAACTTTTAAAAAATCTAGCCCAGTTTTATCTAATCTTTGATACCGGAATTAATTGTCAAATTTATTGTTACAAGTTCAATAGAAATAGCTTACACTAAACTAGCGCATTGGTATAAACCAGTAGAAGGATCCGGATTTAAAGCCTTCAATACAATTGCCAACACCATACAAATAAACTATCGTTCAATTTTAAATTACTTTATCAACAGAAATACAAATGCTTCAACGGAATCTTTCAATGCCAAAATAAAAGCCTATAGAGCGCAATTCAGAGGTGTTAAAAATGTAGAATTCTTTCTTTTTAGGTTAACTAAAATTTTTTCTCAAACACAATAATTGGGATTGATCCATTATTCTGTACCCATCGAAATAAAAAAAGGGTCTCAATCTCTTGAAACCCTTGTTATTCCTAGTAGCGGGAACTGGACTCGAACCAGTGACCTTCGGGTTATGAGCTTAAAACTTAGTATTGTTAAAATCAAGCAAAATCATTTAAAATCAATTATTTATAAACTAATAAATATTTTTCATATTAGATTAAAATCATCCAAAATCAAATTATTCTGTACTTATTCTGTACTAGTTTTTAGTATCTTTGTTTTTTCTAAAAAGATAATTATGGCAAGTATCAAAATTGTATTGCGTAAAAATATGATGAAAAAGGACGGCAGTATTCCTTTGGCTATTAGAATTAGCGAAAACTACAAAACTAACTATAAATGGATCGGCCAATATGTTTTTGAAAAGGATTGGGATAAAGTTACAGGGAAAGCCAAGAGAACCCATCCAAATCATAAAAAGCTAAACAACTTTTTGATGAAGAAATTGATAGAGGTTAATGATTTGTATTTTGATTCTAAAGATGAAAGGATAACACCTAAACAGGCTAAACAAAAATTGAAAGGACCAGGTGGTTCTAAATCATTCTTTACAGTTGCAGCGGAAAGGGTTAAGAGTAAATATGATCGCGGAACTTTTTCAGTAGCTAAGTCAGAGCTTTCTATTTTATATAATATTGAAGAGTTTCTTATTCTTAAATCTACTTTACCCAAGAGTGACTCAATTGAGGCAATAAAACAAAGAAGAAAGGACAGAATAAGTAGAGCAATGAAATCTGAATACTCTTTTATAGATGGCATAACTCATTTTAAGACAAATAAGACTTTGAAGTTTCGCGATATAGACCAAGCATTTTTAGAGCGGTATAAAACTTTCTGTTCCGCCTACTTAAATCAGAAAACAAGAACCATATCGAATCAACTAATATTTATCAGAACCCTTTTTAATATTGCTATCAAAGAAGGAACTGTAGCTTCAAAATTTTATCCTTTTGCAGGTGAAAAAGAAAAGATAAAAATTGGTTCGGGTAACAAAATAGGCCTAACAACAAATG
Organism: Mariniflexile soesokkakense; assembly: GCF_039650365.1. Classification (NCBI taxonomy): domain Bacteria; kingdom Pseudomonadati; phylum Bacteroidota; class Flavobacteriia; order Flavobacteriales; family Flavobacteriaceae; genus Mariniflexile; species Mariniflexile soesokkakense. Next base: position 81,353 of record NZ_JAZHYP010000009.1, on the reverse strand, counting down.
AAATTGAGAGAATAGAATCTCTGCACTTTCAGCCTCAATCATCAATTTGGCACACACACAATGTTTGGCTAATTGCTTTTTACTTTGCAGGTATACGCATATCTGATATAGTCAAATTAAGGTGGTCGGATTTCAAGGATAACCGACTTTATTATGTGATGAATAAAAACGAAAAAGCCCTAAGTCTTAAAATACCCGATAAAGCTAATATCATTTTAAGTTTTTATAGAAATAACCAAAAGGAAAATGACGGATATGTATTTCCCTTTTTAAAAGGTGCCAATAATAAAAATGCAGAAGATATTTTTATTAAGACTAGAAATGCCACAAAATTATTTAATAAATATTTAAAACGAATTGCTATAGAATGTGACATCGACAAGAATTTATCAAATCACATTGCTCGTCACAGTTTTGGAAATATTGCAGGAGATAAAATCCACCCTTTAATGCTACAAAAATTATATCGCCACAGCGATTTAAAGACTACTCTAAACTATCAAGCTAATTTTATTAATAGGGATGCTGATGATGCCTTAGATAGCGTAATAAATTTTTGAAAGTAAAGTTTTATTTAAACAAATCACTGACTATGTTGATTAGGTGACTTAAAACGGTAGAAACTTTAATAAATATCAGATTCAAAATTTCAGCTACGCTAATTGAGATTTTAAAATTCAATAAAAAAAGGTAATTCAAAACAAGATTTTATCTTTTCTATAATGAGAGAAGAACCAAACAGTATTTGAAGATGTAGGTAGTTTAAGAGCAAAATATAATGATAAACTTAAAAATTGCTGTTTATTCAATATTGATCAAACTTTATCTTCTTATGTTTCTCGTCATAGTTTTGCAACTAATGCCATGCTTCAAAATGTTCCATTACAGGCAATTTCTTCGATGCTTGGATAAGTAAGCTGAATACAACTCAAATCTATCTTAAATCGCTTCCAAATGAAATTTTAGACAGATACAACGAAAGATTAACTCTCAGTTTTTTAAATGATAAGTACTAAATCCCGATAAAGAATTAAACCAATGATTTAGCGCTTAACCAAATCCAACAGGGTAGTCCAAAATTTGGCCAACCCCATGATTGTTTTGAAGAAATTTGATTAATAAAATTTGCATCGTTTTGGTGTTTTGATATTTTTTTTAATTTTTAAGAACATTGAAATAAATTTTTAAAATTTTTTGTTTTTTAAAGTTTGTTTATGTTTTATACTGTTTGTATATGTTTATTTATACGTACCAGTGCTTGTCCAGCACTTGTCCAGCACTTGTCCAAATTTTGGTACAGCATCGGTACACTACTTGTCCCAATATTGGTCAACCTCCTTTAATTTTATTTGCTCTAATTTGAGCATTTTTAACATCTTAAACATTATTGCTTTTTCTAAAATTATCAAAATCGATTTTGTCCAACTTTAGTTTCAAAATGTCATTTCCAAAATGCCGCTTTTCGTGATTAATTTTATTAAGAAAATTTGTCATAAGTTTTCTAAACTTAAAATTTTCATCTTTTATGCGCTCATACTCCTTTTTGTAATATAATAACTCTTCATTTTCTGCTATGAGTTTTGGCTGACCAAATCCAAAATCATCCTCCACTTCTTTTTCAATAGACGCGGTTTCTTCAAAAAGGGATTGCAAGATGGCCGTAGTGGGTTTGTGGTGTAATTTTTCAATATTCTTAATGATGGCAATCACCGCATTGGAACGTTTGATAATTTGTCCTTTTAGCATGGCAATGGTATCTCCCAAATTATCTTCCGGTGATATTCCATTGATTTCAAAAAAGTCCACCATGTGATGCAAGGTCATGGACTGCGATTTGGAAATGGTTCTGCAATAATTTCTAAAACGTTTAGCCACCGAAGTTTTGATCTTGATGGTTTCAAATTTCTCTTTTTCATAACCTTTGTCCATTTTTTAGTAAAAAATATGTTGATTTTACTGGGTTGCGACGGTTTTTTAGTAAAAAAACATTAAAGTGTCATTAAATTAAAAATCTTCAATCCCACTGATAGCAAGGGATTGAACTAAATATAGAATTATGTAACATCGCATCGCGTGTTACCCTCTTGCTCTTCCTTTTTCGTCCCGCAGGGATCAAAATTCTCAAACAACTTAAGGTATAAAAACCAAGTTACTTTTTCTTTATGCCCGCTCTTTTAAAGATATTGTATTGTTTTTTGAAACACAAACGAGGATTGGTTTCAAATGGTTGGTTTTAGTTGCAAAACTTATGATTTGCAATACATCTTTGGATTTGGACGTCAGATTTTCAAAAAGTGGCTCGTGAAAACAAAAAAATAAGACCCTTTGAAATTCTTCAAAAAGGTCTCATTTTGGTGTGTTCCTATTTAGTTTCAATCATATGTTAAACACACTTTAGAGCATTTTATACCTTCTAGGATTTAAGAAGTATGACTTGTAGATGCAAAAAACATATATTAGTTGCTTTAATCAAAGGTTAAATTTTATTTGCTATCGCAATTTTTTTAATCAGAAAACCTATGATTTTTGAGGAAACAACTATGGGCTTATGTGAACTATTGATCTTATTTTTTTAAATATTAGACAACATAGGGTTACTTTTATACTTTTATTAACTCTTATTTTGAGGTGTCTTCAATTACGACTGCTGGTTTTAACACAGTTGTTTTCTCTGCTGGAACATTAGCAATTGGATTCAATAAACCATAATCATGAATCACTCCAACTAGTTGTATATAGTTTCCAATTTAGTTGCTCAATCGATTTTTGAAGCATTGTTTCTGCATCTTCAATGTTTTGATAAGTTAACTCCGTTAACTCTAATATCAATTTGTCTGTTTTTATTTTCATTTTAACTTATTTATTAAAAGTCATTTTTTCTCCATCGATGGGAATCAATAATTGTGAATCAGAAATACCTTTCTGGTTTGCAAATGTTCTTAAATGCAACCTACTTATTGTTGCAAGATCAAGCGATTCCATATGAGTCGCTACAATTTGAGCATATGGTGCAAATTCGCACACAGCTACGGTTTGCTTTTCGTCCATAATGACAGGTTCTTCATCTCTAACCCAAACGGCACCACATGAGTGTGTGACAATAATACTTGGTTGTAACTTCTCAATTATTTTTTGCACTTCATTATACCATACGGTATCTCCCATCCAATACAATGTCGGTTCATCCTTATGCTGGAAAATATAACCTGACACATTACCCATCATGAATAGTCGATCGCCATGACCATGCTGTCCAGTTGTACGAGTGATGGTAATGTCATCTAAAGTCCATTCGGTTTCAAGAGCTTGAATATCAGTAAATCCTTTATAAGTCATTGCCTTGACATCTTCAGGCTGACAAAGGATCTGTTGTGATTTTGGTATCACTTTCTCCGCTTTTTCATCAAAATGATCTGGATGCAGATGTGAAACCAAAACAGTATTAACACCATTCAGTATTTCTTTAATACTTATCGGCAAATTGGTTGTTGGGTTTTTGGAAATACCTGCAAATGTCGGCTGTGAATATTTTTCACCCAAATACGGGTCAATTAAAAACACCATCCCACCATAATCTAATTTAAGGGTTGCATTTCTTATGAGTTGTAGTTCCATAATTTTAAAGTTTTAAAATTCATTGCTTTTTGTCTGGCACATCATAATTGCCTTATAGAATGATTTCACCGAACGTGTGATTTCTTCTGGCGTCGTAGCCCAAGAACACACACTAACTCGAATCACTTTATTCCCAAACCAAACAGAACCTCCAGCCCAACACTCTCTCAATTCTTGTACATTTTTTAAAACTTGTTCCGTTATAGCATCCGATTCACATCTCACAATGACTTGGTTAAAGACAATGTCATTGTCAATTGTAAATCCTTGACTCAATTTAATTTCGGTCGCAAATTGTTTTGCTCTTTCATGCATATTCAAAATCATTTCATCAATGCCATTTTTACCCAAGTATTTAAGTGTTGCCCACAATTCAATGATTCGCGCTCTTCGCGACATCTCTGGTGTGTAAAACATCCCATCGCGTTCGGCGCTTTGAATGATGTAACTTCCAGTCATGTGTAATGCCGCAGTCATCGCTTCACTATCTTCACACATTACGATGCCACAATCATAAGGCGTATTCAAGGTTTTGTGCCCATCCACTGCCCAAGAATTGGCTTTTTCAATTCCTTTTGTAAGATGCTTTAATTGACTCACTGCTTGTGCCCACAATCCAAATGCACCATCAATATGTACCCATGCACCAGCTATTTGGGCTTTTGAGCATATGGAATCAAAATCATCAAAGGCTCCACTATTCACGTTTCCAGCTTGTAAGATGACTATGGTACCACAATCCAAGTCTGGAATTTCATCTACTTTCATTCTACCTTGAGAATCACCATCCACCCATTCAATAGCATCCTGCCCTAAACCGAGAATCCCAATAGCTTTTAAAACCGTAGAATGGGCGTGCCTTCCAGCAACAATTCTAATTTTGGGAGCATTCATCAATCCTTGTTTATTAACATCCCAGTTTTGATTTTTTAAAATTCTATAACGAGCTGCAGCTAAACCACATAGATTGGCAGAAGAAGTGCCGCTTACAAATCCAGCCGAGGTTCTTGTAGGCAAATTAAATAAATCTATTAACCATTTTTCGACTACAGATTCCAGTTTTGAACCTATTGGAGACAATACGTGCATTGCTGGAGCTTGGTCCCAATAAGTTGCCAAATGTTTTGCTGCCAAACCAATTGGCAACGCGCTACCCGTGACAAAACCAAAATACCTACCTCCTAAAGTGGCAACGGTTGCTGGTTTTCCATACGTATTTAATTGCCTTAAAACAGCTTCAGAACTTGTTGATGATTCGGGTAATTCTTCATCAAAATTCGAAAGATTAAGTAAGGCCTCTTTAGTTGGAAACACGTTTCTGTCAAAGACCTCATCGAGATACTCAAATGCATAATGTTGCGCATTGTAGAGTAGCGTTTTATCCTTCATTTCTAAAAACAATTTTGATTGAATACTTGGTTTCATGATATCAATTTGTTAAAAGTTTACCATATTGTAATAATCCAATTTGTCCATAAAGGCCAATGTGATAAAAACACTGTCTATTAATCCATGAATCAGAATCGTTATCCACAGATTATAATTATATTTTACATAGACCGCTCCGAAAATAATCCCAAAAACGAAGGTTGTTAGTAACCCACTCAAGCCTTGATAGGCATGAGGAAGAGAAAACAAAAGTGCAGATATTAATATCATCGATACCGTTTTGTGCTTATATTCAGGAAGGATGTGTTTGAATTGCATAAACATAAATCCTCTAAATAAAAGTTCTTCACCAATCGCTGCACTAATCCAAATAAACAATAGATATTTTAGGTATTTCGAAGAATCGTGAGCAATGGATTGAAATATGGAATAGTCAGGGCTTTCATTTGCTATCCAATTGATGATGGGCTGAATTATAAAACTAAATATTGGTTCTATGATGACGAAAAGTAATAAAGCAGAACCTATTATTTTTAAAATTCCCAAATCAGTTTTAAACCCAACTTCCGACCATGAATGATGTTTCCAGTATGTGAAAATCAAAATTGTGACTATGATTATAATAAAAGTATAAGGGAAGACCGTCCATGGGTTAAACATCAATCCGTAAGCAATGATTAATTGCAGTAGTGCAAAGAGTGTCTCCTTTTTATGGTTTAACCTTGATAATTTTAGAATGGTTTTCATTTTAATAATGGATAATTATATTTTACTTCATTTTTTAGTGAAATAATTAATGTAAATCATAATGACTCGTTTTTTAGTAATTAACTCTTCTTACTTCACAATTATAACACCCTGGACTAGCATTATGTATATGAATGTATTCTATTTTCGTGTTCTCAAAAATCTGTTCAATTATCTTTTTCGTATCCAACCCTTTTTCGGTTTTCGCAACTTTCATAAAGCCTTTTTTGTCGTAACCTCTAAAAGACAGGAGTCTATGATTTAGCATTACTGGAATTTCATTGTATTGAAACTCTTTCGTCTCGATTCCTTTTCGGACAAAAATGGGCCCTCTAGATTTATAAGGAGAATTTGTTTTATGAAATTCATAAGACACTAAAATTACCTCCTCTCCAATTTCAGCATCTTCCAAACTTACACGACAAGGATACCCAGGCTTTTCATTAACAATCATTCGTTTTATACTTTGTTTTTCCAATTCTATATCAGATTTTTCAAAAAGTGATATAAATTCTTGATGATTTAATGCGTTAATTTTGAATTTCATGTTTTTGTTATTTAATTAGTTATTATAGGTTTAAAGGCATATTAGTTTGTTATATCATGAGAATACTTTTGTGGAAAAATATAATTCCATTTACCAACTATCCCTGTAACTGAAACTTCACCCATTGGCAAAACATTATTACTAAAATCTGCTGTAGAATATGTAGTAACAATAGCACCTAAATTATTTTGCTTTATCACTTGATTCCCTTCAAATACTTGTTGTCCATTTGCACTTTCAAAATAAACACCTACTAGTTTAACTCGTTTACCTTGATAATTCCCAGTATTGAGTTGTTCAATTGTTATTAGTTCAGGTTGTACAACTAAATTTTCAGCATATTTAGCTACTTGTGAGATATTAATATAATCCATTATATATTCACCATTAACAACCCTACCTGTTCCATTTTTTATATTAACTCTTACTTTATCACCTAACTTATAAGTATTTGCTGTAATAAATCGAATCATTATTCCGCTAGTGTTATCTTGTATATAAACCGCTTTTTCGTCAATTACATTTTTGTCTGAAGTAATTATACCTTCAATAAAATAATCAGTTGGTACAAACCAATCGTTTTGATTTTGACTAAAATTTGATTTTAATTCTGCAATTGTGTTTGTTGCACCTGGCTGAAAATCGTCTTCAATTATAGTCGCTGTAAACTCATTATTTTCACCGATTTCTAATGTTTCTGATGTCTCAATTATTTCAAATAAAATGTTGCGATTGTCTAAAATCATATTATCATTTATAGGAATAATTTTAAAGCTAGTGCTTTGTGCATTTTGATTGAACGTTAGATGTATACTATTATCAACTGCTTCAGGAATTGTATAAAAATGCGTTCCATAATTTATACCTGCCGGTGATATAATTTTTATTTTGGCAACTGACCCATTCGGGACTGAACTTGTTGTATTTAACATAACCGATAAACCCTCATTGTTATTCTCATTTATTTGACCTATTGAGGTGTTAAAGTTTAGCTTGTTAGCCCAATTGATTTGTGCTTCAAAAGTTACTTGAGTGTTATTTGTACTACCAATTGAAAACCCAGTAGTTGAATTGCTTAACTTTAGGTTAAGTGTTTTTTCAATTGAATAGTTTTCATTGGTCTTATATATAATAAGATTTGTTGATTGAGTATTAATTAATAGCTCAATTAATACTTTTCCGTTTGAAACTTCTGGAATCGTGATATAATCAGAACCATAAGTTGCATTACCTGATAACTCGATTGTAATAAAACCATCTATAAATGCTTTTGGCTCAAGCTTTAAAGGAATAATAACAGAGTCCATTTGTGGTGTAATAGTATAGTTTTCTTGAATAAAGGAAACTTTTGATGTAGCTCCTGAATTCCCTCCAGAGTTATTGTCATCGTCTTTACTACAACTTAAGATTGTAATAGATAATAAAATTAAAAATAATAGGCGATTAAAATTCATTGTTTTCATAATGTTCGTTTTTTTGATTTTTAATTTTTGATGGTTGATTAAGACTGTTTTTGCAATTATTTGTTACAGTTCTTTAAATATTTATTTGCAGATATTACGTTGAATTTATTTGGAATAATTATTCTAGATTAAAAAAGTAATTTGAAGTATAAGTATGATAAACCATTAGCTCAATATGAACTAATGGTTTATCTAACTAATTGTTCGCTTTTTGATTATACTGTTTTTTCTGCTGTAAATCCAGCGTCATTAACTGCAGCAATTATTTCAGTTTCGTCCATATTACTTGATGTAACAGTTAATGTCTTCTTAAGAGTAAAAAGATCTACTTCCCAATTCCCTTTTCCTAATTTCTCATCCAATGTAGGTGTTGCTTTTGTGATACATCCACTACATTTAATATTTGTTTTAAATTTTAAATTTTCCATGATCTAATTTATTTAATAATTAATAATTGAGTTTTATACCTTCAAAGTTTTTACATAAAAAACAGAAATGAACACTGCAAAACCACTAATAAATGATGCAGCAAGAAATGCTACTCTAAAGCCTAAAATCAATGATTCTTGCGATGTAGTATTTAATACTTCTGCGGAATGGGAAATAGCAGCAGCTATAGCAACTATAATGGCCAATCCTAATGCTGATCCTATCTGATAGCTTGTGTTAACCAGCCCTGAAGCAAGTCCGGAGTCTTCTTGCTTTGCCCCTGAAATTGAAGCAATAGTACCTGGTATATAGGCTAAAGACATTCCAATAGCGCCTAAAAGAGATGCTGGCAACACATGGATTGTAAAGTTTCCATTTTCTGGTACCATACTAAAGAGTATGAGCGATAGGGTTAAAAAAATCAAACCGAGAATTAAATTAGGTTTAAATCCAAATTTTTGAACCAACTTACCTGAGAACCCCACCATTAAAATCATAATGGTAATGGTCATTGGTAATAATGCTAATCCGCTGTGAAAAGCCGAATAATTAAGCACTTGTTGTAAATATAAATTCAAGTAAAACCATAACGGAATCCATGCACCTGCTAATAAAGCCATGACCACATTACCTGCCGAAAGGTTAGGTGTTTTAAAAATCGACAATGGTAATAATGGTTGCTCTTTTTTCTTTTGAATAATGAGAAATAACGCAAAGAGGATAATTGAAACACCAAATAAGCCAAATGTTGATAATGATGTCCATCCATTTGATTCTGCGGTAACAATTGCATATACAATGAGCATTAAAGATACAGTTGCCAAAATAGATCCTAATAAATCCACTTTTCCAGCACGTTTTTCTCCTTTGAGTAGATAGCGTGGAGTTGTTAAAAGTACAATCAAGCCAATAGGAATGTTGATATAAAAAATCCATTCCCATGATATCCATTGTGTAATAACGCCTCCTAAAAACACCCCTGCAGATCCACCAGCCGCTGCCGCTGCACCCCAAAAACCTAAAGCCTTACCTATTTCTTTCGGGTCTATGAACATGGTAAAGACCATCGTTAAGGCTGAAGGGGCTATTAAGGCAGAACCAATTCCTTGTAATGCTCTCGCCACATTCAATGACACATCAGACCAAGCCAAACCAGCAAATAAGGATGCCAAGGTTAGTATGGCAAAACCAGTCGTAAATAGTTTTCGTGCTCCAAAAATGTCGGAAAGTTTTCCTCCTAACAATAAGAAGCCTCCGAAGGCGATAACATAAGCATTAAACACCCACTGTAGCCCTGATTGCGTATACCCTAAATCAGCTTTTATAGCTGGTAAAGCAACACCAATTATTGAGGTATCCATGATGACAATAAACTGTGCCACACATAGTATAAATAAGGCAGCCCATCGCAATGGATAGCTCCCTGCATCATTTGTTGTTTTATTTTTATTTGTTTTCATAATCATTTTATTTATAACAAAACTATAGGATGTTACCTAGATAAGTTTTGCACAATTTTGTGTGTTTTTAATAAAATTTATTGAATTGAAAAATTAAGTTTACCCACTGCTCTTTGAAGCTCGGTTTTGTTTATTTTAAGATTGTAAATAGCATATAAAAAATTTATTTGAGATGTGGTCAACGCGAGTTCTGCGTCAGTAACTTCCAATTTTGAACCTATGCCATTACTATATCTATTTGTATTCATTACATAGTTAACTTCGGCAGCCTCCACAGTTCTTTTTTGAGTTTCATACTGCAGTTTGGCATGATTCCAATCGCTTATAATGGTAGCCAATTCGAGTTTAACAGCATCGTACAAATCTTCTATTTTAATTTTTTCCTGTTCTAATTTTAATTGACTTTGTTTAACTTTTGAAGAAGTTCGACCTCCATTGAAAATAGGAATGGACAGATTTGCACCAACAAAGGTTGTATTGTGCCAAGTTTGATTACTTAATTTCATATCATCAGCTTGAGATTGTATCTGATATTGACCAATTAATGAAACTTCTGGATGTCTAGTTGCTTTAATTGCTGCTAGCCTTTTCTCTTCCAGTTCAATGCTTAGCTTTTGAATTGCAATATCTTGCCGACTCAATTCTTCAACCACGATATCGTCATCCATAACATCAATCGCTTCACTATTTTCAGCCACTAACAAACTGTCTATGAGGTCAATTTCATTTTGTTCATCCCAACCAATTAATTGTTTCAATTGTGTTTTGGATATCTCAATTCTGCTCTTTTGATACGCGACCGAGGTTTTCAAATTTTCAACAACGATGTAACTACTTAAAGTATCTGTTTTCAACCCTTTGCCTTGTAAATAAAGTGACTTAGCATCTTTTAGAGCTTTTTCATTTCTATTAAGACTTTTTTCTAAGAGCACTAATTGATTTTGATTTAGTAATACTTGATAGTAAATTTTAGTGATTTCTTGAATAAGTTGGCTCTCAACATCAGCTGTTTTTTCCTGTTCAATTTTTTCTTCAACTAAAGAGGCTTTTAATGCTTCTTTAGTTCTTTTTGAAAAAAGTGTTTGGTTCAAAGAGACTACGCCATTATATTGCTGAAGCCCTCCTACACTCACATCTTGGACAGCGTTATTGGTTCCAGCAAAACTTCCTGGAAGGAAAATAACCTGACGATCAAAATATTTAGAAACATTTCCATTAAAGGCTAGGTTGGGTAAAAATTCACCTCTAGCTTCTTTTACAGCTTGTTTCGCTCTTAACTCTTGAAGATTTTGAATTTTCAAGACTTTGTTACCTTGAGCAGACAACGCAATGGCTTCCTCTAAACTTATGGTTTTTTGAGCATGTGCTTTAATTCCTGTAAAAAAGACTAACAGGAGCATCACTGCTTTAATTATATGTGTTTTCATTGTAAACGATTTTAGGTTTATGACTAATTTCTAATGAAGGATGTTCTTCTTCAATGACCTCCTGATGCGCTTTAGCGCTTGATAAATAAGAATAGACTGCAGGAATAATAAATAGTGTTAGTATTCCAGCGAAAATCAAACCGCCAGCAATGACAATCCCTAAAGATTGACGACTATTAAAGGTTAATGCTATTGGCAATGCTCCAAAAATCATGGCCAATGAAGTCATTAAAATTGGTCTGAAGCGTTGTACAGCTGCTTGTGTAGCGGCTTCAAATTTTGAAAGTCCTTTTGCTTTTAAATCATTGGCGAACTCTACGATTAGAATACCGTTTTTAGTAATTAGTCCCACAAGTGTGATAATACCAATTTGGCTAAAAACATTCAAGCTTTGATCAAACCAATACAGGCTCAAAATAGCTCCTGTAACTGCCATTGGCACAGTTAGCATTATAATTAATGGATCTCTCAAACTTTCAAATTGAGCTGCCAGAATCATATAAATAATAAGAAGTGCTAATATTAGAGTAAACAGAATATTGCCTTGACTTTCTTCATAATCTCGGGCTTGACCTGCTAAACTTGTTTTAAAAGTTTCACCTAAAACATCATTTTTAATAATCTCCATTTCTTTAATACCTTCTTCAAGACTCACTCCTGGTGCAAGCGCTGCTGAAATGGTTGCAGAAGTGTATTGATCGTAACGGTAAATGGCTGCAGGACTAATCCCTTCATCCATAGTCACTAAATTATCCAACGATATCATTTGTCCATTAGAAGACCGCACATTGATGCTGCGTAAATCACTGATGTCGTTACGCTGTTGTTTTTCAACTTGACCAATCACTTCATACTGTCTGTCATTTCTCAAGAAATAGCCATATCGTTGTCCTGATAAGGATAGCTGTAACGCACGTGATACTTCTTGAATAGACACTCCCATTAAGGCTGCTTTTTGTCTGTCAATATTTATTTTTACTTCTGGTTTATTCATTTTTAAATCGGAGTCCACAAACATTAATTTTGGACTCTGGCGAGCCGCTTGTAAAAATTTAGGAAGCACTTTATTAAGACTATCTAAACTTTGTGTTTGTAGAACAAACTGAACTGGCATTCCGCCTCCGTATCGCGTACCAATAGTAGGTGGCATATAGGGGAAGAGTAAGAAATCTCTAAAGTTTCCTGATGCTGCTCCATATTGATTGTACAACTCTTGAGCAGACATTTTCCTTTCTTTAGGATCGTTTAAGTAAATACTTTGTACTGCAACATTTACTGGAGCAGGTGCTGGAATAAATGAAATCGCCACCATTGAGTAGGTTTGGTATAAACCATCGGTAGATTCGTTCACATATTTACCAACTTCGGTCATCCCTTTTTTCATATAGTCAAAGGATACACCTTCAGGTGCTACTGCGATAAGGCTTATGTTTGAACGATCTTCAAGTGGTGCCAATTCTGAAGGCAGGGATTTTCCAACTACATAAATTAACGCACCTGCGAAAACCAAAAACACCCAAGCCATCCAACGGTTTTTCATAAATACCGTCAATAATCTTTCGTAACCATTATTTAATCTTATAAAAAATGGCTCTGTAGTTCTATATAACCAATTTGGTTTATCTTGTTTCTTCAGGAGGTAAGCACTCAACATAGGCGATAATGTTAATGCTACGAACGCTGAAACCAATACGGAACCAGACACTACAATCGCAAATTCTTTAAACAATTGACCGCTAATTCCACCCATAAAAATGATTGGTGTAAATACAGCTGCTAATGTTATAGTGGTTGAAATGACGGCAAAATATATTTCTTTAGATCCTTTAAAGGCTGCTTGTATTGGTGTCATGCCTTCTTCTACTTTTTTATAGATGTTTTCCAACACCACGATGGCATCATCTACCACCAAACCAATGGCAAGCACTAATCCCAAAAGTGTTAATACGTTTATTGAAAATCCTGCCAAATACATGATGAAAAATGCCGATAGAATCGATACAGGAATTGCCAAAACCGGAATAATAGTTGAACGCCAATCTCTTAAAAACAAGAATATAATGAGCACTACTAATCCGAAGGCAATGAATAATGTCTCCTCAACTTCTTTGATTGACTCTCTAACAGGTTTTGTAAAATCAAAACCAACAATTAATCGGTATTCTTTAGGAACTTCTTGTCGTAATTGATCAAGTCTTTGGTAGAACTCGTCAACCACCTCGATGGCATTGGCACCTCTTTGAATTTGAATGGCAATACCCACGCCTATTCTATTGGAATTATTCGTTCCGTTGATAATAGCTGTACGTTCATTCATTTCACCTAATTCAGCAAAACCAATATCTTTAAGTTTAATAATGGTATGTCCATCTTGCTTAATAATCATATTATTAAACTCTTCGGCAGTGGTTAATCGCCCGATAGATCGTACACTTAATTCATTATTATCGCCTTCAATTCTACCGGATGGTAAATCAATATTCTCTCTCAATAACGCTTGTCGAATATCTTCAGGTGTTAATTGAAATGCTGCCAGTTTGATGGGGTCAAAACGCAATCTCATTGCATATTTATGCTCGCCTACAACAGCAACACGATTAATTCCAGGAATGGATTGAATACGATCTTTAATGATGGTTGAAGCTAAATGACTCACTTCTTTGATGTCTTTTGTATCACTTTCTACTTCGAGAAATGCAACCAAATTATCAGGTGAGGATGCCTTTTCGACAATGGGTGGATCTACATCTGCAGGTATTTGATTTTTAGATTTTGATACTTTATCTCGCACATCGTTTAGTGCATCTTCCAAATCAATATCTCTATTAAATTCTACCGTAATGATACTTACTTGCTCACGAGATTCGGACGAAATGGTTCGTAGCCCATTGGCTTCTGCAATAGACTCTTCCATTGGTTTCGTGATTTTCGAAGCAATTACATCTGGACTTGCGCCAGGATAAAAGGTCACGACTGAAATCACAGGAGGTTCGGTTAGAGGAAATTCTCTAACACCTAAATTCATCCAGCCTACTAGTCCCATAATGACAATTAAGGCAGAAAACACGCCTGCCAAAACGGGCTTTTTTATACTTAATGATGGTAAATTCATGATCTTTTTTTTAGTTTGATTCAATAACAGCAACAACAGGTGTGCCTTCTCCCAATCGAAGAATATTGGAAATGATTACCTTATCCCCGTCTTTTATACCTGAAAGAATTGTTACTTCATTTTCAGTTCTATTTCCGATTTTGACAGGAATAGTTTTAGCTCTGTCGTTATCCAACACATACACGTTATAGCCATTCTCACCTGGAATAAGTGCTTGTGATGGTATCTTAATACCTTTTGCACCAGTTTCTACAGTTGAGAAATTGATTTTTGCTGACATGCCTCCCTTAAATTCATTTTGAGAATTATCCGCAACAGCTTGTACCATTAAACTTCTATTCTGATTGTCTAAACCAGAATTACTAGCTGATATAGTTGCCTTGTATGACTTATTGGAAAGTTGAGTGGTAAATGTTACAATTTTTCCTTTATTAACTTGCAATAAGTACTTTTCAGGTACTGAAAAATTGATTTTTATTTTAGATTGATCTTGAAGATTAACTAATTCTAATCCAGGATATACATAAGCTCCTAAATCGACTTTTGAAATGCCAATTTTACCTGAAAATGGTGCTCTGATTTCAGTTTTACTTATCTGAAAATTTAAGAATTCCACTTGGGCGTGTAACGACTGAAGTTTGGTTTCAATGTCGTCATATTCTTGCTGACGAATGGCTTCAGTTTTTAACAAGCTAGCATAACGTTGCTCGTTTAATTGGGCTAATTTCAATTCTGCGAAAAGCTCTTTTTGTTTCGCTCTAATGTCAGCATCATTTAGTTTATAAAGTAGCTGACCTTTTGAAACATGATCACCATCCTTAAAAGCTATTTTGGTGATTTTTTGAGATACTTCGCTTACAATGGCAACCTCTTGAATTGGTAATAAGGTGCCTACAAGATTTTCCTCTTGATTTAGTTCTAATTCTTTAGCTTCAATAACATCTACCGGAAGTTTCGCAACTTCCATAGAGGTTTCATTGGCGGCTAAATTTGCATCACTATTTTTTGAACAAGAAACTATAGTTATAATTAAAATGCTCAACAAAAGTGAATTCCATAAGTTGATTTTTTGTTTCATAATACGTTGATTTATAGATTAATATTATGGATCAAAATTAGCTAGGAAGCCTATTTTATTTATTGCACATTTACATCAATTAGTTCTAAAATTTTTAGTGGTATTTTAAATGAAAAGGCACTCATTTGAGTGCCTTAACAAGTTGCTATTAATCCTATATTTAGAAGAGGGTTTAGTTGGGTTCTATATCTCTATTCGTGATAAAAAATTAAGTTTATAGTTGATCGATAGCTTTTCTTTTATTTTCTTTTATTTTCTTAAAATGAGATGGTGTTAATCCTGTAATTTTTTTAAATTGAGTGGACAGATGTTGAACGTTTACATAGCCTAACTTATCGGAAATCTCGCTTAATGATAATTCATTATATACAAGTAATTCCTTGGCTCTTTCAATTCGTTGGAGAATGATATATTTTTCTATAGTCACTCCTTGAGTTAAGGAAAAAATAGAACTTATATAACTATAATCAATTTGTAGTTTTTCGCTTATGATACTAGAGAAGTTTTGCTTGATATTGATATTGTCATAATTATGTATCAACTCAATAATGGTGTTTTTTACCTTTTCTACAAGCACTGTTTTGTGATCATCTAATACCTCAAAACCGTGTTTTCGCATTTGATTTTTAAACGCATTTAATTGCTCCTCATTTAATGCCTCTTTAATCTCAAATTCTCCCATCGTAATAGTGTCAGGAGTTATATTGAGACTATTGAGTTCATTGTTAACTACTAATATGCATCTTGGGCATACCATATTTTTTACAGACAGTTTCATAATGTGATTATTTATTATTAATTAAAAAGATTGGTCAGGAAGCCTTTTCTTTATTTCTTCTGAAGTAGTAAAAAATCGAATTATAACACCTTCAGACAAGTTCCATTCTAATAGTATTTTACTTGTTGTGTCATAAGGATTATCATTCCAATCTATGAGATAACAGCCCAATGTTGGTTTTTCTGTTTTAACCTTTTTCGAAGTTTCTACAATCTTGTGATATGTTGCATTACTTATCAGGTTATTCCTGTAGCCATTTAAAACTGACCACATTGAATCATTTAATCTTGAGCTGTGTTCATAAAAACCAAAACTGCGATACCTTGCGATAAACTCTGATTGATTTTCTAAATATCCCTTTTTAGTTGTGATAGTACATCCAATAAAAAGAGTTAATATGATTAAATAGGCTATTGTTTTCATGATTAATGCGATAATCTCTATTTTATATTAAACTGCATGTTAGCCAATTCTCATGCCATTTTCAACGGTCCGTTCAGGGATTAAAAGTATCACCTCTTTATTTTTTCCTACACCTCCAAGAATTAAGCATTCGCTCATGATGTTGGCAATTTGTTTGGGCGGAAAGTTAACTACAGCTACCACTTGTTTGCCGATAAGTTCTTGAGGCTTGTAAAGCGCTGTTATTTGTGCGGAAGTTTTTCTTTTCCCAAACTCACCAAAGTCAACAATCATTTTATATGCCGGATTTTTTACTTCCTCAAAAATATGGGCTTCAAGTATGGTTCCAACTCTCATTTCAACTTTAAGGAATTCATTCCAAGTTAAATTTGTGCTTTCAGAAGTATTCATTTTAAAAATAAATTAAGGTTAGTAAGTAAAAGTTAAACCGGCTCCAAACCCCATATCGCTATCATAATGTGACGATGCCGAGATGTATTTAGTAAGTATGTACTTCGCTCCAAAATTATACTCAAAGTCCGTATTATACATCCCCCAAAGACGTAATCGCTTTGTTACTGGAATATCTTCGCGTTTAAGTTGAACTCTCACATAACCTGTATGGTCCACAGACACATCTGATTTTATAAAAAATGGCAAGGTGTATTCTAAACCTAAATGGGCAACACCTCGTTTATTTTTGGTGCTTTTTTGGTTGAATAAATTCGTTTCGGTCTCATGATTTTCTCTATATCGCCAATCCCAACCTGCATATAAAAATAGAAACTGATTTTTATCCATGTAGCGTCCAAAATGACTTTCGGTTTCATAACCGTCTTTAGCATTCAATCCCAAACGCCAATCTGCTTCAAACTTCCACCGGGTATTCATAAACCATAGTTCACCGTCGCTTCCATTACTTTCTAGACTAATTTCTGAACCAAAATAAAATCGTCGGTCATCATTATACACTTTTCTCAATGCCTTTTTTGGGTTTGGTAATTGTCGATTGGGAGGCGTGTTTTCATAAGTAAAAATCCGTCCCATGCCCGACATCATATGATATAAAATATGACAATGAAAATACCAGTCTCCGTATTCTTCAGAAGCATTAAACTCTATGGTATCGGTTTCCATGGGCATGATATCAATCACGTTTTTAAGTGGCGCATAATCTTCTTGACCATTAATAACCCTAAAAAAATGACCGTGTAAATGCATGGGGTGTCGCATCATGGAATTATTGGTAATAACAATACGAATGTTCTCTCCCGCTTTTATTTTTATTTTATCACTTTCGGATATGGTTTTATTGTTTAAGGTCCAAACATACCGATTCATATTCCCCGTTAACTCAAAATGTAATGTTCGAAAAGGCACATCTGGTAACACCGTTTTTACAGGGGACCTTAACATGGCATAATTAAGTGTAACGGGCATTTCGGTATCTCCTGAATCTACAATTTCGGGATACATCACTGTATTCATGTCCATTTGCTGCAGGCTCATATTCATCCCCATATCGTTCATGTTTCCACCAAGTGTCATCATGTCGTTCATCATTTTCATACCCTCAAAGTATTTCAAACGAGGCAATGGCGTTACTTGTTTTTTCTCGCCTCGACCAAGCCAAAACGATGCATAGCCTGTTCTATCTTCAGCTGTGGCAGTAAACTCGTAGCTTGTATTATTTTCTGGAATGGTAACTAACACATCATATATTTCTGAAACTCCAATTATTAACCGGTCTACTTCAACGGGTTCAACATCTACACCATCGGTAGCCACAACAGTAATTTTTCCACCTGCATAATTTAACCAGAAATAGGTGGATGCACTTCCGTTAATAACGCGTAACCGAATCGTGTCTCCTGCTTTGTAGTTGGCATGTTGGTCCTTTAATCCATTTATCAAAAACTGTTCATAATACACATCGCTCACATCCATGGCGTGCATACGTTTCCATTCGTTGGTGAGTTTTGTTGTAAAATAACCTTCTTTAACTGCTTCAGAATAACTTTGAACGGCATTCTTTTTAATCATATACCAATCAGTCGCATTGTGCAACGAGCGCTCTATTTGATGCGGATTTTCGTCACTCCAATCACTCAATAGAACGACCTCTTCATTTATTGGTTTTTCATTAGGTTTATGAATGACTATGGCACCATACATGCCTATTTGTTCTTGTAGCATGGTATGGGAATGGTACCAATAGGTGCCGCTTTGCTTAATAGGAAATTTATAAATATGTGTTGTATGTGATTTTATAGGTGCCGTTGTTAAATAGGGTACGCCATCTTGTTCATTGGGAAGTAACAACCCATGCCAATGGATTGAGGTTTCATGATGCATTTTATTATGCACATGAATTTCTGCAATATCTCCTTCTGTAAAATATAAAGTAGGAGCAGGCAATTGTCCATTTATGGCAATGGCCTTTTTTTCTTTACCTGTATAATTTACAATGGTATCCTTTACATAAAGGTCGTATCTAACAATTTTTTGGGCATATGTGGATATGCCCAAAAAAAGGAATGAAAATATTAGAAGAATAGGTTTCATTGGTATTAATTTTTAGGTTCGGATTCGCTTCCACAGCTTAACATCTTTGATCCGTAATATGGGTTTTTAATCTCTTTATTAAAACTTAACCAATAGGCTTTTTTCATAGGACAATATTGATAATAAATAGTGCCATTTATTTGAGCATCTGGCTTAACTAAGTCCCATAGTATGGTTGACACTTTTGAAAAGGCTTCACGTTGCTTTTCAATATCATTCGCTTTTACAATCTTTTCCAAGGCTTCAGATAAAGGCTTCAAATCCTTTATATTACTATCGTTATCCAGTGATTTTGATAATTCAATAGCCTTTAAACTCACTTGTTTGCTATCACTTTTTACCAATGCATCTTTCAATTTGATGTAATGATCTAATATAACTGGCACATTGTTTTGTGGCGTTATAAATACTTTAGCTAAAGTCATGACTAAAACGATTACTATTGTTTTCATACTTTATGTTTTAACAATGTGCATGTTTATTTTCTGTTTCTGTATGATGAAATAAGTTCATGTCATCTTCAGAAATATCAGTAACATAATATCCAGCCTTTTCTATAATGGTTATTACATCCAAAACAGAAGTTTCGATTGGAAGCGTTAAACTAGCTTCTCCAGGTTTCGTAGTGATTGACGAAGCATCAGAAATTGTGCTCAAGGCATTGTTCACGCGCATCTGGCAATGTGAACTTTGCATGTTCGGAATTTGAATTTTTAAAGTTTTCATTTTTTTATGTTTTTAATTGTTATTAATCAAATGTTAATTAGAATTCTAAGTCTGCTACTAAATCAAACTCATCATAGATGACCTTATCTTTTAAACCATCAAAAAAGCTTTTAGATGCATAACGTACATCGTATTTTAATCTGTCAACTTTTAAAGCCGCAGTTGCCTTGCTGCCATAAATAGAAATAGTAAAAGTAATAGGGTTTGTTTTTCCTTTAATGGTTAAATCACCCGTTACAGTATAAGAATTTTTACCTGTAGCATGAACATCTTTAAAAATTAAAACAGCTGTTGGATGGGTGTCAACACCAAAAAAGTCATCCGATTTTAAGTGTCCGTCTAGCTTTCCTTTATATTCTCCCTGTAAATCTGTGGTGCTAATAGTTGTCATGTCTATTACAAATTCGCCACCAGATAATTTTTCATCTTCAAAAGTTAGAAAGGCAGACTTAATAGCAATGGTTCCTTCGTGAGAACCCGTTACTTTATAACCTTTCCAAACTATTTTACTACTTGCTACTTTAATTTCTTTTTTCACTTTTTCAATAGGTTTAAAAGAAAATGTAGTCAAAACTACTACTGCAATTATTGTCAAATTTTTCATTGTGTTTTTCATTTTTTTATGTTTTTAATATTATTTATAATGTAAAATTCCTAATTATCAACCCATTAATTATTGTATTATTATGGGTTAATTTTGTAATATTTACAGTTTTATTTTTTCAGTTTTAACAGTAAACTGTTACCAACAACACTTACACTACTAAAGGCCATTGCTGCACCTGCAATCATTGGGTTTAATAAAAACCCATTTATTGGATAAAGGATTCCCGCCGCTATTGGAATGCCTATAATGTTATAAATAAAGGCCCAAAATAGGTTTTGGCGTATCGCTTTAACCGTTTGTTTTGACAGCTTTATTGCCATTGGTATTTTATTCAAGTCGGATGAAATGATAGTCATTTTTGCCACATCCATAGCAATATCACTGCCTTTGCCCATGGCGATACTAACATTTGCTTGTGCCAAGGCAGCACTATCATTAATGCCATCGCCAACCATCGCCACTATCTTTCCTTCGCTTTGTAATGACTTTACAAAGGCTGCTTTTTGTTCAGGCATCACTTCGGCTTTAAAATGGGCAATACCAGTTTGAGCTGCTATCGCTTTTGCGGTGGATTCATTATCACCAGTGAGCATATAAACTTCAATACCAAGATGCTTTAATTGTTTAATTGCTTCCAACGAGGTGTCTTTAATTTTATCGGCTATTGCCAATACTGCCAATGCTTCTTTTGAATTTGCAAACCAAATTACGGTTTTAGCTTCGTCACTCCATTGGTTGGCCATTTCTAATAATTGATCAGAAATTTGAATCGATTGTTCGTTAAGAAGCTTTTGATTTCCAACATAGTAAGTAACATCATTGGCGCTTGCTTTCGCACCTCTACCTGTAATACTTTCAAAATTTGAAATAGCAATAGAGGACGCATTATCTAGGTGTTGGATCACCGCTTCTGCCAACGGATGCTCCGATTGTTTTTCGATGCTATAGAGCACTTGTCTTGTGTTATCATTATTATCAAGCCAATGCATATTTGTAACAACAGGTTTTCCTTCTGTAATGGTACCCGTTTTATCTAAAATAATGGCATTTACATTTTTGGTTAGCTCTAAACTTTCGGCGTCTTTTATTAAAATGCCTTTTTCAGCACCTTTACCAACACCTACCATAATGGCTGTAGGAGTCGCCAATCCAAGTGCACAAGGGCATGCAATAACCAACACCGTTACTAGGGCAATTAAACCTTGGGTAAATCCATTATCACCACCAAACGTCAACCAAGAGACAAAAGCTATAATAGCAATACCTATGACTATGGGAACAAAAATACCTGCAATTTTATCGACCAATTTTTGAACAGGGGCTTTACTTCCTTGTGCATCTTGAACCATTTTAATGATTTGTGCTAACATGGTTTCAGCACCAACTTTTTCAGCTTTAAATTGAAAACTTCCTTTTTGATTGATGGTTCCTGCAAATACTTTATCATCTTCATTCTTTAAAACAGGAACAGGTTCGCCACTCAACATACTTTCATCTACATAAGAATGTCCTTTAATCAAAGTCCCATCAACCGCTATTTTTTCACCGGGTTTTACTAATATCACATCGTTTGCATTCACTTTATCAATTGGCGTATCTATATGATTTCCATCTGCATCAACGACTGTCACCGATTTTGGTTGTAATCCCATTAGTTTTTTGATTGCCGTGGAGGTGTTTCCTTTTGCTTTTTCTTCCAAAAGCTTACCTAATAATATAAAGGCTATTACCACTGCTGCCGTTTCAAAATAGACATGAGCATGCATACCTCTTACATGCCAGAAGTCAGCAAACAAGGTATTGAATACACTAAAAACATAAGCGACCCCAGTACTTAAGGCAACCAACGTATCCATGTTGGTGGATCGGTGTTTAGCTTGCTTATAAGCATTAATGTAAAAGTCTTTTCCAAACAATAAAATAACTGGTGTTGATAATATCCACATGATATAATTGGCATAAGGCATATCCATATAGAACATCCCTATGGTTACTACTGGTATAGAAAATAGTACCGCTTTTATTGTTCTCCATTTTAATTGGTTGAACTTCTTTTCATGCAATTCTTCCAATGTTTGGGTCACATTTTCATTGGTTTCAGTTAATAAATCATAACCAATGGATTGAACGGCTGTTTTTAAATCTTCTGGAGTAATTGTGTCAGGAAGATATTCAACAGTTACGGTCGCAGTAGCAAAATTGACAGAGGCATTTACAACACCATCTAAATACTTTATAATGCTTTCCACACTAACCGCACATGCAGCACAAGTCATTTCTAAAACAGGAAATGTACTTTTAATGGTTGTAACCTCATAACCTAAATCACGTATTGTTTTTACGGCATCAGGTATGGCAGTACTAATTTTAGAAGATTCTATTACTGCTCTGTGATTATTTACTTCTACTTTATGAAATTGAAGATTCTTTACTTGTTTTAACCCATTATCTACAATTAGGGCACAATGTTCGCTTTCAACTCCTTCTAAAGGAATGTACATTGTTTTTGTTGCTATAGTTGCCATAATATTTGTATTTTAAATTACAATACAAAATTGGGTTCTTTAGCTTAAAATTTTATTGCATTTTTTTGGGAAAAACTTATAAGATTACACCTCATCTAACGGTTTACGCTTATTAGATTTAATATCTTTAAAATGTCTTGGGGTTAATCCCGTAATTTTTTTGAATTGATTACTTAAATGGCTAACAGTGGAATAATTAAGCAGATATGAAATTTCATTTAATGTTAACTCACCGTATACCAGTAGTTCTTTAACCCTTTCTATTTTTTGAGCTATAAAGTATTTTTCTATAGTTGTTCCTTCAACTTCTGAAAACAGATTGGTTATATAGTTATAATCATGATTTAAATGGTTAGTTAGATAAGTTGACAGGTTAGTTTTAATGTCATTATCTTGTTGATGTACGAGTTCAACTATTAAAGTTTTAATTTTTTCAATGATTTTGCTTTTCTTATCGTCAATAATGCTAAACCCATATTGTTCCAATTCTGTAGCGATAAGCTGTTTCTCCTCCGTTGAAATATCATCAAGTAATTTAACTTCACCCAAATTCACATATTCGGTCTTTAAATCCAATTTTTCGAATACGGATTTAACAACCATGATACATCGGTTACAAACCATGTTTTTTATATAGAGATTCACACTTAAATTATTACAATAGTTAGTGTTAAATTTGAATTCGCTTTGTTATTCATTTAATGATTCACTATAACTAAAGTAATGAATTTTTATGTATTTTAATTGAAAGTAATCAGTTTTCAAAAATAGCAACAGCTCTTACAGGAGAGCCTGTTCCTCCTCTAATTTTCAAGGGCAAAGCAATAAATCTAAAACGTCCGTTGTTAATTAAAAGATGAAGATTAATCATGTTTTCGTAATGGGTAAATCCTAATTCTCCACATATTTTGTGAACTTCCTTGTTTGAAACATTAGGAACACCTGGTGACATGGTTTCGACTCCAAAAGCAGCTATTCCAATATTTCCTAACCAACGAGTAGCTTCTGCAGTTAACCCTGGTCCATTACCCCAATTATTGGTTCCATAATACTTCCTGTAATGGTCAGTATATAATAAGACTGTATCTCCTTTTTTAATTTCCAAATTGGCTACTAAACAAGCTTCTTTAATATCTGAAGTTGTAATTAACGCTTTTAGCTCTTTATTAGAAAAATCTAAACAAATACCTTCTGTATAAAACATAGTAAGTGGCATGGTATCTATAGATTGCCCTTTATTTTCAATTGACATGTGGTTTAAAGCATCTACATGAGTACCTGTATGTTCTCCTAGTTCTAATTTATATACGCTTGGTGTGACAGTGTTATAATCAATTAAATTATCCCATTCTTCATGAGTGGCGTGCACAGTCATTTTAACTTCGGGTAGACCTTTATATACAGGCATTCCTGAATATATTTCTTGGCTTAAGTCTATTATTTGTGTCATATTTATTACTGCTTTTCTGGCATTTTATTTTTTATAATTCCAAAATAGTATGCCCATGTGATAAATAATAGCTGCATGGGAATTCTAAAATAAAGATAATAAACACCATGCTGCATTCCACCTAATTCCACTTCTTTTATGCTTCCTATTATGTTTGCTGGTAATATTGCAATAAAGAATAGCATTAGCATGACACTTGTGAACTTTGAAAGTTTCTGAATTAATAACCCGATTGAAGCTGCGATTTCAAGGCAACCTGTTAGATATACAAATCCCATTTTGAATGGAACAATGTTTGGTATCATTTCTATCATTAAATCAGTTTTAATGAAGTGAGCTATTCCTGTAAATATAAGCATAACTGCTAATGAGACCCTTCCAATAAAAGATAAACTAAATCGCTCTTTTAAGAGTGATTTGTTTAATATTAGTGCGAAAACGAAACAAACTACTAGTATTACAAGAGGTGCCATTTGCTTACAATTTATAATAATATTTTGATGTTAAAATTTTAAATTAGCATCATTTACATTGTTAATTACATTCGTTATTCTTCAATTTCAATAACCTTCTAGTGTTAATTAATAAGTCCCACAGTGATAAATCCTTTTTTGCATCCCTTTCCAATAGTTTCTCTGACATTTTAATTATCTCTTTATTTGCAGTAAGATAATTTCCAGAATTATACATTGGTTTTGGGTCATACTCTATTAATAATTGGGCCGCTTTAGCAGCCTTTTCACCCTTCATCTTATCCACTAAATAGATGGCCATATCTATTCCTGCTGATACACCTGCAGCTGTAATATACTTTCCTTCTTCAATTACCCTATCTCTTGTGGGTATTGCCCCAAATTCAGCAAGTAAGTTAATGGATTTCCAATGTGAAGTTGTTTTTTTTCCTTTCAATAATCCTGTTGCTGCCAAAATAATGGATCCTGTGCAAACGGTTACCGTTTTTTGGGTAGATTTATTTATTTTAATTATCCAATTCAAGACCTTATCATCTTTCATTTCCCTCAAAAATGCAATTGTAGAACCAGGTATTAAGAGTATATCGGCTTTTGATATTTCATCAATTCCATATTTTGAATTTAAGTGAACAAAATGACTATCTGCCATAATTTCTCCTTTTTGCTTTGAAACAAATTTGATATTTGCGCCTTCTATATGCCTCAAAATTTCATATGGACCTATAGCATCTAGCATTGTCATCCCATTATATATATAAATAATTATTTCCATTTTAATGCTATTTTAGAAGTTCATAAGTACTCAATTGAGTAATATATATTTATAGATTAAACGCCTATATCCTTAAATACTATTCTTGACTTAGGCCTAATATTTGTGTCATATTCATTTTTGTATTTATGAAGTAAGAGTACATCATTATTATAATTTACTTCACACCATTGATGTTTTGCAAGAATTTCCATTGGAATAGTTACAGTTTCCTGCTTATACTCTTTAAATCCATAGCGCTCATAATTTTTCTTTAAGTGTGAAAAAGGCAAACACCAAATGTTGTTTTGATTAAGGGTGTTTTTTTCTAAAAGAAATGTAATTATTTCTTGCGAAATATTTAGCCCTCGAAATTCATCAAAGACATAGATACCGCCTAGCTCTAGATTATTATTATCAATACTAATTAGTCTGCCCAAACCACAGATGATATTATCACATTCGGCAATTACTATCAACTCATTTTCAAAATTAGACTCAATAAAATTGATTTCTTTATACTTTGAATTAATCCAATTGACCTCCTCTTCTCTTGCTTTTCTAACCTCTATGATCATTTCCAATTATGCTTGTATTTTAAACTTATCTAAATCAGACACCTTTTAAAAAGCCTATAATAACTAGTTAACCCAAAAAAAATTCCATCTCATATTGATCAATAGTATTTTTAAGACCAAATTTTTCTAGATAATAGATTTTGCTCACTAATTGTTCATCAACATTATTAATTTTGATTGTTTTAGAAATACTCCTTATTGCTGAAAATAAACGATTCCAGGATTCATCTGTATCAATAATTACTTCCAACTGGGGGATATAGCCATTTTCTCGATTGATAATAAAAAAAGATTCAACTTGACTGCCATTCATGACTTGAAAAGCATTAAAATTTCCTCGTCTAACAGATTCTATTTGGTTTTCCCACGAATATAATTTTTGGTTTGAAGTAAGGTCAAAGTTGAAATCTTGGATATTGACTTCTTTTACTTCATATAAATAATCATCTTTTTTGATGATTTCCCCTGCAAAACATTTGTAACCTTTTGTAATATCGAAGCCAATACTAGTATAAGCTCTTATCGCAAAACTATTTTCTTTAATAACTTCTAACTGACATTTTGTAACTCCGCTAAACATTAGATCTGGAATAGCAAATTCGTAAATTGCTTTTGTTATTTTTTTTCCTCTGTATCCAGGAACAACACCGGTTCCTAAATTAAAGGCCGTTAAGTGATTATGTCTATTTTCTATACCATGTAAAATAAAGCCTACTAGTTCATTATTATCAAACATTCCATACGAAAGGGAGTAATTAAGATTAGACATTTCCCATCGTTGTTTAAAGTAGTCTTTATCTTTTGGGAATTCGACATAGTAATTTTTAAATGATTCCAAAAAGCAATTGACAATGACTTCCATTGGTGTTTTACTTAAATTATTGATTTCCATAGATTATTTATTTCTTCTTTATTGACAATATTTATTGCATCTACTTTAAACTGTTAATCAATTAAAATATAATTTTCAAAGATCAGAGCTAGTATACTTTTAAGATTTGCATTATTTCAATTATATGTTATATAATTTTGAAAAATACAAGTATTGATCTATTCATATTCAAATAAATTACTGCATCCGACTTAATATTATAAAATTTATTCTTTTACGACGTCCAATTTATTTCAACATCAAAAAATATTCTTATGGGAAATAACTGTATACTTCTGCGTCCAGACTGTAAAAAACGGTTAAAGTAAACCACTGAAAACGGAATTTTTTAATCCACTTCAAAACTCATTTCAGCCTAAGATATAGAAGAATTTGCAATAATTTTTGCTATGCTTACTTTTACCCGCTGTAGGTGGCTCACTATGTCCGCCCTATCCATATAAGAAACCCTATATTATTATAAATAATGGAGAACTTATAAAACATTACAGCATGTCAAAAAATAGCAACTGACTCTTTGACCGACATCTATAAATATATCCATTAAATTGAAAAAATAAAAACGTGAATTGCTCTCAAATGAATTGTTTTGAGCGTTAATTATATGATTTTAAAAATAGTGTAAAGATTAAACGCTAGATCTTAATTTTAAAAAGAAAGTATTGTATTAAAAATTTAAAAGCTCATGTAAATCAATTTCCAAAGCTACAGATACTTCATATAAGGAAAATATAGTTGAATTGACTTTACCATTCTCAATTTTTTCAATAGCCTGCCTATCCTTAGCACAAAGTCGCGCTAAATCTGACTGATTTAAGCCTTTTCTAGTTCTTAATTCGACAATTCTATTACCAATCTTTTTACTCAATAGATCCTTATTCATATTACAAATGTCAACTTATTATACCACATTTTTGTCATATTTTAAGTTGACAAATAATAATTTTTACTATATTTGTCATATAATGATATGACGTAATTAAAAAATAAAATTATGTTACAAAATGTAAAAAAATCACCAAAATTCTATTTAGAATCGGAACTTATAGAAATATTGAAAACATTACTACCATTACATTCTGTATATGTTATAGGTGTAAATAAGGAGAAAAATAATAGATCTGTTTTTTTATCTCCAGCATGTATCCATAAACAAAAAACCATCATCTATACCTTATTGATTATAGGCTACAAACCTATGTCCAAGGGATTGGGTGAATTTATGGATGGTATATACAACCAAATGCAGGAACGTTGTAAAGTTTGTGCCATATATTACACTTTATCAAATGCGACCAAACAATTGGATTATGGCAATAATTTTTTATTAAAGACCATCTTCCAAACGCCTTGTATTTATAGAGCTGATGATACCCTTTTAAGATTCAAAAAATATCAATTATTGATCCATCCAAAGGTCTATGAAGGCATTCAAAAAATTTGGGAGGTTAGAATGAAACGTGCATCTTATCTGCTGTCAATTTTGGATAGTATTGAGCCCACAGAGGATGTCACTTCCAGATTGATGACCATGCACTATGCCATGGAGCAAATATGCTTAGGATTGCTATATGCGTTTTGGGAGTTTAAGCCACAGCATTACTCATTGTCTTATATGTTGGATCTTTGTAGCCATTTTACCAACTTGCCTCAAACTATGTTTCCAAAAGAGACTTATGGACTGCATCGCATGCATTATATCCTATGTAATGTCCAAAATATCATACGCTTTAAGACAAACAATGAATTCTCAGATAGAGATTCTGACAAAGCCTATAATCGATGTGAACAATTTTTCGAAAAGGCTATGGACATCGGAAATAAACAAATGGAAGAACTTAAAAAAATCCATTACCATACCTATAAAACAGATTAACACTATAATTTGAAGCTCATGAAAGATAAAAAAAAGAAATTAAAAGCAATAAAAAAGTTGATGGGTCAATTTTCTGGCGTACAAAAAGAAACCTATGGAAACAGGATTAGTAAAACCATAAATTTTGAAGTAGCGGATAATGAAGATATCACAAGTTCCATTTCAGCACTTTTAGAAGTTTGCTATTACGCATTAGATGGGAATGGTGGTTTTGTATCGCCTAAACATGAAAACAAAACGCAAATATCAAGTGTAAGTAAAGTGTTAGAAATAATCATAGACCTATTACCTCATGATCAAATGTTTTGTCTGCACAGGATAGAACAGCTTCTATCTGAACAACAAAACGTCAAACAAAACAAAAAGGTTTAAAATAGGTCATAATTAATTATTAAACTATAAAATCATTTACTTATTATATCTTGAGCGTTTTTCTTTTCTTTTTTAATCTTAAGCAAAAATAACAATGAAAAAGAAAAAGGAACACCATGAAAAGGCATAATAGCATCCTTTCCATATCATTTACTTCCCATAGCGCCCTCGCTGTTACCTTTTCCAAACTACTACAACTTAAAATTTGGAGCTCATAAAGATTTATAAAAAGAGCGAAGTATGAGCCTGATTATGCAATCTGTTGAGAAACAAATTTTATAACTTTCTTTGGAAAAGTAACAAGCTCTTTGGAATAAATAGGGTGCCATTTCTAAATTTCAATAAAAATTCTAAATTGCGGGTTGGCTAAAAATATTGGTTATGGCCTTTTAGGTTTTATAAATAGCATGTCTAAAATGCCATAACTAATATTGCGGAGAACTGTAAGCTTTTATTTTTTTTAGAATGAAGCTTTTTTGCTGAGTGAAAGAAAAAATATGTGCTGGAAGTGGGGCGTTTGAAAAAGTTATAAATCACTATACGCAAGCAACTACTTGAGCAGACATTATCAACAGTAAAATTGGAGGAGTAATTATCAATAATATATACCAACCATATATATTCCAGTAATAACTTAACCTTATTGTATTTTTGTTTAGGTGCTTAACTTTATCTGGGTTTGTTTTTTTCATGTAATCAATATTTGCCGTCAAAAATCTTTTGTAATCAATATCTGAATGATCCTTTAGTTTTTAAAAAAACACCCATATGTAAAATCAACTAAATACTGCGACTATACTGAGAAATGTTCAATTTTGTAGATCTCTAGGTTTTTAAAACTATTACTATCTAAAAACTTCATTTCTTTTAATATCAAAAGATATCAAATGAAAATAAATAAAATACGTAATTGGGAATCGCGTTATTCTGTACTTATTCTGTACTATATGAAATAAAAAAAAGGGTCTCAATCTCTTGAAACCCTTGTTATTCCTAGTAGCGGGAACTGGACTCGAACCAGTGACCTTCGGGTTATGAGCCCGACGAGCTACCTACTGCTCTATCCCGCGATATTAACACCTAAAAACAATTTACTTAGCTTTTAACTTTCGGTTCATAATGCCGACCAAATTGTTTCGGATTGCAAATATACAACCCTTTTTAATTCCTGCAAGAATAAAATTAAAAAATATCATTGCTCTATGCTATCTGCTTGAAAATCTATTAATTCGAAAGCACTAAATTGTACCGAAAGCTGTATTGGATTACAACAAACCTCACAATCTTCTATATATACTTGCTTAGAAACCGAATTATCTAACATCATAGAAATAGATTCCCAACAATACGGACAAGTAAAATAGTGTTCTAACATAACTCTATAAAATTAAAACAAAAACAGCCAACTTAAAAGTTGGCTGTTTTTGTTTTTCAAACTAAGAAATATATTTAATCTTTTTCAATATCCAATATCGCAGTAGAGTTTTGCATTTCCATTTGCATAAGGCTCGGCAAATTATTACCGGAAAAACTTGTGTATTCTTGATTCAAATTATTATCACTAACCATGATAGTATTTAAATTCTTTAAATTCATAAACTCTAATGGCAAATTACCTGAAAGTTGGTTAGTAGATAATATCAACTCTTCCAATTGGGTTAATTGTGCTATTTCTACAGGTATTTCCCCTTCTAATTTGTTATCCATCAAACTTAACTTTTGAAGTTTAGACAAGGCATAAATACCATTAGGAATGGTTCCTGTTAAAAAATTACTGCCTAACAAAAGCTCTTTTAAGTTTGTTAAACCCAGTAAAGCTTGCGGAATATTACCTTCAAACTTGTTGCTGTACAATTTTAATGACTCCAACTTTTTTAATTCACCTAATTCAGATGGAATGTTGCCTTCAAATTGGTTCATAAATAATTCTAAAGAAGCCAGTTCTTTTAAATTCTTTATTGAAGACGGAAGTGTACCCGTTAATTTATTAAAACCTAAATTAATCTTTTTTAAGTAAATTAGGTTTCCTAATTCTTGTGGCAAATCACCTTGAAGGTTATTAAACTGTAAATTGATTTCAACAACTTTACCATTTTCAACTTTTACGCCATACCAAGAATCAACAGAAGCATTTAAATTCCATGTGGAATTCCATTCGCTACCATTAGTAGCATTATAAAGTGCCATTAAAGCATCCTTTTCATTTAAAGAAACATCTGCAAATGAGTATGCAGTTATAAAAAAAGAAAGAACTATAAGTTTTAAAGTCTTCATGGTTGAATAAATTTGGGATTAATTCTGATACGAATGTACTACACAAGCCGACTAAAAACTATTTTATTCGATGAAATACGTATTTTTTTAACAAATACAAATCGATGAACGGCATTTCACAAAACTATTTTCAATTTATTTTACATAAAATTGAACTTTTAAAACGATACATTTAACAATTCCCCACTTAATTGAAGCAATTGTAACTCAGCTAATTTTGCATCATATTTTGCCCTATTTCTACTCAATTCTGCATTTAGAAGATTTAATTGAGCTTGTCTAAATTCAATGGAATTTACCTGTCCTATTTTAAACTTTTCTTCAGTACGATTAAAATTGTTTTGAGAAGTTATAATGTTAGCCTCTTGAATCTTGAATATATTTAATTTATTCTGGTAATCGTCCCATGCATTATTAAAATCTCGCTCTAGCGAAATCAATAATTGTTCTTTTTGTAACTGCTGATTTTCTAAATTGATTTTAGCATTCTTCACCCTAGTAATAGTACTACCGCCATCAAATAAATTCCAAGACAAATTCAACCCACCTGAAACACCTGTACTGGTTGAAACCGCAACAAACGAAGCGGCATTGTTGTTGTTTTTATTCCAGCCATAAGTTCCTGATAAACCCACGGTGGGAAGGTATGCCGATTTTCCTGATTTTATATCAAAACCACTAATAGCTATATTTTTATCAATTTGCAATAATGCCGTGTTTCTTGTCTTTGCTTTTTGAAAAAGCGCTTCTTTATCAAACAAAACATCAAAACCAACTTGAGTATCTACACTAAAATCTGCAGTTAAAGTATTACCCAAAACTACATTCAAATCACGTTTTACATTTATTAACTGCTGTTTTGTATTAATAACGTTAATACTATCATTATTAATATCAACTTCTGCATTAAGCACTCCTAATTTGGTACTTTGCCCATAATCGAACTGGTATTGCGCACGCATTAATCGATCTTTTGAAATCGCTAAAGACTGATCTAAAGCTAAAGCGTTTTCTGACAATTCTGCTACATTATAATAAACAGTGAACAATTGATATATAGTATTTTCAATGGTTTCTCTCGCTTCCAATTCAGTTAATTGATAAAGCTGCTTAAGTTGCTTATAATCATAGCTTCTTCCCAACCCATCAAACAATATATAGTTTAGGTTTATAGATGCATTATATCGCGAGCTTTCTGCACCATTTAAAACCGTTGTATTTCCGTTAGAGAACTCAGCTTCTGTATTATCAATGCTAAATGTTGTCCCCGCATTCCCGGTTAAAGTTGGCAAATAACCTGAATTTAAAATACCAACATTATTTTTCGCAATTTCTAATTGATTGTTTGCTAGTTTAATGCCGTAGTTATTTTCTAAAGCCAAAGAGACTGCTTCATTTGGTGTTATTGTTTTTTGTTGCGTCCATACATTGGAAACAACAAACAACATTATTAATATAAAACTTCTACACTTCATGCTCTTCCTTTTGTTCTTTAATGGCGCGCTCAACTTCTTCTTTAGTTACTTTATTACCGGTACTTAGCCATTTTGCGTTTTTCTTAATATCATTACTAAATGACAAAAATAAAGGCAAAAGCAGTAAGGTTAAAATAGTGGCATAAGCAATACCAAAAGAAATAGAAATTGCCATTGGTTTTAAAAATTGTGCTTGACGGCTTTTTTCCAATAATAAAGGTGCTAAACCAGCAATAGTAGTTAGCGATGTTAGGAAGATGGCTCTAAAACGCGATTTACCTGCATCCATAAGCGCATTATCAAAGGTCATCCCTTCCTTTAAATTGGAATTAAACTTACCTATTAATACCAAGCCATCGTTTACCATAATTCCCACTAAGGCAATAATACCTAATAAGGATAAAATATTAACTGGGAATCCTAATAACCAATGCCCCCAAGCAACTGCCGTTAAACTAAAAGGCACTAATATTATTAACAAAAAAGGCTGACTGTAACTTCTAAACGTAAATGCAATGGTTATATAAATTAATAACAAGATGGGTATTCCTGCGTTTTTTAATGATTTTGATAATTTAACAGCTTCGCGATTTTGACCTTCAAAAGAAGCTGAAATGGTTGGATATTTTGATTGAATTTGTGGAAGAATAGTTGCTTTAATATCATCTAAAATATCGGTAGCACTATTACTTGGATTCTTCAAATCTGCCGAAACTTGAATTTCTCGTCGCCCTTCTAAGTGATTAATAGCGACATCGCCTCTTTCTATAGAATAAACCGCTATATCCCTTAATGTAACCCGTTCACCAGAAGGTGTTACAATACGCATATCATCCAAATCATTAATAGACTCTCTATTGCTTCTATCGTATCGAACCCAAACTCTAATTTCGTCTTGCCCTCTTTGAAAGCGTTGTGCTTGTACACCAAAAAACCCTGCACGTATTTGATTCATAACCGATCGTAAATCTAACCCCAACAAATAAGCATTCTCCTTTAATTCTAAACGGATCTCCTTTATTCCTGCTGGGTCGTTATCGGCTACATCTTTTAACAGGGAATTGCTTTCCAATACTTCTTTAAGTTCTTTCTTTGCTGCTTTTAGCTCTGAAATATTATTACTTAATAAGGAAACTGAAACTGGATTTCCACCAAAATTTCCACCTGAACCAAATATTAAGCGTTCTGTACCAATAACTGGCCCTACCAATTCTCTTAATCGATTAGCGACTAAGTTAGAGCTTATAACATCCGGCCGCTCTTCTCCTGGCAATAAATTAATTTGAAGCCTTGCACTCGACGAACTGCTTAAAGTTAAAATAGTATTCTCAAAAAGTTCTTTATCCGTTTCTTTTAAATATTCTTCGGTAAACTCTTTATTTACAATAAATGCTTTTTCTTCGATCATTGAAATAATGGAATCCGTCACCTTAACATTGGTACCGTTAGGCATATTTAACTCAATTGAAACGGCATCACTTGCTATAGAAGGAAATAAAGTGACGCCAATAATACCGCCACCAACAGAGCCAAATGTTAGTATAAGAAGTGCTACAAAAATGCCAAGAGCAAGAAATTTAAATTTTAATGCAAATGAAATTGTAGGGCTATAAACTTTATCTCTTAAAAAGCTCATAATCTTATCTCCCACCCTGTTTATCTCTCTCATTTTAGCGAAAAACTGCTTTATTTTTGAAGGATTTTCTTCTACTACAGGCTTTCTAAGCGCTTTTGAATGTGCTAAATGAGCCGGAAGTATAATTAATGCTTCAATTAACGATATCGCTAAAGTTAAAATAACAATGATTGCTACTTCTCCAAAAAACTCACCAATTCTACTATCTAAAAATAAGAATAGTGAAAATGCCAAAAGGGTTGTGACAATTGCTGATACTACTGGTGGAATTACTTCCATTGTACCATCAATAGCAGCTTGAATAGGTGTTTTTCCTTTTTCGTAGTGCTGGTAAATATTTTCACCAATAACAATCCCATCATCAACTAAAATACCTATAACGATAATCATTCCGAAAAGAGATAATACATTTATGGTCACATCAAATTGTCCTGCAAAAATAAACATGCCTAAAAACGAAATAGGCAATCCAAACGCCACCCAAAAAGCAACACGTGTATTTAAAAACAGTGACAAAAACAGCAATACCAAAAGCATTCCTATAATGGCATTTTCAGTCAATAATTCTGTACGCTGATTTAATGTAATTGACAAATCCCTAACAACATCCAAATGAACATTATTATATTTTTCATTATAGTCTTCAATATACTGTTTTACTTTATCTGCCGAAGACACCAAGTCTTCATTATTGGTGCTTGTAATGGAGATGTTAACCGAAAGTTGCTGGTTAAAATAACTGGCATTGGGTGTTTCCTCAAAGCGGTCTCGAATGATGGCAACATCTTTTAACCTGATTGTTTTTCCATCATTTGAAGCCTTCACAACAATATTTGAAAGTTCGTCACCATAATAATTCCGGTTATTTGCCCGTATTAAATATTCTTCAGCATCTGTTTTAATATTTCCACCCGTTACTAATATATTCGATTGACTTACGGCCTGAGCCACATCATTAAACGTTAAATTATAGGTAAGTAAATCAATTTCATTTACGGCTATTTCAATTTCTTCCTTGGGATAACCTGAGGTTTCTACCTGCGAAATACCATCAATGGTCCGCAAATCGTTTTCAATTTGTCTTGCAATTTGCTTTAATGTGGCAAGCGGAATATCTTTTCCGCTTACAGCAAAAGAAATTGTTTCTCTAACCTCTTCTCGCTTTGCAACAATTAAGGGTTCCATGCCAGTAGGGAAAGAAGGCACTCTATCAACGGCATTCTTAACCTCCAAAAGCATAAAATCAATATTTTCTCCTTTTTGAATTTCAACAGTAATAGTACCACTGTTTTCCCTGGACACCGAAGTAACTCTATCAACCCCTTTTAATCCTTTTAAATTATCTTCTATTTGAAGCACTATGCCCTCTTCAATTTCTTGAGGTGAAGCTCCAGGATAGGCAATACTTATGTTTATTATTTTAGAATCTGTTAGTGGAAAAAATGACGACTTCAATGATAATAAACCAATAATACCAAAAGCAAAAAAAGCGATGATAAAAATATTTACAGCAACATGATATCTTATAAAATAGGCTATTAATTTTCTCATTAGTTACAAGTTTGCTTCGGCTTCAAAAGATTTTACTAACATGCCCGCATAAGCTCCCGGAACTGGTTTTTTAAGCAAAATTGTTCCATTGGGCAACCCCTGTAAAACGACTTTGGTTTCAGAAAAATAAACAGGCGTTACAGGCATAGTATCTAATAATCCATCT
This sequence comes from Mariniflexile soesokkakense, assembly GCF_039650365.1. Classification (NCBI taxonomy): domain Bacteria; kingdom Pseudomonadati; phylum Bacteroidota; class Flavobacteriia; order Flavobacteriales; family Flavobacteriaceae; genus Mariniflexile; species Mariniflexile soesokkakense. The sequence continues at coordinate 44,989 of NZ_JAZHYP010000009.1, read as the reverse complement.
TTAATTACAAAAACTTGTTGGTCATCCAATAATAAATTCCTATCAACCTCAATAGCATCTTGAACAGTGTCCCCATCAATATTTGCTTCTAAATAAATGCCTTCTTTTAAGTCTGGGTTTTTAACATCAATATAGGCTGTAATAGTTTGTGTGGTTTGATCAACACTTCCATTTACCCTCGAAATTATACCTTGATAGCTTTCCGTCTTATTTAAATTACTCAACTCTACAGTTTCACCAACTTTTAATAAATTCGCATACGATTTACTTACGTTCACTTCCATTTCATATTCAGAAGGGTCGATAAATTCACCAAGTTTTTGACCATTTCTAATTAAGGTGCCTTCGGTTACTAAAGCTTCGGTTAAAATACCAGAAAAAGGGGCGGTTATTATATATTTTGATAAGCGTTGTTCTAAATTTTTCAAATTGTAATAATTTGAAACAATACCGCGCCCTGTAATAAAATAGTTTTCCTTTTCTGAAGACATTTCAGGTAATTTAAGAGCGGTTTTATTTAAATCGAATGCATTAAGATAATTTTGCCATTTTTGATAAACTTCTGGAAAATCAAGTCTTAAATCGGGCATAATGGCCGCAATGGAATTATATAAATTGCTTTTTGAAGATTGTACATTGGCATAATGTTCAGAAGCATCTATCCGGATTAAAGATTGGCCAGCACTATATTTCTGCCCCGGTTTAAACAATATACTGCCTGATTTAAAAATCCCTTGAACTTCAGAATAAATCTCAACACGACGCTTTGCTACCAAACTGCCATTTGCAGGTATTTTAACCTGAACTCCCCCATTTTTAACAGTATCAACAAATACTGTTTTCACCACCTTTTCTTGAACAGGTTTGGGTTTATCTTTACTAGCTATTAGAAATTTTGCAAGAAAAATGGAGGCTATAATTAATAGCACTCCAAGTACAGAAAGTATAATTTTACGCATTTACTTAACATTGTTGGTGTAGTGCGTAAATTTACCTAATAAGTAGTGTTGAAAAGTTAAAAAAACCTTAAAACTTAAGAATCGTGGGCTTCAATCTCTAATTGAATATCTTCCCATTTATCCATGGAATTTTGTAAATCGAGCTTTAGCTTTTGATACTTATCAAAGAAATTGGGTTTAGAAGTCACCATTTCATAATTGGTTTCAAGTTCTAAATCAATCTTTTTAATATCGCGCTCTAACCTATTAATTTCAGCCTCCACGTTGCTTAATCTATTGTTTAAAGATTTTAGCTTCTTTTGGTCGTCGTAAGATTGTTGTTTCTTTTCCTTAGGCGTTTCTTTAACTACAGTTCGTTTCTCAACTTCACGTAAGCTTTCAACATTGCGTTGTTCTAAATAGTAATCTATATCACCTAAGTATTCTTTTAGTTTATGGTCTTTAAACTCATAAACTTTGTTGGTTAAACCTTGAAGGAAATCACGATCATGAGATACTAAAATCAGCGTACCTCCAAACTTTTTCAATGCATCCTTCAACACATTTTTAGATTTGATATCTAAGTGATTTGTAGGCTCATCCATGATCAATACATTAAATGGTTGCAGCATTAATTTTGCCAACGCCAAACGGTTACGTTCGCCTCCAGAAAGTACACGCACGTATTTTTCAGCTTCATCACCTCTAAATAAAAACGAGCCTAAAATATCACGAACTTTGCTTCTGTTGGTTTCATTAGCAGCATCAATCATGGTGTCTAAAACCGTTTTGTTGCCATCTAAATACTCTGCTTGATTTTGAGCGAAATAACCAATTTGAACGTTATGCCCTAATTTTAAATGTCCATCGTACTTTATATCGCCCACCATAATTTTGGCCAAGGTAGATTTACCTTGTCCGTTTTGCCCAACAAAAGCCGTTTTACTATCGCGTTCTATCAACAAACTCACGTTTTTCAACACTTGGTTGTTGCTGTAGCTTTTAGAAATTTTCTCAATTTCTACAACCACTTTTCCTGGAGTTATGGACACTGGGAAATTAAGCGTCATGACGCTGTTGTCATCTTCATCTACCTCAATTCTATCAATCTTATCCAGTTTTTTAATAAGTGATTGTGCCATAGTGGCTTTTGATGCTTTGGCTCGAAACTTTTCGATAAGCTTTTCGGTTTGTTCTATTTGTTTTTGCTGATTTTTTTGAGAAGCTAATTGTTGCGTTCTCAATTCTTCGCGCAATACCAAATACTTTGAATATGGCTTTGGATAATCGTAAATTCTACCCAAAGAAATTTCAATAGTTCTATTGGTTACGTTATCTAAAAACATTTTATCATGCGATACAATGGCAACGGCCCCTGCATAGTTTTTCAAAAAACCTTCTAACCATATAATAGATTCAATATCCAAATGGTTTGTAGGCTCATCCAATAGTAATATATCATTATTTTGAAGTAATAATTTTGCAAGTTCAATACGCATGCGCCATCCACCAGAAAAAGTATCGGTTAGTTTTCCAAAATCCTCACGTTTAAAACCTAAGCCTTGAAGAATCTTCTCTGTATCTCCTTGGTAATTATAACCTCCTAAAATTTCGTATTGATGTTGAAGCTCATTAATATCAACCATTAATTGGTGGTAACCTTCACTTTCATAATCGGTACGTTCTGCCATTTGGGTATTAACGGCATCCATTTTAGCTTCTAATTGTTTAATTTCTGTAAACGCTTCGTAAGCTTCTTCAAGTACAGTTCTCCCTAAAACAAAATCAATATCCTGTTTTAAAAAGCCAATTTTAAGCTCTTTATCTGCAGCAATTTGCCCAGTATCTGGCTCCATTTCTTTCGATAAAATTTTAAGCATGGTTGATTTTCCTGCACCATTTTTACCAATAAGCCCAACCCTATCGCCATTAACCAGTTTAAATGTAATATCTTCAAACAAGTATTCGCCTTGAAATGAAATCGATAAATTGTGAATGTTCATCATAGAAATGTAACTTTTGCTACAGAATTTAAATTATTAAAACCGTATTTTTGTTCTGTAATTGCAGATGCAAAAGTACATTAAATTATATGTTTAAAAAAGGCTCAAAATTATATAGTATTTTAACAGGAACTTGTCCAAAATGTCATGAAGAATCCATGTTCAAAAACAAGAATCCGTACATCCTTTCCGAAGCGTTAAGCATGCACGAAACATGTAGTAATTGTGGGACGAAATATAAAATTGAACCTTCGTTTTTTTACGGTTCTATGTATGTTAGTTACCCAGTAGGCATTGCTTTTGCTACTGCCGCTTTTGTAATTTCATTCTTTGTTTTTAAAGCGAACATTAATGTTGTATTTATCTCCATAATTGCAACTCTTATTATTTTTATGCCAATAATTTTAAGGCTATCCAGAAATATTTGGATCAACTTTTTTATGCACTACGATAAAACACTAGCTAAGAAAAAATCCAATTAACAATTAACAAAATTAAAAAGCGATTATAATAAGTATTCATAAATCGTTAATCAAAAACACAACCTACTTATATGTTACCACAAGGGGTCGGGTACCCGTTACAAGCACTCGCTCCCTGGCACAGTTAATACGATATGCTATATTAAAACTAAAATCGAGCAATATCAATTTCCTTTTCCAAAGGCCTACCGTTTTCAATAAAATTATAAAGCTGTTGCCCTACATAAGGCCCAATCATAACCCCACGCGTGCCCAAACCGTTTAAAACAAACATGTTTTTATACTTAGTATGCTGACCAACCAACGGACGTCTATCTTTTACCGTTGGGCGTATTCCCGCTACTTGATTCACTACTTCGAATTCACAAGTAATTAGTTTTTTAAGCTTAGTTTCAAGTTCTTCTTTAGCTACATCTGTAACTTCTGCACTTAAATCTTTCCATTCGTAAGTGGCGCCAACAATATACAAATCGCCTCCCAACGGAATTAAAAACACCCCTGCCTTTAAAACATAGTCCATTTTTAAATCGGGAGCATGTATGGTTAATAATTCGCCTTTTGCTGGCACCAATGGTAAGTCTTTAAAAAACGGATTTTGTTTTACACCAAAACCTTCAGCAAACACAATATGTTTTGCTTTTATGCTTTCATATTGAACAGTATCTGCTTCCATCTTTAAATCATTATAGTTAAAAACAGATTCAACAAATAAACCATGACGCAATAAGTATTTTTTATAAGCTTCTATTAATGTTTTCACATCTATACGACCGGTTTCTAACACTTCACCATACCCAAAAGCAGCGTCAATGAACGGGTTGTAGTTTTTAATTATTTTTGAAGAAAGGTATTCAGAAAGTATCGGCTTATCAGAAGCCATAAACCAATCATTTTGTTCTTCTAGAGATGCAAATTTTCGATATACTGGAATTTTACAATCTAACTCCAAACCCAATTTTACTTCTAAATTAGCATACATAGGTAATGCTAAATCAAGTTGCTCTTTACATTTCCAAACAGGCGTAAAGCGCTTTAAAACTACAGGATTATACAAACCTCCGGCAACAGTTGATGATTGTTGCGATGCATTATCAAAAACCACAAACGTTTTATTGTTGGCCCTCAATTGCTCACAAAAACTAATGCCTGCTAACCCACTTCCTACTACTATATAATCTACTTCCTTCATGTTGCGAAGATAGTAAGATTTGTAGGTTTTATAGGTTTCGACTGCGCTCAACCTGACATATTGTTTATAAAAAAAGCCCACTTTAAAAGCGGGCTTTTTTATTTATTATAAGATGATTCCAATTAATATGTCCACATATCTAATTCAAAATCTCTAATTTTCTCTTTAATTCTTTCAGACTCAAGTAATTGCATTAAAGCATTATCTGATATGTATTCTGTAACAGCTCTATCGCCTTGTACATTTTCTTCTTTGTAAATATAAGCTTGAAAACGTCTTGCATTCAACACATGATCGAATGAAAATGGCATTGAACTGTTTTTATTATTAAACGATTTAGCTTCGTGTAACACCCCTCTAGCATCAGGGAAAAACACCCAAAATAATTCTACTAAATCTGGATTTTCAGAATCTATAAAGTTAACGTCTGGAGCTACTGGAGCAATTCCTAACAATCTGTATTTCATTTCAGCTTGACGCTTATCGAAATACCAAAGCCCTTTAATATGATATTCTGTTATATCTGCAGCAGTAATATCTCTTCTATTAATATACTCTGCTGATAATTCTTCACCTGCATTTAGTTGTTCAACACCCAATTCGGTAGTATCAACTTTTACTAATGCTGCTTCAATATCTTTTAAAGTACGCTTTGTTTTAAAATAAGAATCATCATAAATGTTTTTAATTTTACCATTTTTAATGTTCTTCATAAGCACATCATATAAACAACGTCTGTCACTACCAATATTATTAGTATCTATTGGATAATACAGTGGAAAGTTAGCACGTTCGTCTAAAATAACTTTTTCCCAAACCATCTTAGAAAAAAGAATATCCCTGTCGTCTACATAACCATATTCTAATGGTTTATCATTATCTATGGCCTTTTGAGCAGCTGTTCTAACCCCAATTTCTTGAGGACTTTTAGCGTTTAGTATATTGGCTTGAGCAAATACGCTTGACACTGTAAAAACAGCTGTTACGGTTAATAAAAAACTTTTTAAATTCATGTGCTTATCTTTATTGTTATTTCAATGGTAACATGTGACATCCTTATTTCTTTTTCCAACTAACCTTTAGTCTATTTCAATAAGGATGTTTTATCTTATTATACATTTTTAATCACTAGAGAATTAACAAAATGCCTATTATAAAGATATTAATTTGTAAGCTCTATAATGATTGGAGACACTTTTTTAAGTATCACGCTAACACCACTAGCTTTAGCTTCAATATCGAATATTTGAACATCTGTTCCTCTTTTAGCTTTAAGTAATGCTGATTTAGCTCTACTATCTAGCTTATTTCCATTTACATCAATGGTTGGTTGACCAGGTACTTTAAATTTAAACCCAGTTACGTTTAATGGTAATTCGAAATCGAAATCATCAAACTTAGCTCCTACGGTTGAAATTTCAAGAGCGTTACGTTGCATTTGTATAGCACCATCTTCACCTCTTATAGTTCCTGTTGGTTTTGGTAAATCCTTAATTCTGAATGTTGCTTTATCACCAACAGTTTGCCCGTCAATTTTACCAGTAACATTAATTGTAACTTCTCTACCTTGAATTCTTGTAGCATCCATTACGTACTTGCTACCGCTCACTTTACTTAAACCTTGTGCAGAAGCATTTACATTGTTATCTGCAATACCAGCAAAAGAGATCGTCATTGGGTTTTGTACGCCACGGTAAACCACGTTCATTTTATCGGCTGAAATAGTTGCTGCATTTGGTTTAGCTACGGTTGCGAATGAAGATTTTACTGGAACAGCTAATTCTGAACCATCTTGAGCAAAATATAAGTTACCTTCTATTTTGTGCTCACCTACACCACCAGTACCTATTTTCAATTTCACCTTACCATCTTCAATCGAATATTGGCTTGCATCAAGCTTTCTACCATCCAATGTTAATTCTACTCTACTAGGTTTTGTAGAAGCATCTTTACGCCCTAATACAATTTGACCATCAAACTGCTCCCCATTAAAGTAAGCTGATTTTGAAGTTTCCATTAAGGTTGTATAGTTTGTCATAGACACCTCGCTAGCAAGCGTACCTTGTAACATGGTTGATAGCACTTCCGATTCAGTCGTTTTGATATCTGCTTGAAGTTGTGTCATTTTAGTTAATGATGCCACTAAAGGAAATCCTTTGTAATGATAACTTAACCATTCTTGCTTAATACCATCTCTATTGGTAACTTTATCTGTGCTAAATTTTTCTTTTACATCTTTAACAACATTTTGCATACCTTTTTCATTGCCTAAAATTTTTGCAACACCGTCTCTAAAAGCTGCCATTTGAGATAAAAACTCTTCACCTTCTGGTTTTAATTTTTCACCTTTAAAGAAGTTTTGGTCAAGGTAATCGCCCTTATCCATAACTTCGTAATCGGTAGGATCATCAATATTAGCTACCATTTTTCCTTTTAATTCTTCTAAGTAAGAATCAAACTTTGTTGCCAAAACATCAATTTTTGCTGCTTTAGATTTTAAAGACACATACTTTTCGGGTTGGTCTTCAGCTTTTTGTTCTAAACTAGCCATGAAAGCATTATTTCTTTCACTTGTAGCTTGATTAGACTCGGTAAGCTTTTCGTTCATTAATCCGAATGCTGAAAGCACTTCCTTAGACATATTTAATGCTAGCATTGCTATAAATATTAAATACATCAGATTAATCATTTTCTGTCTGGGTGATAAATTTCCTCCTGCCATGTCTAATTAGGTTTTTGGTTAATTATTAAAATTTGGGATTAACTCCTAATTAGTTTTTGTTCATAGCAGACAGCATACCACCGTATACGCCATTTAATGATGATAAGTTAGATGCTAAAGATTTCATTTGTTCTTTCAATTGAGCCGCATTTTCAACAGACTCCTCATTAATTGTCGCTTGTTTGCTAATGCTTTCTAACTGCACTTTATATAAACTGTTTAAAGATTCCATTTGAGCTGCTGCCAATGATAATTCTTCACCATATTTTTTAGAAGCTTCAATAGAATTTGCGCTAGATGACATGTTTTTTGCTGCCCCTTCAAAGTTTTTAATACTTTCTCCTAAACTTGCCATTAATTCACCATCAATTTTTGCGTCTTTTAATAACTCGTCTAATTTTTTTGATAACAAACCTTGTGGGTTTTCGCTTTTTTCTTTTTTACTTGTTTCTCCTCCAGCTAATTCTGGGTACACTAAAGACCAATCTAATTCGCTATCTACTGGTTCGAATGCAGATAATGCAAAAATAATTGCTTCGGTAACAAGACCTAATGTTAACATAGCGTTACCTGTAATAGGCCCAAACTCCATGTGAGTAATTTTGAAAAGCGCTCCAATAATTACAATTGCCGCTCCTAATCCGTAAGCCATATTCATGAACTTTTTACTTGCTTTTGACTGTGCCATAATTTTCGATTTTTAATTTAAGTAAATACTTAAGTAGGTTAATTAATAGGTTAAATTTATTATTGATTTGATTAATTTTTTAATTGGTTTTACTTCTTTTTTCCAGTTACTTGTGTCCCCATGTAATCTTGAACTGTTCTAAAACCAATGTAGCTTCTTGCAGAATCTGCATATTCGTAATCTCTTGAGCTTACCTGTAAAAAGTATGCCACATCTTTCCAAGACCCTCCTCTAACAATCTTACGTTGATTGTTTTTGTCATTAACACTTGGGTTAATGGTTGATGTATATTCATAAGACGACGGATCGTATGAAGCGTTTACCCACTCTGCTACGTTACCTGCCATATTATATAGGTTGTAATCATTTGGTTCGTAAGACTTCGCTTCTACTGTGTATAATGCTTGGTCTGCTGCATAATCACCTCTTACAGGTTTAAAGTTTGCCATAAAACAGCCTCTATCACTTTTTGTATAAGGACCACCCCATGGATATGTTGCAGCTTGCAGACCTCCACGAGCAGCATATTCCCACTCGGCCTCAGATGGTAATCTAAAAGTATTTACCATTGCTGCACCTTTTCTAGATTTTTGATATGAGTTTTTCTTAATGGTTCTCCACTCACAAAACGCTTTAGCCTGTTTCCATGTTACTCCTACTACAGGATACTCACTATAAGCATCATGCCAAAAGTAGTCGTTATGCATTGGCTCATTATAAGAATAAGCGAAATCTCTTATCCAAACTGCTGTATCTGGATACACCTCTACTTCTTCTTTCATTATAGCGTCACTACGCTTAATACCTCTATTTCTTGCTACCTCTTGGATATCCATATAGCTGTACTGAAACTTGAACTTTTTAACATCCCATGTACGTTGCCCGTTATAAGAATCCTCTAACGGCAAATACATCGTATCCATTACTTCAGTATAATATTCATCTGGATAATCAGACGTATCAAAAATTAAATCAATATCGCGATTAATCTTTCTTCCCTCATACCCTGTTGGACCTAAACCTGTATAGTTTTCGAACATGTATTTTTCGTAAACTGACATATTAGCTGTATCTGCATCTTTGAAAGCAAATTCGCCAATACCACCATCTTCAGGCACTTTTCCAACCTCATCGGCCAAAACAGCCAACTTCATTCTAATAATAGAATCTCTTACCCAATTAACAAATTCGCGGTATTCGCTATTTGTTATTTCTGTAGCATCCATATAAAAGGCTCTTACGGTTGCGGTTTTTGCAGGAGCATCTTGTACACCGGCTAAATCGTCATCACCTTTACCCATTATAAATGCGCCACCAGGAATAAGTTCCATTCCATAAGGCTTTTCTGGGTGCCATTTTTTTCCTTTAACACCAACTAACTCGCCCTTGTCATTTGAGCCACAACTAGCTAGCATTGTTATTACTGCGGTTAATAATATAAACTTCTTCATATCCATAGAAAACTCGAGGTTAATTATTTAAGCTTCATTTTGAGAGCGTAAACATATTTATATATTTTTTAAAAAACAACTTTTTTAAAGAAAAAAATACATTTCATCGTAAAAAAATAACATTTTACCGATGAAATGTACACTTCAGCAGTTATTAGTGTTAAACACAATTCTTTTGAAACGCTTTATACCAGCGATCTGGCACCTTATTGTTGCATGCATCTAGATAATCTAGATGCATGCAAGGTAATAACGTATGTCTCTTTAATTTATTATTAATTTCTGTTAAAAAAGGAATTTCAATCCACCATCTGCCCGTTTTATTACTTTTATAAAACACCAACTCTTGTGAATCTACCAAGGTTATAAATTTTTGATAGTTACTATCATCTGTAAAATCATCATCTTTCACCCTAAAATTAACACCTTCAATAAAATACCAAAGCATTTGAGACATGAGCATACACGTCATATCATCATCTTTTGATGGCTTATACTCGTAAATACCAAATGAACTCACCTTATTACTTATACCCGCATAACGGGCTATAGCACAAATCTCCTTTCCATCTAATCCGTTTGGTGAAAACTTTTGATTTAAACTAACTTCTGAACCTTTTACAGCACTTAAATCGATACTTACAATATTAGCATCTCGCATTACAGGTTCTACTAAAGTAATATCTTTTGAAACCGAACCCAATCTGTAAGATTCAAAATAAAGACTATCCATTAAATCTTTTTCTTCTTGCGAATTAAAATACGTTTGAAAGCCAATAGTAGCATAATTAAAAAGATTGTAAGGCTGATCTAAAATTATTTTACCTACAAAACTGTCGTTTTTTATTGGCTTTGTAGAATCTCCCAAATCGAACTTGCAATCTACATTTACAATGTTTACCATGGGCATAATAGTATCGTAAGCTCTGTAATTTGGATACGTAAGATCTTGGGTGCCACCTATAATAATAGGTATAATATTTTTTTTAATTAAAATAGCAATGGTGGTTTTTAAAGCAAAATAGGTATCTTCAACACTTTCTCCTTTGTTAATATCACCTAAATCGGCCATTGTGGTATGCCAACTTCCTGGAAAAAGACTATAAAAGGTTTTTCGAATTTCGTTTAACTGAAATTCTTCACCTATATAATTAACATCATTTCTATTTTCAAGAACGCCTAGAATAGCAATATTAACACCTTCTAAATCTGGAATTCCCTTTTGCGCAGAATGAATTCTAATTTTTCTACCTAATGCTTGCAAAGAAAGCAACTCGTTATGAGCCAAAACCACATCTGAAACAGGTGAAAGAAAATTAAAATTCATTTAAAATGTACTGTTTTATATAAAGTGTTGACTTTTTCAATTTGCATGATTACAAATATCATAAGAAATAGTGACTTATTGCATGCGGTTAACATAAAAATAATCTGCTAAAAATTAAAAATCAATAATTCAAGATGCAACTTTTTATCTTTTGTTTAATACCTTAACAATTATTTTTTCTTAGCAGTAGGCTTCTTTTTAACCGCCTTTTTCTTTGGTGCTTTGGCTTCTATTAGTGCTTTTGCTTCTTCTAAAGTCATTTTGGAGACATCTACAGATTTATCTAACTCTACTTTTATTTTTCCTTTAAGCACATTGTGTCTTCCCCAACGGGCTTTTTCAACACGAATACCTTCATCTTCCCAATTATGGATAACCTTATCTATCTCTTTTTGGATTTTGGTTTCAATAAGTTCAACAATATCATTATCAGATAGATTATCCCAATCGTATTTATTGTTCACATTAATGAACATATTGTTCCATTTGATAAAGGGTCCAAAACGTCCTTTTCCTTTTTGAACAGGTAATTTTTTGTACGTGTAAATAGGAGCATCGGCCTCCTCTTTTTCTTTAATTAAAATAGTGGCGTCATCTAACTCAACGCTTAAAGGATCCACACCTTTTGGCAAAGAAACAAATACGTCTCCAAACTTAACATAAGGTCCGAAACGCCCATTATTTACCTCAACCTCTTCACCTTTATAAGTGCCAAGATTTTTAGGCAATTGAAATAAATCCATTGCTTCTTCGTAAGTAATGGAGTTTAATTGTTGGTCTGGACTTAAACTTGCGAATTGTGGTTTGTCTTCATCATCAGGTGTTCCTATTTGTACCATAGGACCAAATTTACCTAAACGCACACTTACTTGTTTTCCGGTTTTTGGGTCGGTTCCCAGAACACGTTCACCAGATTCTCTATCGGCATTTTCCTGAACATCTTCTACTTGTGGATGAAAGTCTTTATAAAATTCTTTCATCATTTTAATCCAATTTTCTTTCCCTTCAGCAATGTTATCAAAGTCTTCTTCAACTTTAGCCGTGAAGTTATAATCTAAAATATGTTCAAAATGATTCACCAAAAAGTCAGTTACAATCATACCTATATCGGTAGGCACTAATTTTCCTTTATCAGAACCTACTTTTTCGGTAAGTGTTTTGTCTTTTACTACACCTTTTTTTAATGTAAGCTGTGAGTATTCGCGTTCTACTCCATCGATAGCTCCTTTTTCAACATAGTTTCTATTTTGAATGGTTGAAATAGTTGGCGCATAAGTAGAAGGGCGTCCTATACCCAATTCTTCTAACTGCTTCACCAAAGAAGCTTCGGTATATCTGTAAGGCGGACGCGTATAACGCTCGGTAGCTGTTATATAATTATTAAGCAGCGCTTCATTGGTTTTCATAGCAGGAAGCATACCTTCTTGCTCAACATCCTCATCATCAGTACTTTCCAAATACACTTTTAAAAAACCATCAAATGTGATAACCTCTCCATTGGCGGTAAAAGTCTCGTTATGTGTAGACGCTGCAATTTTAACATTGGTACGTTCCAATTCCGCTTCACTCATTTGCGATGCAATGGCACGTTTCCAAATTAAATCGTATAAGCGGGCTTGATCTCTATCGATATCTACGGAATGGAGCGCAAAATCGGTAGGACGTATAGCCTCATGCGCTTCTTGTGCACCTTTAGCCTTACCTGTATAATTTCTTGTTTTACTATATTTTGAACCGTAAGCACTTTCAATTTCTGCTTTGGCGCCTTTTTTAGCTTCGTCTGATAAATTAACGCTATCCGTTCTCATATAAGTAATTAAACCCGCTTCGTATAGGCGCTGTGCCATCGTCATGGTTTTACTTACTGAAAAATAAAGTTTACGGGATGCTTCTTGTTGTAATGTAGATGTGGTAAAGGGTGCAGCTGGTGATTTTTTAGCTGGTTTTTTCTCTAAATCTGAAACTTTAAAAGTTGCTTTTGCATTTTTTTCTAAGAATTTTTGAGCTTCTTCTTTAGTTGAAAATGTTTTAGGCAATTTCGCTTTGAATGTTTGCCCTTCCTCATTTGAAAATTCGGCATCAATTCTATACGATGCTTCCGCTGTAAAATTTTGAATATCGCGTTCGCGTTCTACAATTAATCTAACAGAAACCGATTGTACACGACCCGCAGATAAACCTCCTTTTACTTTACGCCAAAGTACTGGAGATAATTCATATCCTACAATTCTATCTAGTACACGGCGTGCTTGTTGTGCATCAACCAAATCGTAATCGATTCCTCTTGGGTTTTCAATCGCTTTTTGAATGGCTGTTTTAGTAATTTCATGAAAAACAATACGTTTCGTTTTGTTTTTATCCAATTTTAAAGTTTCTGCTAGATGCCATGCAATCGCTTCTCCCTCTCGATCTTCATCACTTGCTAACCAAACCATATCGGCATTTTTAGCTAAGTCTTTTAGTTTTTTTACAACTGCCTTTTTATCTTTTGAAACTTCATATTTTGGTTTAAAATCCCCCTCTACATTCACACCCAATTCCTTTGAAGGAAGATCTGCTATATGCCCAAAGCTAGACTCTACCTTAAAATCTTTTCCTAAAAATTTTTCGATAGTTTTTGCCTTTGCAGGTGACTCTACAATTACTAAATTCTTCGCCATACTTGATTTTTTCTAGCTACAAATGTATATGAAAAAAAGTTTATCTGCCTAATTTTAGGGATTATCTGTTTTCTATTTAAATAAAAAAGCCTGTTTTTAGATTGCAAAAAACAGGCTTTTTAAAGAGATTTACTATTTATTCGTAAGACATCCCATAACCTTGATTGTCTTCTTTTTTATCGAAACCTACAGAATCTTTATATATAAAGTACACTGGTAAATATGAAAATGATGAAGTAACGTAAATACCTATGCAACACATTAACACACCTACAATTCCTGCCAATAAGCTAGATATAAATATCAATCCGAAAGTTAGCAACCATTTTTTATTTCCTAGCCTAAATCCTGCTTTCACTATTTCAGAAGTTGATAAATCCGGATTAAACGCAAATATCACATTCATTAAAGTTACTGGAATCATCACATAAAAAACTGGTAGAACACATAGCAACATTGCTAAAATTGTAATTCCGAAAGTAGCCAAAGACAGCTTTACCACTTTTCCTAAATATGGCTTCTTTAAATAGTAGAAATAATCATCGGCACCCATTTCTTCTAAATCTTTTAACTTACAAATCCTAAAAAATGAAGCTTTCATACCAAAACCAATTACCATGGCAAAAAATGAAAACACAAGTACGAATATGAAAAACGGAATCATAAGAAATGGACTGAAATCCCCCATGTTTTCCATGTTTTGAAATGATTGCGGGTCAATCAACCCCATTCCTAACATTGGTAAATACATTATTAAATAAAAAGGCACCATTAAAAGCATCGTCAATAACAACATGACTAATCCTTGCACCCATACTTTTTTAAATAATTCGATAGATTGGTTAAAAATAGTACCGAAATCTAAACTTTTGGCTTTATCTATTTTTTCTAATAAACTATTAATTGTATTCATTTGCTTCAAATATTGGTTAGTTTTAATCAAAGTAAATGCTTTCCTGCATATTTTCAAAATTTAATAAATTTTTAAATATGACACTTTGTCACAAAACATAAATAAATTGTATCTTTGCATGCTTATTGAAAATACGTGTTTCAGCAACCTATGGAAAAGATAATAGACGAAAATAAACAAGGTGAATTATTAGTCCTTGAACAAAAAGAAGGTAACAGGCGTAAACTTTTTATTGAAAGTTACGGTTGCGCTATGAATTTTAGTGATAGCGAGATTGTGGCTTCAATTTTAACAAATCAAGGTTATAACACCACACAAAATCTAGAAGATGCCGATTTAGTTTTGGTAAATACATGCTCTATTCGTGATAAAGCTGAACAAACAGTACGCAAACGTTTAGAAAAATACAACGCTGTAAAACGCGACCATAACCCAAAAATGAAAGTGGGTGTTTTAGGATGTATGGCTGAACGCTTAAAAACAAAGTTTCTTGAAGAAGAAAAAATTGTTGATTTAGTTGTTGGTCCTGATGCCTATAAAGATTTACCAAACCTATTAGCCGAAGTTGATGAAGGTCATGATGCCATCAACGTTATTCTTTCAAAAGAAGAAACTTATGGTGATATTTCACCGGTGCGTTTAAACAGCAATGGTGTAACTGCTTTTGTATCTATAACGCGTGGTTGTGATAATATGTGCACCTTTTGTGTAGTACCTTTTACCCGTGGACGCGAGCGCAGTAGAGAACCTCAAAGTATTTTAGAAGAAATTAACGATTTAGCAAAAAAAGGATACAAAGAAGTAACGCTTTTGGGTCAAAATGTAGATAGTTACCTTTGGTATGGTGGCGGTCTGAAAAAGGATTTTGATAAAGCAACCGATTTACAAAGAGCAACGGCTGTTAATTTCGCTAATTTATTAGACTTATGCGCTAAAGCACAACCTAAAATGCGTATTCGTTTTTCCACGTCCAACCCACAAGATTTAACGATGGATGTGGTTGAAACCATGGCAAAACACCAAAACATCTGTAACCATATTCATTTACCAGTACAAAGTGGTAGCAACCGCATTTTAAAAGAAATGAACCGTTTGCACACACGCGAAGAATACATGCAATTAATAGACAATATTAAACGTGTTATTCCAGATTGTGCCATAAGTCAAGATATGATTGTTGGTTTTCCTACCGAAACTGAGGCCGATTTTCAAGATACTATATCGTTAATGGAATATGTGAAATATGATTTTGGATACATGTTTACGTATTCAGAGCGTCCAGGAACTTTAGCTGAACGTAAAATGGAAGACGACGTTCCTGAACCAGATAAAAAACGAAGACTTGCCGAAATAGTTGAACTTCAACAAGAACATAGCGGTTTTAGAACCAGACAAAACTTAAACACGGTTGTTGAAGTTCTTATTGAAAAAGAATCCAAAAAATCTGATGTACATTGGTCTGGAAGAACCCAACAAAGTTTGGTAACAGTTTTCCCTAAAGGCGACTATAAAATTGGCGATTTTGTAAACGTACAAGTTAACGATTGCACCAGTGCTACCCTTATAGGTGAAGCTATTGGGTATTCAATTAACAATTAATAACAATAAAAATGTCTCCTCGAGCGCAGTCGAGAGGTCTTAAGAGGTCTCGACTGCGCTCGACCAGACTAAACAACTTTAAATGGAATCAATTCAAGCTATAAAACAACGATTTGGTATTATTGGCAATTCGCCTGCACTAAATCGCGCCATAGAAAAAGCGATTCAAGTATCACCAACCGATATTTCGGTTTTGGTCACTGGTGAAAGCGGTGTTGGTAAAGAAAGTATTCCGAAAATAATACATCAATTATCTCACAGAAAGCACAATAAATACATTGCGGTAAACTGCGGTGCTATTCCCGAAGGCACG
This sequence comes from Mariniflexile soesokkakense, assembly GCF_039650365.1. Taxonomy (NCBI): domain Bacteria; kingdom Pseudomonadati; phylum Bacteroidota; class Flavobacteriia; order Flavobacteriales; family Flavobacteriaceae; genus Mariniflexile; species Mariniflexile soesokkakense. Next base: position 28,704 of record NZ_JAZHYP010000009.1, on the reverse strand, counting down.
ATAGACAGTGAACTTTTCGGTCATGAAAAAGGGGCGTTTACAGGCGCTTCACAAACCAGGGAAGGCTACTTTGAAGTAGCCGATGGTGGCACTATTTTTTTAGATGAAGTTGGAGAACTTCCTCTTACCACACAAGTACGTTTATTACGTGTTTTGGAAAATGGCGAGTTTCTAAAAGTAGGTTCTAGTAAAGTACAAAAAACCAATGTACGCATTGTAGCGGCTACCAACGTAAACATGTTTGAAGCCATTGAGAAAGAAAAATTTCGTGAAGATTTATATTACCGTTTAAGTACGGTAGATATTCATTTACCCCCTTTACGCGACAGGCAAGAAGATATTCATTTATTGTTTAGAAAATTCGCCAGCGATTTTGCTTTAAAGTACAAAATGCCGACCATCAAATTAACCGATGCCGCCATACAAACGCTTTTAAAACACCGTTGGGGCGGCAATGTGCGCCAGTTACGAAACATCGCAGAGCAACTTTCAGTTTTAGAACAAAACAGAACCATTTCAGCTGAAATCCTAAAAAGTTATTTACCTGCAACAGGCAGCAATTTACCTGCTGTTATTAAAACATCGAAGTCTGAAAGTGATTTTAGTAGTGAACGTGAAATTCTCTACAAAGTATTGTTCGATATGAAAAGCGACTTAAACGATTTAAAGAAGCTTACTTTAGAACTTATGAAAAATGGCAACACTAAAGATGTTGAAAAAAACAATGAAAGTTTAATTCAAAAAATTTATGGTGATGACGAAGATGATGCCGAATACGAAGAAGATACTATAGAAAACAACGAGGTGCTCTCCATACCAGAACACAGCGCAAACCATACAACTCCTGAAACTTTAGACAAGTATCATTTTGCTGAAGAAATTGAAGAAGAAGAAACCTTATCGTTACAAGACAAAGAATTAGAATTAATAAAAAAATCGCTTGAACGCCACAGCGGAAAGCGTAAATTAGCAGCAGCCGAATTAGGTATTAGTGAACGTACTTTGTACAGAAAAATAAAACAATACGATCTTTAAATAAGTTTTCAGTCGCAGTTAACAAACAAATTAAACAAATAGACGTTTTACAATTATGAAAACAAATTTTACACTGAGCAAGCCTGCACTGAGCGCAGACGAAGTGAAGTGTTTTAATTAATATGAAAAAAACAATAATTTACGTTTCTCTTTTCGCCTTTAGTTTTTTACTTTTTGGCTGTGGTATTTATTCATTCACAGGCGCATCGGTGCCGGCAAATGTAAAAACCTACCAAGTAAACCGTTTTGAAAACAATGCACTTTTAGTAGAGCCTGGTTTAGAACGTGACTTTAAATTAGCCTTAGAAGATTTAATTCAAAACCAAACTAATTTAAACTTAGTGCAATCTAACGGCGACTTGGTTTACGAAGGAGAAATAACCGATTACCGCATTTCGCCAACTACAGCAACCTCACAAAACACAGCAGCACAAAATAGATTGACCATAAGTGTGAAAGTTCGTTTTTTTAACAGAAAAAAAGAAGATGATGATTTAGAACAATCCTTTTCGTTTTTTTACGATTATGCGGGAAGCGCCCAACTAATTGGAACTACTAAAGCAACAGCACACGAAGAAATTTTTGAACGTTTAACCCAAGATATTTTTAATGCTACTTTAGCAAAATGGTAGATGGATGTTGGGTTTTTGGTTTTAGGTGTTGAGTACTTGGTATTGAAAATTAAAATTTTAAACTAGCTTTGAAACTATAAACTTTAAATCTCTGTAACTTTGAAGCTTTGAACAAAAAATGAACAACACCGATTTTACATACATACTTCAGCATCCGCAAAGCATCACGCACCAGCAAACCGAGGCTGTAAAATCTATTATTGATGAATTTCCTTATTTTCAATCGGCACGTGCCCTATATCTTAAAGGTTTAAAGAACGAAAGCAGTTTTAAATACAATCAAGAACTTAAAACCACTGCTGCTTATACCGCAGACCGTAGCATTTTATTTGATTTTATAACTTCAGATGTATTTGTTCAAAATGAAATTTCAGAATTCATCAAACAAAACACAGCACATTTAAAAGATATTGAAATTGACATTGAGGACATTTCAGTAAATAAAAGTGTAAAAATTGACGATGCCTTAAAGCAACAAATCATAGCAACCATTGGGGTTTTAGACCCTTCTCTGTTTAAACCCAAAGAGGAACAAACACAGAAAACAACCGATTTTATTTTAGATGAATCTGAAAGTATTGAAATTGTTTACAAAAAAACAGAAACTCAAGAATCCTCTGATACCGATATATTAAAACTAGGGAAGCCACTTGATTTTGATAAAAAGGAAACACATTCTTTTAATGAATGGTTGAATTTAACACGTCTGCAACCTATTGAAAGGAATGATCATGCTGTTGCAGAAGAACCCAAAGCACCAGAAACCACTTCAAACACAGATAAACTTAAAAAGTTTGAGCTTATTGAAGAATTCATCAATAAAAACCCAAAAATAAATCCTACAACATTTTTGCCTTCAAAAGTAAATCTTGCCGAAGCGCAAATGATACAACCCGAAGCCTTAATGACCGAGACTTTGGCACGAATTTATGTTGAGCAAAAAAACTATAAAAAAGCAATTCAATCTTATAAAATTTTAAGTTTGAAATATCCAGAAAAAAGTAGTTTCTTTGCAAACCAAATTAAGGCAGTAGAACAATTACAAGAACAAAATAACAAGAAATAATGAGTACGTTTACAATATTTTTAGCATTAATAGTTGTGGTAGCATTTTTACTAATCGTAGTAATTATGGTTCAAAACCCTAAAGGTGGCGGATTATCTTCATCTTTTGGTGGCGGTGGCACACAACAATTAGGCGGTGTAAAAAAGACAACCGACTTTTTAGATAAAAGCACATGGACATTAGCAACTTTATTGCTAATATTAATTTTATTATCTAACGTTGCTATTAACAGAGGTGGTGAAAGCGCAGACTCTAAGGCTTTAGACCTAGATGCTACAACATCACAACCTTTACCAACACCAGCACAACCTGCGAACAATACTGCTCCTGCAGAATAATTTGCACTATTATAAAACAAAAAATGCCAACTTTAACCAAGTTGGCATTTTTTGTTGCTGTAAGTTTGTCAGTTACCAACCATTGGCACACTTTTAGAATAGTAAATACCCGTTAACATTAATTTTTTAAACTTAAAAATATATTACAAATGGCATTAAACATTAAACCATTAGCAGACCGCGTTCTTATTGAACCTGCTCCTGCTGAAACTAAAACAGCATCAGGAATTATCATTCCAGATAACGCTAAAGAAAAACCACAAAAAGGAACAGTTGTTGCTGCTGGAAAAGGCACTAAAGACGAGCCTATTACCGTAAAAATTGGCGACACTGTTTTGTATGGTAAATATGCTGGTACCGAACTTAAATTAGAAGGTAAAGATTATTTAATGATGCGCGAGAGCGACATATTAGCTATTATCTAAAAGCGATACGCAATAGGCTTTAAGCTATAAGCATGAGAGATTTTAAAAAGTATCATATTTGGAATTTGGGTCATGAATTAACATTAGAAATTTACTCTATGACTAATTCGTTTCCAAAAGAAGAAATTTACGGTTTAACCTCTCAAATAAGAAGATCTTCAGCCTCCATACCTACAAATATTTCAGAAGGTTGTGGCAGAGATTCAGATTTAGAATTCAATAGATTTCTAACGATAGCATTAGGGTCGGCAAGCGAAACCGAATACTTAATCATTTTAGCAAAAGACTTAGGTTATATAGAAGATAATCAAGCTAATGCACTAATTGAAAAAGTAAACGTAATTAAAAGTAAAACACATCAATTAAAACAAAAAATTAAAATAGCTTAAGGCATAAAGCCTAAAGCATAAAGCAAAACAATATGGCAAAAGATATAAAATTTGATATTGAAGCACGCGACGGTTTAAAACGTGGTGTTGATGCATTAGCAAATGCAGTAAAAGTAACTTTAGGCCCAAAAGGTCGTAACGTTATTATTGGTAAATCTTTCGGAGCACCACAAGTAACTAAAGATGGTGTATCTGTAGCGAAAGAAATTGAATTAAAAGACGCTCTTGAAAACATGGGCGCTCAAATGGTTAAAGAAGTGGCTTCTAAAACCAACGATTTGGCTGGTGATGGTACTACTACCGCTACCGTTTTAGCACAAGCCATCGTAAAAGAAGGTTTAAAAAACGTTGCTGCGGGCGCAAATCCAATGGATTTAAAACGTGGTATTGACAAAGCGGTTGAAGCGATTGTGAAAGACCTTGAAAAACAATCAAAGAAAGTTGGTAACTCTTCTGAAATGATAAAACAAGTAGCGTCTATTTCTGCTAATAACGATGAAACCATTGGTGATTTAATCGCTAAAGCTTTCAGTAAAGTTGGTAAAGAGGGTGTTATCACCGTTGAAGAAGCCAAAGGTATGGATACCTATGTAGATGTTGTTGAAGGGATGCAATTCGATAGAGGTTACTTATCGCCTTACTTCGTAACTGATACCGATAAAATGATTGTAGATTTAGACAATCCATACATTTTATTATTCGACAAAAAGATTTCAAACTTACAAGAAATCCTTCCCATATTAGAACCAGTTGCACAATCTGGAAGACCTTTATTAATTGTTGCTGAAGATGTTGATGGTCAAGCCTTGGCTACTTTAGTGGTAAACAAATTACGTGGCGGATTAAAAATTGCTGCTGTAAAAGCGCCTGGATTTGGCGACAGACGTAAAGCTATGTTAGAAGATATCGCAATCTTAACTGGTGGCACCGTTATTTCTGAAGAAAGAGGATTTACTTTAGAAAATGCCGATTTAAGCATGTTAGGTACTGCTGAAACGGTGACTGTTGATAAAGACAATACAACTATTGTAAACGGTTCTGGTGATGCTAAAGACATTAAAGCACGTGTAAACCAAATTAAAGCTCAAATAGAAACAACTACAAGCGATTACGATAAAGAAAAACTGCAAGAACGTTTAGCTAAATTAGCTGGTGGTGTTGCTGTTCTTTATGTTGGTGCTGCTTCTGAAGTTGAAATGAAAGAGAAAAAAGACCGTGTGGATGATGCATTACACGCTACAAGAGCTGCCGTAGAAGAAGGTATTGTTGCTGGTGGTGGTGTTGCTTTGGTAAGAGCTAAATCGGTTTTAGAAAAAATAACTACTGAAAACCTTGATGAAACAACTGGTATTCAAATTGTAGCACGAGCTATTGAATCTCCTTTACGTACTATTGTTGAAAATGCAGGTGGCGAAGGAAGCGTAGTGGTTTCAAAAGTTATGGAAGGCAAAGGATCGTTTGGTTACGATGCGAAGTCTGAAACGTATGTAGATATGTTGAAAGCTGGTATTATCGATCCTAAAAAAGTAACACGTATTGCTTTAGAAAATGCTGCTTCTGTAGCCGGCATGATCTTAACTACCGAGTGTGCTTTAATTGATATTAAAGAAGAATCGGCAGGACACCCTCCAATGGGTGGCGGTATGCCAGGAATGATGTAATGGCGAATCGCCATAGATAATGTTTTAAAAACGCTTCAAAATTAATTTTGGAGCGTTTTTTTTGGGGTTCGTTTAACGTTTATGTGCAAGGAACGTTGCGTGTTTGAGTGCGAGGATTTTCCGAAGGAAATTAGAAGCTAGCAAACGAGCAACTAACATTGGTTTAGGTAAAACTAGCAATTTTTTTATACGGCTTTTCATTTTCTTATAACTGGTCAAAATAAAGTTGAAAATGCCCATTTGGTCTTGTCAAACGGAAAGTGAAATTTTCTAATTTCCATTTACGACCTATCCATTCGTCTTGTTTAAATTCCTCGTCTTTTATTTCTCCTAAATTATCTATATCATTTCCTAATATACTGTTTAATTCTTTGTACAGTCTTTGAATTTCCATTGAGTATACACGGTGATTGCTTGGTCCATTTTGACTTAATAACATAACTATGTTACTATTATCATTTGGAAGTAAAACCATTATCTTATTAAAGAAACCAAAGAAAAAGAAGGGAACAAAATAAGTTCGCAAAACAGCATCGTCCATTATTTCTTCATAATATTCTTCTGATTTAATGATTTCAAATGGTATTGTGAAGTTTACAATCGGATTAGTTATTTGAAGGTATTTTTGGTAATATTCAACAAATTCGGACGGTTTTAAAACAATAGTATTAATGTTTAATTTTTCATAGATAGCTTTTGTTTTAAGAAATGATTTATTATCATTAATTATATAGAAATTACATGTTGATGCGAAAGCTGAATGAAATGCATCTTCAGTTGTGTTTTTAAATGTCTCTTTTCTACCTTTACCAATATTGACTTTATCTTCTTGAAAGCCGTGCATATCAAGTAAGATGTATTCATTGGTAATTTCGTTAAACCATTCAGGTGCATTTTTGGTATTATCAATATATAGGTCAGGTGCAACACCTAATTTTTCATATTTATCATCAATGATTTTATAAGGGTTTTTTGAATTGTAAATTCTATCTCTAATAATGCCAGTTCCTTGTTGTACTGTTTTCCTTAAATCTTTATAACCATCAGATTCATTTAAGTTTAAATTCATTTTACTGAAACTTTGAAAAAATCCTTCCATAGTTGGATTTTTGCTTAAACCTGGAAACATTTGTTCCATCTGTTTTGCACTTTCAGGATTTTCAAATGCTTGTTTAAATGATTCTTCTAATGGGATTGCTTTTAGTAGACTAATTAATGCTTTTCCAATTGGTTTCGTTAACTCATCTTGTTCAAAGATTTTCATTAATCCGTCCAAACTGATATCATTAAATAAATCCTTCTGGTCAATTCTCTGTTGAAAAAGCTCTTCTGGTGGATAGAAATTTAAAACAACCTCTTTGCCTGTATTCATTAGGCATTTGTTTTTTGTGATTTCAGATATGAAACTTAAATCAGATTTAATATAATTATTTTGTTCTTCTGTATCTTTAAAACTTGAGAAAACATCTCCAATGTGTGATGTAGAAAATGGGATAAACAGTTTATCATTATCAGATATTATTTCTTTTAGCTCGCTGTGCTTTCCATTTTTAATTTGTGACAAAACGTTCCAATCGAAATAAATTTTAATCATATGCAGAATGCTTCTTTAGCTTGTTGCCAACTAGAGGATATGAAATCGTTTTAATGTTTTATATCCGAAGTCAAACGAATTTAGTTGAAAATTTTTACATAATCAAGTAGCAACATAAAAAAACTCCAAAGCAATTAACCTTGGAGTTTTCTAATATTTTTTATAAAATCTTCTACCTACCTCCCGGTGGACAATACATTTTCAAATAATTGGTAAACAACGTGTTTAAATGCTTGGTAGTGCCTTCACCTTCTCTAATACCATGGGTACGGTTTGGATAAGGCATAAACTGAAATTGTTTGTTATGCTTTACCAACTCATTAACTAATATTTCAGCATTTTGGTAGTGCACGTTATCATCGCCCGTACCATGAATAACCAATAAGTTGCCCTGTAAATTTTTAGCATAGGTTACTGGCGACCCATCAACATAATCTTCCATGTTTTCTTGTGGTAACCCCATGTAACGTTCTTGATATATATTATCGTAAGTCAACAAATTTGAAATAGCCGCTACCGATATACCTGTTTTGTAAATATCGGGGTATTGAAACATTAAATTTAAAGTAGTAGAACCTCCACCACTCCACCCCCAAACCGCAATACGCTCGGGGTCTACAAAATCCCATTTCAAAATTTCTTTAGCTGCCATGGCTTGGTCTTTAATATTCAACCTACCAATGTTTCTGTAAATACTTTTACGCCATTCACGACCTTTTGGCGACGGTGTCCCTCTATTGTCTAACGAGATGTAGATGTAACCATCATCAGCCATATTGCCTATATAATTTCTATCATTAACAGTTCCATAGGTATCTATAACGGTTGCTCTTCCTGGTTCAGCATACACATAAAACACCACTGGGTATTTTTTTGAAGCATCAAAATTGGTAGGTTTTACCATCCATCCGTCCATTTCTACACCTTCAGCAGTGGCTACTTTTATAAATTCTACTTTCGGTTTTTCTTGTAGTTTAGATAAGTTTGCCTCGATACCATATTGAGCATTAATGGGTTGATGGTTTTGAAACGAAATAATTTCGGAAGCAGGTTTTGTATAATGGTTTGAAAACGAATGAATGGCAAAGGCTCCTGTTGGAGACACATTATAACTGTGCGTACCTTGTAAAGCCTTCGGACTCACCAATTCTAATTTTCCCTTACCATCTAACTTGGTTTTGTACAAATAACTTTGTGTGGCATTGTTGGGCGATGCCATAAAATAAACTATATTGTTTTTATAGTCAATATATTTTAAATCAATAAAATCATACGCTCCATTAGTAATAAGTTTTTCCCTTTTCCCTTCTAAAGACACATTGTACAAATGCCTCCAACCGTCTTTTTCAGTAACCCATAATATATTTTCTCCATCATTCAACCAAATAAAATTATTTGTAAAGTAAACATCATATTTGTAATTTTCTTGAACGTACACATTAATCCATGCGGCATCTTTTTCCTCATAAATCACTTTGGAACTACCTGTTTTAGGTTCAGAAACAAATAATTTACTTTCATTTTGTTTTCTGTTTAACTGTTGAATCAATAATTTTTCGGTTGAAGGAATGAATTCCATACGCACCAAATAGTTTTGGCGTGGATCTCCAGGAATATCCATCCAAGTTGTTTTAGCATTTTCAATATTTACAACCCCAACTTTACAAGATGAAGGCGTTTCACCTGTTTTCGGGTATTCAATAGGAATTATTTTAGAGTAAACAGAATCTGTGTTATTCACCATAAAAAACTTCTTCGTGTCACGAGCATCTATTTGCCAATAGGCTATCGATTTACTGTCTGGACTCCAACGAAATCCATCGCGACAATAAAATTCTTCTTCATAAACCCAATCAAACGTACCGTTAATTAAAGTTGTAGAACCATCTGTGGTCAACGCCTTAATCTTTGAAGTACTCAAATCTTCAACATAAATATTATTTTCGCTCACATAAGCAACCTGCGCTCCATTGGGAGATATTTTAGCAAACATAAGCGACGCTTCCGGCATGGTTTCACCTATTTGCTGTAACGTACCTGTTGCCATATTCAATACCCAATAGTCGCCTTTTGTATTGATACGCCATACACGTTTTGTGTTGGTGAACAATAGCACTTTTTGTTCATCTTGTGAAAATGTAAAATAACTAACCTGAAGCGGCTCGTTTCTACCCGTAGGCGTTAGTTGTTCTTTTGAAAATAAAACTTTAGAATCGTTAGCAGGTAGCGTATATTGAACAACGCCTTCTTTTTGAATTCTATAATACGAACTGCCATCTTTAGACCATATTAACCCGCCACTTTGAGAAAAACTTTGAAAAGAAACTAAAACAAAAATGATTAAAACAATTATTGATTTTAGCCGTACTATGAAATTGAAAATAAGCATAAACACGTGTTTTATTGAATATTCTTCAATATTACTTATTTTAATTCAAATTAATTGCGGTTTATTAAGCGTTTAACAGAATATTAAGACCTAACAATATTTAAATGCAAAAGCCCAAAACTAATGCTTTGGGCTTTTTAAACTTAATAGTTTTTTTGATTATTCCTTATGGTCATCCTTAACAACTTCATCTCTATATTTACAACAAGGATGTACAGAATTATAAGCTTCATCCGTCGCTTTTAAGCCTTTGGTATCATGACCAACTGCTGCCACACTTTTTTGAATGGTTTTTAAATTGGTTTTTCGAGCGTCATAAATTAGTTTTAACTCATGGGTTTTTACATCCCAAACAGCACTTTTTACGCCTTTGGTACCAAAACATGCTTTTTCAATTCTAGATTTACACATTAAACAAACACCATCAACCTCTAAAGAAGCTTTTTCGTTTTTGTTTTGTGCGAATGTGATTGTTGAGACTAATACCGTTAATACAATTATTATTTTTTTCATTTTATTAGTTTTTTGTCATTGCGAGACTTTTTTAAGTCGTGGCAATCTTTAAATTTGAAAATCAATCTATGAGATTACTTCGGTCATGCTTCCCTCGTAATGACGGTTAATTTATTTTTATTTTATTCTATATCGCAACCCTGCGTAATACATACTTCCAAAAATAGGGCCATATACAAAGGTGGTATCAAAATTCGAACCAAAAGGATCATCGACACCAATAATAGGATTGCTTTGTCTTACATTGGTAATGTTTTCACCTCCTAAATATAATTCAAATTTTGGAGAAAACACTTTGGTTACTTGGGCATTTAACGTTGCTAATTTGGGTGTATTTGAAGCTACTTGGTATTGAATTGGATTCGTTTCAGTTGACGAAAAGCGTTGCTCCCCCAACCAATTGAATGTGGCATCAAATTTCCAATTACCTGTTTTCCCTTCAGCTTGGTGTGTTTCGTAAGAAGCATTAGCAAAAAAACGATGTTTTGGTGTTAATGGTTTTTCTAATTCACCTGAATTATACTGGGTTTTTACTTCATAATATTTATAAGCCAATCGTACATCGAAATGTTCAAACGCATTGTAATTCACTTCTGTTTGAAAACTGTTGGCAAAACTTTTTCCATCAAGATTATAAAAATTAACCTCTTCAGGATTTTCATAATCTACCACCACTTGGTTTGTGAAATCGGTTTTGTAAAAATCAAACGTTACATCGGCTTTTCTTCCAAAAAGATTAAAACCTTGCAAGTATGAAACACCATAATTCCAAGCAATTTCAGGATCTAATCCATAAATTTTTCCTGTGGTATTTAAAATATTTATAGCTCTGGAAGTTGAAAACATACTTTGGTTTTCGGCAAAAATATTAGCACTACGTTTTCCACGACCAACAGATGCTCTTAAAGCCGACTTTTCCCAAGGCGTGTAACGGGCATGAATACGCGGCGTAACAAAAGTTCCTAATAAATTATGGTTATCAATTCGAACACCAGCAGTTAAGTTAAGCTTATCCAAACTATCATAATTATATTCAAAAAAAGCACCAACCGACCGCTCGGTTCGTTCATAATCAGAATTCAAGTTTGGAGTGTCTAAAAACTCATCATAATGGTCGTAAGTATAACTCAACCCCGTTTTTATTTTATGTCGGGAATCACTAATTATAGTATTATAAATAACATTGGAGTACAAACTATTATGCAAAATATTGTATTGTTTCAGACCAAAGTAAGAGTCCTGTTTATGACTGCTAAACGCCGTTTGAACCCCCACACTTTGCCAAGGAACTTCTGGGTTTACATAACCCAACTTCGCCGAAACCTCATAACGTCTGGTGTCAATTTCACTTCCCCAAGCATTGGTGGTTAGCCTATCGGTTTTAGGGTTGAAATCCAATTCACCAGTTTGCTTTTCATCGTTTAAAAACTTCAAATTAATAAAACTTATAAAACCTTTTTCAGCATTGGTGTATTGCCAACGGTTCAAAATATTAATTTGGTCGTATTGCGGCATGTCTAAAAAACCATCGTTGTTAACATCGTGCGCTTCATTTAAAGTACTTCCATGTAAATACAAACCTGTGTCCCATTTATCACTCACTTTTGTGTTAATGTGTGTGTTTAATTCTAAACGTCCGCTACTAGCACTATATAAATTAACAAATAGTTTATCATCCATCGATGGTTTAACCAATTCCGCATTTATTTGGCCAGCAATACTTTCGTAGCCGTTTACAACACTTCCCGCACCTTTGGTTATTTGAATACTCTCCACCCAAGTACCAGGGATAAAACTCAATCCAAATGCTTGCGATGCCCCTCTTACTGTTGGTATATTTTCAGTAGCTATTAAAATATACGGACTCGTTAATCCCAACATTTTTATTTGACGCGTACCAGTTACCGCATCGGCAAAATTAACATCAATGGACGGATTGGTTTCAAAACTTTCAGACAAATTACAACATGCCGCTTTCAGCAATTCATCACTACTTACGGTAAACGTATTAGCGGCTTGTAAATATGATTTTGCCGTGGCTTGCTTTCTAGAAGTTACTGTAACTTCATTTAAGTCACTAACAGGTTGCAACCAATGGTGCACCATTTTGGGCTGTGTAATGTTTAAGGTATCCGTTTTAAAACCTACGTAACTAATTACCAATTTTGAGTATTCTAGTTTGTAATCTAAAGTAAATTTTCCATCAATATCGGTTACTGTTCCAACGGTGGTATTTAACCAGTACACATTAGCTCCTACTAAGCCAATGTGCTTGTTTTCTGTATTAGCTTCCATAATCATCCCGCTTATTTTTTCTTGGGAAGTCATAAATAAAGGAAGTATCAATACTATATATATAATGTTTTTCATTTAATTATTTATTTAGGCGTTACCACAAGGGTCGGGCTTTTCGCGCTACACGGTAGCTTGCTTCAATCCCTAACGCAAAAGGCAACACCAATTAGTATTATATCTAACCTATTAGCATAATAATTGCCATAACAATCATAATACTGTTTTCTATAAAAGTTGCTTTCGTCATTGGTAACTTTAACGCAGTACCTAAACAGGCACATTGTATCGATTTTTTATCGAGCAATGTTTTTGTAACGCCAATTGTGGTAATTCCTAAAATAATTAAGGTAACCACCAAAGCAACAGGTATTTGAATTCGCATTAAAAATAGAATTCCAAGCGCCAATTCAATAAACGGATACACCAAACCATATATAGGCATTACTTTAGCCAATGGGTCGTACATTTTAAAACTTTCCGGAAATCCTTTTAAATCCAGCAGTTTAAAAAAGCTAAAAACCACATAGAATAAGCCCATAAAATCGAGCATAAAACTACTACCATTCCAAGGATTATAATTAAGCAAAATAGCTGCTATAGTAATGTAGCCAAATATTAAAAATAATGGCAAAAGCTGTTGTAAATCGCTTTTTGGCATTTCAGCCAAAGGTTTTTGTGCTTGAAAAATATTCTTTTCTGATATAGTATATTTTTCAGGAAGTGCTTTTTGAATGGTTTCGATGTTGATGTGTTTAGCCATTTCAATAACAGCTTCACTTTTTTCTAAATTTACGGTTGCATTAATGACACCATCCATTGCGTTGAGTTTATCTTCAACAGAAGTTCTGCAACCATTACAGGTCATACCTGTAACTGTATATGTATGTTTCATGATTTGTTTGAATTATTAATTTATGTAATGTAAATACAGATGCATTCCTGCTAAGGCAGGAATCTCAAGACATAAATTAATTTATCAAATAATGAAAACTTGGTCTAACACCTGAATGTCGACGACCAAATTTGGTGGAGAATAATCTTTATGAGGAATAATATGTGTTTCTAAACCTTCAAAAAGATTGATAAAAGTATAAGTAAATGTGGTAATGAAAAGTTGTTGAAGAAGGGTTAAATCATCAAAGGTTGAAACCTTCAATTCATCTTGCCCTTTAACAAGTTTAACTTCATCTTTACAACATGTTTTTTTTGTAATGGCTTCCTGTTCCTTTTCAAAAGCTTCCATAACACATTTTTGAGCTTCGGTAAACACCGCAACATCTATTAAAACATCACCACAAAAATGCTTTTCAATAGTAAAAGAAACCGTTGAAAACAGCACAAGCAACGCTAAGAGCACTGAAAAACTTTTATATAAAAATCGCTTTATCACCGCTCAAAAATACAAAAAATTTAAAATGTTGAACTTAACTTTATTAAATGATTAACACTTTACGCTTTTAACTTATTGTAATAAAACGCTGGAAGCAAGAGCATTAAAATGATGGGTTGTATGATAAAACGACGAACATTAAAAAACAAATAATAATCTTCTTGTCTTGGGTTAACCACAAAATACAAGTAAATAGCTATTAAAGCCACAAAAGCCATGGTATAAATAAGCACTGAGAATTTTATAATATTTTTATCTTTAAAAACCACATATAATATTCCTAATGAAATACCACTATTTAGAACATAACGTAATGAGGTAAAAACTGTTACTTTAAAAATTTCACGCCTAGGACTATCAATGTACAAATAATCGTTTTGAAAAAATGTTAAATAGGGATCATAAAACAACTCGTCTTCAAAAACCCGAATTAAAATCAATAATCCGAACAGCACAAAAAGCAGTATATATTTTAAAGTGTTATTCATGACTACCTTTTTAGTTTAGAAAATCGATTTACCCAAAAAACCCATAATAAAAATACCAACCCATAAATAATAGCGGGAAACACAACGGTATGAAAAACATCTTTTTGATTTGGATAATGATACAAACCAATAGTCAACAAAACGATGCGCAATAAATTTACCGAATAAATTAAAACACTGCCTGAAAGCAAATAGAAAAACGTTGTTTTAAATTTGCTTGCAAAGGCAATGATAAACGATACAAATAATATAATTACGCTAATGGAATTGCAGCCTTCAATAACACGAGCTAAATAAATATTGTTTATTATCAGCTTCATGGAAGGTTCATTTGGGTGTGGCAATACTTGCGTGTTATATCCAAAAGAATTTAATAGCGCTTCACTTTGTTTAGCAACTAAGTGCGTCATATAATCAGGATAAAATTTAGACCCATCAGAAAACTGTATGTAAAATTTATAAATTACAGATAGGGCGATGTATACCAACAAAAAAGTAAGCATAAACTTTATAACCAATTTGTATTTTACAAAAAGCGCTTTCAAAAAAACCTATTATATATTTTGGAAGGTTAAAATTATGCAAAGCAAATATATAATTCATCGCTTTTTAAATACTTTTACCTAAATTTTACAATTTATGATTTTTGAAGAACTAAAACCCCAAGTAGAAGTTATTGCCTTAAGCACTAACAAAACAGTAAACGAAAAGCTTTTAAACATTTGCGAACTACTTGAAAAGCATATTAATTATTACAATTGGGTAGGCTTTTATTTTAGAAACGGCAAAAAGGAAGAACTTATTTTAGGCCCCTACGTTGGCGCACCAACCGACCACACCGTCATCCCTTTTGGGAAAGGTATTTGCGGACAAGTAGCCGTTAGCAACCAAAACTTTGTGGTTCCCGATGTAACTGCTCAGGACAATTATATTGCCTGTAGCATTACCGTTAAGGCTGAAATTGTTATTCCAATTTTTGTAAATGGCAAAAACATTGGACAAATTGATATCGATTCTAGCACCCCAGATCCATTTACCGAAGCAGACGAACGGTTTTTAGAGTTTGTTTGTGAGCAAGCTGCTACTTTTCTATAGTAAATTTCAATATTAAAAAATTCAAATACCAAAGCTAAATCGCAAAAGTTCACATCAAAATTTTGGGATTTAGTATTTCATTTTTTTGAATTTAAAAACCTTCGTTGATAATTTTCTGATTTAGTTAAAAAATCATCTTGTTTTTTATTTTATAAACAGTTGTATTTTAGCTGAAATAACTACTTTTGCAACTTATTATTAGATTTAAAAAATGAGCAACGAAAAAACAGTAAAATCAGCATTAATATCCGTATTTAGTAAAGACGGTTTAGAACCAATTGTTAGAAAACTAAACGAGCAAGGTGTAACCATTTATTCTACCGGTGGCACCCAAACATTTATTAACGATTTAGGTATTGATGTGGTTCCTGTAGAAGAAGTAACATCATACCCATCTATTCTTGGTGGTCGTGTAAAAACATTACACCCAAAAGTGTTTGGAGGTATTTTAAACAGACAAAACCATGCCAGTGATATTAAAGAATTAGAGGAATTTGAAATCCCTCAAATTGATGTGGTTATTGTTGATTTATACCCGTTTGAAAAAACAGTAGCTTCAGGCGCAAGTGCACAGGATATTATTGAAAAAATTGACATAGGTGGTATTTCGTTAATTCGTGCTGCTGCTAAAAACTTTGCCGATGTAATTTGTGTGGCATCGGTTGATGATTATGCAGAGTTTTTAGAATTGATTTCTGCAAACAACGGAAGCATTTCAGAGGAAAACAGAAAACGTTTTGCTGGAAAAGCTTTTAATGTATCATCACATTACGATACAGCTATCTTTAATTACTTCAACAAAAACCAGGAAGAAGCCGTTTTAAAAATTAGCGAAACCAATGGTAAAGTGTTGCGTTATGGCGAAAACCCACACCAAAAAGGATTCTTTTTTGGAGATTTTGATGCGTTGTTTACAAAACTGAACGGTAAAGAATTAAGTTATAACAATTTATTGGATGTGGATGCGGCTGTAAATTTGATGCTTGAATTTAAAAATGACGCTCCAACATTTGCTATTTTAAAACATAATAATGCCTGTGGTTTAGCGCAAAGCACCACATTGCATCAAGCATATAAAGATGCTTTAGCGGGCGACCCAGTTTCGGCTTTTGGTGGCGTATTAATTAGTAATAAAGAAATTGACAAAGCTACTGCTGAAGAAATTAGCAGTTTGTTTTGCGAAGTAATAATTGCACCTTCATACAATGCTGAAGCGTTAGAAATACTTAAAGGAAAAAAGAACAGAATTATATTAATTATCCATGACGTAGAAATGCCTAAAACTAACGTAAGAAGTTGTTTAAATGGTATTTTGGTACAGGACAGGAATAATGTTACCGATACCATTGAAGGTTTAACTTATGTGACAAACAATAAACCAACAAAAAACGAGTTAGATGATTTAATGTTTGCTTCGAAAATTTGTAAGCACACAAAATCAAACACCATCGTTTTAGTAAAAAACAAGCAATTATTTGCTGCTGGAACCGGACAAACAAGCCGTGTGGATGCTTTAGAGCAAGCGATCCATAAAGCAAAAACATTTAATTTTGATTTGAATGGTGCTGCCATGGCGAGTGATGCATTTTTTCCGTTTCCAGATTGTGTGGAGATTGCTAAAAATGCGGGTATTACTGCGGTTATTCAACCAGGTGGCTCTATTAAAGACCAATTGAGTATTGATTATTGCAATGAAAATAATGTAGCGATGGTAATGACGGGAACGCGTCATTTTAAACATTAAAAAAATCTGTTAGGTCTTTTGCATAACAGTGGCGCGTTAGGGATTGGAGTGGAAAGCCCACAGCGACGCAGGAGCGAGGACTTGTAACGAAAAGCCCGACCCTTGTGGTAACGCCAAAAATAAAATCGCTAAAACGCATAAAAAGAAATAAGTAGTGACTTTTAAAAAAATAAGAGTCCTATTAAACATTAAAATATTTATTAACTTTTATTACATTTACGGAATCCGTTTATTAAACCTCTAATATCACTTTCAGCTTATGGGCTTTTTTGACTTCCTAACCGAAGAAATTGCAATAGATTTAGGTACTGCAAACACTCTTATTATTCATAACGACAAGGTTGTGGTTGACGCACCT
Organism: Mariniflexile soesokkakense; assembly: GCF_039650365.1. NCBI lineage: Bacteria > Pseudomonadati > Bacteroidota > Flavobacteriia > Flavobacteriales > Flavobacteriaceae > Mariniflexile > Mariniflexile soesokkakense. Next base: position 11,292 of record NZ_JAZHYP010000009.1, on the reverse strand, counting down.
TCCATTGTAGCACGTGATAGAATTTCCGGCAAAATTATTGCCGTTGGACAAGAGGCCAGTTTAATGCAGGGAAAAACGCATGAAAATATCAAAACCATTCGTCCATTAAAAGATGGGGTTATTGCCGATTTTGATGCTTCAGAGCAGATGATAAGTATGTTTATTAAGAACATCCCTGCTTTAAAAAAGAAGTTTTTTACACCTGCACTTCGTATGGTAGTTTGTATTCCTTCGGGCATTACAGAAGTTGAAATGCGTGCAGTAAAAGAAAGTGCGGAGCGCGTAAACGGTAAAGAAGTATATTTAATTCACGAACCTATGGCTGCAGCTATTGGTATTGGAGTTGACATCATGCAACCTAAAGGTAATATGGTGGTGGATATAGGTGGTGGTACTACGGAAATTGCTGTAATTGCATTGGGTGGTATTGTGTGTGATAAATCGGTTAAAATTGCGGGTGACGTCTTTACAAACGACATTGTTTATTATATGCGTACGCAACATAATTTATATGTTGGTGAACGTACTGCGGAAAAAATAAAAATTCAAATTGGTGCTGCTACCGAAGATTTAGATTTACCCCCAGAAGACATGAGCGTTCAAGGGCGTGATTTATTGACCGGTAAGCCTAAACAGGTTTCTATTTCTTTTAGAGAAATAGCAAAAGCGTTAGATAAATCTATTTTACGCATTGAAGATGCCGTTATGGAAACCTTATCGCAAACACCTCCAGAATTAGCTGCCGATATTTATAATACGGGTATTTATTTAGCAGGTGGTGGTTCTATGCTAAGAGGCTTAGACAAACGTTTATCCCAAAAAACAGACCTTCCGGTTTACATAGCCGAAGACCCTTTACGTGCTGTTGTAAGAGGCACTGGTATTACGCTGAAAAATTTAGCTAAATACAAAAGCGTTTTGATTAAATAGGTTTATAAAACATGCAACAGATTATTAATTTTATAATAAGAAACAAAAATTTTTTGTTGTCCTTGTTGCTGTTTTCTATTTCTATGGTTTTCACCATTCAAACACATTCTTATCATAAAAGCAAGTTTATAAACTCGGCTAATTTTTTAACTGGAGGTATTTACAACTCCATTAACAATTTCACGGGGTATTTAAGTTTGAAATCGCAAAACCAAGTGCTGGCTGAAGAAAATAGTCGTTTAAAAATGCTACTGTTTAATTCAGAAAACAAAAAAGATTCTACCTATTTAGATACAGTTACTTATAGCGGTACTTACAAATTTACGTTGGCAAACGTTATTAGAAATACCTATTCTGGAGCTAATAACGTGCTTCTTTTAAACAGGGGGAAAAACGATGGTTTAAAACAAGATTTAGGCGTTATAAGCTCAAAAGGTATTGTTGGTATTGTTGATGGCACTAGCAAGCGTTATGCTACCGTAATTTCTGTACTAAATACCGTTAATAAAATTAGCGCGCAACTTAAGAAAACAAACCATTTTGGCACCTTGTATTGGGACGCAAAATCACCTTACTACATTCAACTTATCGATATTCCTAAAATAGCACCTATTGTAAAAGGTGACACTATTATTACTTCAGGGCGTTCATCCATTTTTCCTAAAGGTATACCAATAGGTATTATACAAGGCTTTAAACTAGATGCCGCGGAAAATTATTATGAAATAGACATTAAGCTGTTTAATGACATGACCAATCTTGAACATGTTTATACCATTGAAAATATTGATGCCGATGAAATTGATCATTTACTAAACACCAGAGTCAATGAGTAACACGGTATTTTTACATATTTCGCGGTTTATTTCATTGGTTTTTTTACAAGTCATACTATTCAACAACATTAACTTTTTAGGTTACATCAACCCATTTATTTACATCATGTTTATAGCGTTGTTTCCTGTAAAAAACAATCGGTTTATTATTATTTTCTTGAGTTTCTTTTTGGGGTTATCCATCGATTTATTTTCAGACACTGGTGGCATCCATGCGGCAGCATGTGTTTTTATAGCCTATATAAGACCCGCAATATTAAAGTTCTCTTTTGGTGTTATATACGAACATCAGACCATAAAATTCAATACCGTTGAATTTGGCGAAAAACTAACTTACCTGACCATACTCACGTTTTTGCATCACTTTGTATTGTTTTTTTTAGAAATGTTTAGTGTTTCTCAAATAATATTAGTGCTTCAAAAAACGTTATTCTCAAGTATTTTTACTATTTTATTAATTCTAATTATAACCATTATTTTTAGTAAAAAAACAAAATGAGACGATTCTTACTTGTTGGTGCAATAGCAGTTGTTGGACTCATATTTATCTTCAGGCTTTTCTACTTACAAATATACAGTGGTGGTATTTTAGATTTATATGAAGACAATGCCATTAGAAAAGTTTACGATTACCCAAAACGTGGTTTTGTTTTCGATAGAAACGGTGAATTATTGGTTTCTAACCAACCCTCATACGACGTGATGTTTATTCCGCGCGAAGTAAAACCTTTAGATACTTTAGAGTTTTGTAGATTATTGAAAATAGACAAAGTTAGGTTTAAAGAAATTTTCGAAAAAGCATACCATTATTCCCCTTGGCTACCTTCAGTTTTTATTCCGCATTTATCAAAAGAAGATTATGCCAGTTTACAAGAAAAAATGCGAAAATTTGAAGGTTTTTATATTCAAAAACGTTCTTTAAGACATTATGAAACTTCTATTGGCGCCAATGTTTTAGGTGATATAGGAGAAGTAAACGATGCCATTATTGCTAGAGACCCCTATTATAAAATGGGCGACCTTATAGGAAAACAAGGCATTGAGACATCTTACGAAAAAACATTACGCGGGGTAAAAGGCATTAAGTTTATTCAAAAGGATAGATTTAACCGAGATTTAGGCCCATACAAAGACGGTATTTATGACACGTTACCAAAACCAGGAAGTGATATTACCATTACCATCGATGCCAAATTACAGGCTTATGGCGAATTACTTATGCAAAATAAGCATGGTGGTATTATTGCTATAGAACCAAGTACAGGTGAGATTTTGACCATGGTTTCAACGCCAACATACAACCCTAATTTATTAGTTGGTCGCCAACGTTCCGTTAATTTCTCAAAATTATATAACGATAGTATCAATAAACCTTTATATGACAGAGGCCTACAAGCCATGTACCCTCCTGGTTCACCATTTAAAATTTTAAATGCACTTATTGGTTTACAGGAAGAAGTGGTTACTACCGAAGATAGATTTTATTGCAACCACGGCTATAGCTACGGTGGCAGAAAAATGGGGTGTCATGGGCACCCAAGCCCTTTAGCAATGAATGGCGGTATTTACAATTCTTGCAACGCCTATTTCGCTAATGTTTACAGAAGGATTATTGACAAAACTAAAAGTCCTGCTACAGGGTTGGATATTTGGAGCAACCATGTAAAAAGCTTCGGCTTAGGCAATTATTTAAATAACGATTTATCGGTTGGGCAACCTGGCAAAATCCCAACTAGTAAAACTTACGACCAAGTTTATGGTAAAAATAGATGGGGGAGCACCTTTAACTTATCAAATTCTATTGGTCAAGGCGAAGTATTAACAACCCCTATTCAATTGGCAAACATGACGGCTGCTATTGCTAACCGCGGTTACTATTACACACCTCATATTATAAAACATATTGAGGGTCACACCATAGATAAAAAGTACACAACACCAAACCATACCACCATAAACAAAGAACATTTTGAACCCATAGTACAAGGCATGTTCGATGTTTATAATTATGGTACGGCTGCAGGTGTTCAGGTAAAAGGCATTGAAATTTGTGGAAAAACAGGTACTGCGGAAAACTTTGTAAAAGTGAATGGGCAACGCATGCAGCTTACAGACCATTCTATATTTATAGCATTTGCACCCAAGGACAATCCTAAAATAGCACTCGCTGTGTTTGTCGAAAATGGGTATTGGGGCGCCCGTTTTGCCGGTAAAATAGCCAGTTTAATGATTGAAAAATACATAAATGACTCTATTACCAGAACGGATATGGAAGATTGGCTTTTAAAACATACTTTAGAGCATGAATATGCGAAACCATATTCTGGAAAACCTTTTGGAATTAACAAAAACACCACTTTAGAAGTTGTAGATGATTCAGAATTTAAAGAACTTAAAGAGCTATTAAATCAAATAAATAGTAAATCAAGAAATCCTGAAGAATTGAAGAAAACCCAAGGTGCAAACTTATAGATGAAACTAAAAAATTTAAAACCTATTGAATAAAAAAAATGGTGGAAGCTAGCAGATATTACAAATTTGATTGGATTACCATTATCCTATTCCTTTTGCTTGTTGGTTTTGGGTGGTTAAATATTGTATCGGCTTCACATATTGGAGACACTATAAATTATTTTGATTTTTCACAGCCTTACGGAAAACAACTCATGTTTATCTTTTTTACCATTGGGCTCATTATTCTTATTTTAGCTATAGAATCTAAATTTTACGAACGTTTTTCCAGTGTTATATACATCATTTCCATGCTATCGCTGGTTGGTTTGTTTGTATTTGGAAAAAGTGTTAACGGTGCTACCTCTTGGTATGGCATTGGTGGTATGACGCTACAACCCAGTGAATTTGCAAAAGCTGCCACAGCACTCGCTGTCGCAAAATATGTAAGTGATTTAAACACCGATATTAAAAAGATTAAAAACCAAATTACCGTTTTTGCTATTATTGCACTTCCTGCCTTATTAGTATTGCTACAAAAAGACGCGGGCAGCACATTGGTTTATGGTTCGTTTATTTTTGTTTTATACAGAGAAGGTCTATCACCAATATATTTGATTATTCTTTTAATGCTTATTGTTATTTGCCTATGTTCCTTAAAGTTTGGAGTCCTTATAACATCTTTAATTATTACGGCTTTTGTTCTAGGGTATCATTTTACCAAACGAAGAAAACCGTTGCTCATTCAACCTATTTCAATTATTATAATAAGTATTTTAATTTCATTTGGTGTCAAATATTTCTACGACAACATCTTACCTTTTCACCAAAAGGACCGAATTACCATATGGTTAAGCCTTGAAAAAGACCCCGTAAAACTACAGCGGATGAAAAAAACCATCGCTTATAACTTAAATGAATCTGAAAAAGCCATTAGCTCTGGAGGTTTAAAAGGGAAAGGGTTTTTAGAAGGCACTAGGACCACTGGTAAATTTGTACCCGAACAGCACACCGATTACATTTTTAGTACCGTAGGTGAAGAATGGGGATTTATTGGTAGCTCAGCCGTTGTTATTGTTTTTATACTACTATTTCTCCGTATTCTGCATTTAGCAGAACTACAACGCTCTCAATTTAGCAGAATGTATGGTTACGGTGTTGCTTCTATATTTTTTATGCATTTTTTTATAAATATAGGTATGGTTATGGGTGTTATCCCTACTATTGGTATTCCGTTGCCCATGTTTAGTTATGGAGGCTCAGGACTTTGGGGATTTGCCATTTTACTATTTATTTTTGTTAAATTAGATTCTGACAGGATTAATCAATGGTAAGTTGATAACCAACACTTTTTATTTCTATTTCTTATGAACCGAAACGCCTTCCTTTTAATAGGTATCGCTACGTTACTTTCAGCTTGCTATGGCGCAAAAAATATATTGGAAAATTCCTTCACGGTTGAACAATCTGAAATGATAATGCATTCAGATTCACTAACACCAATGCGCGTTTTCAAAATAACCAACAAGCAAGATTCTTTATTGCTTAGAACCCAAAGCCACTACATAAAAGCAAACCCAAACGATATTGTTTTACAACGGTTTGTAAACCGCCTTTATGCCACAGTTAGAGACAGCATCTCTTTAGGTGTTGGTATAGCGGCACCACAAGTAGGTATCTTAAAAAATATTATTTGGGTACAACGATTTGATAAAGAAAACTTTCCTTTTGAAGTGTATTTAAACCCTGTAATTAAAACCTATTCCGAAAAAAAACAAACTTTTAGAGAAGGTTGCTTATCCATCCCAAACAGAACGGATACTTTAAACTCTCGTGCTTATTCAATTTTGATTGAATATGAAACGATGGAAGCAGAACATAAAACCGAAACCGTTGAAGGTTTTACCTCCGTTATATTTCAACATGAAATAGACCATTTAAATGGTATCTTGTATTTAGATCATTTGAAAAAAGAAGTCGTTGATGCTAAAAAAGAGAATTAATTAATCTTTTTTAATCTCCAATTTTTCAGCAAAATAATCGCAGAAATCTTTCATGGTTGCGGTCATTTTTTCATCTTGGGTTGCTCTATTAAAGGTATCGCTCATTGCTACCAAGGTTTGATGAAAAAACACTTTCATTTCATCGACAGGCATATCTTTGGTCCATAAATCAATACGCAAAGTTTCTTGGGCGTTAGAATCCCAAACTGCCAGCATTAAAGCCTTGGCTTCTTCGTTGGTTATACCACCATCTTCTGCTGTCCAATACAGTTTCTCTGGTACGCGGTTAGCATCAAGTTCTACGTTTAATTCTATTTTGGATGTAATTGATTTCGACATTATTTTCGTGGTTTAAACTTTGAATTATTAAAAATCTCTTCAGGACTTTTTATCAACATATCTTTTAAAGACACCTCATGTTGCTGCATGTAAGCCCTCACAATTTGCCAACCTATATATTGCCCTAAACGCCCTGGAGATTCTGTATCGATATCTTCTAAATAAAACTTAGAAAAGGGGGCTGGTGTAATAAATCTGCTGGCTAATTTTGCATCGGTGCTAAACAACAGTTCGCGCTCTACAAAATAACGCCAAATATAACTTTCGTTGGCTAAAGCCCAAGCTAATTGCTCTTTAGTGTAACCAATACGCTCTGCTTCGGTTTTAAACGGAATAACTGCATCTTTAAAATAAAGCTGCTTTCCAAAGTAAATCAACTCGTCTAAAAACGTTTTACTTGGTTGTTGGTAAATATATATTTTAGCATATTCAGTAGCCAAATCGACTACTAATTGTTCCTTTTTTAAATCTTCTCTTAAATATTTAGGAATGTTTTCATAAAATTCATGATCGCTCCCCAAATAAGTATCTAATGCAATAGCAACAATAGTATCAGTCACAATAATGCGGTTTCTATAATCTACATCGCTTGTTGTGGTAATAATTCTGGGTGTGCGAAACTCTGGAAAATAATATTTTAAATGATTGAATAACGATTCAATCTCCAATTCGGTTTCATCAATATGCAAAAACGCTTGTTCAACCTCCCTGAATAGAGCTTTTTGCAAGGAATCTTGTGCCTTCTCAATCCAGAAAGAGTCTTGGTACTTTTCTGAAAACATAAACGGATAAGCCTGTTTCAATTTAGACAGATTTTCATTGTTAATATTAGCAAACAACAAATCAAATCTTTCTATTTGGGCATCTAAATTAATCTTTGAAATATCATTTTCTAAACGCCTCTCATTTTTACAAGAAATCGTTGTAAGTACAAGGGTTAAAAAAATTAATACATATTTCATATAAAACTTAAACGCCATAAATTTTTATTAATAGAGTGTTTCGTTTATTTTTGTTTGCAAAGGTACAATACTTGGATTTAAATTCATTTAAAATGCAAACAGAAAAAGTTGTAAATTATATAGTTGACTGGTTAAAAGATTACGCAAAAAAAGCAGGTGTAAATGGTTTCGTAATTGGTATTTCAGGTGGTATAGATTCAGCAGTAACATCTACATTATGTGCCAAAACCGGTTTAAATATATTGTGTATAGAAATGCCAATTCATCAAGCCGAAAGTCATGTAACCAGAGCACAGGAACATATTAAACAATTAAAAGAACGCTTTAGCAACGTAAGCGACACCAGAACTGATTTAACCCCTGTTTTTGAAACTTTTAAAAATGAAGTTGTTTTTGATGGCGACCAAGCCACAGTTGACATGGCATTGGCAAATACCCGAGCGCGTTTACGTATGACAACACTTTACTATTATGCCGGTCTTTATAAACTTTTGGTAGCAGGAACAGGCAATAAAGTTGAAGATTTTGGCGTAGGTTTTTACACAAAATACGGAGATGGCGGTGTCGATTTAAGTCCGATTGCCGATTTAGTAAAATCTGAAGTTTATGAATTAGGAAAATACTTAAACGTACCAGAATCTATTATGAATGCCGCTCCTAGCGACGGTTTATTTGGAGATGCTAGAAGTGATGAAGACCAAATAGGTGCATCGTACCCAGAATTAGAATGGGCCATGAAAATGGATGAAGCTGGCAAACGTGATGAAGACTTCACAGGCAGGGAAAAAATTGCCTTTAATATTTACAAACGCTTCAATACCGCGAATAAACATAAAATGATTCCTATACCCATTTGCGAAATCCCCAATAATATCATGTAATTCTTGCAAATTATTTAATTATTTACTACTTTTACGGCAAGCCTATTCTCTCAACAATACTTATCTCTCTAACCCAATTATTAAAAGTAGGCTTAAAACATTATGATAAAATTATTAATAGCAGACAACCACCCTATTACAAGGAAAGGGCTTGAGGTTCTTTTTTCCGCATCTTCCAACATTAAAATTGTTGCAAGTGTTGATAATGGCGACGCCATTTTAGAATACGTCAAAAAAAATCCTGTAGACATTATTTTAACGGAAGCCGACCTCCCTAAGCTTAATGGGTTAACCGTTTTACGTTATTTAAAAAATGACCATCCAGATGTTAAAACCATTATTTTAAGTGCACAACCTGAAGAAGTGTATGCTGTAAACGCCATTAAAGCGGGTGCTCATGGTTACATACACAAATCGGTTAACGTTATTACCATTAACGAAGCTATTTTAAAAGTTAATGATGGCGGTATTTATTTAAGTAACGATTTAACCCAACAATTAGCTTTTGGCAACCGAGTTAACAAAGGCGGATCTTTCTACAAGAAATTATCAACCAGAGAAGCAGAAGTTTTAAAACTTTTAACTATTGGTAGAAAAAACAAAGAAATTTCTAAAGAATTAAATATCAACGAAAAAACAGTTAGTACTTACAAAGCACGTTTAATGCGTAAATTAAAAGTTACTAATTTAGTTGATTTAGTTAGTCAAGCGAAGCTTAACGAATCGTTGTCATAACACACGATTCAATTTTCTAGACAACAACATTTTTAGACCCGAATAGTCTTTTACTTCTTCAAGTATATTTCTATTCGTGTCTATTTTGTTTTGTAATGTTTCTTCCTGAAATTCTTTAACCTTTTGGTCTATTAAAAAACAACGAAGACTTAATATGGTTTCGCTTACCAATTGTGCCACACTATGTGTTTTTTCTTTGGGAAAAATGTTCATACGCTGCCAATTATCTAAGGCATAACGCTCATCTTCCATTAAAATATGGGTGATTTCATTACCCATTTCTGCATCTACCGTATTTATAAAGTTATTAAGTTCGAACTCTGGATTTTGGTTCAAAGTATCTATAATGGTATAGTACAAGGATTTAAATTGCGGGTTGGTAAATTCCATTTCATCATCCTGAAGATCTAAAAAAACTTTTTCAAACACCTTGGCTTGATGGATAACAGGCTCTAAAACCAACTCACCTTTAGCATTTTCTTTTAAAACTAAATCTTCAAAATCTTCTGTTCTATTGCCATACAGCAACAACACTTCAATTATTTTTCGTTCTAAAACATATTGAACATTAACTTTTTCAACAGGTTGTTCGTGCTTAATAACTTGAAATGCTTTTTGTTCGGTTTTAAACTGCTTATTTTCTTCCTGAAATTCCTTTTTATTAATTTGAGCCAGAGTACTAAACAGTACTTCCTCGCTAATATCCATAATTCGGGCACATTCCTGAATATAGATTTCCTTTTTAATACGGTCTGGAATTTTAGAAATACTATTTACAATATCGCGTACCGTATCTGCTTTTTTTATCGGATCGTTTTTAGATTCTTCAAATAAAACAGAGGCTTTAAACTGAATGAAATCTTTAGCATTATCGGCTAAATACGTAGCCAATTCTTCCAACGTATTTTGTTTGGCAAAACTATCGGGATCTTCACCTTCGGGAAACGTACAAACTTTTACATTCATACCTTGTTCCAAAATTAAATCGATACCTCGTAAAGACGCACGCATACCTGCCGCATCCCCATCAAAAAGCACCGTAATATTTTTAGTAAGCCTATTTATTAATCGTATTTGCTCTGAAGTTAAAGCTGTTCCAGATGAGGATACCACATTTGTTATGCCCGTTTGGTGAAACTGAATCACATCCGTATACCCTTCAACTAAAAAACAATTATCTTCTTTTGCAATACTTTGTTTTGCATGAAAAATACCGTACAGTACATTGCTTTTATGGTAAATTTCACTTTCGGGTGAGTTTACATATTTAGCCGCTTTTTTATCGCTGGTTAAAATACGGCCGCCATAACCCAAAACACGCCCACTCATACTTTTTATTGGGAACATAACACGCCCTTTAAACCTGTCGAAACGTTTTTGATCTTTTACAATGGTAAGTCCTGTTTTTTCTAAAAAATCGATATTATAGCCCTGTTTCAAAGCTTCATCCGTAAAGGCCTGCCATTCATCTAACGAGTAGCCTAAATCGAATTTTTTAATAGTTTCTTCGGTAAAACCTCGTTCTTTAAAATAACTTAAACCAATCGATTTTCCTTGGTCTGTTTTATGAAGTACTTTTTGAAAATAAGTATTAGCAAACTCACTAACCAAATACAAACTTTCACGTTCACTCGCCTTATCCTTTTGCTCGTTACTCTGTTCGGTTTCTTCTATTTCTATATTATACTTTTTAGCTAGGTATTTTATAGCTTCAGGGTAAGTAAAATGTTCGTGCTCCATTAAAAAAGATACCGCAGTACCACCCTTACCTGTTGAAAAGTCTTTCCATATTTGTTTCACGGGCGATACCATAAAACTAGGGGAACGCTCCTCGCTAAAAGGGCTCAAGCCTTTAAAGTTACTGCCCGATTTTTTTAGTTGAACAAAATCGCCAATAACCTCCTCAACGCGAGCGGTTTCAAAAACTAAATCTATGGATGCTGGTGAAATCAATTTTGGAAAATTATTTTTAAAATGTAAATGTAATTATAAACTATTGATTTTTGAAATTTATAATTATTTTGGGTTTGACTTTGTGAGAAAAAAGAACTAACTTCGTTTAACAACCGATAAAGTTCAAAACGGAACTTTATCTTTGCATTACCTTTAATTGCCAATGATAGACACTAAGATTTTAATAAAAAAAGGAATAAGA
>NZ_JAZHYP010000008.1:0-142249 GCF_039650365.1 Mariniflexile soesokkakense | reverse complement strand
AATTTTGTTTCAAAAATGGCTTAAAAAGATTTGTTTTTTAGCTCAGTTCTTTGTTGTATGCCGTTTATAACTTATTTTTAACCAATTCTAAGCAATTGGTAGTTTCTATATATTCAGTTTTATATTGCTACCATTTTTGGTATTGCTGTTTCTGAACATATGTAATGTAGCACAAAATCTTTTTATTCGTTTGATTAATGTGTCTTGTTATATTATAATTTGACAAGTTTCATATTCTTGTCGCTATTTTCAAATGTTAATTTTGCAAAATATAGTCCAGAAGAATAGTTTGTTAAGTTTATATCTATTCTATTGGTAAATTTATGGATATCTTTTTTTATTAATCTACCACATGAGTCATAAATTTCGATTTTTAATATTTCGACCTTCCGATTTATTTCTAATATAAATTGGCCTGAAGATGGATTTGGGTAAACTTTTAAAGATGGAATATCATCATTATCTTCAATTCCTAGATTATTCTCACACGGAGCAAATTTTAAAATAAAGGAATCTGCATCAAATGTTCCTACATTAGCATTAGAAGTTAATTCCAAAACTTCCTCACTTAAGTCAAAATCAACTGTCTCTTGAAACAATCCTGAGAGAAGAATATCACCAGATGAAGTGCTTAATATTCCATATGGTTCTTCAAGTCCAATACCTCCAATATTAAAAGCACATATGTCATTGCCAGTACTAATATCTAGTTGGCTAACAAAAATGTCTCTGTCGCCTTCTGAGTTAAGGCTATCAATATCTTCATTAAAATCAATTGTCTCTAGAAATGTTCCTGTAATAAGAACATTTCCACTGTTGTCCAATGTTAGTTCAGGATTAAATGCCTCACCTGGTCCACCGATACTCTTGCCCCAAATTAAATCACTTGTAATGGCATTGAGTTTACATATATATATGTTATCTCCTCCCTGAGCAGTAAGGTTAAGAACACCAGAACTTGGGTCTATGTCAATAGTATTCTCGTAATTTCCTGTTACATAAATTGCATTGTTAGGGCCAACAAGAATTCCATTGCCACATCCTGAACTAGTTGCCCAGATATAGTTCCCGTCAAAATCCATCTTACAAATAAAACGATACGCTGTTTCTGAACTTGTTAGAATGGCTTCATTAGGTCCAAGGTCAAAATCCATGCTTCCCCCAAAACGTCCTGTAAGATATATATTTCCCAAGTCATCAATTTCGATATCGTTCCCCCAACTTGACATTTCGTTTGCAAATTGCTTAACCCAAACAAATTCTCCTGCTGCATTTAATTTAAGAACAAAAGTATAATTTGAACCACCCAAATTGTCGAGAATTTCAGAACCTGGTCCAGGGTCAAAGTCTGCTTCGCCAGTATAGATACCGGTTATATAAGAATTATCATTTGCATCAATACTCACTCCAGTTATGTAATCTTGTCCAGTACTTCCAAAACTTTTTGCCCAAATGAACTCTCCAGATGGTGATAATTTAAGTATTGCAGAGTCAACACTTCCTTCAGAGCTTATCTCAAAAACTCCTGATCCAGGATTAAAATCTTGGGTTTCGACGAACGAAATAGAAAGATACAAAGATCCTACGCTATCAAACCCTTCTAGAAATATTCTAATCGTGGGAATGTATTTTATTGCCCAAAGAAAATTACCAGTTTCGTCTAGTTTGCAAATAAAGGATGAACCCAATTCATCAGCAGTAAGGTCAAAATTATCTACACCTGGATCGAAATCTACAGTTCCACTAAATATGCCTACAATGAAAATATTTCCTGATTCATCAGTTTCTATATCTGTAGCATAGACGTATTCAGATTCAGAAGCCGCAAAATGTTGTATCCATTCTAAACTTTGTGCAGATGTGTACAAAGGTGTAATAAGTAAAACTATCAAATAAAAGTATAAGGTTTTCATAATACATTGATTTTTTTAGTATTCGTATTTATAATACATCGTAATGTTCAAAAAACATCATCAGTCAACTCAATCATTCTGGTAATTGTTAAGTTTCACAAGCTTGTTGTTTCACAACTTGTTTAAAAGTGTTTTCATATTTAGAATTTTATTATTTCAAATGGCATACAACTACAATGATATGAGTCCGTTTTAATGACTTATATCGGACGTTAAACGAAGTTAGCTTTTTTTTCTCACAAAGTCAAGTTTAGTTTTAAGCTATGTTTAAGTTTAATAAATACCAATTTCACGCCATTATTAACATAGTTTTCAATACTATTACACCAACTATTAAAAATTAATAAATTATCGTATTTTTGCACCACAATTTAAATAGGTAAATGTTAGACAAATTACAAATAGTAAAGCAGCGTTTTGATGAGGTTAGCGATTTAATTATCCAACCGGATATTATGACCGACCAAAAACGTTACATCGCATTAAATAAAGAGTATAAAGATTTAAAAGTGCTTATAGAAAAGCGCGATGAATATATTGAAGTTACCAACAATTTAGCAGAAGCTGAAGATATTATTTCGGAAGGTGGCGACCCAGAAATGGTTGACATGGCTAAAATGCAGTATGAAGAAGCCAAAGAACGTATTCCTAAATTAGAAGATGAAATTAAATTTCTTTTAATACCAAAAGATCCGGAAGATTCTAAAAATGCAGTGGTAGAATTACGTGCTGGTACTGGTGGTGATGAAGCAAGTATTTTTGCGGGCGATTTGTTTAGAATGTACACCAAATATTGCGAAAGCAAAGGCTGGAAAGTTGATACGGTTGATTTTAGTGAAGGTACCAACGGTGGTTTTAAAGAAATTCAGTTTGAAGTTACAGGTGAAGACGTTTATGGAACCTTAAAGTTTGAAGCTGGTGTACACCGTGTACAACGTGTACCACAAACCGAAACCCAAGGGCGTGTTCACACCAGTGCCGCAACAGTTATGGTATTTCCTGAAGCTGAAGAGTTTGATGTGGAAATTAACCCAAAGGAAGTTAGAATTGATTTTTTCTGTTCGTCGGGTCCAGGTGGTCAGTCGGTTAATACAACGTATTCGGCGGTACGATTAACGCATTTACCAACTGGTTTGGTAGCGCAATGTCAAGACCAAAAATCGCAACATAAAAATAAAGAAAAAGCCTTTAAAGTATTGCGTTCGCGTTTATACGAAATGGAATTGGCTAAGAAAAATGAGGCGGATGCTGCAAAGCGTGGTTCGATGGTAACTTCGGGTGATAGAAGTGCGAAGATTAGAACCTATAATTACCCACAAGGACGTGTAACCGACCACAGAATTGGTTTAACCCTTTACGATTTGTCAAACATTGTTAATGGAGACATCCAAAGAATTATTGATGAATTGCAATTAGCTGAAAATACTGAAAAGTTAAAGGCTAATAGTGATGTGATTTAAATTCCTGCTAAAGCAGGAATCTATGAAATGAAAAATATTATTTTACACATATCAATAATTTTAATTTTTTCATGCAAACATGTTAATTCTGAATCTAAGGGAGCAACTATCCATATAAATAATGATGGTTTGTATTTCGAAAAAGATTCCATTAATTCTGTAAAAGATAAAGTTTTTGAGGAAGATTGTGTGTTTGACCAAGAAACTCAAACAGATGGGTTTTTAAAAGGGATTAAGGAACTTGAAAATTATGTTTGGGATTCTGAATCGAAAACGGCATCTATTCAAATATCAGATAATGAGATTTTGAAAATTTACAGAGGAGGTTGTACGCATTTTGTTTTGTCTGCAACTTATGAAATTAAAAACTTAAATTTGAGTTTTCCGAAAGACAAGGAATTTGTTTTTTCTAAGGTTTTATGGGTTTCTGAGCTTTTAAAAGAGTTTGATTTAATTAAAATTCAAGATGATTTAAAGTTTAACAACTTTACATTTGAAAATGATCATAACTCTATATTTTTAGATTTAAAGAACAAAGAAGAAAGTAATATAACTTATTCTATATGGGTTAATGATCATTCAGAATACTCTGAGATAAGTATAATTCGTGATATGAATTAATGAAAACAACAGAACTCATTCAACAGATCCAAAAAAAGAAATCCTTTCTATGCATTGGGTTAGATGTCGATTTAAATAAAATACCACAGCATCTTTTAAAGGAAGAAGATCCTATTTTTGCGTTTAATAAAGCAATAATTGATGCAACCCATCATTTATGTGTGTCTTACAAACCTAATACCGCATTTTATGAAGCGTATGGTTTAAAAGGTTGGAAAGCGTTAGAAAAAACCATCAATTATTTAAACGAAAAGCATCCAGAAATTTTTACCATTGCCGATGCAAAACGTGGTGATATTGGCAATACCAGTACCATGTATGCCAAAGCTTTTTTTGAGGATTTAGCCTTTGATTCGGTTACTGTGGCACCATATATGGGAAAAGATTCTGTAGAACCTTTTTTAGCTTTTGAAGATAAACATACCATTTTATTAGCATTAACATCAAACCAAGGTGCATTCGATTTTCAAACGAAAACAGTAGATGGCAAAGAGTTGTATAAACAAGTTTTGGAAACCTCAAAAACTTGGAAAAACTCTAAAAACTTAATGTATGTTGTTGGGGCTACTAAGGCAGAATATTTAGCTGATATTCGAAAAATAATTCCTAATAGCTTTTTGTTAGTGCCTGGTGTTGGTGCACAAGGAGGCAATTTACAAGACGTTTGCAAATACGGCATGAATGCCCATGTTGGTTTGTTGATAAATTCTTCAAGAGGTATTATTTATGCGTCTAACAACGAGGATTTTGCTCAAGTAGCAGCATCTAAAGCAGCAGAACTTCAGCAAGAAATGCAAACTATTTTATCTAAATAAAAATTAGCCGTTAACGGTATGTGAGAAATCAACTTTGTGGATATCTTCTACAAAGTTTGATATTCTTTTTTCAATTTCTTTTAAACTCATTAACTTACTTACGTTGGGTTTAATTTTACCAACTCTACAAAAATGTGAACTCATAACTTCTTTTTTGTATAAAGTACGGAAGTTTGCCGCATTTGGATGTAACTAAAAAGTTAAAGAATTGATAAAAATAAATTAAGATTTTACTTGATTTCTTGAAAAATACCGAAGTGTATTTAGCTTGTTAAGTAGTCGCATGGCGTGAAATTCGGCAAGATCACTAAGTTCAGAATCTGTCTGACGGAAATTGTATGCTTTCTCCATAAGCTCTTTGTATTGCTCATCGAGTTTTTTATGACGATTTTTTATGATATCATTTACGCTCATATACTTAGCTGAATAACAGATAATTAAATATACATTTTTTATTCATAAATGAAAAAAAATATTTAATTTATTTTTCAACCACTATAAAATAGTCAATAATTAAGCTTGTTATTAGTCTTGCAAAGCGAACACTTTTCTCAATAAATCGGTAGTTCTGGAAGATAAATTGGTTCGAATTTCTTTTTCTTCAACAGCAATCATGGTGTACACACCTTTTAAAGCTTCAGTGGTAACATAATCTGTTAAATTTGGATTTACATCTGCTGTAAAAGGAATGCTGTTATATTTATTTATGAGATTGCTCCAAATTTCATCAGCGCCCACTTTGCTAAAAGAATTTTTTATAACAGGACTAAATTTAGCGTATAAAGCCGTTTGGGTCTTACCATTTAAATATTGGGTTGCTGCATCGTCATTACCAATTAATATATTTTTGGCATCGGCAAAGGTAATGCCTTTAACGGCATCAACAAATATTGGGGTTGCTTCTTTTACCGCATCTTCCGCAGCTCTATTAAGCACTTTTAAGCCTTCATCGGCCAATTTACTTAAACCAATATCCCTAAGGCCTTTATCAACTTTTTGTAATTCTTCAGGCAATAAAATTTTAACTAAGTCATTTTTATAAAATCCATCCGTTTGAGTTAGTTTTGTAACTTGTTTTTCTATTCCAAAATCTAAGGCTTGTCTTAAACCAGAGGCAATTTCATCATTTCCAATACCTACACCTTGTGGTAATTGATTAACAACTTGTTGCAATTCTGCACAGGCAGTAAGATTTAAAACTAAAAGAAATACTAAAATTTTACGAATCATGATTTTTTAATTTGGGGTTCTTGTGAATGGTAAATGTAGGTAATTACGAAAAAATAACCGTTTTATTATTATAAACCATCACTTTTCTGTTGGTGTGTAATTTAACGGCATTTGCCAAAACTATTTTTTCTAAATCGCGGCCTTTTGCAATTAAGTCTTCTATAGAATGCGAATGAGATACACGGGTAACACCTTGGTCTATTATAGGACCTGCATCTAATTCTTCGGTCACATAATGACTCGTAGCTCCAATAATTTTCACACCTCGTTTAAAAGCCGAATGGTATGGTTTTGCACCCACAAAAGCAGGTAAAAAAGAATGGTGAATGTTGATGATTTTGTTGGGATATTTGGCAATTAATTTTTCGGAAATAATTTGCATGTACCTCGCTAAAACAATAAAGTCAATGTGATATTTTTCTAATAATTTCAATTGCTTTTGTTCTGCTTCTTCTTTGTTATCTTTGGTAACAGGAATGTGGTAAAATGGAATTTTAAAACTATCTGCAATCGATTTTAAATCTAAATGGTTACTAATTATAAAAGGGATTTCTAAATTTAGTTCGCCAGAATTATAGCGTCCTAATAAATCGTATAAGCAATGGTCGTATTTAGAAATAAATAAGGCCATTTTAGGTTTTCTTGCCGACGAATAAATACGCCATTTCATTCCAAACTTTTTGGCTAAAGCACTTTTAAAAGCTTCTTTAAAACCGTCGGCAGCAAAAGAGTCATGAATAAATTCACTTTCAAGACGCATAAAAAAGATGTTTTGTTCCCTGTCAACATGTTGGTCTATGTAAACAATGTTCCCTTGTTTTTCGGCAATAAAGTTAGTTACAGAAGCAATGATGTTTGGACGGTCTTTACAATGAATTAAAATAGTAATCTTTTGCATTTGATTTTAAAATGATTTAAGTTCAAAATTAACCTAAAAATTAGACACGAATAAAGAGTGATTATAATTTTAGATAATCGTTTGTAAATGCTTTGTTTTTTTGAATATTTCGTAAATTTGAACCGCATATATCAATATATTTTAAAATGACGCATATAGAACCTTATAAACCACAGCATAAAGTTAGAATAGTAACAGCGGCATCTTTGTTTGATGGACATGATGCTTCCATAAACATTATGCGTCGTATTATTCAAGCAACAGGTGTAGAAGTGATTCATTTGGGGCACGATAGAAGTGTGGAAGAGGTGGTAAATACGGCTATTCAAGAAGATGTGAATGCCATTTGTTTAACCTCGTACCAAGGCGGACATAACGAGTATTTTAAATATATGCTCGACTTGTTAAAGGAAAAGGGCGCAAATCATATAAAGATTTTTGGCGGCGGAGGCGGTGTTATTTTACCTTCTGAAATTAAAGAGTTAATGGATTATGGTATTGCTCGTATTTATTCGCCAGATGATGGACGCGCATTGGGTTTGCAAGGTATGATTAACGATTTGGTGAAACAATCTGATTTTGCAATTGGAAACATTTTAAATGGTGAGGTAAAAACACTTCAAAATAAAAACGCTAGAGATATTGCTCGCATTATTTCTTCAGCTGAGAATTTTCCTGAAGTAGCCAAATCTGCGCTAGAAATAATTCATACAAAAAATAAGAACTCTAAAACGCCAGTTTTAGGAATTACAGGCACAGGAGGTGCAGGGAAATCGAGTTTGGTGGACGAATTGGTACGTCGGTTTTTAATTGATTTCCCAAAGAAAACCGTCGGAATTATATCGGTAGATCCATCAAAACGTAAAACAGGTGGTGCATTGCTAGGTGATAGAATTCGTATGAATGCCATAAACAATCCACGAGTTTACATGCGTAGTTTGGCAACACGTCAATCTAATTTAGCATTATCAAAATATGTGCATGAGGCTATCGAAGTGTTGAAAGCCGCCGAATTCGATTTAATTGTTTTAGAAACTTCGGGAATCGGACAGTCAGATACAGAAATTATAGAACATAGCAATGTATCATTATATGTGATGACACCAGAATTTGGCGCTGCAACCCAATTGGAAAAAATCGATATGCTCGATTTTGCAGATTTGGTAGCCATAAATAAATTCGATAAACGTGGTTCTTTAGATGCTTTGCGCGATGTTAAAAAACAGTTCATGCGCAACAATAACCTTTGGGAAACACCTCAAGAAAAATTGCCGGTTTATGGAACCATTGCATCACAGTTTAACGATCCTGGTACAAATACGCTTTATAAAGCGGTTATGGATACATTGGTTGAAAATGGGGCGGCAGATTTGCAATCAACATTCACTATTTCAGATGAAATGAGTGAGAAGATTTTTGTTATTCCACCAGCAAGAACCCGTTATTTATCTGAAATTGCCGAAAATAATCGTGCTTACGATTTAAAAGGTATCGAGCAAGTTGAAGTCGCTCAAAAATTGTATGGTATTTTTAAAACTATTGAATCGATTTTAGATGTCATTGCGAGTGAAACGAAGCAATCTCTTCTTAATAAAAATGGTATAAATCAAGAAGAAATCCTAAAGCAAACCCAAATTGAGAACAAAGATTTTATCAGACTTCTAGTAGCAGAGTTCGACCGCGTACAACGAAATCTAGATATATATAATTGGGAAATAATAATTGGTTGGAATGAAAAAGTAAACAAATACAAAAACCCTGTATACACATTTAAAGTCCGTGACAAAGACATTAAAATAAAAACCCATTCAGAGTCGCTTTCACATTTACAAATACCAAAAGTAGCATTGCCAAAATACCAAGCTTGGGGTGATATTTTAAAATGGGTGTTACAAGAAAACGTGCCAGGAGAATTCCCATATACTTCAGGTTTATATCCTTTTAAAAGGATGGGTGAAGACCCAGCACGTATGTTTGCAGGCGAAGGAAGTCCGGAACGTACCAATAAGCGTTTTCATTATGTAAGTGCAGGTTTGCCAGCAAAACGTTTGTCAACTGCTTTTGATAGTGTCACGCTTTACGGAAACGACCCCGATGTACGTCCAGATATTTACGGAAAAATTGGAAATGCAGGCGTGTCTATTTGTTGTTTAGATGATGCTAAAAAACTCTATTCAGGATTTGATTTAGCTGATGTAATGACTTCCGTTAGTATGACGATTAACGGGCCAGCACCTATGCTTTTAGGTTATTTTATGAATGCTGCCATCGACCAACAATGTGAAATATACATTAAAGAAAATGGTTTAGAGAAAGAAGTTGAAGCTAAAATAGCAAAGCTTTATAAAGGAAAAGAGCAGCCAAAATATAACGGTAAATTGCCAGAAGGTAATAACGGTTTGGGGTTAACGCTTTTGGGCGTTACGGGCGACCAAGTATTGCCAAAAGAAGTTTATCAAAACATTAAAGCCAAAACCATAGCCCAAGTTAGAGGTACAGTACAAGCTGATATTTTAAAAGAAGATCAAGCGCAAAACACTTGTATTTTTTCTACTGAATTTGCACTCCGCTTAATGGGTGATGTACAAGAATATTTTATTGAAAATAATGTACGCAATTTTTATTCCGTTTCCATTTCTGGATATCATATTGCTGAAGCGGGTGCTAATCCTATTACACAAATAGCATTAACCTTGTCAAATGGTTTTACTTACGTGGAATATTATTTAAGCCGTGGAATGGATATTAATAAATTCGGACCCAACTTATCATTTTTCTTTTCAAACGGAATCGATCCCGAATATGCTGTCATTGGTCGTGTAGCCAGAAAAGTTTGGGCTAAAGCCATGAAACATAAATATGGTGCGAACGAACGTGCCCAAATGCTTAAATACCACATTCAAACCTCGGGTAGAAGTTTGCACGCGCAGGAAATAGATTTTAACGATATTAGAACTACGTTGCAGGCACTTTATGCTATTTACGATAATTGTAATTCGCTCCACACGAATGCCTACGATGAAGCGATTACAACGCCAACGGAAGAATCGGTTAGAAGAGCTATGGCTATTCAACTTATAATAAACAAGGAATTAGGCTTAGCAAAGAATGAAAACCCCATTCAAGGGTCGTTTATTATAGAAGAGTTAACCGATTTAGTAGAAGAAGCTGTGCTTTTGGAATTCGACAGAATTACAGAACGTGGCGGTGTTTTAGGAGCCATGGAAACCATGTACCAGCGCAGTAAAATACAGGAAGAAAGTCTGTATTATGAAACTTTAAAACATAATGGAGCGTTCCCAATAATAGGAGTGAACACCTTTTTAAGTAGTAAAGGGTCTCCAACGGTTTTGCCTGTGGAAGTAATTCGAGCCACCGAAGAGGAGAAACAGTCTCAAATTAAAACGCTTCAAAATCTTCATAAAGCAAATGATACAACATCAATCTTGAAAGATCTTCAGCAAAAAGCAATTCATAACGAAAATATTTTTGAAGCTTTAATGGAAGTTTGTAAAGTATGTTCTTTAGGGCAAATTACACAAGCCTTATTTGAAGTTGGTGGTCAATATCGTAGAAATATGTAAGCAGGGTCGAAGGGTCTTTCTTTAGAATGAACATTTTAAAATAAAATTCTTTTCTAAAAAATGCATCTTTTTAAATGTTTGTACGTCTATTATATGAACATTAAAAACATACATTATGAAAAATAAAGAATGCACATGTAATTGCGAAAGCTGTAAAAATGGACAATGTGAAAATTGTACATGCGAAAACTGTACTTGCAGTAATTGTAACTGTTAAGTTTGTTTTAATTTGAAAAGTAACAGTGTTTATTTTAGTAACTTTATACTAAAGTATACACTGTTTATAATTGTAGATATGCAAACTCAAGAGATTTGGAATTCCTATTCAAATGATATTAAGCACTTTATATTAAGTAAGGTGAAGGATGCCGTTGTGGCAGATGATTTACTTCAGGAAACCTTCATAAAAGTACATACTAAACTGAATACCTTAAAAGATGAAGATAAATTAAAGTCTTGGTTGTTTTCAATTGCACGCTATACCGTTTTAGATTATTTCAGAAATAACAATATCACCTATGAAATTTCAGAAGTTGATATGCATTTTGAAGACCAAAAATTAGAACATACCAAAGAAGACTGTTTAAGGGGCATCATTAAAAGTTTACCTAAGAAATATAGAGATCCTTTGTTTTTATCGGATATTCAAGGTAAAAAGCAACGTCAAATTTCTGAACAATTACATTTGCCATTGCCTACCATAAAATCTCAAATACAACGTGGTAGAAAATTAATTGCACAAGGTTTTATAGATTGTTGTGATTTTAAAGTGAGCGATACAGGCTATCTGGTTGGTGAAATTAGAGATAAAGAGGAATGTAAAGTGTGCCATTAGTATTTAGGTTAAATAATTAATGCGATGAATAGGCTTTTCATAAAGTTTATTCATCGTTTTTTTTTGCATATTAAAACCGCTTATAGGCTTATGTAACCCCTTGAACTAATATTCTTTAAGAAATTTTTTCACTACCAATTCACGGTGTAATTTTATCCTGTTTATGATAGTTGTTAAACACGATTTACCCAAATAATTAAAATTTACACCTATGGAAACTACACTTAGATACAATTTCAAGAGAAAATCAAAAAATCATTTAGATTGGTTAATAAACATCATTAAATCTGAAAGATATTTTGAAATAGAAACTTTAATATGCTATAATAACACACTGTTTTTAGATTAAAAAAACAAGACTCTCATTTGTTTTTTTAGAATCCTTGTATTAAAATACAGGGATTTTTTTTATCTAAAATAGAAGGGTGTGTATAACCAATTACAAAGTAAGCATCCAACTGCGTTGCAATTGTTTAAACTTTTTTAATTCGCTACGTAAAATTGGTAAGAAGTCTTTTCCGTTGCTGTTAGAATGTTCTAAGCGATACGAATTTTTGTAAAGCTTATTTGTAAGACGTCTTAAAGACGCAATGTGTTTGTGCTTTCTATCGGTGTAACGCTCTAATTCGGCATTAACAATTTCTGGAGCTAATGATACCGATTGCTGAACGATGTCCCCTGAAAAATAAATGTTAGAATCCTCAGTACCATCACTTTTTAATGCAGACAAATCATGGTTTAAGTACATAGAGATGTTTTGAGATAAGGCAAATATCTCAATTGCTTTTTTATATATCGGTAATTCCGATAGGTTTGATGGGGTATTAGATAGCATATTCTTTTTTTCTTAGCAACTGTATCAAAATTACTCACAAGAATCCATAAACTACTTTTTGTTTTAAAGTAAATGAGTATATTTACTTTAAAATTTAATTTATTCCAATCAATTTCCTTTGAATATGAATTTAGATATGCTTAACTGGAAGATTTTGAAGTGTTTGCAGGAAAATGCGCGACAATCTAATGCCGAAATTGGTAGGCAAGTGGGTATTAGTTCGCCAGCGGTTTCAGAACGTATAAAAAGAATGGAAGATGCGGGCATTATAGTAGGGTACAAAACGGTGGTTTCTCCTTTGGATATGGGTTACCAATTGAAAGCCATTATTACTTTACACGCATTTATTGGTAAATTGAAACCGTTTTTGGAAAAAGTAAAGACCTATGATGAAGTTTTAAATTGCTACAGAATTACTGGTAATGAAAATATAGTGATGGAAGTGCTTTTAAAAAATCAAAAACACTTAGAAACCTTTATAGATCAGCTTATTATTTATGGTGAGACTAAGACACAAATAGTACTGTCTCATGTAATACGCTATAAAGAAGTGAAGCCTGTAAAGTAAATAATTATAGAAATAATTGTAAGTTGTACTTTTTAATTTAAATGATGTTTTGAATGAAACCATTAATAACTTTATTAATATTTATAATTTGCTTTGTAAGTTGTGCCCAAAATAAAAAGGCAATACAAGGTGAAACCGAATTTCAACGAGAATTAAATGCTGAATATAAAGATGCCACAACGTCGCCGTTAAAAGATAAAGACAGAAAGCATTTTGAAGGCTTGGATTTTTTTAAGTTTGATACTTCTTACGTCGTTACAGCTATTTTAAAACGGACTCCTAATACAGCATATTTCAATATGAAGACGACTACCGACCGCGTTTCCAAAGAGCGTGTTTATGGAGTTCTAACTTTTAAATTAAAAGGAAAATCGTACCAATTAAATATATATCAAGGTAAAGATTTAATGGAACGAGAAGGTTACGAAGATTATTTATTTCTACCTTTTTTAGATGAAACCAACGGATTGGAAAGTTACGGTGGTGGACGTTATATAGATGCCAGAATACCCAAAGGCGATACTATGGAAATAGATTTTAATAAAGCCTATAATCCGTACTGTGCCTATAACGACAAATATTCTTGCCCTATTGTACCCCGAGAAAATTATTTAAAAACCAGAATTGAAGCAGGAGTGAAGGCTTTTGGGAAGCATTGAGATTTAAATGAGTTCGTTTAACCGGTCTCGACTATGAGTAGTTGCGTGGTTTCGCCCTTAACTTTACAAGTACACGGCAAGTTGGAAATTTCTGAGGAATTTCCAATGTAACTGAGAACAAGCAATTATTTAGAGTCATTGTTTGAAGTTCGTTTTTTTTCTAAATATTTTGTCCGAATGTCAATAGATTGCTGTCTGGGTCAAGAATTGAAAATTCCTTTTGACCCCAAGGTTTGATTTCCAGTTTTCCATTTGGATGAATTTCAGTCTGTTTTTCCAATAATGATTTATAAAATCCGTCAATGTCGTCAGTCCTAATATAAACTTGCCCATAATTTTCTTTCGGGTCAAGTTCTTTAAAGTCAAAAAAGTGAATTTGGATTTTTTCTTTTTCCATCATCAAGTAGCCATCAAAGTCAGCACTTCCAAATTGATTAAATCCCAATTGGTTTGAGTAAAATTCCCGCGTTACATTTTTGTCACGCATCGGTAATTTCGGATTGATATCTAATAGCATATAAATTCCAATATGGTTTTAATTCCAATATTTTATTATTCTAGTCAGGTTTAATATTCGTCATATTTTTGATTTTAGACGATTTGTCTTAAATGACCGCCAACTACAAGGATATGAAATATTTTAATGTTTTATATCCAAAGTTAAAAGAAGTTAAAATTTTTTCTGACAAAGTCAAGATCTATTTTACCAAAAACATTCCCAAAAACACCGCTAAAAAGCCAATTACAAAACTGGCAATGGTGTAAATAGCAAAACTTAAAAAATCGCCCGATTTTAAAAACACATGGTTTTCGTAAGCAAAAGTTGAAAAGGTTGTAAAACCACCACAAAACCCTGTGGCAAGTAGTAGGGTTTGGTTTTGCGAAAGTGTATCGCTTTTTGTCGCCAGACCTAATATGATTCCAATAAGTAAACTACCTAAAATGTTTGCTAGAAAGGTGCCATAAGGAAGGCCGTTTTCAGGATTGTTCAAATATTTTCCAATAATATAGCGCAGTACACTGCCAAAACCGCCTCCAAAAAAAACTAGTAAAATACTCTTCATTTATTCAATGGTATCTTTTTCCTTTACGGCGATATAAATTTCGGTAACCAAATCAGCAGGATTTGGTGTTTTTGTTGGATCTGTTAAGTAAGTTTCAATCATAGGGCCATTTTCGGTAAACTCAAAACCATTTTTAGGAATATATGCCATGGCGGTTTCCCAAGCTTCTTTTAAATGGCTGTAATTTCCTTTTAGTGTTGTTTTAACAGCTTTAAAACTCTCCATTTTTCCGGTAAGTATGTCGTCTCCTTCAGCGGTAATAACTTGTTCGGTGGTTGGTACACAGCACGAAAATATAACAGCATTGTTATCTTCATCCCATTTAATATAATTTATAAATGGTGTGCCAGCTAATGTTATGTGATTTTTTAAAGCATATTTTCCAACTTTAGGGAGCATTTCTTGAATTTTGCTTTCTAACTCGCTTATTTTACAAGAAGTGGTATTGTATAAGTAGTAACCACCACTGTGGTTTGTAATGCCATTTACGGTGATGCTGTATTTTTTCATTTCGGCAACAATAATGCTGTCTAGTTTTTCTAAACTTCGTTCATAGTGTGGGGCAATTTGTTTTTCCATGCCACCTGTAAAAATGCTATAGGCTTTAAAGCCAAAAGGTAAATCTTTACCAGAAATGGTCCAAGTAACATCCGTACTGCCATTCGTATTATGTTTAAAATCCCAAATAATTTCAGAAGTAGGGAAGTCTGCAAATTGCATTTGTTGCTTTATGTATTTATTTGCAACGGCTTCTAAAGTTTTCATAGTGCCAATACCATCTTTGTCTTCCCAAGAGTAAGAACCTCCAACACCTTTGGTTTGTTTAGGGAGTGTTATTTTCATATCGGGATCTGCTTCCACCCAAGACGACCAATCTTTCCAGTTTTTAAAATCGATAACATTGCTATAAATAACAGCAGCAGGCGCCTTTATGTTTCGTGTTCTACTAACTTCAAACGTGTTAGGTTGTACGGAAATGTATATAGAGGTACCTATAATGGCTATTAATAATAAAAATGCGATATACTTAAAAGCTTTCATGTGTTTGTTTTTATTTTTTTAATGGTCACATGTTACATCTATTTAATCATTTTCTTTTGTATTAAAATTTTTTAATAGATGTTTCATTTTACTTTTTTTGAAAAGATGTGAATCAAAGATAAACAATTTTAAATTCTCGTTAATAAATTATTACATTTGCACTTTAAAAAATAAATATTCAATAATTAAATCAGCTTAAATAAGTGTAGTCAATAATTAAGGTTGAATATTTATAGTTTTTTTATAAGAATAATTAATACGAACAAATGAAACTAAAATCAATATTGAGTTTTGTGCTTATTGGGGCACTTGTATTTTCTTGCGGAAATGATAAATCTAAAGAAAATAAGGAAGAATTAAAAGTAAATGAACCAGCGTTTGAATATAATGTTGACCAATTTGCTGATATTAAAGTATTACGCTATCAAATTCCAGGTTGGGAAAATTTAACTTTAAAGGAACAAAAACTGGTATATTATTTAACCCAAGCAGGTCTGTCTGGGCGCGATATTATTTGGGACCAAAACTATAAGCACAATCTTAAAATTAGAAAAGCTTTAGAAAATGTTTATACTAATTATAACGGTGATAAAACAACTGAAAACTGGAATGCTTTTGAGGTTTATTTAAAACGGGTTTGGTTTAGTAATGGTATTCATCACCATTATTCAAACGATAAAATAAAACCGGAGTTTTCGTCCGACTACTTAAAGCAAATACTAACTGAAACAAATACGGTTTTAGAAGGTGAAGCGTTTGATGTTATTTTCAACAATTTGGATGCTAAAAAAGTAAATCAGGCTAAAGGGGTTGATAATGTAGCGCTATCCGCAGTTAATTTTTATGGAGAAGGAGTAACCAATAAAGATGTTGAAACCTTTTATGCATCAAAAAAATCTCCAGACCCAAGCAAACCTTGGTCTTTTGGTTTAAACTCACAATTGGTAAAAGAAAATGGTATTTTAAAAGAACGAGTTTATAAATCTGGAGGATTGTACGGTTCGGCTATAGATGAAATTATTAAATGGCTGGAACTGGCAAAAGGTGTTGCTGAAAACGAGGCGCAAGGTAATGCGTTAGGTTTGCTAATTGAATATTACAAAACAGGCGATTTGCAAACTTGGGACGATTATAATGTTGCGTGGACAGCAGCTACCGAAGGCAATATAGATTACATAAACAGTTTTATTGAAGTTTACAGCGACCCTTTAGGTTATAGGGGTTCGTATGAGACCATAGTGCAAATCAAAGATTTTGATATGTCTAAAAAGATGAAAGTTGTTTCGGATAATGCACAGTGGTTTGAAGACAATTCCCCGCTTATGGAAGCTCATAAAAAGAAAAAAGTAGTTGGAGTAACCTATAAAGTTGTAAATGTTGCCGGAGAAACTGGTGATGCATCACCAAGTACACCTATTGGTGTAAACTTACCAAATGCCAATTGGATTCGTGCTGCTGTGGGGAGTAAATCTGTTTCTTTAGGGAATATTGTAGCTGCTAGTAACCATGCAGGAAGTTCAAATAGATTAAAAGAATTTGTAAACGATCAAGAAGAACTGGGGTTATATGAAGCTTACGGAGAATTGGCTGAGAAATTACATACTGCGTTGCATGAAGTTGTTGGGCATGCCTCGGGTCAATTAAATCCAGGTGTTGGAGAAACTAAGGAAACCCTTAAAAATTATGCTTCAACTCTAGAAGAAGGTCGTGCCGATTTAGTGGCACTCTACTATCAATACGACCCAAAACTACAAGAACTTGGTTTGGTAGATGATTGGCAAAAGGCAGGAATGGCTGCTTATGATTCTTATATTCGAAATGGATTACTAATGCAATTAATTCGATTGAATTTAGGTGATGATGTTGAAGAGGCGCACATGCGAAACAGACAATGGATTTCAGCTTGGGTTTTTGAAAATGGAAAAGCAAATAATGTTATTGAGAAAATAAACCGAAACGGAAAAACTTATTATAATATAAATGACTATTTGAAACTTCGTGAGCTTTTTGGTGAATTATTGCGCGAAACACAACGTATAAAATCTGAAGGTGATTATAAAGCTGCTGAAGCGTTGGTTGAAAATTATGGAGTAAAAGTAAATCAAAATATTCACGCTGAAATATTAGAGCGTAATAAACAATTTAAGTCGGCACCATACACTGGTTATGTAAATCCTGTGTTGGTTGCAAAAACAAACGCAGCTGGTGAAATAATTGAAGTGCGTGTAGAGCAGCCTAAAACATTCGTAGAACAAATGTTAGATTATGGTAAAAAATATAATTTCTTGCCAGAAGTAAACTAATAAGAGTATAAAATAGCAATTAAACTATAAAACAGAATCTTAATCAAGGTTCTGTTTTTTTATTTACACTAAATACCAAAAGAATAAGGTTTACAACTATAAGAGCACTGATAATAAGAATAATATTCATGATTTTAGTTATGTTAGTTGTTTATTAGATGCACGATTTAAAAAAAGGTTGCGTCAAATTATTAAACTAATTATAAAACATGATAAAAATGTTTTTTCCTAGTATGGAAAAAGACTTTTTTATAAAAAAATATCACTTAAAAATAAACTTAATGGCAGAAATCAATCCAATAAAACCAATAAAGGCAATTAAAATCCAAATACTACCGGCATAAAAACGTTTGTGTAGTTTTAAATCTTTTCGGTACGTGTAGCCAATAACAATGGCAAATACAATAAAAAATAAAACTCCGAAAATGATTTGACCTTTACTAAACATATAGCTATTTTTATGCAAAAATAAGTAATTATAAAATGAAAAATAAAATAGACGCCGTAAAAGCATTTCATACGGCATTTAAAATAGGACATAGTGAAACTCCAAAAGCCGATTTAGGTATAGAGAAAAATACCTTACGTTTTAATTTGATGAAAGAAGAGAACGAAGAGTATTTAGAAGCAGCAAATAATAACGATTTGGTTGAAGTTGCCGATGCCCTAGGTGATATGCTTTATATTTTATGCGGTACCATTATAGAACACGGTATGCAGTATAAAATTGAAGAAGTGTTTGACGAGATACAGCGCAGTAATATGAGTAAGTTGGGTGCAAACGGTCAACCTATTTACAGAGAAGATGGCAAAGTGCTAAAAGGCCCCAATTACTTTAAACCAAATATTGCATCTATTTTAGATAAATAAAATAGTGGGTTATCATCATTCTGAACTTGTTTCAGAATCACATAATTTTTACGGTAATAAAAAAGAGAAGCCAAACGCTTCTCTTTTTAAATTTCTATGTATCCTTAAATATTTAATCCAATTTATAGCGCCACCCAAACGGGTCTTCAACTTTATTGGTTTGAATATCGGTAATACGTTTCTTTAAATAGCTCGCATAAGTATCGGTTAATTCAGGTAAATCGTAATCGGTATCTTTGTAGCCAAATCCAGAAATTGGTGAAATAACGGCTGCAGTTCCTGCTCCAAACATTTCTTTTAAAGTGCCGTTTTTAGCAGCTTCAACAACTTCGTGTACCGATAGTTTTCTAACTTCAACGTTAATGCCTTCGGCTTTAGCCAATTCAATAATACTTTTTCGGGTAATACCATCTAAAATTCTATCGCTAGTTGGAGCGGTTATAAGTGTATCGTTTATACGCACAAATATGTTCATAGCACCCGCTTCTTCAATATATTCATGGGTGGTATCGTCAGTCCAAATAACTTGATGGTAGCCTTTTTCAACAGCTAGTTGCGTTGGGTAAAACTGTCCGGCATAGTTACCACCAGCTTTAGCAAAACCAACGCCACCGTTAGCAGAACGTGAATAGGTTTGTTCAATTAAAACCTTTACTTTTCCAGAAAAATAGGCGCCAGAAGGAGCCGTACAAATAATGAATTTATACGCATTGGCAGGCGATGCATGAAATCCGTTTCCTGATGCAAAAACAAATGGACGTATATATAACGAACTTCCTTCGTTTTTAGGAATCCAATCTTTATCAACTTCTAATAAGGTTTTTAATCCCTCCATAAAATAGCTTTCCGGTAATTCAGGAATTGCTAAACGTTTAGATGAAATATTCAAACGTTTGAAATTTTCTAACGGACGGAATAACCAGACATCTTCATTGGCATCTTTATATGCTTTCATACCTTCAAAAACAGATTGTCCGTAATGGAAAATCTTAGCAGAAGGGTCTAAAGTAATGGCTTGGTACGGAATCACTTTTGGTGCTTCCCACTTACCGTCTTTAAAATTACATTCAAGCATATGGTCTGAAAATACACTTCCAAAAGCCAAATTATCAAAATCTACCTCATTTATTTTGGTAGTTTTCGCTTTTATAATCTCGATGTCATTGATTATAGAGTTCATAAATCTTGTTATTTTATGTTACAAATTTAAGTAAAATCGTTTTTAAAAAAGCGGTATATTTACAACAAATCGTTTAAAAATTAAACTTTATTCCATGAAACAACTATTATTCGCAATATTTTGCTTGTTTTTGGTTTATTCTTGTAAAAATAAAGACTCATACCAGTCTTTTGGTAAACAAATTACTGTGGCTAAAACTATGGACGTTTTCTCTATGGCACCCTATTACAAGTCCATGCAAGTTGGAGATAGCATGAATATTAAAATGAAAGCAAAAGTGATTGATGTTTGTCAGGCAAAAGGTTGTTGGATGACTTTAAATTTAGAAAATGGGAATGAAGTGATGGTAAAATTTAAAGATTACGGATTTTTTGTACCAAAAGACATAGCGGGAAAAGAAGTGATTGTAAACGGAAAAGCGTTTGTAAAGGAGTTTTCGGTTAATGAAAAGCGCCACTATGCTGAAGATGCAGGAAAAACAATTGAAGAAATTGAAAGTATCACCCAACCCAAAAGAAGCTTTTCTTTTGAAGCTGATGGCGTTTTAATACAACAATAGAATTGGAAAGAAAAGTTGTTATTACCGCCGACGGTTCGTCAACCATTCACTTGCCAGAATGGGATGAACAATACCACTCCAAGCACGGAGCCATACAAGAAGCGTATCATGTGTTTATAAAACATGGGTTGCATTATTATTGTAGTCCGGAATGTCACCTCGAGCGCAGTCGAGAGGTTGACCATGAAATAAAAATTCTAGAAATAGGTTTCGGCACAGGTTTAAACGCTTTTATAACCTTACTTGAAGCTGAAAAATCAAAAATTAAAATTGATTATGTTGGTGTTGAAGGCTACCCAGTTGCAATGAACGAAATTAAGCAGCTTAACTACCCAACCCAGTTAAAAGTCGAAACAAACGAAGCACTTTTTAAAACCATGCACGAAGTGTCTTGGGAAGCGCAACATACTATTTCCAATAACTTTTCACTAACCAAACAAAATCGATTTTTTTCAGAAATAGCAGACGAAGAATTATACAATCTTATTTATTTTGATGCCTTTGGTGCCCGCGTTCAACCCGAATTATGGACAGAAACTATCTTCCAAAAAATGTATGATGCCTTAAAAGAAAACGGTGTGTTAGTAACCTACGCCGCAAAAGGAAGTGTGCGTCGTGCTATGCAAGCTGTTGGATTTCTAGTTGAAAAACTCCCTGGGCCACCGGGTAAACGGGAAATGTTACGCGCTACTAAATAAACTCGGTTTTCAGTAACAGTAAGCAGTTTTTGCTTATAAATTATGGTAAGTTTTTACTTAGTGACTTTGCGTCTTTGTCTCTTTGTAACTTTTTCAATTATCAACCATTCTGTTAAACCTAATACAAAACCATAGGCAATAGCCATCTCGTTTTGTAACTTTAAATAAAAAATTGAAAATGCGGGTTTTAATTACAGGGGCGACGGGACTAATTGGGAAAGAGATTGTAAAACTTTGCCATGAAAAAGCTATTGCTGTAAATTACTTAACAACCAGTAAATCTAAATTAAACGAATCGGATAAAACACAAGGTTTTTATTGGAACCCCAAACAGCAAAAAATTGATCTGGATTGTTTTAAAGACGTCCATGCAATCATTCATTTAGCAGGCGCCACGGTTTCAAAACGTTGGACTTCAGCTTACAAAAAAGAGATTATTTCAAGCCGAAAAGAAACAACACAGCTACTAGTTAATAGTTTGAAATCGATTGAACATACAGTAAAACAAATAATTTCAGCAAGTGCTATTGGTATTTATCCAGATTCGTTGATTAATTATTACGATGAAACTTTTAAAGATTTTGATCGATCATTTTTAAGTGGTGTTGTGCAAGTTTGGGAACAGGAAGTAGATGCTTTCTTAAGTTTAAATATTACAGTGTCTAAAATTAGAATAGGCTTGGTACTATCCAACAAAGGAGGCGCACTATCCGAAATGATTAAACCTATTAAATATGGAGTAGGAGCTGCCTTTGGTGATGGCAAGCAATGGCAATCGTGGATACATATTGCCGATTTGGCTCAACTATTTTTATATGTATTAAAGTACCAATTAGAAGGTGTTTATAATGCAGTGGCACCTGGCCCAGTAACAAACCAGGAGCTCACAAAAACCATCGCCATTACTTTAGGAAAACCGCTTTTTTTACCAAATATCCCCAGGTTTTTTATGAAACTGATTTTAGGCGATATGCATACTTTGCTGTTTGACAGCCAACGTGTCAGTTCAAAAAAAATAGAGGACAAAGGTTTTTATTTTGAATACCACCATTTACAACCTGCTTTGGAGGATTTGTTGGGGTAGTTTTAGGAATGGTTTGTTTAATGTCTTATCCATTTACTGAAGTGCATAGTTGCTTTCGTTTAGGTGGATTTTTAATAGCCTCTTTCACAACAATGGCGACAGTATCTTTAGTGATTTTGTTTTTTTTGCAATAATCACTAAGCAGCCAATTGTCTAGAAGTTTAGCTCCTTTACTAGAATTACACGACATGCAGCAAAGTGAAATATTCTCTATTCCATTTATTCTAATGTCGTTAATAATATGCTCGCAAGACGGCTTTGATTTTCGAGATTCATTGTTATTAGTGAATTCAATACTGCAGAAAACACAGTTTTTATCTCTATTTTTCACAAAATCTTTTACATCTTTAGGAATACCCCATCTATTTGCCATTGTGTTTTTTTTTATTCTCCATCAAAGAAATCATTATCAAGTTCTTTAACTTCATAAACAGTTTTAACTTGAACTCCAACATTGTATTGGTGCATTAAATCGACCAGTTTTATGCCATCGATTAAAATTATTGTATGGTGTGCATCATTTGCTTTTTTAATAGCACCTGTGTCAAAAGTTGATGTAGTTACGAAAACACCTTTTTGAGTATCTCCGCTCATTGCACCTATAAAGTTTCTAATATCCTTTTCGCGGACCTTGTTCTCTCCATACCTTTTTGCTTGAATGTAAATTTTGTCCAGTCCTAGTTTGTCTTCATTAATTATTCCGTCAATACCACCATCACCAGTTTTTGAAGTTTCTACAAAGTCTCCATACCCCATTTTTTTTAGTAGGATAAGTATAACTTTTTCAAAGTAAAAAGGATCAATAGTTTTAAGTTTTTCAAGTAATTCGTCCTTGACTTGAATATCTATGGAATTGAATCCTTCGTCTATTAAATCTTGAGGTGAAGCATTTGATATTTGTGAAGGTGTTGAATCATGTTTTGGATTTTCTTCATTATAGAATTCTAAAAAACTATCGGAACTTTCAACCTGACTTAATGTTAATTTAGTTGAACTTTGATTTTTTCCTTTTTCAGTAATTTGAACATATCCTCTTTTTGGGAATTCTATGTATCCTCCCTTTTTAAGATAAGATTTACCCCATGCGATTCTATTGATTATCAGAATGTCACCACTCTTTGTTTTTTCTTCTAGTTGTTCTTTTGTTAGTCCTGAATAAAATTGGTCAATAACCTTTTTATACATGTCTCTTGCTTGAAGTGTTTTACCGTTTTCTAAGACTTTTAATATTGGTATAAAGGTTTCGTGAAATTTTGGTATCTCCATTAGGATGTTTTTAATTAGGTACAACTCTAATACATGGTCATTTTTAATTAACCATTTCTAACTGCGAAACGAATTTATCATTTATTTCCCACAAACTCAACTATTCAAAATCAAAAAACATAAAAATATTTTAATGACATTATGACATTTTCACAATAATGGCAGTACTTTTGCCAACCAAATTAAGTATTTGTATAAAAATTTAGATACAACAATGAGTAAAAAGGATAAAACAAACGATATAGAAAAGGAGCAATTAGATGCTGTACAAAGTGAAACGGTTGAAGTAGAAGAACAAGTTGTTGAAGAACAAACGGTTGAAGAAAAACTTCAAAGTGAGTTAAAACAAGAAAAAGATAAGTTTTTACGCTTATTTGCCGAGTTTGAAAATTATAAACGCCGTACCTCGAAAGAGCGTATCGAGTTATTTTCAACAGCAAGTGAAGACGTTATAAAAACTTTATTGCCAGTTTTAGACGATTTTGAACGCGCATTAAGTCATATTGACGAAGATAAAGAATCAGAAGCCTTACGTAAGGGTGTGTTGTTAATTTATAACAAATTGGTAAGCACGCTAGAGCAAAAAGGACTTAAAGTAGTGGCTGTTGAAAAAGGCGACCTATTTAATGCGGATAACCACGAAGCAATTACCCAAATACCTGCACCAACTGACGATTTAAAAGGAAAAATTATAGACGTTATAGAAAAAGGCTATAAACTGGGCGAGAAGGTAATTCGTTTTCCTAAAGTAGTAATAGGACAATAAAACAAAACCATGGCTAAAAGAGATTATTACGACATATTAGGTATTAGCAAAGGAGCAAGTACTGCCGAAATAAAAAAAGCTTATAGAAAAAAAGCAATTGAATTTCACCCCGATAAAAATCCCGATAATAAAGATGCAGAAGCTAAATTTAAAGAAGCGGCTGAAGCTTACGAGATTTTAAGTGATGAAAATAAAAAAGCACGATACGACCAATACGGACACCAAGCCTTTGAAAATGGTGGCGGCGGTTATGGCGGTGGTGGCATGAATATGGAAGACATATTCAGTCAGTTTGGTGATATTTTTGGCGGTGGTGGCTTTGGTGGCGGCTTTTCCGGTTTTGGCGGAGGCGGTGGCCAACGCCGTGTTAAAGGAAGCAATTTACGTATTCGCGTAAAACTTACTTTAGAGGAAATTGCTAATGGTGTCGAGAAAAAAATAAAAGTAAAACGTAAAGTTCAAGCGCCAGGAACTACCTATAAAACCTGTTCTACCTGTCATGGTTCTGGACAAGTTACACGTATAGCAAATACTATTTTAGGTAGAATGCAAACATCGGCACCCTGTAATGTGTGTGGTGGTGCTGGACAAACTATTGATAAAAAACCTGCCGATGCCGATGCACAAGGTTTGAAAGTTTCAGAAGAAACGGTTTCTATCAAAATACCTGCGGGTGTGGTAGATGGGATGCAACTTAAAGTATCTGGAAAAGGAAATGAAGCACCGGGAAATGGTGTTTCAGGTGATATTATTGTGGTAATTGAGGAAGAACAACACGAAAAACTACAGCGTGAAGGCGATAATTTACATTACGATTTGTATGTAAGCTATCCAGATGCTGTTTTAGGAACGTCACAAGAGATTGATACCGTAACAGGAAAAGTGCGTATAAAAGTAGAAGCTGGGGTACAATCGGGTAAAATTTTACGCTTACGCGGAAAAGGAATACCAAGTATAAATGGTTATGGTAGAGGCGATTTATTGGTGCATGTAAATGTTTGGACACCAAAAACGTTAAGCAAACAACAACGTGAGTTTTTTGAAGCCATGCAGAATGACGAACATTTTGCACCTAAACCAGATAGTACCGATAAATCTTTTTTTGAAAAAGTAAAAGACATGTTCTCATAATATAAGTGATAAAAGAAATTTAAGGTAATCGATTATTTTTTTTAAAAGTTCCTGTTTAGTTTTAAGGGTTTTTAGAAAAAAAAACATATATTTGGTTTATCACTAAACAATTTTAGTGATAATTTTTCTTTTTCATAGCAATTTTTTTCCCATCCTTAATCTTTTTTAAGGGTGGGTTTTGTTTTAATGCAAGCCGTTTATTTTGCCACGAATACACGAATATTTTGTGCTTAAAAATTTAGGTGCAAATAATGAAAATCAATTGAAAGCCTTTTTTCTTCAAATTTATAGCAAATTAGAACCTAAATGTTAGTCTGAGCCTGTCGAAGACTTCAAAAAAGAGTGATTTCAGCAAGTTTAATATAACACATAACCTATAAAAACATTTGCGTATTCGTGGGTACATCAAAAAGAGATATTCATAAATTCTACACAAATCGTTTACTTACTGTTTTAACATTTAATATCTTTACAATCTACAAGTCAATTGAAAAACACACATGAGTAACTTATTAGAAGTTAACCAAGTTTCTAAAAATTTTGGAAACTTTAAAGCCCTTAACAATGTATCTATTTCGGTTCCTAAAGGCAGTATTTTTGGGTTGTTAGGTCCTAATGGCGCAGGAAAAACAACTTTAATACGTATTATTAATCAAATTACCATGCCAGATTCTGGTACGGTGCATTTGGATGGTGCATTGCTTAACTCAGCACATATAAAAGATATTGGGTATTTGCCAGAAGAGCGAGGGCTTTATAAAACCATGAAAGTAGGCGAGCAAGCCCTTTATTTAGCCCAATTAAAAGGTTTGAGTAAAGCCGAAGCAAAAGAGCGCTTAAAATATTGGTTCGAGCGTTTAGAAATTGGCGATTGGTGGAACAAAAAAATTCAGGAGCTATCAAAAGGTATGGCGCAAAAAATACAGTTTGTCGTAACGGTATTGCATCAACCAAAACTATTAATTTTTGATGAACCGTTTTCTGGTTTTGACCCTATTAATGCCAATTTAATTAAGGATGAAATTTTACGTTTGCGTGAAGATGGTGCTACGGTTATTTTTTCAACACACCGTATGGAATCGGTTGAAGAGTTGTGTGACGATATCGCTTTAATACACAAATCGAACAAAATCCTAGACGGAAAATTAATCGACATTAAACGTCAATATAAAATAAACACCTTTGAAGTAGGTATTCATACAACCAATAATGAAGCCCTAAAAGCTGAATTATCACAAAAATTTGATGTGTCGTTAGCCAATTTCAAAACTTTGGAAGACGATTTAAAACTGAACATCAAACTTAATGGAAGGGATAAACCGAACGATTTATTAAACTTTTTAGCTGCAAAAGGCAACGTATCTCATTTTGTAGAATTGATACCAAGTGTAAACGATATTTTTATTCAAACCGTAAAAAACAATTAACAATTAGTAATCGTTAAAACCTAACACCCATAACCAATAACCCAACAATGAACCATTTACCACTTATAATAAAACGCGAATATTTAACGAAGGTTAAAAACAAATCGTTTGTAGTGATGACTATTTTAAGTCCGCTTATAATGATTGTACTTATATTGGTAGTGGCTTATTTATCGCAATTAAATAACGATAAAGTTCGTGTTATTACTGTGTTGGACGAATCGGGGTTTGTTAAAGATATCTTTGAAAACACCGAGCACACAACGTATCATGTTCTAGAAAATATGTCGCTTAAAGATGCTAAAAAGTTGACTGAAGAAACGGGGTCGGTTGGTTTGTTATATGTAGATAAGCCCAGTTCGATTGATGATGTTTCAAACCATATTAAGTTTTATTCGGAAGAATCGCCGTCTCTTTCTTTAATTTCAGATTTAGAAAACAAATTAGAGTATCAACTTACCGACATAAAACTTCAAGAAAACGGGGTGGATGTAGCTATGATTAATGCTTCAAAAATAAACATTAGCATTGCACAAGAAAGTTTTGCTGGTGAAAAAACATCTAAAATAGACAGCGTGATGAAACTCGCTTTTGGTGGTGCAGCTGGGTATTTGTTATTTATGTTCATTATTATTTATGGCAATATGATAATGCGCAGTGTGATTGAAGAAAAAACCAGTAGAATTATTGAGGTTATTATTTCATCTGTAAAACCAATACAATTGATGCTTGGTAAAATTATAGGAACCTCACTAGCGGGTATCACTCAGTTTGTTATTTGGCTTATTATTGGCGGAGTTTTGTTAAGTATTGTATCCTTTTTCTTTGGTGTAAATTTACAAACACCCCAGCAAGATATGGTGGAGCAAGCTATGACTAACCCAGAATTGAATATGCAAGTTCAAGATGTAATTAATGCATTTTATAACCTTCCTTTGGCTAATTTAATAATAGCATTTGTGCTATTTTTTATTGGAGGTTATTTGTTGTATAGTTCATTTTATGCCGCTATTGGCGCTGCAGTTGATAACGAAACCGATACGCAACAGTTTATGTTGCCCATAATTATGCCGTTAATTTTAGCAGTTTACATAGGCATTTTTACAGTTGTAGAAGACCCGCACGGAACAATTTCGGTTGTGTTTTCTTTTATACCATTAACATCACCAGTAGTTATGCTTATGCGTATTCCGTTTGGAGTGCCTTTGTGGCAACAATTGGTATCGTTATTGATATTAATTGCTACCTTTATATTTACTGTGTGGTTCGCAGCAAAAATTTATAGGGTAGGGATTTTAATGTACGGTAAAAAACCGAGTTATAAAGAGTTGGTAAAATGGATTAAATATTAAAATGAATCAAGAATTGGAAAAGATAGAAAAAGCTGTAGAAAAGAGCTCCTTTTGGAATGAGATAAAAGCCTTCCTTAATCAGCATTATGATTTTAGTGATAAAATCAGTATTTCAGTAAAAGATGTATTGATTATTATCACCGTTATTTTTGTTACAACCTTAGTTTTAAGATTTGTATTAAAAGTAATTACTAGAAAACTTCCTGAAGATGATAAAGGGAAGTTTAATGTAGTATTTGGCTATTTTAGATGGCTTATATATTTACTTATTTTACTAATGACTTTACATGCTGTTGGTGTAGATGTTACAGCAGTTTTTGCGGCATCTGCGGCGTTAATGATAGGTATTGGTTTGGCGCTTCAAACACTGTTTCAAGATATTATTTCTGGCGTGTTTATATTAGTAGATCAAACAGTTCACGTAGGAGATATTATTGAAATAGATGGTAAAGTAGGACGTGTTGAAGAAATAAAGTTAAGAACAACAAGAGCTGTAACTATAGATAATAAAGTGTTGATAATTCCTAATCATTTATATTTAGAAAACAGTTTATACAATTGGACACAAAATGGCGCAGACACAAGGGAAAGTGTTGATGTTGGTGTAGCTTACGGCAGCGATGTACAATTGGTAAAAAAGTTACTTATAGAAGCCGCATCTTCAATTTCAAGTGTGCTAGATAAAGACGATATTGCTGTACGTTTTACCAATTTTGGTGATAGCTCTTTAGATTTTAAAGTTGTTTTTACTATTGCAGACAGTTTCAATGCCAACGCAATAAGAAGTGAAGTAAGGTTTGAGATAGATCGACTATTTAGAGAAAACAATATTAGTATACCTTTCCCGCAACGCGATATTCATATTATTCAAAAACCAGATCAAAGTGTGAGTTTAAGGTTGGAACAATCTGAGTTTAATACCAATTTAAGTAAAGATTAATATCATTATTAAAAAAGACACGAATGGATGTCTTCATTTATACTCGTAAAAATTTAAAGTAATATGCCAAAAATATTAATAATTGAAGATGAAGCTGCCATAAGACGTGTGCTTGTTAAAATTCTTTCAGAAGAAAATGAATCGTACCAAGTTGAAGAAGCCGAAGATGGATTGGCAGGTTTAGAGAAAATTAAAAATGAGGATTATGATTTAATTCTTTGCGATATCAAAATGCCAAAAATGGATGGGGTCGAGGTTTTAGAAGGTACAAAAAAAATTAAACCAGAAATACCTATTGTAATGATTTCTGGTCATGGTGATTTAGATACGGCGGTAAATACCATGCGGATAGGTGCATTTGATTATATATCGAAACCACCCGATTTAAACCGACTTTTAAACACCGTTCGTAACGCTTTAGATAGAAAAGAACTGGTTGTTGAAAATAAACTGCTTAAAAAGAAAGTCAGTAAAAATTTTGAAATGATTGGTGAAAGCGCTGCCATTTCTCATATTAAAGATATTATTGAAAAAGTAGCACAAACGGATGCCCGTGTGCTTATTACGGGCCCTAACGGAACAGGAAAAGAATTGGTAGCCCATTGGTTACACCAAAAAAGTGAACGTGCCAATGGTCCTATGATTGAGGTAAATTGTGCTGCGATACCTAGTGAACTTATTGAGAGTGAGTTATTCGGTCATGTAAAAGGGGCTTTTACAAGTGCTGTAAAAGATAGGGCTGGTAAATTTGAAGCAGCCAACAGCGGTACTATTTTTTTAGATGAAATAGGAGATATGAGCTTATCTGCTCAGGCCAAAGTTTTAAGAGCGTTACAAGAAAGCCGTATACAGCGCGTGGGAAGTGATAAGGATATAAAAGTGAATGTGCGTGTGGTTGCAGCCACCAACAAAGATTTAAAAAAGGAAATAGCGGAAGGCAGATTTCGTGAAGATTTATATCACCGATTAGCAGTTATTTTAATACAAGTTCCCGCTTTAAATGATAGACGTGACGATATACCATTATTAGTGAATCATTTTGCTGAAAAAATAGCAGGAGAACAAGGTACTGTTAAAAAAATATTTTCAGATAAAGCTGTAAAATTACTTCAAGATTACGATTGGACAGGGAATATTCGTGAACTTCGTAATGTAGTAGAACGCTTAATTATTCTTGGAGGAACCGAAGTAAGCGAAACGGATGTAAAATTATTTGCATCGAAATTATAAAACTCAAATGCTAGGGTAAAAAAAAAACGAGTTCTTTAAAGAACTCGTTTTTTTAAGCTAGTTTATTTTACAAAGATTTAGTTTTTCTAAATAAGCCGTGTTTATATCTTTTGTGATATTTAAATAGTATGATTTAATGCCTGCAACATTTTCTGAAAGTAAAGCGGTATCATTTTTATCGTAAACAGGTAATTCAGAAGTGCTACCATACGTTTTTAAAACTTTATTACAGGTTGTAATATTAAGGTTTAGTGTAGCCTTATGGTCTTTTATGAGTATTTCTTTTTGTAATTGAAGTTCTTTGCTTTTTTGAGCATCAAGCTTTTTTAGTATTTCTTCTTCTTTAATCTTAAGAGCTAACCTTTGTTGTTCTAATTTGTCTTTTTCTTGTTGTAGCGCCTCTAGATCATTGCCTGCTTTTTCGGTAGTAGTTACAACTTTTTCTGATTCGGTATTTTTAGGAATTGTGTACTTATTTAATTCAGTAATTGAATTTTGAGTAATTTCTTTAGCTTTTTTTACAAAGTAACGACCGTCTTCATAGGTAGTTGTTTTTTCAACTTTTTCAATAAGTTCCATAGCATTGTAAGCCAGTTCAAATGCCGTATTGCAACCGCATTTTTTTAAATTGATTTTTGCGTCTCTAAAAGATTTTAAAGACTTATCTGAATAATATTTTAAATGTTGGATATTATTAGATTCGTAGGCATCTTTAACGTTTGAATAGGCATAAATAAGATTTGAATCAGCATCGGCACACGCAGAATTTTGTCCTTGAAACTCTGAATACACAATAAAAAGGAGAAAAAATAAGTAAATTTTTTTCATGGTAGTTTGGTTAAGTTAATAAGTAGGTTGAACGAAAGTAATAAAATTTTCCAAATAGATAACCTTCTTAAAGAATTTATTGTTTTAGTATATTTATAAAAATTATTACTAACTCTAAAGATTTATGAAAAATTTTTCACCTCAAGATTTTAAAATAACCTCAAAAATAGCTCTAAAAAACAGCCAAACAAAACTAGTAATTGATAAAGCAGATGACCAATTAAAAGACCTTAGAAAAAAACTAGGAAAACTTCAAGATACCATGTATGCCCATGGAAAATATGCGGTATTGGTTTGTTTACAAGGTATGGATACAGCTGGTAAAGATAGTTTAATACGTGAGGTGTTTAAAGAGTTTAATGCAAGGGGTGTGGTGGTACATAGTTTTAAAGTGCCTACAGAACTAGAGTTGAAACATGATTATTTATGGAGACATTATATAGTACTTCCTGAACGTGGAAAATTTGGTGTATTTAATAGAACACACTATGAAAATGTGTTGGTAACCCGAGTACACCCCGAATATATTTTAGGTGAAAACATTCCAACAGTAAACACCGTTGAAGATATTGATGATGCTTTCTGGGATACCCGTTTTCAACAAATAAATAATTTTGAAAAACATGTAGCCGAAAATGGTACGATTATTTTCAAGTTCTTTTTAAATCTTTCAAAAGAAGAACAAAAACAAAGGTTACTCCGTCGTTTAGATAAGCAAGAAAAAAACTGGAAGTTCTCTCCAGGCGATTTGAAAGAACGCAAACTATGGGATAACTACCAGGCTTGTTATGAAGATGCCATTAACAGAACATCAAAGTCGCATGCACCGTGGTACACCATCCCTGCAGATGATAAAGATTCTGCGCGCTACATGGTGGCTAAAATTATGTACGATACCCTGAAAAAATATGACGATATACAAGAACCTGAGTTGGACGATAAAATAAAAGCAAATATGTCTTCGTATAGGCAAGAATTAGAAAGTGAATGAGTTTTATAGCTTTATTAAGTGTTTTTTATGATTTCTTTTAGAGGTCTCCCCTTTTATAAATACTATTTTTAGCCTAAAATTGAATAATGTTATGATAAAAATTTTTACAGTATTATACTGTCTTTTTATTTCAATAGGGTTAAACGCCCAAACCGATGAAGCAATTTTAAAAAACATATACAACACCTCTTTAACTAACGGTAAAAGCTACGAATGGTTAAACCATTTATCGAACCAAATAGGTAGCCGTCTATCGGGTTCTTTAGGAGCTGAAAGAGCCGTGGCATACACAAAAGAAGAACTTGAAAAATTAGGTTTAGACAAGGTTTGGTTGCAGCCTGTTATGGTTCCAAGATGGGTGCGTGGCGCTAAAGAATATGCCTATATAGAAACAACACCGGGTAAAACCAATACAATAAATATTTGTGCATTAGGAGGTTCGGTAGCAACTCCAGCACTTGGAATAAAAGCAAATATTGTTGAAGTTAAAAACTTTGAAGAATTAGAAGCCTTAGGAAAAGCCAATATAGAAGGAAAAATAGTTTTCTACAACCGCCCCATGCAGCCAGATGTAATGAACACTCATGATGCTTATTCAGAAGCTAATAATCAGCGTAAAAAAGGTGCGGAAGAAGCTTCAAAATATGGTGCTGTAGCTGTTATTGTTAGGTCTTTGAATTTACGCTTAGATGATTTACCTCATACAGGTAACATGAGTTACGGCGATTTACCATTAGAAAAGCGTATTCCAGCAGCAGCCATAAGCACTAATGATGCTGAAGTATTAAGCACCATGTTGCAGCTTGATAAAAATATAAAACTCTATTTCAAACAAAACTGTAAGCAATTAGCAGATGTGCAATCTTATAATGTTATTGGAGAAATAACAGGGAGCCAGTTTCCAGATGAATACATGGTTGTTGGCGGACATTTAGATTCTTGGGATTTAGGAGATGGTTCGCACGATGATGGGGCAGGGGTAGTACAATCTATGGATGTGTTACGCTTACTTAAAGAAATAGGTATAAAACCAAAACGCAGTATAAGAGTTGTGTTATTTATGAATGAAGAAAATGGTAAACGTGGTGGAATAAA
Source organism: Mariniflexile soesokkakense (assembly GCF_039650365.1). Taxonomy (NCBI): domain Bacteria; kingdom Pseudomonadati; phylum Bacteroidota; class Flavobacteriia; order Flavobacteriales; family Flavobacteriaceae; genus Mariniflexile; species Mariniflexile soesokkakense. The sequence goes on along the minus strand of NZ_JAZHYP010000008.1, from coordinate 109,006 downwards.
ATATGCCGAAGATGCCAAAACAAAAAAAGAAAACCATGTGTTTGCTTTAGAAAGTGATTCGGGAGGGTTTACACCAAGAGGTTTTTCTTTTGATTGTAGTGATGCTCAATTTAATAAAATAACACAATGGAAACCTTTATTTGAACCTTATATGGTTCATTACTTTGAAAAGGGTGGAAGTGGAGCAGATATTGATTATCTTAAAAATAATACCAATGTTTTAGTTGGTTTATTTCCAGATTCGCAGCGCTATTTCGATTACCATCATGCGGGTAACGATACCTTTGATGCTATTAATAAACGCGAATTAGAATTAGGTGCAGCGACTATGACAGCCTTGGTATATTTGTTTGATAAATATGGTGTGAAATAATTAATATTGAAATACTAAATACCTAAAACCCATTAAATGAAACCATTCATATATATCTTTATTTTAGTATATTCTGTGATTACAATGGCTCAAACAAAAGACACATTACCTTATTATGAAATTCCTGAATACGATGAAGCGTACACAGCAAATTCAGTAACTGCTAGAATGATTGATGGTTTGGGCTTTAGATATTATTGGGCTACCGAAGGTCTGCGTAATGAAGATTTAAATTATAAACCCAGTGCATCTGGGCGAGAAACTATAGAAACTATCGAACATATTTACGGTTTATCTAAGTTTATTCGTAACAGTATTTTAAGAGATAATAAAGACACAAATAAGACAGAACTTTCTTTTGAAGAAAAACGCAAACAAACATTGATGAACTTTAAAGCGGTATCGGATGTTTTGAGAAATACTGAAACTTCTTTTCAACTAGAAAATACCGAAGTACCATTTTGGAATATTGTTAACGGACCCATTTCAGATGCGTTGTGGCATTGCGGACAAGTGGTTTTATTGCGGCGTGCTTCTGGAAATCCTTTTAACTCTAAAGTGAATGTTTTTAGCGGGAAAGTTAGTGAGTAACATTAATTGTTTTTCTTACTTTTAAATGCTTTTATGGTGGATGTTTCTGAAAAAATTAAGCATGATGTCTTTTCTTAAAATATTTAATAACAACAAATATTAATGATAAAGTACTTATAATTATTACTGTAGCAATGATTTCATTAATTGCTAAATTTGATTGAAAATGCAGGATAGCGATTATATAAAGTATTGGAAAAACGCTTTTAAAGCCTTCTTCTTTTTGTGTCATATTAGTTTTTATGGTTTATAGGTAACTTAACCACCATTTGCTTTTATTTTCAGCTTTATAAATCATATATTTTTTACAGAAAGGATAAAGTAGAAATATAACACCTGTCCAAACAAGATACACTATAAAAAGCGAATAGCCGTAATTTAATAGTTTTGCATTGGCAAATACTTCTTTGGTTAAAATCATATCTTGCCAATTTCCACCAAATATTAATATGCCAATGATAGCCAAAACATGAATAACCAAAACATGTAAAAAATAATAGAATAGTGGTACACGCCCAAAGACCAAAAAGAAATCGGTTAATTTGTTTTTTACGGTTTCTATATTGTATAAGAATAGTAGGGCAGGACCAATAGTGATTAAGATATATGTTAATGAAGGTGGATATTTAGTAAGGTTGAAGAATGATAAAACGGTATAAGTAGTGTCTTTTTGAACTGTCCAAGGCACTAAGTCACCATAAACATTAATGCCTCTTAAAATGAAAAACAAGGTAATAGACCCGGTACCTAAAATTATTAGCCATTTTTTTCTAATATCAATATTAAAGTCTTTGGTGTAAAGTTGCCCTAAACAATAACCTAAAGCCATAAGTCCAATCCAGGGTAATACAGGATAAAACACACCAATATCATTATTATTTCCAAAAGGTATGAAATTGGGCTGATGTAGGATATACCAAACATTATCTATTAAACTATTACCATTTCTAACAATGCCATCTAAAGCATTATGTCCAAAAACAATAATCAATCCAATAGCTAACAACACTTTTTTCGGTAAATAAATTAGAAAAGATAGAACTACCATACTAAACCCAATGGCCCAAATTACTTGAAGAATAACTCTGCTATAGCTTAGGTCGAATTTCCAGATAAGATTGTTCACGACAATTTCTAACAGTATTAACCAAAGACCCCGTGTTAATAAGAATTTAAATAGCTCTGTCTTTGTTTTTTTACTGCCATATAGAAAGGCCGAGGTTCCTGCTAAAAATACAAATACGGGCGCACAATAATGTGTTATAAACCGTGTAAAAAACAAAATAGGTGTTGTGGTTTCTAAATTAGTGGGGTCGCTAAAAAAAGCCCCGTAATGAAAATAATCTCTAACATGGTCTAATGCCATGATAACCATAACAACGCCCCTTAAAATATCGATAGATTCTATTCTATTGGTTTTTAGTGCCATATGCGTTTTTGCTACTTTACAGTATCGTTAAGTTGTATATTGTCAATATATTAACGTAAAACCATTGCCTTTTTCATGTTCTTTATTATTGTTTTCCTATGCCAATGTATTGTTGAAAAGCAGTTATTTTTCCATTATTTAATGTCCAAAGGTGAACAACGGTAGTTTTATAGGTTTGCTCTGTTTTTTTAGATTTACCATCGTAATTGAGTGATGCCAATACTTTGTTATCGCCAAGTCCTGCAAGTTCTATGTTTTCCAGTTTAAAATACTCGTTATCCTGTCCAATTCTTCCAAAAACACCATTCAAAATAGCTTCAGGACTAGAGTAAGGGTTGCCATCTGAATAGGAACTACAGCTTGATTCATTCCATTGGATATTAGGATCCATCATTCCTAAAACGGCTTCTATATTACCTTCTCCAAAATTTGTATAGAGTTGGTTAATAATAGTTGCGTTTTCAGGATTAGGGGAAAGACCCAATTGCTGCATAAATAGGGTGTTATCCATAAAATCTTGTTCTTGGGCAATTTTGCCATCTTTCATTTTAGCTATTGTAACGCCCTCAATATCTACCGATTTTTCTGTTGCTGGAATACCAAAGAAATCACCTGTGTGTTTTCCCTTGAATTTCCAATGTTTCACAATATTATCACCTTGACCAAAAATATCAACAACTGTAAATTCAATATCAGAAAATCCAGTTATGAAGTTTTGGTAATAGGCCTTGAAATTCTCAATGCCTACAACATTTTCTGGACTAGCTATCATAGTTATGTCCTCGGTGAAATTTGTATTGTTAATGAGGTCTAAGTTGCCATCGTTAACAATATGGTTCCAAGTATCGGAATACATTTTTATGTTTTTTTCAATTTTTGTATTATTACAAGATACCATGCTAAGTCCAATAATTATAAGAAATAGTGTTACTGAATTTTTCATTTTGATTGGTTTTTAAGGGTTATTTTAAACAGTGAATAAAAGATAATAATCATGATGCACATACTTTGGGTTGTACAAAATGTGAGATGACTATAAGTAAATAGGGTTTTATTTTGTTTTAAAAATTTGAAAAATCTAAAAGGTGAATTTTTCATGAAGTCTTCTTTATAATTTAGATAGTTAAAAAAGACTTAGGGGAAATCTCTTATAATATTAAAGAAAATATTGAATATTAGCAAATATTTTAAACTATATTCATAAAACATGTTATGAAAGCAAAAAAAATGCTTAACAACTGTTAAGCATTTTTTAATAACTAAGATTTAATATGGAATTTATTTAATCAATTCCTTTTCTTTTTTAGAAGTAAAATCTACTTCAATTTGATTGTTCATAATATCTTCAAAGGTCTCTCTTTTTCTAATAAGGTGTGCTTTCTCTTTGTACCATAATACTTCTGCAGGACGAAATCTAGAGTTATAGTTACTAGCCATTGAAAAGCAATAAGCACCCGCATTTTTAAAACATAATACATCACCTTCATTAATTTCATTGATACGACGGTTATTTCCAAAAGTATCAGTTTCACAAATATATCCAACAACCGTGTAAAAACGTTCACGTCCTTTTGGGTTTGAAATATTTATTATTTCGTGGTGAGAACCGTAAAACATAGGGCGTATTAAATGGTTGAAACCAGAGTCAACTTGTGCAAAAACTGTTGAGGTTGTTTGTTTAATAGCGTTTACTTTAGTTAAAAAGCTTCCGGATTCACTCACCAAAAACTTACCTGGTTCGAAAGCCAATGTTAAATCTTTGCCGTATTCTTTACAGAAATCATTAAATTTTTTAGATAATTTTTCACCTAATTCTTCAATATTAGTTTCAATATCACCTGGTTTGTAAGGTACTTTGAAACCAGAACCAAAATCAATAAAATCTAAATTTTTAAATTGTTTTGCGGTTTCAAATAATATTTCGCTAGCATATAAAAACACTTCAATATCTAAAATGTCACTACCCGTGTGCATATGAATACCGTTAATAGTCATTTTAGTATTTTCAACAATACGCAAAATATGAGGTATTTGATGAATAGAGATGCCAAATTTAGAATCGATATGTCCTACCGAAATATTCGCGTTTCCTCCAGCCATAACGTGCGGATTTATACGAATACAAACAGGGGTTTTTGGGTGTTTTGTTCCAAATTGTTCTAATATAGAAAGGTTGTCAATATTAATTTTAACACCAAGTTTTGCTGCTTCTTCAATTTCATTTAAAGAAACACCATTAGGCGTGAAAATAATTTGATCTGGTAAAAAACCAGCAGCCAATCCTAATTGCACTTCTTGTATAGAAACGGTATCTATTCCAGAGCCTAATGAGTTAAAAAGTTTTAATATAGATATATTAGATAATGCTTTAACAGCATAATTTATTTTAAGACTTTTTACAGCTTTAAAAGCATTCGTAAGTCTTTTGTATTGACTTTCAATCTTTTCGGCATTATAAACATAAACCGGACTCCCAAAATCTTGTGCTATTTTAAGCAATTGATTTTCCAACATAATTTTCAAAATTTTTGCCAAAGATATTTCTTTAATATCAATAAAAAAGAAATAAATAAAAAATTAAACAAATTAAACAAAAAGTTAATTATCTAACAATTTAAAAAACTTTAATTCAAAATAAGCGTTTTAGTAATTAATTATTAGGGTAAGTAAACATGATTATTTACATTTGCCCTTCTTAAACTATTTAGCAAATTATGAATTTACACGAATATCAAGGTAAAGAAATATTAAGCAGCTTTGGAGTACGTATCCAACAAGGTATTGTTGCTCAAAATGCACAAGAAGCAGTAGCCGCTGCAAAACAATTAACTGCCGAAACAGGTACAAGCTGGTATGTTATTAAAGCACAAGTTCATGCAGGTGGCCGTGGTAAAGGTGGCGGTGTTAAACTTGCTAAAAACCTTAAAGAAGTAGAAGAAATTGCAGGAAACATTATTGGAATGGATCTTGTTACACCTCAAACGTCTGCTGCAGGTAAAAGAGTGCACCAAGTGTTGGTTGCTGAAGATGTTTATTATCCAGGTGAAAGTGAAACAAGTGAGTTTTATGTTTCTGTATTATTAAACAGAGGCACAGGTCGTAATATGATTATGTATTCTACTGAAGGTGGTATGGATATTGAAACTGTTGCAGAAGAAACACCTCATTTAATTTTTACTGAAGAAATAGATCCTTCAGTTGGTATTTTACCTTTTCAAGCAAGACGTGTTGCTTTTAATTTAGGATTATCTGGTACAGCTTTCAAAGAAATGACAAAGTTTGTTACCAATCTTTATACCGCTTATGTGAAATCTGACGCTTCTTTATTTGAAATCAATCCAGTTTTAAAAACAAGCGATAACAAAATTTTAGCTGTAGATGCTAAAGTTACTATTGATGATAATGCACTTTACAGACATAAAGATTATGTAGATTTACGTGATATACGTGAAGAAAGTGCAATTGAAGTTGAAGCTGGCGAAAAAGGCTTAAACTATGTAGATTTAGATGGTAATGTTGGATGTATGGTTAACGGTGCTGGTTTAGCAATGGCAACCATGGATTTAATTAAACAAGCAGGTGGTGAGCCAGCAAACTTTTTAGATGTTGGTGGTACTGCAGATGCGGCTCGTGTTGAAGCGGCATTTAAAATCATATTAAAAGATCCAGCTGTAAAAGCTATTTTAATCAATATTTTTGGTGGTATTGTACGTTGCGACCGAGTGGCACAAGGTGTTATTGATGCTTACAAAAACATGGGAACTATTAATGTACCAATTATTGTACGCTTACAAGGAACGAATGCTGATATTGCTAAAGAATTAATCGATAATTCTGGTTTAGCTGTATTAAGTGCAACTGAATTTCAAGAAGCGGCAGATAAAGTACAGCTAGTATTAGCTTAATAACTTCTGCGAAAGTGGGAATCTTAATACAAAAGAGCAACGTTAATCGTTGCTCTTTTTGTTTGTTTTAGAATGTAATAAACTTTTCTTCTTTTTAAATTTTTTCTGTGGTACTTTCGCGGAAGCTTCGCCTTGTTCAGTTTCGGACTTGGTGTTCGAACCTTTTTCTTTATTGGTATTTTTATCTGGCATCGGCCCTCTTAAATGAATAACCAAGCCATTTAAAAAGTTTCTTAGAATTTGGTCGCCACACTCCATATACTTCGGATGGTCTTCATTTCTAAAAAAAGCACCCAATTCACTTTTAGAAATTCTAAAATCTACGAGCTCTAAAATCTTTACAATATCATCATCCCGAAGCTTTAAGGCAACACGTAGTTTTTTTAATGTATCGTTGTTTGTCATATCTATAATTTTTTAATTTATATACGGGTTACCGTTTATCGATAATGCATTTAAGAAGTTACTTTTCTAGCGTTTTTGTAATTTTTTGTAAAGATACCCTAATTATTTATTTTGATTCACTTAATTTAATATTATTTATATGAAATTAAATTATTGATAATCAGATGTTTAGTTCGTAATTTTTTAAGTTAATATCAAAAAATTGTTATTAAAAAAGCATCGAATTTTTAGTGTGATAATTTTTTTTATTGATGAAATAAATAAAATTTACGACCAACTACGTTTGGGTTTTCGATAAGTTACATATTATCCACGATTATTAAATTACTGTTGTGCGTATCTTTATAAAGTAATTAATTAATCCCTCAAGACATGATTAATAGAGTAGAAAAACTAAGTCTTCTATCCGAAATGATAGCTTTCGCTAAGTACGATAAAGACATAAAGCATATAGAATATAACTTTTTGTTAGGCGTTGCTAAACAGCTTGAAATTTCGCGTGAAGATTTTGATTATCTGATCGAGCACCCAATTAACTATATTCATTTAAAATCGCATAGCGAGCGTATTGTTCAATTTCACAGATTGGTGTTATTAATGAACATTGATGGAGATAATGGTGATAACAATTCTAAAAACGCCATCAAATTATATAACTTTGGATTGCGTATGGGGTTAAGCCACGAATCGATAACCAAAGTGTTATATTTAATGGAAAGTTTTCCTAATAAAATAGTTCCACCAGACGTATTAATAGATATTTTTAAAACACAATATAATTAAATAGTACCTGCTAAGTTTTAATTTCTAACGTGTTTTAATAATTTGACCTACTTAGGTTATAGAAAAGCTAAACGTTTTAAACGCTTAGCTTTTCCATTTTTGTTTGATACGCTTTAATCTCATCACGTAATTTTGCAGCTACAATAAAGTCTAAAGCTTTTGCTGCTTCTTCCATAAGTTTACGTTTATCACGAATTTTCTTTTCTAATTCTGGTTTGGTTAAATAGGCGCTTTCTGGTTCGGCTGCTTTTGCGGCTTCTAATTCGTAACTATAGGTACTTATCGAATTTTTGGATAAAGCATTATCCAAACTTTTGTTTAGTGCTTTTGGGGTGAGGTTGTATTTTGTATTGTAGGCTATTTGTTTTTCGCGTCTGTAATTGGTTTCATCAATTGTTTTTTGCATGCTGTTTGTAATTTTGTCGGCATACATGATGGCTTTGCCATTTAGGTTTCTAGCGGCTCTACCAACGGTTTGTGTAAGTGAACGTGCCGAACGTAAAAAACCTTCTTTATCGGCATCTAAAATAGCAACCAAAGATACTTCGGGTAAATCTAAACCTTCACGCAATAAGTTTACACCAACCAAAACATCAAATAAACCTTTTCGTAAATCTTGCATGATTTCTACCCGCTCTAAAGTATCCACATCACTATGTATGTAGCGACAACGAATTTGAATTCTGTCAAGATACTTAGTCAATTCTTCTGCCATGCGTTTGGTTAGTGTGGTTACCAAGGTGCGTTCATCTTTTTCCACACGTTGTTGAATTTCTTCAATTAAATCATCAATCTGGTTTAAACTGGGTCGGATTTCAATAACGGGGTCTAGTAAACCTGTAGGACGAATTACTTGTTCTACATAAATACCGTCCGATTTTTTAAGTTCATAATCAGCAGGTGTTGCACTTACATAAATAACTTGGTTTTGGATGGCTTCAAATTCTTCAAACTTTAAAGGCCTGTTATCCATAGCAGCGGGTAATCTAAAACCATATTCTACTAAGTTTTCCTTTCTGCTTCGGTCGCCACCATACATGGCGTGCACTTGTGAAATGGTGACGTGGCTTTCATCAACCACCATTAAATAATCGTCTGGAAAATAATCGAGTAAACAAAAGGGGCGTGTTCCGGGTAAACGCCCATCTAAATAACGGGAATAGTTTTCTATACCAGAACAATAGCCTAATTCACGAATCATTTCTAAATCGAACTCGGTGCGTTCTTTTATTCGTTTTGCTTCTAAATGTTTGCCAATTTCTTTAAAATAATCGTGTTGTTTTACCAAATCATCCTGAATTTCTTTGATGGCACCTTGCAAAATATCTGGCGAAGTAACAAACATATTTGCCGGATAAATAGTCAGCAAATCGTATTTTTCAATAACTTGATTGGTTTGAATGTTAAAGGATTCCATATCTTCAATTTCATCACCAAAAAAGTGAATTCTAAAGGCATCATCGGCGTAACTTGGAAAAACATCTACCGTATCTCCTTTAATTCTGAAATTTCCATGATTGAATTCCCCTTCGGTACGCGAATACAAACTTTGTACCAATTGATGCAATAGTTTAGTTCTAGAAATAACTTGGTCTCTTTCTAAAGTAATCACGTTTTTTTGAAACTCAATAGGGTTTCCAATACCGTAGATACACGAAACCGATGCTACTACCAATACATCTCGTCTGCCAGAAAGTAGGGAAGAGGTGGCACTTAAACGCATCTTCTCAATTTCTTCGTTTATAGATAAATCTTTTTCTATAAAAACACCCGATACGGGAATGTAAGCTTCTGGTTGGTAATAATCGTAATAGGATACGAAATACTCTACCGCATTATTTGGGAAAAATTGTTTGAATTCTGAGTATAATTGAGCTGCTAACGTTTTGTTATGCGCTAAAACTAGAGTTGGTTTTTGAACTTCCTGAATTACATTGGCAACCGTAAAAGTTTTTCCAGAACCTGTTACACCAAGTAATGTTTGGTATTTTTCTTTGGAATTAATACCTGCAACCAGTTGTTTTATGGCTTCCGGTTGATCTCCAGTTGGACGAAATTCTGATTCAATTTTAAACTTCATTTTGCAAAATTACACAAAATAAATGTGTTACCGCTTTAAAGCAAAGTGTCCTTTTACATCAAAAGCATTTCCGTTTTGAATAACTTTTGCAACAAACCAATAATCATCTGATGGCATATTTTGTCCATTAAAAGTACCATCCCACCCAATTGATGTATGAGGCAAGGTTTTAAGTAATTTACCATACCTATTATAAATATAAACAATGGTTCCCGGTAGCTGGTTGATGCCTACAATATGCCAAGTATCAAAATAACTATCGTTATTTGGTGTGAAAAATTTAGGGATGTCTATTACAACAACTTCAGTATAAACGTCTTCACAACCGTTTAAATCTCTTATAGTTACTATATGAACACCAAATGTTACATTTTCGAATACATTTGATGTTTGGGGTTCGCCATCATCTAAAATGAAAACATAATCGCCTATACCACTAATATCAACGGTAATACTGTTTGGGTCTGCAAAATCTACTGTTGTTGTAAAGTTAATGTTAGCAGCTTCTGATTCTATAACTTTAAAAAAATGGGTATATGAACAATCATTTGAAATAACATGCGGAGTTGTAGCAGTTACCCAATAATCACCTATTTGGGACGCATCATTTAATATAATTTGTGGGGTTGTTGCTCCTGTAGACCATAAGTATGTGTCATTTGGGTTTCCAGTATAGGCATCAATAACCAATGGTAAATTGTTTAAACACAATGGTACTATATCATTAACAGGTATAATTGGAAGCGGGTTTACAATGGTTGAAAATTGAGTAACATCGTAACAACCTGTTGCATTGTTTTCTATTCTTGCATATATAATTTCACCATTAAAAGCTGAATGCAAATTACCTAGAGCATTAGTTCTAGCTTCGGCATTTGCTGAATCATTATAATAAGTAACTGTATGTGCATTTGCATTTTGTGTTCCTAATATGGCGCTTGCAGTTGCTGATAAATTAAATTCGAAAAAGCCATCAAAATCATCATCGCAAGAAATTAAACCAGATGTTGTATTGGCAATTGGATTTGGGTTTATTTGTAAATTAAATGCTTGTACAATAAAACAGCCCGTTGTATTATCTGAAACCCTCACATAAATGGTATGATTGCTTGCTGTATAATTGTAAGTGTTTGGTAAAGGATTTATATTGGTATCTGCATCATTTTGAGTGTTATGATATGAGATTGTAACACCATTTGTATCATTAACAATCATGTCGTTTACCAATGATAAATCATAAGTATCCGTATCATTATCACATATTTGAATAGTTCCAATAGTGTTGGTTGGTGCAGGTAAGTTTACAATAAGTTCTAAAGGAATTACACTGTAGCAACCAGTTAAGGTGTTTGCAACTTTTATATAAACGGTTTTAGAATTTGAATTATAATTTGAAGGGTTTGGGATTTCATTTGAATTATCCAAGCCATCATTTGGGTTAATATCGCTTAAATTTTCAAAATAATTTGTAATAAGATTGCTTTGAACTCGGTCGTTAATTTCAAAATCGGCAGTTTCTAAATTGAAAGGAGTTATACCATCGTAATTAGCATCACATTCTATTAAAGGTGCTGATACGTTGGAAATGTCTGGTGCTGCAATAATGTTTATACCCAATTCTTCAATAATAAAACATAATGAATCGCTACTTTCAATCCGTACAAAAAGTGTTTGTGGGTTTGTAGCATTGGTGTATTGATTTGGTAAAGCATTTGTATTAGCTTCAGCTTGCTGACGTGTTAAGTGGAATGAGATATTTAAATTATCTGTAGAACCTTGTGCTATTTCATTTCTTTTGTCATTTAAATTGAAAATATTTTTACCATCGTTACTGGCATCATCACAAACCAAATAATCTTCAAAATTCACATTGTAAATGGGATCTGGTGATACTTGTAATATAAACGACGAAGTACCAAAACAGTTAATATCGGTTATGTTTTCAACCTTTACATAAATGGTTTGTGGGCTTGTTTTATTTTGATAGATCGTGCTTTTATCTATACGAATTGTTAAAGCGGCATCTTCAAAATAAAACACCTCTTTTCCTGTTTGGCCGTTTAGTATTTCGGTGTCTTTTTCAGATAATAAAAAATCTGCAAAACGATCGCCATCATCTTCACAAACTTGATAATTACTTATTACAGGAAAGTTAGGTAAGGTATTAATAATGACTTCAAAAGGTTCAATAGCATAACAACCTGTTGATGATAGGGCGTCTTGAACCCTTATGTAAAGTGTTTGTGTATTTGAATTATAGGTTGTTAAATCGGAATCTGGAATTGGGTTTACATCCGTATTGGCATCGTTTAAAGAGGTGTGGACGCTAATATTTAAACCTGTTCTATCGGTTACTGCTTCGTCAATTTTATTATTAAGATTAATAATGTAGAATCCATCTGGATTACCGTCGGAATCATCACATTCTATTATGTCTATGGGTTGTGTTGTAGAAGGTGCTAGCAATATTTCAATCTGAAAATAATTTATGGTAAAGCATCCTGAATTTATATTTTCAATGCGTGCATATAATGTTTCTATGGGTTGTGTACTAGAAAACGAAGTGAGTTCATTATTATTGTCATCGGCGTCTTGAAATGATAAAAAATATGAGACTACAAAATCTGAATTGCCGTTGGTAACAGTGTCATCTAAGGAATGTAAATCTATATCCACAAATCCATCATCATCTGTGTCACAATAGGGTAATGGGCTGGCAGGGTCAAAAAATAATATTGGGTTAACTAAAAGCGTTATATCAGAAACATCATTACAGCCTGTATCGGTGTTAACAATTCTAATATACAGCACTTTTGGACTTACAGCGTTGTATGGCGTATTTTTATCAATAGGGTTGGTGTTAGCGTCCCTATCAGATTCAGATTCATAAAAGGTAACCTGAATAGGAAAAGGTAAATCATTTGCTATTTGAGCTTCAACAGAAGTAAGATAAAAATCGGCAGCATCATTTCCATCTTCATTGGTGTCGCATAATGCATAATCGCCTGTATCTGTAGCTGTTAATAATAAATTAGTATGAATCTCTAATGGTACAATAGATGCACACCCTGTACTATTATCTTCAACCCTTGCATAAATGGTTTGTTCTTCGGGGTTTATGTTTTGGTAATTAGTAGTGTCTGCAATTGGGTTTGTGCCAGTTTGTGCATCATCATAACTTTCATGAAAGGTAGTTGTAACATTGGTTAGACCACCTTCAATATCTGCAATTATTTGTGTTAAATCAAAATCAGCAAATCCATCATGGTCGGGATCACAAGCATCTAGATACCTAGTATCTCTATCTACTATGGGGCTTACAGTAATGTTAACGGTTAAAGACGTGGTGTTTATACAACCAGTTTGTGTGTTAGTTACACGTGGATATACAGTAAAACTATAAGGAGTATTACCAATATATGGTGTTCCTAATGGGTTGCTGCCAGTATCGGCATCGGTAGAAGAAGAGTGATAGGTTACGGCTAAATTACTTTGCCCGTTTGTAATTTCATCATCTTTTTCATTTAGATATACAATGGCGTAGCCATCAGGGAAATCATCACTATCACAAACTTCTAAAGGTGTTGGATTAACAATATTTGGAGTTTGATTTACAACTAGGTCAAAAGTAGTATATGAAAAACAGTTACTGTCTAAATCATCAATTCTCACATAAATAGTTTGTGGATTTGAGGTATTTGGAATAGGTGTCGTAATTGGGTTAATATTGCTTCTGGCTTCTAAATCCGAATAATGGTAACTGAATGTGTAATTGGAAAAAGGAATATTGTTAGCAAGTTCAACGCTTTTTGTTGAAAGGTCAAACACTTCAGTGCTATCACCACTAGTATCATCGCACAGTTGATAATTGGTTATAGGAGCAATAGGCTCTTCTGTATTAAGTACTACAACAATCTCATCTTCTTCTACGCAAGTATTACCGTTTAGAGACACAGTTACTTCTACTTTATAAGTGCCATTTTGAATGACATCTAAAGTTGGATTTACCGCACCAACAATTAAATTGTTATTTAAATACCATTGGTAAAAGGCAGAAGGATTTTGTATATCTGCATTTAAAGTCACTAAGCTGGCACAGGTTGTAATGTCCTCGCCTAAATCTAGAATTTTAAAACTATCACCCTCAATAAAAACGGCAGAATCTGACTGAATGTCATTTTGGTCTGCAATAATCAATTTGATATGATATTGTACATATGGCGTTATGGTTGCCGAAGCAGTTAGTATCGTTGTTCTTCCATTATAGTTTGTATCACCCATATTATAGCCATCGAAGTATTGTGGATTTTGAGCTGGACAAATAGGGCCGCTACTTCCATAAATTTCATCATGAATTGTATTGGTGTTTACAGGTGTATTTACCGTACCTGGTACTATGGCTATATTTTCATACGGGTTAGTTGTGTTAGCTTCTTTTATAAGAAATACAAAACCATCGGAAAATTGGCATGGATTGATGCCAAAATATTCTTCCGAAGCTAATAAATAATTGAATTGAAGCTGATTGGAAATGGAAACAATATCAAATTCTATAGAGGTAGCATTTAAGGTGTTGGTAATACCTAATGCAGTTTCTAAATCGGGGTCAGTTCCCCAATTTGAAGATCCTTCACTTAAGGTGGGAGTTATAACACCGTTTCCTCCAGATGTGGCATTTCCTGTAGAAAGCATGATACCATTTTGAAACGGGAAGTTAGAACTGCCTCTTTCAAAATAGGCATAACTTGAAAAACCACTGGTACTTCCGTTAACCGATGATGTGATGTTTGTAATATCAACACAACTATTTTTAACTAAGTTGTCTTCTATAAGTTGTTGTAAACCAACAGTTCCATCAACTGTTATTTGTTGGGAAAATATGAGGTTACTGCCACAAAAAAGTAGAAGTAAAATAAGGTAGTTATGTAGGTTTCTTTTCACTTTGCTTTATTTGGGTAAAAAAACATGCTAGTGCTAGATTAAATAGATGCGAAAAATAGATAAATTTTAGATGAAACGCAAAAAAAATAGGACGAAATGCATTTTTAATTGTTTTTAAGTAAAAGTTTATCGTTTTAAGGTAAAATGATTCTTAAAGATTCTACCATCTTGAAGCTTTACAGAAAACCAATAGTCGTCTACGGGTAATTCGTCTCCATTAAATAAACCGTTCCAGCCTTCACCTAAAGGTGATATTTCTTTAATTAATTTACCAAATCTATCAAAAATATAGATTTTAGTATTGGGTTGAAACATATTGGAAACCCCATACACTTGCCATGTATCGTTAAATCCATCTCCGTTTGGAGTAAATACTTTTGGGAAACCAATTACCGAAATTTTGTCGTATTTAAAACCACAATCATTTTTAACGTCTTTTACAGCTACGGTATAAAAACCTGGATGCACGTTTTTGAATGTGTTGTTTGTTTGATAAGATGCTACAAGTGTATTGTTTTCATCAAATAGCGCATATTCATAATTACCTTCACCAGATACTAAAATTGTAACAGTGTTATTTTGACCTGCATCTTTAATTTCAAAACCGTCAATAATTGCAATATTGGAAGGGTTAACTATAATAACACGGTTTTTACTGCACCCATTTGTATTAGTAACAGTTACGGTGTAAGTTCCAGTATTATTAACTTGTATTTCATTTGTGTTTTCACCAGTAGACCAACTGTATGTATAATTGTTGGGAAAATCGTTAATAATTCCAGCATTAAGGGTGATGGTTTCTGGGAACTTATTTAAACAATACAAAGCGTTTTCATTTAATTCAATCGATGGCAATTTGTTTATTTTTAAAAATACTTTACTAATTCCAAAACAATTATTATTGCTTTCAACTCTGGCATAAATAGTTTGCGAATATGGAAGCGTATTTGTAAATGTTGTACCCAAATTGTTTTGTTCCAATAAAGCATCTTCAAATGTTTTATAATATCTTATGGGGTCTGTGATATTATTTAGCAATTGAATTTCAGATGAAATAGTGTTCATATTAAATGAATTAATACCGTCTTCAGAACCAGTTTCATCGCACGCTGAAAAAACAAAATCATCAATTTGTGTGTAACTTACATTAAGAGTTAATTCGGAAGTATCAAAACATTCTGTAGTATCATTAATAACTTTTACATATACAGGTTGTGGGTTGTCTGTATTATGGTTAAAATTAGTAGCATCCAATTCTATTGTTCTATCACTATCTGAATAAAATTTAGTAGATAAGCCACTAATTCCACCAGTTAAAGCTTTGTTTGCTTCATTTAAATTAAATCTTGTATAACCGCCTGCAATACCATCTTCGTCGCATTGAGTAAGTGTGGCGTTATATGCTATTGGATTTGGGGTGAATGTAACTACTGCAACGCCTTCTAATAATGATTCGCAGTCTCCTGTTTTTGGGTCTATCAAAACTCGATAAACACCTGGTTGTGTAATTACTAAATCAAAATCATTTTCAGATAGAGGTAAATCATTTAGCATCCACGTATACTTTGCGGTAGGGATATTTGGTCCCTTTAAGGTGTAGGTCGTTCCATCACATAAAGGTAAATCAATAGAAGAATATTTTATATTTCCTATAATGTCAATTTTTTCTGCAAAAAATGAGGTTATAAAAGGAGGTAAGCCTTGTGAAGAATATCTAGGAGCTAAACTGATAGCATTATGTTGGTAGTTACATGCAGTTCCCAAATTATTAGGATTATTAATAAGCCCTAAGTACTGTGAGCCTTGGTTATAGGTAACACTTAAAGCTCTATAAATTTTCCCATTAGGACCTAATTGTAAACCGCCTCTATAAAGTGTTCTGTCATCAATTGTTATAGCAGAACTTTCAATGTTTGCTGCCGAAAGGTTGTATTGAATTAAAGAGGACGAATGATTTGAAGGGTTATTACTCCCATTACCAAAAAAATCATTTGAAAAGTTGACATAAAGTAGATTGCTGTTAGGAGAAAACTCTATACCGTAGGGATACATACTGTTTCCAACTTTTCTTATTGATTGTTGGTTGCTTACAATACCTGTATCTGTATCAAAGTCATATAAATATAATCCATTTCCTGTATTTGCGCAGGCCATTTTAGTGCCATCGGGAGATAACTTTAAATAGCCTCTTCCATCTTCAATGGCAAGTGTGCTAAATGTAGATGTAACAGGTGTGGGATTTACACCAGTACTGTTAACTTCAAAGGCATAAAAAGTATCAAAAACATCTGATATTTGATTTTTAGAAGCAAAAGTTACCACCCAAATAGACTTTGTTGTACAATCTTTAACTACAGCTGTTACTTTTTCTGAAGATTCTTGAACAAGGTTGATGTTTTTGGTGGTTAGGGCACCTAAACCTCCATCAAGACTCATATCAACTTCAGAATAGTTTAAGCCTAAATTTATAGGGGCGTTATTGCTTTTAATATCATCAACAGTAAAAATATAATAAATGTTTGGGTCGTTTGGTTTTGGAATAATTATAGCAGATTGTGTACTTGAAGGGTCTCCAATTAACCCTGTGCCGTTTAACATTATTTGATGGTTTTTATTCCAAACTAATATGCCATCTGTATAAAATAATAGATTTCCAGAACTATCTGATATCGAAGTACAACCTTCAATTGTAGATAGCTGGCCATCATTTACCGATGAAACAGAATTATCTAATGGGTTAAATTTAATTCCAGCTCCATAGCCAAAGTACCAATTAGATGCTTCATTTTGTGCGAAACAAATAGCACTAATAAAAAAAGCTAATATTAATAAGGTCTTTTTCATTTATGGATAGCTAAACTATCAAAGATGTTATAAATCATGCTTTTAAACATTATGTAAAATAAAAAGTAGTATGATTTTGGGCGATTATTTATATTGTATTATTCGGGTAAAACAATATAGTTGATTTAACTAATATAAAAGTGAAAGTAGTGATATTTTTGATTTAGTTAAAATAATTATGACTAAGTGCATTATAATTAGATTTGATGGTTAAAAAATGTTCAATATTTAAGCGTAAAATGATTTTTGAAATTTCGACCATCTTGTAAATTAACAGAAAACCAATAATCATCAGAGGGGAGCTTTTGTCCATTTAAAAGCCCATTCCATCCATCACCTAAAGGGTCTAATTCTTTAATTAATTTACCAAATCTATTAAAAATAAGGATTTTTGTGTTGGGTTGAAACATTTCTGAAATGCCAATAACATTCCAAGTGTCGTTAACACCATCGTTATTAGGAGTGAAAAATTTGGGGTAACCAATAACTGAAACTTGTTCCCAGACAAAACCACAATTGTTTTCAATATCTTTTACATAAACATGGTATAAACCAGGATATACATTATCAAAGGTATTGCTTTCTTGATAGGGTTTGTACAAATTATTTTTAGTATCATACAAGGCGTAATTATAAACACCTTCACCAGTAACTATAACTGTAATTACATTGTTTTGCGTAACGTCTTCAACATTTATTTCTTTGAATGTAGCAGTATTTGAAGTTTCTACAACAATGCTTCTTTCTTTACTACATCCAGTTTCCTTGCTAGTTATGGTTACAGTGTATATGCCAATTTTATTAATTGGTATTTGATGGGTTGTATCTCCATCGTTCCACAAATAAGTGTACTTGTTTGGGTTGTCATCAATCAAACCTGCATCAAGGATTTTATATTCTGGGAATTTATTTAAGCAATAATAATCACGACCATATGCTTCCACATTTGGTAATTTTTGTACAACTAAATCAACTTTACTTATGCCGTAACAAGCGTTGGCATTTTCGGCTCTTGCAAAAATAGTTTGGTTATATGGTTGTGTATTGGTGAAATAGAGTGGTAATCTGTTTGTTTCTAAAAGAGCATCTTCATAAGTTAAATAAAAAGCAATTCCTAAATTGCTATTGGGGATTCCCTTCAATATTTCAGTTTCGGCTTCTTTTAAATTAAAAATATGTAATCCATCTTCTGTACCATCATCATCGCAAACAGAGGGTAAAACAGTATCATTTACATCAGTAAGACTTACAGATAAGGTTAACTCAGAAAAAGAAAAACAACTTGTGTTGGTGCTAGTTGTTGTAACATAAATAGTTTGTGGGTTCACTGTATTTCTATAAGAACTCCCATTTATTTCTGTTGTTCTAGTTGAGTTTATATAAAATTTATATGTTAAACCTTCTTCGGGTAATGAATTCTTATAGGCCTCATTTAAATTAAATGTAGTTATTCCGTCTTTAATACCATCCTCATCGCATTGTATTAACGATACATTTTTAGAGAGCGGGTTATTATTAAAAAAAACGTATGCTTGACCTTCTTTTGTACATTCTCCATTATTTGGATTTATTTCCACTTCATAATGGCCGCTATCTGTAACTAGTAAGCTGTAAGTGTTGTTGGGGAGTTTGATATTATTTTTTGTCCAAGTAAAATTTGCTCCGGCAATATTTTCTGAAATCAGTCTATAGGTATCTCCTTGACATAAGGTTAAATTAATATCGCTTTCACCATTTTGTATAATATCTATTTGCTTTTTAAATAAAGATTGAATGAATGGAGGAAGTCCTTGGCCAGATTCATTGGGCGAAAGGTTTATAGCATTATGTTCATAATTACAAGCTAAACCAATATTATTAGGATTTTTGATAACACCCAAATAAGGTAGCCCTTCACCATAAGCAGCGGATAGGGCCCTATATATTCGTCCATCTGGACCTAACTGCAATCCACCCCGATAAAGTTGTCTTTCTTCTATTACAATCTGGGAGTTTTGAATATTAGTGCCAGCAACATTGAACTGAGTTAATGTAGAGCGATGATTTTCAGGGACTTCATTGTTGTTTTGATTATTTTCATCCGAGCGATAATTGTTATATGAATGAACATAAAGCAATTGACTATTAGGAGAGAATTCTAAACCATATGGGTTATGATTATCTCCATAGACCCTTAATTCAACTGGATTTGATACAATTCCTGTTGATGTATCAAAATCATATAAAAACAATTCATCATTAGTAGTGGAATTATCATCATCTACGGTTGAATTTGCACAAGCAAGTTTAGTTCCATCTGGGGATAATTTTAAAGCACCTCTCGCATCTGAAATTCTTAAAGGAAAGGTTGACTTTACAGGAATGGGGTTAACACCATTGTTACTCACTTCGTAAGCATAAAATGTATTGAAAACAGCACGGTTTCCATCCTCTGATGCAAAAGTTACAACCCACATAGATTTAGAAATACAGTCTTTTAAAACGGCGGTTACTTTTTCTGTGGTAAGATTTAAAAGCCTAACATTTGAAGTGGTAATAGCTCCTAAGCCATTATCCTGAGACATATTAACAATGGAATAATGCAAGCCAGTATTACTTTGCCTTGAACCCACCGTAAAAACATAAAAAATATTAGAATCATTTGGTTTTGGAACTATAATAGCAGAATGCGTACTTGAGTTATCACCCAGTAAACCTACTCCGTTTGGCATATATTGGTGGTTTTTGTTCCATATAAATGTGCCATCTGTATAGAATAATAAATTTCCTGAATCGTCAGACATTGTAGTGCAACCTTCATGGGTGAAAAGTTGTCCATCGTTTAAAGAACTTACTGTTTGGTTAAATAGATTGAATTTAATACCAGCTCCATAGCCAAAATACCAATTTGATGCTTCGCTTTGAGCAAATCCAGATAAACTTAAAAAGCAACATATAAGTGACGTGAAATGTTTCATCTTTAAAAAGCAAATGCCTATTAAAGATATTATAAATCTCTCGTTTTTAATAATAAATACGATAAAAATATAAATAAGGCTGTCCAACCCAATACAATGGTGATTTCGTGCCAATGTACCGCATAGTCGTAGGTTAAATTTGCTTTATCTGGAAACTTAGTCATAACAACACGTTGGAAGGGTTGGTCTATAAGTTTATACATGGATTTTAAAGGGAAAAAGTTTTGGGTTTTCTCTGCAATTTCTGCATTTAATTTCCATGCCATGAGTCCAAAAAACAGCCATTCTAAAATAAAAAGAATAAATATAAAAGCTAAGGCAAAGGCGGAACGTTTTACAAGCATTCCAAAGAATAAACATAAACTAAAAAAGCCGACGAGTTTAATAAAGTAGGCTACCAAAAATTTAGTTTCGCTAAGAACAATAAAGGCTTCATTATAGCTGGAGTAATACATGCCAATACAAAATGAAATAATAGTAATTAGCACTGTAGAAACTAACGAGAAAAATATTATGGTATAAAATTTTGAGAGTATAAACTCTTTTTTGCTTAACCCATCAATAAGGTTTTGCTTTAAGGTTTTATTGCTGTACTCATTTCCAATCATGCTTACCACTACTATTGCAAAAAAGAATTTGAATTGCGAGGCGAAAAAGGTTGTGATGTGCCAAATCATGGGGAAATTAAAGATGCCTAATTCACCCAATTCTAGAGTAAAAAAACCAAAAACATTAATCTTAAAAGAGGATAGTAGAATAACAAAAAAGGGTAAAATGAATGAAATGAATATGAGTGTTTTACTTGTCCTGTTAAGCAAAAGTTTTTGTAATTCTAAATTTAAAAGTCGTAGCATGTGGTTGGTATTATTGCTTATCGGTTAATTGTAAAAATTGTTCTTCTAAACTTTCTTTACGTTTTACTAAATGGGTGAGAATGATGCCTTTTTCGAACAGGAGTTTATTGAATTCGTCTGATTTTATGGGTTCGTTTAAAAATGCGGTTACTAAGGTGTCTTGTACTTTTATTTTTCCGAAAACAGGAATACTTTCCAATAGTTTTATTAATGCTTTTTGGTTGTTGCATTTCAGTTCGAAAAAACCGTGGCTTGAAATCATTTCGTCTACTTTTCCAGAATATAGTTTTTCTCCTTTGCGAAGCACTACTACATGCGAGCATATTTTTTCAACTTCGTCCAACAAATGCGATGCTAATAAAATGGTTGTGCCTTTAGCGGCAATTTGCTTTATAACTTCTCGTATTTGGTGAATGCCTTGTGGGTCTAAACCATTGGTGGGTTCGTCCAAAATTAAAATTTCGGGGTCGTTAAGTAGGGCAGAGGCAATGGCTAAACGTTGTTTCATTCCTAAGGAATAGGTGCTAAATTTGCTGTTTTTGCGTTCTAAAAGTCCAACAACTTGAAGTTTTTCGTCTATTTTGTTATAATCGACAGCTTTGATTTTACAAACTAATTTTAAATTTTGAACAGCCGTCATGTAAGGGTAAAAGTTGGGACGCTCAATAATGGCACCTACTTTTTTTAGAGCATCGTGTGTGGTGGTGTTGCCATCAAACCATTTAAAATCGCCTTCGGTTTTGTTTACAACGTTTAAGACAATGCCCAAAGTGGTTGATTTTCCGCTGCCATTGGGTCCTAAAATACCGTACACATTGCCTTTGTTTATGGTAAACGATAACTCTTTTACGGCTGTTAGATGGCCAAATTTTTTAGTGAGGTTATTGATTGTAAGGATGGGCTCCAAAATGTTCTGTTTTTTAGCAGCAAAGAATTACTGCTTTGGTTAGTTATAAAAATATGACGATACTTTGTTCGATTTGTTACATGTTAAAAAAAATAAGTATATTTTGGGTGCGTTAGGGATAGAAACGAAAATCCATTTTGTGAGGCACGAACAAAAAGATTGTAGTGTATAGCCCGACCCTTGTGGTAACGCCCAAAAAAATGTTACTTTTGGATAACTTTATGCACTATGGACGATTTAATAATTTCTAAGAAAAAACCATCTTTCCCTATAAAACCAAAGTTACACGAGTATTTATCTGAGTATAATAGGAATATAAAAATCCCTATCTTTTATGATGATTTATTGCGTTTTCAAGGCTCGATTGTGGTTTATGATAAGGAGGATAATGATACGCTATGGATTCGTGTGTATTATAATGAGTTTGAGAGACAGGAAATTGAATTGTCGTTGAAGAAAGTGTATACTATTTTACATTCGGATGGAAATGAAAATACCATTCCGTTTTTAAGTGTAGATGCGATTGATTATTGCACGTTTGGAAATTCGAAACCTTTTAGAATAAAAATTCGAAACATTTTGAATGACAATTACACCTATTTTTATATTAAAACGGCCGATGCGTCGCGGGTTTATGGTTTGGAATTGGAGCATATGCTGTCTCCATATAATTTAAATTTTTTGGTTTATAAGGATACGCTAATTGAGGAACATATTGCAGGAATTCCGGGAGATGAGTTTATTAAGAAGTTTTTGCCAAAGTGCGATAAATCGGAAAAATCTCAAATTGCGAAAGAGTTTGTAAAGTTTAACGAGCGTTGTATGATTCGGCTTTTGGGAGATATGCGTTCGTATAATTATGTGATTGTGCCTACCCACGATTTTGACCATGTGGTTTATAAAATTAGGGCAATTGATTTTGACCAACAATCGTACGAAGGGAAGTTTAATGTTTACAGGCCCCAGTTTTTTAAGGAAAACCTAAAAATGGTGGAATTGGTATCAGAAACCTTTCAAAAGTTATCTATAGACCAATATAAAATTGAAGAACGTTCCATTTTGGTGAAGCGTTTAAAAAGTTTTCATGGACGGATTGACGAACTTGTAGATTGTATGGTGGATGATGTGATTTCTAAAACTGAAAATATAGATTTATTAAAATCTAAAATTTACGATTATACGTTGGATGCTGAGTTTATGAAATGCACATCTATGGGGCAGATACTAAAAAAATCTTTAGAGTTTTTAACCCAAAATTATGAGAATATTAATCCCGTAAATTTTAAATAGCAGGATTAATTCCAGTTTTCGTCAAAATCTAGATTGTCGTAATCTTCTATATCTAAATCGTCTTCAAATTCATCGAAATCGTCGTAGTCATCATCGGCATCAAATAATTTTTCTGGAGCTTCGTCTGGTATTTGTCCATGAACAAACATGAGGTTTGGATAATCTACACCTTGGGATTCTTCAACAATTTCAGCCAATTCAACAAAAAATGTCCACATGCTTAAAAAGTCGTACACATAAATAAGTCTGGGTTGAAGTTCATGAACCACATCGTTAATGGTTGTTTCATTCATTAAGCGGGCCGAAGCATCTTCACTTAAATCGAACAATGAGATTTCTTCTCCTTGATCCCATTGATTGTTGCTTAAATAAAAGGATGCCATTTCGGTACCATCAAACCCAAAAGATTGGGTGATGATATTGTGTAAATCTTCAAGTGTATCTGTTTCTCGAATTTCTAAATCGCGAAACACATCGTCATCAACATCGTTATCAAGTATAACTCTAAATCTGTAAATCATAACTAAAAAATATTTTGCAAATGTATACTTTTTTATGCTATTTAGTGAAACGATGTAAGGTAAAAGTCATGGCACTTAACAAGAAAAATGCACCTATTTGATGTGCAACACCTAACCACAACGGTACTTGTAAAATAATTGTAAATACCCCCAAAATAAATTGTGCTAATACCAGAATAACTAAAGCATTAATTCCTTTTTGTTGATGGGGTGTTAACGAGAGTTTTCTAGATTTTACCCAAATTAAAACAATAAAAAACACAACCAAATAAGCCGTTGTACGGTGTATAAATTGGATGCCACTTGGATTTTCTATAAGGTTTTTGTAGAAAGGTTCTAAAACGTAAGCTGTAAAGTGGATAAACTGCCCTTCATTCATTAAAGGCCAGTGGTTATGTAATAAACCTGCTTTTAAACCTGCTACAAATGCTCCGTAAATAATTTGAAAAACCAAAACGCCATAGCTAACAACAATTAGATTTCTAAAGGGTTTGTTTACTGGTTTTTTGTTCGGAAAAATTAAATCTAAAGCAACCCAAAGTGTGGCGGCAAATGTTAGGAATGCTGTTGTTAAATGGGCAGCGAGCCTAAAATGGCTTACATCGGGCATATCTACCAAACCACTTTTTACCATATACCAACCTAAAAAACCTTGGAATGCACCAAGCCCTAACAATACCATACATTTTAAAATGGTTTTTTTGGTAAGTTGTTTTCTTATTAAAAAATAAACAAAAGGAATGATAAAAACCAAACCTATTATCCTGCCAATAACACGATGGAACCACTCCCAGAAATAGATGCTTTTAAAATCGTCTAATTCAAAGTGGTTGTTGAGTTTTTGATATTCTGGGTACTGTTTGTATAAATCGAACGCTTCTTGCCATTCTTTTTCGCCAATTGGCGGCATGGTACCAGAAATCAATTTATAATTGGAGATTGATAAACCAGAATCGGTTAACCGGGTAATGCCGCCAACAATTACCATAATGAATATGAGTAGGCAGCCTGTTAATAACCAATAGATTACGTGTTTGTTGTCCTTTTTCAAAGTTTCAAAGTTTCAAAGTTTCAAAGTTTCAAAGTTTTATGCTTTGATTTTTTTAATGAAACTGGTTAACATTCGTTCAATTTCTCTTGTGTTTTTCGTAAAGTCTATTAAAATTTTCTTTTTTCAAAAACTTTAAATTATACGCTATTTCAATTTGTGTTTGTAATTCGAATAAAGAACTTAAAGCAATATTTAAAAACCTTAAATAATCTTTTAGACCTTCTCTTCCATAGCCTTCAGCTATATTACTAGGTATAGATGTAGCGGATCTTTTTATTTGTGAAGTTAAAGCATATAATTCTTCCGATGGAAATACTTTAACTTCTTTATAAATTTCGGTAACTAAAATCATAGACTTTTGCCAAATAAGTAATTTTCTAAACGTATTATTGCTTTCCATATTACTTTGACTCTTTGTCACTTTGAAACTTTGTGTCTTTGAATCTTTGAATCTTTGAGACTTCTAAACCCAACCGTTCACCTTCCTTCAACATTAATTGATAAGCTGCTTCATGTTCATTAGGAATGTCTCCTTCCAAAATAGCTTCTTTAATGGTTTCTTTGATGATGCCAATTTCTTTTGAAGGTTTTAAGCCAAATGTTTCCATGATTTCTTCACCAGAAATTGGTGGTTGAAAATTACGCACATGGTCGCGCTCTTCAACTTCAATAATTTTTTCACGAACAATTTTAAAGTTGTTATGGTATTTATTGAATTTTTTAGGGTTTTTTGTGGTAATGTCTGCTTCGCAAAGCGTCATTAAATCGTCTACAAATTCGCCTGCATCAAAAACCAATCTACGAACTGCGGAATCTGTAACTTCATCATTTGCCAACACAATGGGGCGCGAACTCATAAATACCATTTTCTGCACAAATTTCATTTTCTCATTCAAGGGCATTTTCAACCTTTTGAATAAACGGTATACCATTTTAGAGCCTTCGAACTCATGCCCATGAAAGGTCCAGCCCACTTTTTTATTGAACTTTTTTGTTGGGGCTTTTCCTATATCGTGCAATAATGCAGCCCATCGTAACCAAAGGTCATCAGTATTTTTGGCAATGTTATCAACTACTTCTAGGGTATGATAAAAATTGTCTTTATGGCGCTGGCCTTCCACTTCATCAATACCTTTCAAGGCTATAAGTTCGGGTAGGATGTGTTTTAAAAGTCCTGTTTTTTCTAAAAGTAAATAACCAATTGAAGGTGTTTTGCTCTCTAAAATTTTATTAAGTTCAACTACAATACGTTCGTTGGTAATTATTTTTATTCTTTCTGAATTTCTAGAAATAGCATCTAAAGAATTTTGCTTTATGGTGAAATTTAATTGGGTTGCAAACCTAATAGCACGCATCATTCGTAAAGGGTCGTCGCTATAAGTAATATCTGGATTTAATGGGGTGCGAATGGTTTTGTTTTCTAAATCTTGAATACCATTAAAGGGATCCAGTAAATTACCGAAATTAGCTTCGCTTAAATCTAAAGCTAAAGCATTTATTGTAAAATCGCGACGGTTTTGGTCGTCTTCTAAACTGCCATTTTCTACAGCTGGGTTTCTACTATCTTCGGTATACGATTCTTTACGTGAGCCAACAAATTCTACTTCAATATCATTGTAAAGTAGCATGGCGGTTCCGTAGGTTTTAAAAACTTGGACTTTTGGTTTGTTTGGTAGGTTTTTAGCAACTTGTTTGGCAAGTTTTATACCATCGCCAATGGCTACCACATCAATATCTTTAGCAGTACCACGTTTTAAAATAAAATCCCGCACAAAACCACCAATAACGTAACTGTCTAGATTTAATTCTTTGGCAGACTGTGAAATGGTTTTAAATATTTTGTGGTGTAATGCTTCTTTGTAATTCATTGATGAAATTTCAATAATCAAATTCCAAATTCCAAAAACATATTTCTTGGAATTTGGTGCTTGAAATTTGTGTTTTTATTCACGAATAATCTTTACAACACCATTGTTACTTAACTTAATAATAGATGATGGCTTGCTACAAATTTTTTCGTGGTGCAAATTTACAACATAGTCTACACCTTTTAAAATGGCTGGTTGTATTTCTTTAAATGAATTTGGCGTTGGAAAACCACTAATGTTTGCCGAGGTTGAAACAATGGCACCATTAAGCCTTCTACAAAGTTGAAAACAAAAGTCATCATCAGGAATTCTTATGGCAATGGTACCATCTTCAGCTACTAAATTTGAAGCTAAATTTTGAGCATCATCATAAATAATGGTGGTTGGTTTATCGGTCACATCAATAATATTTAAAGCCATTTCGGGTATTTGTTTTACATACTTTTTCAACATTCTGTCATCGGCAACTAAACATATTAGAACTTTACCATATACGCGTTGTTTTAGAGCGTACACTTTTTTTACTGCTTCGGGGTTAGTAGCATCGCAACCAATGCCCCAAACAGTGTCTGTTGGGTAGAGAATGAGTCCGCCTTCTTTTAAAGTTTGTAATGCTTTATTTATTTCTCCAATCATTTTATGAATCTTATATTTGCTACGGTGCAAATTTACAACAGAAAATTATAATGTTTTGTTTTAAATTGAATAGATTGCACTGTAAAAATTATAGTAAGGTTATTTTAAGTAAATGAAAGAAATTAAGGTGTTTAGTGAAAGTTTAGAAGATGATTTTAAAACAAAATTAACTAAAATAATTCATGATTTTGATATATATGATGGTGGTGTAGGTGACCGAAATGTTATTAAAATTATTGAATTAGACAGCCTTAAATTAAATATAAAAGCCTTTAAAATTCCGAACGCGATAAACAAAATAGTTTATAATTTTTTTAGAAAAAGTAAGGCGCAACGTTCGTTTGAATATGCAAAAAAACTTTTAGAGTTAGGTGTTGGAACCCCAAAACCTATGGCGTATTTTGAATGTAAATCACTATTTAGCTTTAAAAAAAGTTTTTATGTTAGTGAACAATTGGATTGCGACATGACGTATCGAGAACTAACTAAAGATTTCACTATTCCTAATTACGATAATATACTGAGAGCTTTTACTAGGTTTACTTATGCCTTGCACGAAAAAGGCATCCATTTTTTAGACCATTCCCCAGGAAACACTTTAATTAAAAAGAATGGTGATCATTATGATTTTTATTTGGTTGATTTGAACAGAATGAATTTTGGACCTTTAGATTTAGAAACCAGAATTAAAAACTTTGCACGTTTAACCATTCATAAATCGATGGTGGAGGTGATGAGCGATGAATATGCAAAATGTACGGGTGAAGATTACAAGAAAATATTCAATTTAATGTGGTATGAAACTGAGGTTTTTCAGGAGAAATTCCACAGAAAAAAAAGACTGAAAAAGAAATTAAAAATCAAGAAATAGCTAAGAATTTATTTTCCAAAGTCTATATAACTTCACGTATTTTAAAAACGTCACATTGTAGGTTTGAACACAAATAATTAATCCGTTTAAACCATCTAAGAAACCTAATCTTAAAAAATACGATTTAAAAAATGCCCAAGCTGGTCTGTAAATTATTTTCCAGATAGACGATTTTTTGCCTAATTTATAATAAGCACCAGCAGCTATAGTTGAAAAGCTCTCTACTTTTAAGTTGTGGTCTGTATAATCGCGGTAAACCCAATGCAATAAATCACCTTTTAATTTGCCTGCTTTAAGTCCTTTTTTTAATTTATAGGAATCATGCGGATTAATCCCTTTCCACTCACCACTTTTCTTTTTAAATAATCGTAGCTTTTTATCGGGGTACCAGTCGGAATGTTTTATCCATTGGCCACAATAGTTATTCAACCTATTGCAATAATAGCCATCAAACTTCCAGTTAGCTTTCGTGTTTAAAACACTGGTTTTTAAAGTTTCTGAAAGCGCCTCGTCTCCATCTAATGATAAAATATAGTCGTAATTGGCAAGAGAGACAGCATAATTTTTTTGTTCAATGTAACCTTCAAAAGCATGTTGAATAAACGTAACATTGAAAGCTTTGCAAATTTCGAGGGTTTTATCAGTTGAAAATGAATCTACTACAATAATTTCATCAGCAATTTCAACTAAAGAACTTAAACATTTTTCTAAGTGCTCTTCTTCATTATATGTTATAATAACTGCTGAAAGTTTAATCATTTATAAAGGTATAAGATGCAAATATAAATATATCAAATACTTTAAGGCCATTTATTTTAGTATTACACGTACTTTTTCTTAATTTGCTATATTTTTAAAAATTAGATTTCAAGAAGATTAATATGCCTGAAATATCAGTAATTATAAGTACATACAATGCTGAAGCTTGGTTGGAAAACGTGCTTTGGGGTTATAGCAGTCAGACTTTTAAAGATTTTGAAATTGTAATTGCCGATGATGGTTCTGGGCCAAAAACTAAAGCATTAATAGATGAGTTTGTAAAAGCTACTAGTTTAAAAATAAATCATGTTTGGCAGGAAGACGATGGTTTTCAAAAATCAAGAATCTTAAATAAGGCCATTGTAGCTTGTAAGGCAGACTATATTGTAATGAGCGATGGCGATTGTATTCCACGTACCGATTTTTTAGAAGTTCACCAAAACAATAAAGAAAAAGGCTATT
The DNA here is from genome assembly GCF_039650365.1 of Mariniflexile soesokkakense. NCBI lineage: Bacteria > Pseudomonadati > Bacteroidota > Flavobacteriia > Flavobacteriales > Flavobacteriaceae > Mariniflexile > Mariniflexile soesokkakense. Next base: position 79,479 of record NZ_JAZHYP010000008.1, on the reverse strand, counting down.
TTTTATCAGGCGGTTATTTTATGCTTCCTATGGATATTTCTCAAAAAATAACTAAAAATGATATTCTTTTAGGTAATTGTTTCAGTTTAAAATGGTTGAAAACCAATGGATTAAAAGGTTCTTTTAAAAATAATAAGCTTACAGCAAAAGGTATTATTTCTAAATTATTAAATAGTTTAACACCTACAAACCCAAGTTGGAATGGGCATAATGCTTCTGGTTGGAAAACCGATATTGTTGCTATAAACGGTTTTGATGAACGCATGCAATATGGAGGGCAAGACCGTGAACTGGGTGAACGATTAACCAACTATGGTATAAAATCAAAACAAATACGATACAGTGCCATTTGTGTGCATTTAGACCATAAACGCGGTTATAAAACACCAGAATCTATAAGTAAAAACTTAGCTATTAGAGCTAATACAAAAAATAGTAAAGCTAAATGGACCGACTTTGGGATATTAAAGAAATAATTATTTTTTATTCAAGATTGAATCGTTAGCCAAATTATATAGTTTGGTTATTTGCTTTTTTTGATGATAATTTGTTTCGATATGATTTCGCCCATTTAAACCAAATTCTTTTGCTCTTTCTGGGTTTTTACAAAGTTTTATCATAAAATTTGCCATACCATCCACATTGGTTTCTGCAACTAGAAAACCTGTTTTTCCATGTATTACTGCATCTTTTATGCCTCCATGTAGTGTGCTTATTATAGGTAAACCACAAGAGCTTGCTTCCATAATACTTACAGGTGTACCTTCCATATCGCCGTTTGAAGCAGTTACCGAATGTTGTACAAATGCAATCGAACTCTGCATTAAATTAGCAATAGCATTTTGTTCTAAAATTCCAGTAAAAATAACGGAGTTTTGTATTTTAAGCTCGTTAACCAACTTTTCACAATCTTCAAAAAGTCCATTTTTTTTACCAACCATAGTAAGTGTTGCATCTGGAAATTTTTGTAAAACTTTGTAAAATGCATTAATAGTAAAAAGTGGCCCTTTTTTGGAAGTAAATCTGCCAACAGCAAGAAAGTTTTTATTGGTAGTTGTTGAGGTTTGCGGTTTAAATTTATTGGTATCAACGCCACAAGGTACAACTCTTATTTTTTCAGAATTGGCGCCATTTTTTATCAAACCTTTTTTCATTTCTTCAGAAACAACAATGATAAAAGAAGCGTATTCAAATAAATTTTGATATTTTTTCTTGTATTTAATTAGAGTTTTCTTGTTTGTTGCATCATGCCCATGAAAAATAACAACTAAAGGAATGTTTAGCGCTTTGCAAACAGGCATCATATGAGAGGCTGATATACCGTAATTAGATAAAACAACATCTATTTTATTGTTTTTCAGATACTTTTTTACACCATAATTACTAAAAAAGTTATTTCTACCAGCAACGGTTTTAATTATTTTATGAAGTAACCAAAAAGGTTTTGGGCTTAAAAGAGTTCCATTTTCTTGTCTTTCAGGAAATCTACCACTATGTATTGTATAAACTTCTGCAAGTTCAGAAAATCCTGAAATTTGATCACGAATGAAAGTTTCAGAATAAGCATGTTTTTCAGAACGAGTTATACAAATACGCATTTGATTGGATATTTAATTTTCAGAAAGTATAATGATTACAAGTTTAGTAAAAAAACAATTAGCTATCTAAACAAAGTTGTATAGATAGCTAATTACGTTTAAAATTATAGTTTTTTAAACAGCTACATCGTTATCACGAAGCGCATTGTTTAATGAGGTTTTCTTATCGGTACTTTCTTTACGTTTTCCAATAATTAATGCACAAGGTACTTGGTACTCACCAGCTGCAAATTTTTTAGTATAGCTACCAGGAATTACTACCGAACGTGCTGGTACAATGCCTTTCATTTCAATAGGTGTATCACCTGTAACATCAATTATTTTGGTACTCATCGTTAATACCACGTTAGCGCCTAAAACAGCTTCGGTTTCAACACGAACACCTTCCACAACAATGCATCTAGAGCCAACAAAAACGTTGTCTTCTATAATTACTGGAGCAGCTTGTAACGGTTCTAAAACGCCACCAATACCAACACCACCAGATAAATGTACATTTTTACCAATTTGTGCACAACTTCCAACGGTAGCCCAAGTGTCAACCATAGTACCCTCATCTACATAAGCACCAATATTTACATAACTAGGCATTAAAATAGTGCCAGCAGAAATGTAAGCACCATGTCTTGCAACAGCATGAGGTACTACACGAATGCCTTTTTCAGCATATCCTTTCTTTAATGGAATTTTATCATGAAATTCTAATGGACCACATTCAATAGTTTCCATTTTCTGAATTGGAAAATATAAAACAACGGCTTTTTTTACCCATTCGTTCACTTGCCATCCACCTTCAATAGGTTCAGCTACTCTTAATTCACCTTTATCTAATAAATCTACAACCTGTCTGATGGCAGAAGTTGTTTTTTTGTCTTTTAAAAGCTCTCTATTGTCCCAAGCTTGTTCTATGGTTTGTCTTAATTCGGTCATTTTGTATTTTAATTTTTGGCAAATATAAGAGGTATCTGTTAAAAAACAGGAATGAAACCCTTATAATATGAACTTTTAAAACAACCTAATATATGTCGTTAATCGGCATCTTTTCGAAAACCATTCGGGCATTTCTTCTTTCAAAGAAAAAAATAATCGGATGAAATACATTTTTGGTGTTTTTAGTCTTTTAAAACATGCTTTTCATCTGTTTATCGGTAAAAAAATGTCGCTCCACTACTAATCGAAAATACCGACGCATATAACTAATATATTGTGTGTGAGGCTTTGTGTGGGTATATATTTGTCTCATCAAACAATAACAAACAGATGAAAACAAATTTCTACATATTAATAATCTTCTTACTAGCTTTCTCATTTGGTAACGCACAAAGCACTACCGAAACTGTAAATGATGAGATTACTAATACTGTTTCTGTTTCTACTGTTGAAAATGAAGTAATTTTAATAGATGCTTCTGAAGTTAAAGAATCTATTGCTCGTAGTAATAGCGATATTAAACTTTACTTTAACCGTTTAAGAAATGTAGATAACTTAAACTTGTTATTTCCTAAAATCAATAAAGCTATTAAAGCTTAATTAAAACACGAGTTCATATTCAAATATTATATAAGGTTAAATTATTTAAAAGGCTTTCTTTAAAAAGAGAGCCTTTTTTGTTTTATTACTTTATTTTTGCTAAAAAGAACTGATATGGCTCGCATTTTAGCAATTGATTATGGTATGAAACGCACAGGTTTAGCGGTAACCGATGCATTGCAGATTATAGCATCAGGGCTTACAACGGTTAACACCAACGAGTTGCTTCCTTTTTTAAAAGATTATACAAGTAAAGAAGCTGTAGAATTGTTTATTGTAGGCGAACCAAAGCAAATGGATAATACGGCATCTGAAAGTGAAGTGCTAATTACACCGTTTTTAAAGAAGTTGGAAGAACAGTTTCCAAATATACCCATTCAACGCGTTGATGAACGCTTTACTTCTAAAATGGCATTTCAAACCATGATTGATAGTGGGCTAAAAAAAAACCAACGAAAAAATAAAGCATTGGTAGATGAGATTAGCGCCACTCTTATTTTGCAAAGCTATTTGTATTCTAAGTAATTAGAATTTTCAAAAGAATTTATTGCTTATTAATACAATCAATAAATTATAAGTATTGTATTTTTGCAAACAATAACAGAAATTACAACCATGATTTTACCCATTGTAGCCTATGGCGATCCTGTTTTAAAAAAATTAGGAGTCGATATAAATAAAGAGTATCCAAAATTAGACGATTTATTAGTAAACATGTTCGAAACCATGTACAATGCTAGTGGTGTTGGTTTAGCAGCGCCCCAAATAGGTTTGGCCATTCGCTTATTTATAGTAGATACCACACCGTTTTCGGACGATGAAGATTTAACCGATGAAGAACAAAAAGCTTTAAATGGTTTTAAACGTGTTTTTATAAATGCAACCATTTTAAAAGAAGAAGGCGATGAGTGGGCGTTTAACGAAGGGTGTTTAAGCATTCCAGATGTACGTGAAGATGTTTTTAGAAAGCCAAAAATAACCATTGAATACCTAGACGAAAATTTTGAGTTACATACCGAAGTTTTTGATGGCTTAATTGCCAGGGTAATTCAGCATGAATACGACCATATTGAAGGGGTGTTGTTTACAGATAAGCTTTCAAGTTTAAAAAAGCGGTTAATAAAAGGAAGGCTAGCCAACATATCAAAAGGAAAGATAGATGTGGATTACCGTATGCGTTTTCCAGACCAAAAAAAGAAACGATAATATTTGCAAGACAGTATTAAACAGTTGATATTTGCCCTTCTAAAAAAAAATAATTTATGAGTTTAGAGAAAGTTATAGCTATTACAGGAAAACCAGGATTGTATAAATTAGTTGCACAAACTCGTGGTGGTTTTGTAGCGGAATCATTAATTGATAAAAAACGTTTATCGGTGAATGTGCAACAAAATGTAAGTGTTTTAAGTGAAATAGCTATTTATACTTTAACAGAAGAAGTACCTTTAAAAGAAGTGTTTAAAAGCATTAAGAAAAAGGAAAATGGAGGGGCAACTTCGGTAAAAGCTAAAGATAGTAAAGATAGATTAGAAGAATATTTCTTTGAAGTTCTGCCAGATTACGATGAAGACCGTGTTTATGTTAGCGATATTAAAAAGGTAATACAATGGTATAACCTATTATTAGAGCACAATATGTTAGATTTAGAAGAAGATTCTAAATCTAAAAAAGAAACCGTAAAAGATGAGGAAGAATAAATAATTCTTTAGTTTTTGTTATATATAAGGCATAATTTCGACATAGAAATTGTGCCTTTTTTAATTCAATAATATGAATATTTCCAAACCAAAATTAAAAAATATTATTTTTTTACTTCTTATTGTGGTTTTAATTATTCCGCAAACCAGAAAACCCATTCAGGTGTTATTGCATAAGGCCATTGCATTTGTGAAACCCGTAAGCGTTAACGAAGAAAAACTAACTAAAATAACCAACTACAATTGGAAGTTAACAGATAAAAGAAATACGGTTATTAATTTTCAAACCAGCAAAGGAAAGGTTGTACTTCTCAATTTTTGGGCTACATGGTGTCCTCCTTGTATAGCCGAAATGCCCAGTATGCAAGCACTATATGATGATTATAAAGATAAGGTGGTATTCCTTTTTGTAACAAACGATTGGTATAGCGAGATCAATCCGTTTTTAACCAAAAACAACTATACTTTTAAAGTGTATAGGCCAGCAAGCGACTATCCAGAATTCTTCAATATATCAACTATTCCAAGAACATTTTTAATTGATAAAGAAGGGAATGTTGTTATTGATGAAAGTGGAGCTACTAATTGGAATAGCAACAAAATAAGACGCACCATAGATGATTTATTGAAGTGATCTAATACACATTGTATTTCTGTCTGAATTCATTTTTCATTAATTTTAATCACATTAAAAAAATGATGCAATGAAAATGGTAGTTTTAGACGGGTATACTTTAAACCCTGGCGATTTAACATGGGAAGGCCTTAAACAATATGGCGATTTAAAAGTTCACTATCGTACCGGTTTTAATCCCAAAACGGTAATAGAAACTATTGGTGATGCCGAAGTGGTGTTTACGAATAAAGTTCCACTTCCCCAAGAAGTGCTCGAACAAGTACCTAATCTTAAATATATAGGTGTTTTGGCTACGGGTTATAATGTTGTTGATGTTGAAACTGCCAATAAATTAAATATTTTGGTTGCAAACGTTCCAAATTATGGAACAGCAGCCGTAGCACAGTTTACAATGGGTTTGTTGTTGGAAATGTGCCATCATATTGGCGATCATAACAAAGCAGTCCATGATGGTGAATGGACAAAATCATTGGATTTTTGTTTTTGGAATACACCTCTGATTGAACTGGCTGGGAAAAATTTAGGAATTATAGGTTTTGGCAGAATTGGGCAAGCTACCGCAAAAATAGCGCAGGCTTTTGGTTTGAATATTTTGGCTAATAATAGAAGTAAAGATTATGCGTTAGAAAGTGATACTTGCCGTTATGTTGAGTTGGAAGAGTTGTTTGAAAAATCTGATATTATAAGTTTGCATTGTCCGTTATTTGAAAGTACCGAAGGCATCATCAATAAAGAGAATATTAACAAAATGAAAGACGGTGTTATGATAATTAATACATCAAGAGGTGGTTTAATTGTTGAAGAAGATTTAAAAGAAGCGCTTAATTCCGGGAAAGTAGCAGGTGCAGCGGTTGATGTAGTCTCATCGGAGCCCATAAAAGAAAACAATCCATTATTAAAAGCAAAAAACTGTATCATTACACCACATATTGCTTGGGCACCAAAAGAATCGAGAATCCGTTTAATGGATATTGTTGAAGATAATTTAAAAGCTTATTTGGATGAAAACCCTAAAAACGTAGTAAACTCTTAATTGAATTAAGTTTTTTTAATAGATTTTATTATAAAAAGATTCAAAAGAATCAATGTAAAGGCATAAACTGAATCTTCAATTGGAATGGTGAATAATCTAATATTTAAGTTTTCTGAATTATTGTACCAAACCACTTCATTTTCAATAAAACTTCCTGTTAATATACCATTCACAATAAAGAAAGGAACAAGCATCACCAAAAAAGTTAGTAGATAAGATTGAAGTATTTCTGGTTTTTTTGTAACGACTAATAAGGTTAAAATGGTGGCCACCGAAAAGTTTATAAAGGTGTACCATTTATTATAATTGTACATAGAAATGATAAAAAAAACAAGAAACAAGACGTAGCCAATTAGTTTTGTTGTGCCACTTGATAATTTTAAATTCGGAAAATAATACAATAGCGCATAATGTGTGAACACGCAAGCGTATGGAATACAGATAAAAAAGAGCCATTCTTCAATGGGTAAGTTAAATAGTTTTGTTCCTAAAAAGTAATCTGAATTAAAACCCCAAATACCATGTATGGTAAAAAATATGTCCCAAGGAATAAAAATAAGCATGCTGATAAGGATGCCAATTCCTAACGATTTCCAGTATTTATAGAATTTTAGTTTTGGGTAAAAACTAAAAATAAAAGGAACAGATAATGAGCCTAAATTTAAAAGAAGGTACAAATAGGTCATTTGCTGCTTCTAAAGTATTTGAATGGAACAAATAGCATCCCAAAACATTCACCATCTTCTTTTCCTATATGTTTATGGTGCATTTTGTGTGCACGCCTAACACCTTTAGCGTACCAATTATTGGCATTTCTAAAAAGTTTAAAGCGTTGGTGTATAAAAATATCGTGAACCAAAAAATAAGATAGTCCGTAAGTAAAAATGCCAATACCAATGGGTAAACCGGCCCAAAAAATATCATATTTCCAAGGTAAAAAGCAACCAATGCTAACTACTGCGTAAAAAATAAAAAACGCATCGTTGCGTTCAAACCAACTATCATGGTCTTTTTTATGGTGGTCTTTATGCAAACTCCACAAAAAACCATGCATCACATATTTATGGGTAAACCACGCCATAAATTCCATAAAGCAATATGTTGCTAGAAAAATAAGTATAAAAAGTACCGTTTGCATGTTATAAATTTACATTATATTTAATTGATACTTGACATAACTACGCATTAACAGTTCAACTTTTTTAGGATTTGAAACACGTATTCTGGCATTTCTAATTTGTAATGCAGGTGTTTTTTTAAGTTTTTTTAAGAGTTGTCTGTAATACCTATAAGCCATGAAAACACCAAATTTTGCTTCAATAGGGAGCTTTTTAATACCGCTTAAACCTCTTTTAAAATCTTGTTCAATATCGTTTATGATTTTTTGTTTTGAATCCTCGTTTAAGTTACTCAAATCCACATTTGGGAAATAGCTTCTGTTCAATTCATCAAAATCTGCCTTTAAATCTCTTAAAAAGTTCACTTTTTGAAATGCTGAACCTAATGCCATAGCAGTTTCTGTTAGTTCGTTGTATTTATCAGTATCACCCTTAACAAATACTTTAAGGCACATAAGTCCAACCACATCTGCAGACCCGTAAATGTAATTTTTGTATTCTTCATCAGTTAAATAAGTGGTCTTATGTAAATCCAATTGCATGCTTTTCATAAAGGCATCAACTAAACTTTTATCAATGTTGTATTTATGATAGGTGTATTGAAATGAATTCAAAATAGGATTTAAGCTTATTTTATCTTTTAAAGCATGTTCTAAATCTTCAGAAAATCTATTGAATAAATCTTCTTTGTTGTAGTCATGAAAAGAATCGACAATTTCATCTGCAAATCTTACAAATCCATAAATATTATAAATATCATTTCTTATCGATTTATATAGCATTTTAGTAGCTAATGAAAACGATGTACTATAAGTTTTTGTTGCAATTTTACTACAATTGTAAGACACAGTGTCGAATAATGCTTTCATGTTGTGTGATGTTTTAATATTAAATCAGCTACTAGTTTTCCGGAAATTAAAGCAGGAGGCACACCAGGACCAGGAACTGTTAGTTGCCCGGTGAAAAATAGGCCTTTTACTTTTTTACTTTTTAATTTGGGCCTTAAAAATGCGGTTTGCATCAAGGTGTTTGCCATTCCATAGGCGTTTCCTTTGTATGAATTGTAATCTTTTATAAAATCGTTGATGCAAAAGCTTTTTTTAAAAAGAATATGATTTCTCACATTTTGAGATGTTAAGTTTTCAAAACGATCTAAAATTTTATTGAAATAGATTTTCCGTAATTCTGGAGTGTCTTTTAATCCCGGGGCTAGTGGAATTAAAAATATACCTGCTTCATTGCCTTTTGGAGCAGAATTATCATCTGTTTTGCTAGGGAAGCTAGCATAAAACAACGGGTTTTCTGGCCATTTTGGGTTGTCGTAGATAGCTTCGGCATGAATATCAAAATCAACATCAAAAAATAATGTGTGATGATTTACATTGATTAATTTTTTGTTGAAGCCAACATAAAAAAGTAAAGAAGAAGGTGCAAACGTTTTTTTGTTCCAATATGTTTCAGAGTATTGTCTGTATGGTTTAGCTAATAAGGATTCAGTGTGATGATAATCGGCACCGCTTAAAACGATATCACTTCTATAGGTTTTTCCGTTAGAAATAACACCAAGAGTTTCTCCATTATCTACTATAATTTTATCGACAGGCATTTCCGTTTTTATGGTAACTCCCAGTTCTTTTGCCAGAGCTTCAATAGCTAGTATAACTTGGTACATGCCTTTTTTTGGATGAAAGGTGCCAAGACCAAAATCGGCATAATTCATAAAGCTATAAAACGAAGGCGTATCACTTGGTTTAGCTCCTAAAAACAAAACGGGAAACTCCAGAATTTTTACTAATCTATCGTTTTTAAATTCTTTTCTAACATCTCTTTTTATGGTGCTAAAAAATTGATTTAGCTTTTTAATGGTTTGCGGAGTAACCAATTCTAAAGGAGAAACTCCAGGGTTGTATACCAAATCTTTTATAGCGATATCATAATTGCTTTTTGCTTTTTCAATAAACTTGTTTAGCTTTTTAGAACTACCAATTTCTTCTTTTTCAAAGGCAATTTTTATCTTTTCTAATGTGTCTTCAATAGTGATATAATCTTCTTTACCATAGTAAACACTATATGCAGGATTTAATTTTTCTAATGAATAATAATCAGATGGTTTTTTTTTAAAATCTGAAAAAAAGCGTTCGAAAACATCGGGCATCCAATACCAAGTTGGACCAATATCAAAAGCAAAACCGTCTTTTTTAAGTTGTCTTGCCCGACCACCAATAGTACTGTTCTTCTCAACTACGGTAACATTGTATCCTGCTTTGGCTAGATAACAAGATGCTGCTAAGGAAGAAAAGCCCGAACCTATAATTATAATTGATTTTGTCATATTGTTCAACAAATATAATAAAAAGTTAAACAATAAAAAATATAAACTACATTTCTTTAACTAAACTTTCTATCGATTTAAATATTTTAATGTTTTTAGGAAGTGTTTTGCTATTAAAATTTATGATTTTTTGACCTAGCAATAGTAATTTATTGTTTTCTTTTTTAAGTAATAAGTTGTTAAAATCTACAATATATTTTTCTATGGCGTCATCTTCAGGATACACTGTGAAATATGAAATAAAGGTGATGCTTTCAAAATAATCAAATAAATCTGTTAAGCTTTTCATGGGCACACTTTCACCTAAAAAAATAGTATGATAGCCTTTGCATCTTAGCTCATAGTTTATAAATAGTAAACCAATATCGTGTATTTCATTATCAGGTAAAAATAGCACAAAAGTATCCGTCTCAGGTTTTGGTTCTAAGCTTTGTAGACGTTCTATGTTTAGAAGTATTTTTTGTTTTATGTGAACTGAAATAAAATGTTCATGCGCAGGAGTTATGGTATTTGTTTGCCATAGTAATCCAATTTCGTTTAGTAATGGTAAAAAAACAGTGTAAAAAATATCTTTAAACGTCTTGTTTTCAAGTAGATTGTTGTAAGTATTATAGAATAGGAGCTGATCAAAATTAACCATAGCTAATTTAAAAGCATTTATGGCATGATCTTCCACTTTGCCTCTTGAGGCAATTTCCCTTACTTTTATTGGTATTTCTTCCTCTTTTAAACTGGCTATTTTAGAAATTTTTAAACCGTTATTATTTAAATATGAAATGTTCAGAAGTTTTTGAAAACTAGCTAAGCTATAATTTCTAATATTGGTTTCCGATCTATCTGGACTTAATAAATTATAACGTTTTTCCCAAATTCTTATAGTATGCGCCTTTATACCGGTAAGATTTTCAAGATCTTTTATACTAAAATTGACTTTAATATTGTTCATCAATAATTGTTTTGTGTTAAACAAAATTAAGGATATTAATTCAATAAATAAAATTTAAAATATAAAGTGAAGAAAAGTGCGCACGAGAATAGTCGCACCTAATTTTTTTGTTTATCTATAATTATACAAAAACTCTATGTTTTATGCTTATTAACAAAGAAGTTTACTCAAGTTTATTAATGTAAATAAACTTAATAAAATATAAATTAATCACATTTAGGGGTAAAAATGGGGGTAAATAATTATCTTTAGCAAAAATATTTTTTATGGCTTCAGTAAATTATCGTCTAAAAACCAATAGTGATTGGAATACTATCTATCTACGATTTAAGCAAGGCAGTCAATTTGATTACGAAGTAGCAACAGATTTTAGTGTTCCCAAAAATAGATGGAGCAAACCAAAGCAGGAGGTTTTAAGCACTAAGGAAGTTGATAGCGTTAAGATTAATATTAAGCTAAACGAACTCAAGGCTTTTATTATAAAGGCTTATGAAGATTCTAAAGCTGATGGGGCTATTATTACTAACAATTGGTTAAAAGAACAGATAGCTATATTTCTTAACAAGGAAACTCAAAATACAGACCTAGATAATAAAATATTTATCACAAATTTTATAGAAACTTTTATAAAAGATTCCGAGAAAAGAAAAACAAAGAAAGGGGAGTTAGTATTAAAAAGGACTATACAACATTATAGAACCACTAAAAACAAGATTCAAGCTTTCGAGAATAGTGTTAGTAAAAGATATAAACTAACTGACATTGACTTGAAGTTCCATTCTGGTTTTCTTGAATATCTAAAAGATACACAACATCTACGGAATAGTACTATAGGGGGCTATATAGACGATATAAGGTTGTTTTGCAGGACTGCCGATAAAATGGGCTATAATGTTTCAAATGAGTATAAATTAAATGAATTTTACTCTCCAAGTTACGAGACTAAAGATATTTACCTAACTACAGAAGAGATTAAGAAGATTTATAATAAATCCATAGAAAATGAAAGCTTAACTAATGCAAAGGATTGGTTTGTAATAGGCTTATATACAGGTTTAAGAGTTTCAGACTTACTTAAATTAAGTAGTAAAAACATTGATGATGACTTTATTACTCTTACTACCAAAAAAACAAGTTTCCCAGTTATTATTCCAATTCATCCACATATTAGAGAAATTCTAAAGAAAAGGAACGGAAAATTTCCACGTAAAATAAGCGACCAGAAGTTTAACGATTATATTAAGATAGTTTGTGAAAAGGTGGGCTTTACTGAATTTGTAGAAGGTTCTAAGATGTGTCCTAAGGAGATTGTAAAAGATGGTAAGAAAAAAATAATACACAGGAAGATAGATGGTAAATACCCTAAATTTGAATTAATATCAAGCCATATTTGTCGCAGGAGTTTTGCATCTAATTTATATGGTAAAATAGATACACTAACTATTATGAAAATTACAGGACATAAAACAGAATCCCAATTTTTAAAATACATAAAAATAACCCCCAAAGAGTATGCAATAAAATTAAAGGAGCATTGGAAAGAAAATAAACATCTTTTTGATTAGGCTAATCTCAAACCAATACATATTTTTATGCTTTTTGAAACTAAGTCTATAAATGAGCCAAAATATACTACAATACGAATCTAAAGTATGGTCAACTGCCGACCTATTAATCGGGGCAGGAATAAAACAATCGGACTTCCCTAAATATATGATGCCCTACTTTGCAATGATAATGTTGGAAAGTAGATTAGTAAGACATTACAAAGAACTTCTAAAAGATTTTGGAGCTGATTCTATTGACGATATAGATGATGTTAACGACTTTTTAGATGAGTTTAAAGACTATAACATTGGTTATAACGAAGTTGTTATAAAGCAGCATAAAACATTAGCGGAAATCTGTAAAAATGATAAAACATTCGATAACGATTTTGATACTTACCTTAAATCATTTGACCCAGAAACTAAAGAACTGTTAGGGGTTGATAGAGGTAACACTGAAGAAAAGTATTTAGATATTTCGGGAGTTAGTGGGCAGTTACGTAAAAAGGACATTCTTTTTGATACAGTTAAAAAATGGAGCGAAATAGATTTAACGCCTTTTAATAACTCCGAAATAACCACTTTAGAAGAGCATATAAAACGTAAATGGGCTGACATATCTGCTGAAACTGCTGGAGAGCAATATACCCCCGACGATATTATTGCTTTAATTTCTGAAATTATCCTATCTAAAATTGAAGATAATGGGGAGTTTTTAACCATTTATGACCCGACTTGTGGCGGTGGCAACTTACTTTTTGGGGTAGAGGATAAAATAAAAGACCAATACAGCCGACCTACAAAAACCTACGGAGAGGACTGGAGCGATAGTTTGTATGCCCTAGCAAAAATAGAAAGTCGTTTCCGTACAGATTCCGATATTAGGTATGGTAACACATTAACTAATATTTCTTTCATAGAGAAGAAGTTTGATATTATTGTAGCTAATCCACCATACGGGGTAGATTGGAAAGGCTATAAAAAAGATATTGAAAACGATACTACCGAACGCTTCCACGCATTACCTTCTATTTCAGATGGGCAGTTTTTATTTACACAACATATATTATCTCAATTAGAGGATAATGGTTTGTCTGTAGTGGTTCATAACGGTTCTACATTGTTCAGTGGTGATGCAGGTAGCGGAGAAAGTAACATTAGAAAGTATTTTTTTGATAATGATTGGGTTGAGGCAATAATACAGATGCCTACAGATGAGTTTTTTAACACAGGCATTTATACCTATTTATGGGTGTTTAACAAGAACAAAGCAGAAGAGAGAAGAGATAAAATTATATTAATTAACGGAAGTGATTTTTACGAACCTTTAAAAAAGAGTAAAGGGAAAAAGCGTAAAGAAATGGCTCTACATAACCGTAAAACTATTTTAGATGCTTTAACCAATTTTGAAGACACTGACTATGCAAAGGTGTTTGATAAGTGGCATTTCTATTTTAATAAGCAAGCTATTATGTTAACCAATGTTGATTATAATGGTAAGTCTTTAGAAAGCATATTGCCAGTTAAAAAAAACGCAGTAGGAAAAGAGATAAGAGCGAAAAGTATAAAAGTGGAAGCAAACACCATAACAGTTTTAGATACGTTTAAAAAGGACGGTTTAAAGGCTATTAATACTATGGAGATAATTAGTTTTCCAGAACCTGACTACACAAGTTTAAAAGACTATTACGACACATACTACAAAAGCTTTGTTGCAGAGTTTGACTATAAAGACCCTGCTTTTATGGTTTTAGATACAAAAGGAAATAGTTACAGTTATGACGTGGATAAGGAAACCATTATAAAAACTGATAAAAACCAAAATGTAACCGAACTAGGTAACGGTAAAATTGTAATAAAAGCTACATTTAAAAAGGCAAGTAAAACCAAAGATGCCAATATTACTATTACTGTAGAGTTAACGCCAGATTACGAAAAGGACTATGAAATAATACCTTATTCGCCAATAGAAACCGAAAACCAGAAAAATATTGGGGATTTTATGGCTAAGTATATTACAAAACCGTTTAGTTACATAGAAAATACCATAGGTGTAGAAATAAATTTTAATAAGGTATTCTATAAACCAGAACAGTTACGCTCTTTACAAGATATTATTACCGATTTAAAAGAGTTAGAAAGCAAATTATTTAACCTTGAACATGATCTAGAAATTTAATGGAATTATATAAAAATTTTAAAGATTCTGAAATTCAATGGTTGGGGAAAATACCTGAACATTGGAAGCTGGATAGAATAAAAAATATTGGAAGTGTAAAAGCAAGAGTTGGTTGGAAAGCTTTAAAAGCTTCAGAATATGTTAAATCAGGATATTTTTTTCTTTCTACTCCAAATATTAAAAAAGTTGATATTGATTATAATAATGTTAACTATATCACAAAAGAAAGATATTATGAATCTCCTGAAATTATGTTGAATAATGGGGATATTCTTTTGGTTAAAGATGGTTCAACCTTAGGGATTGTAAATATTGTAGAAGACCTAAAGAGCAAAGGAACTGTAAACAGTTCTATTGGGGTATTAAGGTTAAAAAATCAGCATAATAAATATTTTTTTTATTTTTTAAAGTCTAATTATCTTCAAAATATAATAGGATTGAAAAAAGAAGGGATGGGTGTTCCTCACTTGTTCCAGAAAGATATTAATAATTTTATTTTAACAATACCCCCTTTAAAAGAACAATCCCAAATAGCCAATTATTTAGATTCTAAAACTATAGCAATAGACAAAAAAATAAAACTTTTACAACAAAAAGTTAAATATTTCAAAGCCTATCGTAAAACTTTAATAAATGAGGTTGTTACCAAGGGTTTAGATAAAAATGTCAAGTTAAAAGATAGCGGTGTTAAATGGATAGGGGAAATTCCAGAACATTGGGAGATTAGGAGAATAAAAGATATTTTTAACACACTGGCTGGAGGAACTCCTTCAACTGGGGAATCATCTTATTGGGTTGGAGATATTCCGTGGATTCCATCTGGAGCAGTTCAAAATGGAGAAGTAAATAAAGACATTGTTAAGTCTTACATTTCAGAAGAAGCATTATTAAAAAGTTCAACGAAAATGGCTAGAAAGGATTCTATATTGATAGCTTTAACAGGAGCAACTTGCTCCAACATAGGTTACTTAAATTTTGATACAACTATCAATCAATCAATTGTTTCGATAGATTCAAATCATAAAAAAGTTTCTCATCGATACTATTTCTATTTCCTTATCTCAGCTAGAGATAAAATTAGGACACTTATGACAGGTGGAGCTCAAGGCGGTATTAATCAAGGAGACGTTAAATATTTTAAAATTTGCGCATGTTCTAAATCAGAACAACAGCAAATATCAGATTATTTAGATGCAAGAACCAGTACTATAAATAAAATTGTTGAAAATATACAGATTCAAATAAAAACCCTAAAAGAATTACGTAAAACATTAATTAACGATGTAGTAACGGGTAAAGTAAAAGTAAGTACATAATTATGGATGAATTAATACTACAGGATAAATATCTAATAAATTTCTTTACCAATCGTGCAGATGGGTTGCAGTACAAAGAAGTTAAAGCAAATACAGTATCTAAATTACATTTTGTAGTAGAAGATTTAAAATATTTTATTAGTGAGACTACACTTAACAAAACAGCATATCGAAAACTATTAAAAATCTTTGATAATAATGAAAAGGAGTTGTTGCAGGAGTTTCAAGAGTTTTTAAACAAACGTATAGGCGAATCCATGAATATGGCTTTGTTTGTTAATAACAACAAATCTGTAACGTTTAAAGGTATAAAAATCAACTTGTTTTATCCAAGTGGTAGTATTACACATGGAGATAAACTGTTTGAAGAAAATGTGTTTTCAGTAGTTCAAGAATTACCCTATATCTATAGTTATGAAGGTAAAAACCATTTTAGTTTCCGTCCAGATATTACTTTTTTCTTAAACGGTATTTTTTTAGGGTATTCAGAGTTAAAATCTAATTACAACAATCAAAGCGCACATAAAGACGGTAAAATAAAAATAGCTAACGACTATCAAAAAGCGGTTTCAAACTATTTAGATATTGCAGACGGTAACGATGTGTCTCAAACCATAAGAAAGGATTTTTTAAAGATATTCGAGAAAGCTATACATATAACAACTACCGATGTTCAAGATACTTTTATAATAAGGGACATTTCTAACCAATTTGAAGAGATTAAATCTAAAGTTGAAGATAATTCCTTTGATTTCGATAAGTATAAAGCAAACATTAAAAACGCATTAAAACCTTATCCTTTATTAAATGCCACAGCTAATAAACAGGAACGCTTTGAAGAAGTATTTAAGGCTTTGTACAGTAAAAAAATGATAGAGCGTGAAATTCTCTATTATAACTTTATAGAGCGAGAATTAGTTAAAGCAGATAAAGTTAAACAAAAGGAATACAAGCATAATGACGGTAGGTTAATTGCGCCACGTCCAAAACAGAAATTTGGAGCAGATAAAATCATCAACAAAATAGACGAGTTTTTAGAGCATGAGGACGAACCAGATTACTTTATAAACAAACTACGCCAGCAGCTAACAGAAAAGGGCTTAGGAGCTTCACAAATAGAAGATTTAATAAATAAAAGACAGAAGTATCAAAACAATAAAAACGTTTATTCGCTACTCTTACAATATGCAGCAGGTTTTGGTAAAAGTAATATTATAGGTTGGACTGCTTTGCAACTTAAAGATTTACGTAAAAATAATGAGTTTGTATATGATAAGATAATGTTGGTTGTTGATAGGGTGCAGTTACGAGACCAATTAGATAGTAAAATGTACAATATGAACATAGCAAATAGTATGTTCATAGAAGCCAATAATAAAAAATCTTTTTTGGAAGCATTAAACACAGACAAACGAATAGTAGTTGTTAACCTTCAAAAGTTTAATTCTATAAAAGAATTTTTAGATGATGAAGTAATACTAAAATTGGCATCAATGCGTATTGCTTTTTTAATAGACGAAATACATCGTTCAAATAGTGGGATGCAACACGAAGAAATGGTGTCTTTATTTGATGAGTTACAGAATAGTTTTGATACAAATAAAGAATATAAAAAGACCTATAATAAGAAAAACCTAATAATAGGTTTTACGGCAACCCCAAGTGATGTAACATTAGCACGTTTTGGAGAGTACAACAAGTATGCAGAAGCTGAAAAAATATGGGTGCCATTTGATAGCTACACAATGAAAGAAGCTATTGAAGATGGTTATATTTTAAACCCTATTAAGGGCATAGTTCCTGTGTCCGCTAAAATGTATTTTGATAAACCCGAAGATGCTTTAGAGGGGTTTGAAGGGGATGTTGGTTATGGAGAAATGCCAGATAATCCAGATTCAGGCGTGGATGCAAATGGTAAAAAATACAGGATTAGTAAAAAAAACATATACGAAAACGAAGAGCGTATAGAAGCAATTTCAAAGTTTGTAGCTAAAAGATTGGTAACAGCAGTATATCATAATATTAGGGGAACTGCTAAGGCTATGTTCGCAGCTTCTTCTATTAAAGCAGCTATTAAATATCGTAAATATATTCAGCAATATTATAACGAACTAATTACAGAGAAAAAGTACGAACGTTTTAAAGATGCACCTATTTATATAGTTTATAGTTCAGATGGGCAGAAGTATGAAAGTGCTTCAACACTAAACGGTGGGTTATCCGAATCTAAAGTATTACAGAATTTTGCCGTTAAAAAGAACGGATTAGTGATAGTTGTAGATAAGCTTCAAACAGGATTTGACGAGCCTAAATTACATACCTTATTTTTAGATAAAGAGGTAAGGGGGATAAATGCTATACAAACAATTTCAAGGGTAAATAGAACGGCAGGAAAGCATAAAAAGGACTGTAAAATTATAGACTTATCTTATAAGAATGTAAATGTAAATAACATAAAACAAGCCTTTGAACATTTTAGTAATGTTGTTGTTAGTGATTTTGATCCTTTAGGTCAAGAACAGTTGCTACAAGAGATTTATGATAACCTTCAACTAGAGAATATTTTCAAGGCACATTTTAAGCCTTTCAAAGCATATCAATTAAGCGATAAAAAAGACATAACGGCTATTTTAAATTTTGAAAGTGCAGTTACACAATTAGTAAGGAAGCAGCCAGAGGATGCTAAGAAGCTTAAAAATAATATTAATAAATATTTCAAAATTTTAAATCTAATAGCTTTTGTTATTGAGATAGATGATAAGTTTAGTGAGGAGCATTTTACTGAGTTTTGGTATAGATATAGTGTTTTATATAATTCTTTAACTGGTACAACAGAGTTAATTGATGATGTAGATGTGTATTTTGACAATAGAATAGGTATAGTTGCACCACCAGAAGAGGTTGAAAAACCTAAAGGGAAGCCAAATAATAACGAGCCATCAGGAAAACCAGGGAAGCAATATAAATTTGATATTTTGGCAGTTATAGAAAAGCGCAATGAGGAAGAAGAGGAAATTGAAGCTTTGATAATAGATTTTCAAAATAAGATAGAAGCCTTTTTTGAATATGTGCGATTACCCGAAAATGGCACGCATCTTATAGCTAAAATGAAAGATGAAGGTTCTGTATTTGACGAAGAAGAAATATATAGTGATTTTGCTAAACTCTACAGGAAATATATTAGACGCAATAGGAATGTATTAGGTCAATTCTTTATCAAAGAAACAGAAGACATAGTAAATCAGTTATGTGATGATTTTGAGAAGACAGTAAAATAAATTTTAATGTCTAAATAAATTCATTTTATATAACTTTGCAATATGTTATTTCAGTATTGGAGTGATAATCCTTTGTGATGGATAACTATCTACCAAAGTGTAATTCCTGTTGGACTGTATCCCTCAAGGCGATGGCTTGGTGTTTTTTTCCAAAATACTGTCCAAGGTTTTTCGTATGTAGACGAGAAACTGGCAATTAATTTTACATGTTTTTGGGAGCAGTAATTGTTTTGTCAAGATGTTCGTAAATATTATTAAATCCAATAGATTCCATTACTTTATTCGCAGATTTGTTATCCCTTTCAGTCATTAAATAACATGCTTTAGCTTTTGTCATTAATTCACTAGTTAGATAATTTAAAAGGGATTTTCCAATTCCTTTATTTCTATATTTTTCTCGAACATATAGAGTACCAATCATAGGCTCATCTGATTCGACATACATTGCAGTACAGAAACCAGTTATTTCTGCCCCGTTTTTATTAATTACAATACTTGATTTAGAAATTTGATTTCTAGCTGTATTTATGAAATCTTCAAGAGGTCTGACGCTTAATTCTTTATATTCTTCTCTGTGAGCTTCCATACATAATTGCGCCAATTCATCCAAATCAGTAAGAGTTGGATATAGGATTAGTAATGTATTAGAAGGTTTTATTTTGTCGGTAATTTTATAAAAAATGCGGTTTTTAAAATCATTAGTTTTAATATCAGTTTTTTCAAAAAGTTGATTTATTAATTCATATGTTCCAACAAAATGAAATTCATTTGGAAACGACTTAAAGTCTATTCTATCTCTAACAATTTTTAATTCTTCTTGTGTCCAATCTTTTCCATACAAGTAGTAATTGAAATCTATAAATAAACCAATTATTTTAGTAGTCTTACCATTTTTTAAAATAAAGCAATCATAGAAACTTGTATGTCCATAATTGACCATATTAACTGCATTAAAAAAGAAATAAAATTGAAACCTTTCTGGACTAGCAAAATTTTCTATTTTATTAATAAAACTCTCGTCTAATATTTCAATTTCTTCTATTTTTATCATTTTTGGTTTATTATTGCAAACGTTTATGTATATGAGCTGTGGCGTGTCTCGGCACAGACCTTTCCTGATAAAACTAGCTTTGGAAAATCCGCAGGAGTTTCCAAGTAAGGACTAACCCAGCCATGCCTTATGTGCTGTGTCGGTAGCAGTTATTTTATTCAGGTTTAATATCAAATGCTTGATTAATTTCATCAGCAAAAGGTCTTAAAAAATTATATGAAATATGAAAATCGTTCATATCAATTTCAAATTCGCCTTTGTAAAGAGTAATTCCTCTTAAAGTCAACAAATACTCTTTAAAGCTGCCATTTCGGTTTAGGCTATAATCTTCTATACCAAATATGTTAAAATTTCTATTTTCAAAAGCACCATATTGCAAACCACCACCTACACTTGTTATATTTTCATCTTTTACTATTTCTCTTAATATTTTTAACGGAATTGTGTTTTTATTTTGATTGTAAACTATTTCAGCTGATTTTTTTCCTGAACCATAAAACAGAATAGAATTATCATTCTCTAAAATCTCTTCGAATTTAGGAATTGTTCGGTCTTCTAAAATTTCTAAACTATAATGAAATACTTTAATTTTATTTTTTTCTGGACAATATCCTCCCAATAGTAATTCGCAAACACCGTTTTTTAAAAGAATTTGTGTCAAATCGGAAGTTGTTTTTTTATAAATTTTAAATACTATATCAGCTATTTTCTCCATTGAAATATTTGACCAATTCGGGGCATATTGCAAGTTTTGAAGAATTTCATAAATAGATTCTTTAATTAGATATGCGTTCATAGCACTTCCTATTACTGCCAATCCAATTTTATAATCATAATCTAACGTTTGTCTTCTTGTTGAAGTGTCAGTTGGAGAATAAATTTTGACTGGAATGGAAAACACTTTAATACCAAAGTCAATATGTCCTTGATTGCCAAAAGATATTCTGGAGTCGGAACAAAAAGAGATTTTATTGTTTTTTCTTTCGGCAATTACTAATGTCATTTCTCGTGTTTTTTTTAATTGCTACCAACGGTCTCGTATAACCGTTAGTACGGGATTAAAGTTAATGATTTTCGGTTCCGAGTAGATTCGGACGCAGTCGAATCCGCCGTAATTGCGGTTATACATTGTTAGGCACTGGCTTTTATTCAAATTTCAGTCTATTTTGATTGTCTGATTTTGATATGTGTTCATATACTTTTTCAATCACATAACTGTTTTGGTCAATAATATATGTCTGTAAATCTTCGTCATAATTTCGTTTTCGAGATAGGGTTACTTTCAAAGCATCTCCTTTCCTAAAAGCTTCATTTTTGAGACGTTCAAAAAAGTCGGCATCTTTTATTGAGGCTTTTATTGGATAACCTCTAAAAACAAAAGCCCATTTTGCGTGTCCCTCAAAGTGTATGGTTTTTATGATTAAAGTTGCTTTATCAGTTAGAATGTCAGATTCTGGTAGTTCTTCAATTTCTTGTGTATCAATTTGGTCGATAAATTTTGGAAATTCTGTTCTGTTAATATTTATTACTTCTCTTTCTTCTTGTTCTATTTTCAAGTCTTTTACATTTTCATCGTTATTTACGATTATAAAAGTCTGTTTAATTTTTTGATTAGCACCAGAATTTTGAGATACATTATAAATTATTTTAGGTAGTTCTTTATCAACTATCTGTTTGTCTTCCAAAATTTGTTTTATTTCTTCTTCCGTTTTGTTTTGAGTTGCGTTTGTTGCGAATAAAATCAGAAGTCCAACTAATGTTCCAACAGTCAAGTCTCCCATTTTTTCTAAAATCAAATCTTTATACTTTGACTTTAGTTTTATTTTGAAACTTCCATTTTCGGGTGGTGAAACTTCAATAACCATATCGTTAGGATTGTAACCTAATTCATTATTGATTAAGTAAAGTAATTGTTTGTAGTTGTCTAAAAATTCAGTTAGAGTTTCAACTTTGATATTTCCGTCTCCGCCGAATTTTATGGTTAGTTGGTTATTTTCAATCATTCTGTTTTTTCAGCTTGTGCCTAACTTAGTTATATAGATTATTGAATATCCTTTATTAGGATGAAATGGAATAATAACAATACTTTTTTCGTATATAATCCATATTTATCTTTAATAATTTTTAAATCCTTTAGCTAATATAGTTACTTTCTTACAAAACCTAAAACTTATTTTTTTAATTTAACTAATGAGTTTATTATTTCACTTCTTTTATAATAGCTTCTAGCTCCAATACCATAGGCAGTTACTTTACCTTTATTTGTCCAATGCCATAATGTTGTACTGTCAATTTTAAGGTATTCTGCTGTTTCTTTTCTTGTCATCAGTTCTTCAGGTTCTTTAGGCTGAAAATTTTGTTTCAAATTGTTTAAATCACTTTCAATAGATGATATTTTTTCTAATATTAACTCCATTGCTTTTGGTAAATCTTCAAATTTTAAGTCTTTCATTTTTTATTATTTAATAACTTTGTTAAACTATGAAGATAAGAAACCTACATATTTCTAAAAACATTGAATTTTACACTCCAAGCTATTCAATTAGTTTAGAATTACCTTTTGTATCAAATGGTATTAGTGCAGGTTTTCCCTCTCCAGCAGATGACTTTTTAGATATTAATATTGACTTAAACAAACATCTAATAAAAAACCCTAGTACTACTTTCTATGGTAAGGTACGAGGTAATTCAATGATAGATGCAGGCATCCACGATGGCGATTTGTTAATAATTGATAAAAGTTTAGAACCGACAAATAATAAGATTGCTATTTGTTTTATTGATGGCGAGTTTACTGTAAAAAGAATAAAAATCGAAAAGGATATTATTTGGCTAATTGCAGAAAACAAAGACTATAAACCTATAAAGGTTACAAAAGATAATGACTTCATTATTTGGGGTGTTGTTATAAATGTTATTAAGTACCTCTAAATGTTTGCACTTGTAGACTGTAATAATTTTTACGCTTCCTGTGAGCGTGTTTTTAATCCATCCTTAAACGGTAAGCCAGTTGTGGTTTTGTCAAATAACGATGGTTGTGTTATAGCACGTTCCAATGAGGCTAAAGCGTTAGGTATTCCTATGGGTGCACCTGCATTTGAATATGCTAAAGTATTTGATGAAAATAACATTTCAGTCTTTTCATCAAACTATGCACTTTATGGGGATATGAGCAGTAGGGTAATGAATTTATTATCTGAATTTACTCCAGAAGTAGAGATTTACAGTATAGACGAAGCTTTCTTAAAATTTGAAGGTTTTAAATTGTTCGATTTACAGGAGATTGGCAATAAAATAAGGTATCGTGTTACCAAAGGTACAGGCATACCAATTAGCATTGGTTTTGCGCCTTCAAAGGCATTATCTAAGGTTGCAAATAAGATAGCAAAGAAGTTTCCAGAGCGCACGAATAGTGTTTATGTGATAGACTGTGAAGAAAAACGTATAAACGCTTTAAAATGGCTTAAAATTGAAGACGTTTGGGGTATAGGTAGGCAACATGCAAAGAGACTTAAAAATCTTAATATTCATAACGCTTTTCAGTTTACACAACTTTCAGATGATTGGGTACGTAATAATATGTCAGTAGTAGGTTTAAGATTAAAACACGAATTAGAAGGCAAGCCAACTTTAGATTTAGAAACAAAAGCCAATAAAAAAATGATAGCGACTACACGTTCTTTTGAAGCGATGCTTACAAGCTATCAGGATATTAAAGAGCGTGTATCTACCTTTTCAATTTCTTGTGCCGAAAAACTTCGGAGACAAGAATCCCATTGTAATTTGTTAATGGTCTTTTTGCATACCAACGGTTTCCGTAAAGATTTACCACAATACGGTAGAAATATTGTTATCAAAACACATTATCCAACTGATTCTAGTATCGATTTGGTCAAATATGCAGAGGCAGGATTAAAGGCAATTTACAAAGAGGGATATCACTACAAAAAGGCAGGTGTTATAGTTATGGGGCTGACTCCAAACAATCAAAAACAGTTTACTTTATTTACTGCTGAAAACCCTAAGCATCAACCAATAATGAATATAGTTGATAGGTTAAATAAGGCTTATGGCAATAATAAAGTTAAATTTGGTAGTCAGTCTTTAGGTCGTCAATGGAAAATGAAACAAGAGCGTTTATCCCCTAGATACTCAACTAACTTAAATGAAATTATCACGATTAACACATAATTAGTATATTTATAAGTCAAATTTTTTAAGCTATGTGCTTTCATACATCCCAGACAAAAAAAGTAGTAGAACTTGAAAATCGCTACAATGTATCACTTACAGACGATGATGCAAGGGATGCTTATGACATACCTCGTTACCATCTAAATGGGTTTGCGCATCCCGATATGCTTATCATACCTCAAGAAGAGCCATCGGTATTAGCTCCTGCTTTATGGGGGATAGTTCCAAACAATAAAAAGCCTGAACAGTTAAGTGATTATTATAAGGATGCTGTTAAATATGGGGGTGGGTTAAATGCACAATCTGAAAAGTTATTTGAACATTTCATATATAAACATTCAGCACTAACTAGGCGTTGTATTGTTCCAGTAACAGGTTTTTTTGAGCCTCACGAATATAAGAGTAAAAAATATCCTTTTCACATAAAGCATAAAGACAATGATGTGTTGTCATTGGCAGGTTTATATACTTTAGTAGGCAATGTCGTTACCTTTACAATTCTTACTAAAAAAGCATCTCCTTTATTTGCTAAAATTCATAATAAGAAAAATAGGCAACCAATAATTTTACAAAGGGATTTTGAGCAAGATTGGTTAAAGGACGATTTAAATGAAAACGGTATAAAAGAATTAATCAACATTAATTTTAAGGAAGATGAATTAAGTGCTTATACTGTTAGTAGAGATTTATTTAGCCCAAAAGTGAATAGTGATGTACCTAATATCCTTGAAAAAGTAGAGTTTGTAGGTCTATCAATTTTAAGTTAAAAATCATCTACTTAAACTATAGCAATTAGACAAATAAGTATCTATAAATGAATGTCTTTAATGGTCGTTTATAAGTCATTTAAACATGTTTTAAAGTAGCTTTATGTCCTTAGAGTACTTTTCCACTTCGTTACCATTTTTAAAGCTCCTTACCTCTGTAATTGTATTAAATTCTGCATTGTAAACTAGCTCAACAAAAAACTTATCTATAGCATAACAGTTGATGCGGATGTCTTTGGTTATGTAGTTATCTAAGAAGATGCCTATATCAAATACGGTTGCTAGTTTTTCTTCAAATGATAGTATATTAAATTCGTATAAGGTCATTTAAAATGAAATGTTAGCAGGTAAGGGTTACAGCAATTAATATTGTAAAAGTTGTTAGACGCTCTCTGCATTATACCAGCTCGTTTATTTATAGGAACTTTTTATGAAATAGGACAACTTTATTAATCCCCTTTTTTATGCTTGTGAGGTTTTAGTGATGGCGTATTTTTAGGAGTTTCTTTATTGTCTCGCTGACGCCTGTCAGTTTTTCCTGTTGATGTGGCAATTCTTTTTGGTCCAGGTTTAATTCCCATAATATCTATTTTTTAATTAAAATTATATACATATTTAAAGTTCGTCAAATTTTATAAATAATTTACGAAATCATTTTTAAATTTCTTAACACTTTTGTGAACAGTATATTAGGAGGTAATTTTATTCAACATTACAATAACCATTTTAATCTAAATTTAATAATCTTTCTATAATGCTCCGTAACGTTTATACTAAAGTAATTGGGTGGATAATGCAAAACTTTGAAGTATGCAAGAAATTGAGTATTAGAGTTAGTTTTTAAATTATATCTGCTTTTCCAAGATTTTATAAATTTTTTAGTTCATCTATTGTGTTATCAATTAATATAGGGATTTTTCCACTTTTTATATCTGAATAATTAATTTCTTGTGCGTTAAAAAGGTCAACAGCTACACAATAATCAGGATTAACATAAAAGTTTTTTGAGTAATATTTGTCAAGATATCTATATAGTATATCAGTAAACATGCCCAATTCACTTTTCTTAAAACCGTTTAATTTGGTAATAAACCAAATTCCTCCAACTTCCTCACTATTATTTTCGGAAAACGAGTATATATGGCAAGGTTTTGCTTCTATAGGAAGCCCTTTAATATCAAGTATAGATTTGACTTTAGGTTGCTTTAAAAATGTTAAATTGGTATTAGGTTTAAGATGTTTTAAATCAAAATCTTTAAAATTATTAACAATATCAAGGTTTCTTTGGAATTGGTCTTTTATCCTTTTTATTTCTGAGACCTCAATCTTATCTCGCAATAACTTTATCTTTTCGTCTAATAAGCTTTCATCATCAAGTCTAAAAGAATTTCTAATTGCACTTAAACAACTTATCCAATAATCGCCTCCAGAACTATCTTCTGATTTCCTTTTATCTCTCTTGAGATTATGGACAAATGTAATTTTGGTTCGTTCATTTTTCCCTCGAAATTCAATTAGGTTTTTTACAGTTACTTTCTTCATGTCAGATGATAAATATTTAAGCTTAATGTTGATTTAAATTACACAATAGTACAAGTTTTCATAATTTTGAAGCTGATGGTTTTCCAAATGTTGCATCTATAACTATTACTTTTAAATCAACTTTATTTTTTTCTCCTACTTCTCTAGAGATTTTTTCTATGTCAGATATTTTATTTAAATCTTTTTCGTTATAGCAAATCACTAAAAAGATACCTTTTTTTATGTCTTCAACTTTGAGGTATTTTATAAGCTGTTTTTCAAGTCCATTCCAAAACTTTGAATTTTTTGCTAGCTTTACTTCAATTAAAGCTCTATTTTCATAACCAGATGAAAATTTAAAATCTACAGGTCCTCTTCCTAAATTCACTTCCCTGTTTAAGTCAATATTGTTAGCTTTACAATAATGTTTTACTATTCCAGTAAAAATTAATTGAGAAGCTTCTTCACTTTTAGGTTTTCTACCATTATCGTCCCATAAAAGTTTATATCCAGAATTATCTTCTATAAAGTGTTCGTATTGTTCAATAACTTCTTGAGTAAACTTGTCAAAGTCACTTTCATTTTTAGGAATAATAAATTTATAAGCGTTTTCCCTGACGTAATTTAAAGTGTCAATTACCCATTTATAATATCCTTTTGGGTCTTTTGTTATGTCATAAGCTTTAGAGCCTTTTTCATCACGATAAGCTTCATATTCTGCAATCCACTCTCGATTTTGACGAGCAATTTGAATAATATCTGATTTCTTTACCTGACTTTTTATTTCAATGCCGTATTGGTCTCTCAATTCTTCATTCATATTCGACCAACAATAATCAAAAAATTCATCTGCACTTATCGTTGGTAGTTCTCTCAAAAATTTCTTTGGAACGAGTAAAACTCCTTTTTTCGTATATGGATTTAACGGTAAGTTGACTTCTTTATCTTTCCATCTTTTGAATTTCGAGTCAAACTCATACTGACTTACTTTAATTTTTACCGTAGATACCTTGTGTCTTTTACAAATTTCTTGTGTGTATGCTATGATTTCTTTTTTTAGCAATGTTGCTGTCATATCACTTATTCGGTCGCATCCAAATCCTTCATTAAATAAACCAATTTCTTCGAAATGATTTAAATTAGTTATACCAAGCCTAATTGATTCAAATAATGAATCAACTATCATTTTTGAGAATCCGCCACCAGAACCCGAACCACCAGTTCCTCGTGAAGCATAACCCAAACAAACTTCTTCAACTTCAGGA
The DNA here is from genome assembly GCF_039650365.1 of Mariniflexile soesokkakense. Lineage (NCBI taxonomy): Bacteria > Pseudomonadati > Bacteroidota > Flavobacteriia > Flavobacteriales > Flavobacteriaceae > Mariniflexile > Mariniflexile soesokkakense. Next base: position 51,470 of record NZ_JAZHYP010000008.1, on the reverse strand, counting down.
AATTTCATCATACTTAAAAGTTGACGATACCTTATGTCAGTATTATTTGGTTTTGAAACTGAAGCAATTTCAAATGCTAAATTGAAAAAATCAATTGTTTTTTGATGAGTATTATTAAAAGAAACGTGGTCAGTATCGAAAACTAAAAATGGGTCGATAAATAATTTTGTGTCGGTTGATAAAATTGGGTCAAACCAATCATCATTTTGTGTCCTTTCAATTTTAAATTCAGAAGAGAATATCATTAATAGTTCGTTTTTTGGTATAACTTATAAAAATTGGACATATCCGATTGTTAAATCCAAATTATATTACTAAAATAGTGAAAATTTCTTACTTTAATAATATAACCAAACCAGTTTATAACAATATCCTTTTTTCTTTATTTGTAAGTAATAGAATTTGATTAAAGCTATCCACTAAAGTGTATAGGTTATGACCACTATAATAACTATAAGAATAGCTATAATTAGTAAAACAAGATTATAAGATTTCTTTTGCGATTCAATTCGACTTGTCAATAGCAACTTTTCACTTTCAACTTGCTTTTTGAACCTCTCCATTTCCAAATCCTTGTTACTAACGAGCCTTAAACGTTCCTTATGGGAGCTAACTACCTTTTGCAAGAAAACACCAACTGCTGTAGGTGTAGAAAACGCCTTATCAGAAACACGTTGTAAGAGCGTTTTATCTTCATCGTGACCTAGACCAGTGACAAAAGGAATAGGTAGCTCTATGGCTCTCTTACACAGTTCAATTTCGTTAAAAACTTCTAATCCACTTCCACCACCTCTTATTATAACAAGCAAATCAGAATCAGCAAAATTATAACTGTTTAAAAATTCAAGAATAGCATCTTTTGAAGATAAGTTGCATTTATGATGGCGGATGTTATAATACTCTTTGTCATGTAATTGGTTTGAATAATCTTCATGTGACGTTGACTGTACTCCTGTTATAATATCTATAATCGGTTTTTGCTCTCTTTCTATCTTGTTTAAAAGTATGTCCTGAATGATTGGAAAGTCTCGGTCAAACCTTGCTCTTAAAATATCATATTCAACTTTAGAAACAATTTGTACCTTTTCTTCGTGCTTTAGAATTTTGGTAACTCTAAAGAACACTTTTAGGCGAGAATCGTTGTCAATAGATTGTGCTTTTTGGATAAAACCTTGAAATTGGTAATAGCTACCTGAATTAAGCTTTGTTTTTAAACTTTCTGTAAACTGAGCCGTGATTTTATGGCTCTTATCCTTATCTAAAATCTCATCGTAAAAATATCTGCCATATAATTTTCCATAGTTGTCAGAATAGAAGCCCTCTAAAACAACCATTTGACCATCTAAAGTAGATGATAAGCTGTTTGCATATAAAGATAAAAGTGTAGATACTAATATTGAGTTTGTTTTTTCTTGCATTGAAATAAAATATCCTAAACCGAAATCTTTACAAAAATAGTATTATATGTTTAAGTAAACTTTGATTGGGTAGATTTGTGGCTTTCAAATATTCTAAGATAAAAGTAAGTATAAGAAATACAAACCTATTGGAAGAGGTTAGAACCTAAATAATTCAGATATATCTACGTTTAGTGCTTTGGAAATACTTAGGAGTGTAGTTGTAGTTGGATTTGTTCGACCAGATTCTATCCTTCTAAGAGATCCGTCATCCATATCGAGCAAGTCAGAAAGCCTTTTTTGAGTAATATCTTTTTCATTCCGAATAGCAACAATTCTGCTTCCTAGTTTTTTTAGATATTCTTGTTCTTCTTTGGTTAAAGGCATTCGTGATATATTATAAATCACAAAGTATGTTAATGCTGGTACAAATTAGAGGGCGTATATGCCCTGTAATGAATTTTTGTTTTATATTTGATAGAGGACAATGTTTAATGTGTCTTCAAATTCAGTTATAAAATGTTTGAAAAATGGCGAGTATTAGTCGATTGATAGGAATATCTCCAAGTCATAAAGTACAATTGAAAGCTTATAATTTTCTTTATGAGGTTAAAGAAGAAGTTGGTTTTAAAGATTTAGATTTGAGTAAGTTGAAGAAGTTATCTTCTAAAATTGTTATTGAAAGACATATCTATACTACAAGTCCAGATAGGATAGTAATTCATAGGTTTGATGAAGTTGAAAACCCAAGTGGGCTTAGATTTTTTAAGCCTTTAGAAGTGCCAGATAAGGTTAATAAAGATAGAAAATCAACAATTGAGTTAAAGATTACTGCTCCCACAACAGTTAAAAATTCTAATATGGTTTACACATTAAGCCAAAATATAACAATTTATGAAGGTTCTGCATCTACTTTATACAAGCTTAAAGGGATAAAACTAATAATTAGCGATGTAGAAGCGTACTTGGTTTATCCTAATGGCATGGGGAGAATTTATATTAGTTAAAAAAGTTCTGGGTCATCCTTTATCTGACGATAATATCTTCTAACTGTGTTTTTACTTTTTCCTGAAGCTTTGATAAGCTTTTTTTCTGTGACTTTACCCAATTCTTCATAGTTCCAATTTTTAACACATTCTTTTAACTCTTCATAGGTTTTTTCTCTTCTTTTTTTGCCTAAAATGGGATTGATGATAGCCATCTTTTCCTTTCTTGAATACTTTTTTTTGGGGTTAAAAAGTATACGTCTTTCTTTGTTGTATAATGGTTTAGGGTCTTTTACGCTCATTATACTTCTTACAATTATTAGGAGTTCATCTTCTTCTAAAGGTGGCTTACAGTGATTAATATTAATACCATAAAGCAAGCGGCTTACATCTTCTGAATGTACAAAAGGATTAAACCCTCTAAATTGTAAACCTATTGCAAAGATTATAGTATTTCTTGCTCCATACTCGATTCTTTTAGGTATGTAAATTTCTCCTATGCTCTCCTTTTCTTCTGGAAAGTATATATAAGGTTCTTCGTTAAAGTTGTAGTCATTTATAGTATTGAACCTAATCAATGGTTTTATACCCAAATCGATACTATCACTTCTTTTCTTTTTTTGTAGTAGTGAATTGGGTATTTTTTTCTTTACATCTAAAGCTTTAAATGTAGTTGAATCTTCATTAATGTATAAATTACTATCATAACTCTGTACTGTGTATTGTGTGGCTTTCCTAGCGGCTTTATCTGCCTCAATTCCTAATTTTTCTGCTATAATAGTATAGTTATATTTGAAGTTATCTTTGGTAAGTCCATCTATTTGTACCAATATTCCTCTACCATTATTAGATAGAGACATCCAACTTGCAAATATTAGTTCATTAGTTAAGTCTATTTTAGTTTCGTTGTCTAGGTCTAAATAAATGAGTCCCGTCGACCCAATAATATTATCATTTATTTTATACTTATCAAACCCAAAGTTAAGTGTGTAGCAAGGTAAACTACACTTGATGGCTTCGTATTTCTCTTTGCATCCTTGATTAAATAAGTATCTTGCTTCTTCTATCCTTTCGAGAACTTTTTTATCTGTATTGGATATACTATATAAGTATGAGTAAAGATCAATTTCCTCAAGAACCTGTGGGGATTTTATATTATTAAATTTGTTAATATATACGATTTTGTTTCTCATTGTTGTTACTTTAAAACAAGACATAAACAGTGTATGGGAGCATATAGCATTGCCTACATCTTGTTTGTAATTAATATTGAAATTTGTGGCTATTTAGCCTTTTGAGCGATATAATTATTGTAATATCTATAGTAACACTAAAGTTTATGTGTCACGGAATAATTTAGTCGAGACCTTCATCTTTTTAGTCTGGAATACTGATAAATCACTCATAAAATAATAGACTCTACCGTTCAAACGTTGGGCAGGAAGATTTTGATTTTTATCTAATCTCCAAAGTGTGGTTTTAGAGATTTTAAGAAACTCCGCCGCCGCATTTCTACTTAGATATAAATCAGAATTAAGATTCTTTCTGTTTTTTTTAAAATATATTTTTCTGAATTTATATAGTCTTTCTTTGACCATTGAAGAGAACAATGAACGGATTTCTTTTATGTTCATCATCTCGATTTCTATTACTAATTTCATAATGTTTATGTTTATTTATGGCTTTCAAAGCCGATTAATGTTTTAACTAAAGATTTTATAACCAAAATCTATAAAAGGTACTAGAAACCAGTTTTTTTATGGGGGCTTTACCATAGGGAAGTCATATTTAACTTCTATCTGAGTAAATCTGTTGTGTTCAAATTCTTTTTTCATCGATATTGGATTAAAAAAAGACATAAGCAATGCTAGGCAATGTGAAAACACTACTTATTATCTAGGTTTATTAAAATTGAAAGTTGTGGCTATAAAGCCTTAGTGAAGATTACTTGAGACTTGTGGCTCATGTATGTATTTGTATGTTATGAAGTGTTCTGGTCGAGTAGGGCATAAATATCATCCCTTTTATAATAAATCCTTTTGCAGTTGTTAATTTTTAAACCTCTTAAAGTACCATTTTTATGGTATTTAGATAAAGTAACTAGACTTAATCCAAGAAGCTTACTTACCTCTTCTCTACTAAGTAAATTTTTATCTGGTTCAGGAGAGTTATTTTGATTTAACTTACCAATAAGCTTACTTATATGTGAAGCAACTGCATTGTTTATTATTTCGGTTAGTTCGTTTAAAGGAACTTGAACTATTTGTATCTTATTGGTGTCCATATTTACTTGTTTTACTGTTTGATGCAAATGTAAAAACATTTTTTAACATACTGAAATACAGTATTTTAAATAAAGTAATTTAAAAAGTGTTAAGATTTTTTTAACATTTAAAAAATTTTGTATAATGCTGAAAAACAGCCAGTAAAAGTTTTAAATAAAGTAAAATAAGAAATGTAGTATAATACATGTTAAAAACAGTCGCAAAATGACTGAAATTTTATGAAAATTTAACTAAATTAATTGAGTGGGACAGTTTAGTAATGAAATATAATTAAAGAGTTTTTGCTTGGATGCTCCCCAAACCCTGTTATTTTCACGCTATTTTATGCATAATATTATTTAAAAATGTGGATGTAAATTGAAATATACGCACGTATAGGGTATTTGTAGGTTTGTCGTTTTTTTGATTTTATAATTTTTCGAGTAAAAAAGAGTACTTTATGCAGGGATTTGCCTAAAATCAGTATTTACGCCATGATAACGATTTATTGAGCGTTAAACTTTTTTTGCTTACCATAGGTATAAACTTATGTTTAAGTTCAAGAAAAGTCAATAAATACAGTGGTTGTGCGGTGTATTTTTAAAAATAAGGCATAGGCAGTTTAAAAACACCCTCTATATGTTTTTTGTAGGTTTTAGATAAAAAATTATTTAAGGGATTTTCTTAGTACCCACTAGTGAAATTGGTGGGGGTGGGTAAGCCTTTTTTTTTACTATGCCCCTATGTTAATATTTTAGCTTTGTTAAATCTGAATTATAACTTGAAATATAAATGTATTTAAAAACTTAATTAAAATAGGGTTAAGTTAGGTTAAGGTAGTAAAAATGGGGTGTAATTGGGGGTAAAAAACAAGTCGAATCTCTTGTAAGTACTGTAAATAAAGGAAAGTATAAATAAAAAAGTGCGCACGAGAAGACTCGAACTTCCACATTCTAAGCGAATACCAGCCCCTCAAGCTGGCGCGTCTACCAATTCCGCCACGTGCGCATTTCTGAAGTGTATAAAAATAAAAAAAAGTTAAGCTATTGTTATTTTTTCTTGAGATTGGATAGGGTTTTATTATAACATAACTATACCAGAAATATCAAGTTTTGCTATCCCTACAAATACTTTAACGATTTGTGAACTTTATTTTATTTAAAGGAATTTTCAAATATACTTTCTACCAGCAAATATAACAATATGAGTTGTTGATTCAATGAAAATGATTAGAAAGCGATAATTATTTTTTAACTATCAAAAAAGCAGGTATTCTTCTATTAATCTCTGGTTGTTCAAAGTTAAATCTGTTACTAAAAATACAACCTATTTCTGGACCCCTTACTTTTATTTGTTTGTAAAAAAAGAAGATTAAATTTTATTAATAAATAATTTTAGTTATATTTGGTGCACCAGATTGGTTAACCAATATTTTAATTTTGATAAAACTTTGCAAAATCCTAATAAAATGAATACCAAAACTATTAAAGCATTATTTCAATCAATTTTAATGATTGGGTTTTTGTTGTCTGTAAACAGTTGTTTTGATACTGCTAAAAAATCTGACAATAAAGATGCAAAAACAACACTATTTCCAAGTGATGTTATACCATTTATGGATGAATGGAGTATTCTTTGTGGTGATGGTACAAGTTTTAAAAACTTAGTGAATGTTGATCATAAAGATTTTTTTTATGTTTCAAATGAAGGCAAAACCAATTGGGTAGTATATAAAACACCAAATTCCGGAATTACTTCTCGAACATCAAACAACACAAGAACAGAATTAGGACAAAAACAACATTGGATACCTGAAACAGGTGGGAAATTAACCGGCATTTTAAAAGTAATGCATGTTTCAACCTCTGGTGATGCACGGGTTGCTGCTTCTTATTCGGTGGTAGTTGGGCAAATTCATAGTGATGAAGGACATGAAAATGAGCCCTTAAAAATATTTTATAAAAAATTTCCGGGGCACAAAAAAGGTTCTGTTTTTTGGAACTATGAGATTAACACGGAAGGTGATAATTCAAAACGATGGGATTATTCCACAGCGGTTTGGGGAAATGATATGTCTGTAATTGGAGCAACTGCATCGTCATATCCACCAGAGCCAAAAGAAGGCATTGAATTAGGTGAAGAATTTAGTTATGAAGTAAATGTTTATGAAGGTATTATGTATCTCACGTTTAAAAGTGAAGGTCATGAGACAAAAAAGTTTACTAAAAATTTACTGAAATCTGAATTTGCAACATATTCAGATATCCCAAAACAAATATTGACATTATACGCAGCAATTGGTCGTGACGGTATAGAACGTGAAAATGGGTATGCTGGTGAAATACAATATTTTAAGCAAGGTGCCTATAATCAAACCAATGGAAAAATACCAGAAGAGAATATAGTTTGGAATACGGGCTCGGAAACCTATAACGGAGATATAGCAAAACAATATGCCAATGGATGTTATGCAGAGGTGTGGTTTAAACAGGCGACAGTAGGCGCTGGTACATCACCAAATTAAAGAATTATTTTTTTAAAAACAGTAAAGTTTATTTAAAATAGTATAAGAATTTGAACAAGGCTATCTTTATAATGGGAGTTTCGGGTTGCGGAAAGAGCACTATTGGTCAGTTAGTATCCCAACGTTTAAAAATTCCATTTTTTGATGGTGATGATTTTCACCCACAATCCAATGTGGCTAAAATGAGTAGTGGAGTACCACTCGATGATGAAGACCGTTATGGTTGGTTGGTGACGCTTAATAAATTGGCCAAAAAAGAATTACAAAAAAGCAGTTGTGTTATTGTTTGTTCTGCTTTAAAACAAACATATCGAGATATTTTGAGTTCTGATATTAAAAATCAAGTGAAATGGTTTCATTTAGTTGGAAGTTTTGAGCAAATTTTAGAACGAGTAAATAATAGATCAAATCATTTTATGCCTACAGATTTACTGCAATCGCAGTTTAATACTTTAGAGCAACCAGAAGATGCGTTTGAAGTGAATATTGGTTTAAAACCAGAAGAAATTGTTGAAATAATTACAGAGGAATTAAAAATGAAATCAGAATTTGGATTATTTGGATTAGGAGTTATGGGAAAGAGTTTAAGTAGAAACTTGGCTCAAAAAGGTTTTAACATTTCCATATTTAATAGAGAAGTAAAGGGGACTGAGGAAAACATAGCAATAAACTTCAAGAACAGTCATAAAGAGCTTCAAACGGCGCAAGCATTTTCAGATATAGAAGCATTTGTAAATTCTTTGCAAACACCAAGAAGAATTATGCTGATGGTAAACGCAGGTAAGATTACAGATATGGTTATCGAAGATTTAATCCCTTTTTTATCGGATGGAGATGTTTTGATTGACGGCGGTAATTCAAATTATTTAGACACCAAAACCCGCTACGATTATCTAAAGGAAAAAAACATTCATTTTATAGGTGTTGGTGTTTCTGGAGGTGAAGAAGGAGCACTTAAAGGGCCTTCTATTATGCCAGGAGGAAATAAAGAAATTTACAATCTGGTAAAACCTTACTTAGAAAAAATTGCCGCTAAAGATGCGAACAATGCACCTTGTTGTACCTATGTAGGAGAAGAAGGTAGCGGACACTTTGTAAAAATGGTACATAATGGCATTGAATATGTAGAAATGCAATTATTGGCTGAGGTATATACCATTTTTAAGATGATAGGATATACACCAGATAGAATTGCAGATATATTTGAATCATGGAAACTAAAAGCCAACAGTTATTTATTAGAAATTACTATAGACATTTTAAGAAAGAAAGATGGCGATGATTGGTTAGTTAATAAAATAGTAGATAAAGCGGGCAACAAAGGCACTGGAAATTGGGCAACCATTGCTACCGCACAATTAGGTGCTCCAAGTACCTTAATTGCTACCGCATTATTTGCTCGTTTTACTTCGTTTTATAAAGAAGAAAGAATTCAAGCAAGTAAAAATTTTAATAAAGAAGTTTTAGAATTAAAGTTAAATAATGACGATGTTTTAAACGCCTATCAATTTGCTAGAATTATCAATCATTATCAAGGGATTAAATTAATTTCTGAAGCTGGAAAAGCCTATAAATGGCAATTAAACTTGAGTGAAATAGCAAGAATTTGGACTAATGGATGCATTATTAGATCAAATTTTATGGTGCAACTTATTTCTGTTTTAAAAGAGGATGATAATATTTTAGCCCATAAAAAAATCATTAATCAAGTTAAATCACTGAAACCATCAATTAAAAAAGTAGTGGCAAACTGTATTTTAAATGAATTAGCAGTACCATGCCTAAGTGATTCTGTTAATTTTTTCAATGCCTATTTCACTGCAAATTCATCTGCCAACATCATACAAGCACAACGCGATTATTTTGGGGCACATACCTATCAAAGAACCGATGACGCTACTGGAAAATTTTACCACACCAACTGGTAACAAAAATTAACAAACTACAAAACCACCAACCAACTAAATAAAGGCTTAAACTATGTCAGAATCAAAACAGAAAATCTCGTTATTAAAAAAAATCATTGCATTAGTTTTAAGTTTTGGCCCTGGTATTTTTGCCATAGGCTATACTATTGGAACCGGAAGCGTAACCTCAATGATTGTTGCTGGAAGCAAATTTAATATGCAATTACTTTGGGTGCTTTTGTTAAGTTGTATATTCTCCGGAATCCTGATGTTTGCTTATGGAAATTTTGGATTAATTACAGGGGAAACTGCACTCTTCGCATTTAAAAAACATTTAAAATATGGTAAAGCTTTAGCCATATTAATAATTGTAGGTGTCACATTTGGACAATGGAATTCTTTAATGGGAATCTTAGGGATTTCAGCGAATATTATTTTTGAAATATTAGCTGTCAATTTTGATGGATTAAGTGCCTTTAAATATGAAACTGTATTAATTACTGCTATTATAATTATTGTTACTTTTTATCTATTAATGTTAGTTGGTAAGTATACTTTTTTCGAAAAGATATTAGTCATTTTTGTAACCCTAATGGGGTTCTCGTTTGTACTTTCACTATGTTTTGTGCAACCACTTCCATTAGATGTTGTAAAAGGATTAATACCTACAATTCCAGATGTTCCTGGGGGTAAAATGTTAGTTGCTGCATTTGTGGGTACCACTATGGCATCCGCTACATTTTTATCACGACCGTTATTTGTTAAAGGAAAAGGGTGGACTATTAAAAACTTAGATCAACAAAGAAAAGATTCCATTACAGCGGCAATTTTAATATTTATAATCAGTGGAACCATTATGGCTGTAGCAGCAGGGGCTTTGTATTATCAAGGCAAAGAAGTAACGCAAGTATTAGATATGGCAAATACATTAGAGCCTGTTGCTGGTAAATGGGCTGTTACTATTTTCTTTTTTGGAGCTTTAAGTGCTGGTTTGTCTTCAATTTTCCCATGTCTTTTAATTGCACCGTTATTACTTGCCGATTATCAGTCTGGTGAACTGGACACGTCTTCAAAACAGTTTAGAATTATTACTGCTATAGCTTGTGTGGTAGCTTTAATTGGGCCTGCATTTGGAGCAAATCCTATTGAGATTCAAATTCTATCACAAGTTTTTAATGTATTTGTATTACCACTAGTCGTTTTAGGCATCATTATAATGGTAAATTCTAAAAAAATAATGAAGGAGTACAAAACAGGCATTCCCGTAAATATTGGACTTTTTTGCGCATTATTTTTCTCATGTGCTATATCCTATAATGGCATTATAGCCTTAACAGAATACTTTTAACAACTTTATTTTTGGTTACCAATAAAATATTAGTATATTGGTAAACCAATTTGGTAAACCAATTTTTTATTATGAAAAAACGAGCATTATTATCAATAATATCAATTTTTTTAATTACAATATTTTCTTGTAAAGAGAATGAGTCTACAACCCCGTTAGTAAAAGACGTATCAGAATTTAACGAGGCTGTTAAAAATGCAAAACCAGGAGATGTCATCACATTAGCCAATGGTGTTTGGAAAGATGCAGAATTGGTTTTTGAAGGTAAAGGAACGCCAGAAAAACCAATTACTTTGTCTGTTGAAGAAAAAGGGAAGGTTACCTTAGAAGGTGCTTCGAATTTACAAATTGCAGGTGAATACTTAGTAATTGAAGGGCTCGTATTTAAAAACGGATATACACCTACAAACGCAGTGATTTCTTTTAGAAAAAGTAAAAATGAATTAGCTAACAATTGCCGATTAACCGAGTGCGTTATCGATAATTATAACAATCCAGAGCGTCAAGTTCAAGATTATTGGATAACCATCTACGGAAAAAATAATCGCATAGACCACAACCATATTGTTGGGAAAAAGAATTTAGGAGTCACCATGATTGTTGGTTTAGATACTAAAGAAAGTATTGAAAACAATCATAAAATAGATCATAATTATTTTGGACCACGTCCTACTTATGGAAATAACGGAGGTGAAACTTTAAGGATTGGAACCAGTCATAATGCACTGGAAAATTCCAAAACCTTGGTCGAGTCTAATTATTTTGATAGAACTAACGGCGAGCATGAAATTATTTCAAATAAATCATGTAAAAACACTTTTAAGTACAATACTTTTTTTGAGTGTACTGGTACTCTAACCATGCGTCATGGAAATGAAACTATGGTAGATGGTAATGTATTTATAGGTAATGGAAAACCAAGTACAGGAGGTGTTCGTGTTATTAATGAAACACAAACGGTTATTAATAATTACCATGTTGGCTTAACAGGTTATCGTTTTAGAGGCGCTTTTGTTATTATGAATGGCGTGCCAAATTCGCCACCTAATCGTTATGTTCCAGTAATAGATTCTAAAGTAAATAACAACACGTTTATCAATTGCGACCATATTCAATTGTGTGCTGGTAGTGATGCGGAAAGAAGTCAAGCACCAAGAACTTCAGAAATTTCAAATAATATTTTTTATCATGAATCAAAAAGTGATTTGTTTACAGTTTATGATGATATAAGTGGTGTTAAATTCGAAAACAACATTTTAGGAAACAACCAAGTGACTGATATTTCAGGAGGTTTTGAAAACGCAGATATTCAATTAATAAAAAATGATCAAGGGTTTTTAATTCCGAAGTCCGATAAAATTAAAAATGAAATTACCATTAGTCCAAATATTGCAACTAAAGAAAATACAGGGGTTTCATGGTATTCAAAATCATATAATCATATAGCGTTAAATTCAGGGAGTCTTGTAAAAGCAAAACCGGGTATAAATACTTTGTTTGATGCAGCCAAAAACTCAAAACCAGGTGATATTATAGAGTTAATATCTGGCGAAACTTATTTGTTGACTAAAGCAGTAAAAGTTAGTCATCCACTCACATTTAAAGCTTCAGGAAACGAAAAAGCAACCATTTTGTTTGAAAGAATGATGGCTTTTGAAATTCAAAATGGCGGAAGTTTATCTCTAGAAAACATAAAATTTGATGGTGCAAGTTCACCTGATTACGCAGGAAACTCAGTGATCAGCACTAGTAAAAACTCAATGATAGAGAATTATAAATTATTTATTGATAAATGTGATTTTGAAAATTTTATTGTAAATCATTCTTTTGATGTATTAAGAGTGGCTAAAGGAACATTTGCAGATACTATTAGCATTCAAAATTCAAAATTCAAAAACATTACAGGTCACATTGCCGCATTAGATACCGAAACTGATGATATTGGAGCATATAATGTAGAGTATTTTATAATGAAAAATAACAGTTTAAAAGACGTGCAAGGTGCTGCTTTAAGACTTTACAGAGGCGGAAAAGACGAAAGTACTTTCGGTCCATTTTTAGAAATGGATCATAATGTTTTTGATAATGTAGGCTTCGGAAGTAAAAATAAATATGAAGCAGCTATGTCTTTATACGGCGTTCAGGTAATTGACATTGAAAACAATATTTTCAATAAAACTAAAGGCTTAAAAATGCATTTAGTTGTGGGCGAGCCTGTAGTGAATATTTTGAATAATAATTTTTATGAGTCTGATAAGCTTAATGTAACTGGAGATGAAAAGTACAACGTGCAAAACCTTTGGAATTTGAATCCTGGTTTTAATGGAGAAACCTATAAGTTATTAGAAAATTCACCTTTAAAAGGGAAAGGAACCGATGCTTTAGACTTAGGTGTTTTAAAGTAAGAAAGTGATTCAAAAGATTAAAAATTAAACAATATGAAAATAAAAGATATAAAAGTTTTTGTTTGTTGTCCGGGTCGAAATTTCGTTACTGTTAAAATAATAACGGACGATGGTTTATACGGAATAGGGGATGCTACTTTAAACGGTCGAGAGTTGGCTGTTGTTGCTTACTTGGAAGAACACGTTATTCCATGTCTTATTGGTAGAGACGCACATCAAATAGAAGATATTTGGCAATATTTATATAAAGGTGCCTATTGGCAAAATGGTGCTGTTAGTATAGCGGCAATTGCAGCTATTGACGTGGCACTTTGGGACATTAAAGGTAAAGTTGCCAATTTGCCTGTTTACCAATTACTAGGAGGAAAAAGTAGAAGAGCAGTTACTGTGTATGCGCATGTGAATGGTGAAACGATTGAAGAAGTGCTTAAAGGTTTAGAAGTAGCTATTAAGGAAGGGTACAAGGTTGTTCGGTTACAATGCACCATTCCGGGTACAGAAGGTACTTACGGAACTTTAGGTGACAAAAAAAATTATTATGAATTACAGGGAAATAGACCATTACCACCAGAACATGGTTGGTCTACATTAAAATATTTAAACTTTATTCCAGAATTATTTAAAAGAGCAAGAGAAAAATTTGGTTATGATATTGAATTATGTCATGATGTGCATAGTAGATTAACACCAATTGAAACCGTACAATTAGGGAAAATGCTAGAGCCCTATCGTTTAAAGTTTTTGGAAGATGCCGTAACTTATGAAAATACGGATGGGTATAAAGTTATAAGAAACCAAACTTCTATACCATTAGCGCTTGGTGAAAAATTTAACACCATTTGGGACGCAAAGCCCTTAATTGAAAATCAAATTATTGATTTTGTAAGAACTGCCGTAACGCATGGCGGCGGACTAACACCATTAAAAAAATTAGCAGACTTTGCCTTACTATATCACGTGAGAATGGCACCTCATGGCGCTCCTGATTTGTCTCCCGTTTGTTTCATGGCACATATGCATTTAGATTTATGGGCACCAAATTTTGGAGTGCAGGAGTTTGTGGGTTTTGGAACTCCCGAATTAAATGAGATATTTAGCTATGATGCTAAACTAAAAGATGGCGAAATATATATTGAAGACAGTCCAGGATTAGGGGTTGATTTTAATGAAGAGGCTGCTAAAAAATATCCATATAAAAGATCTTATCTCCCAGTTACTAGATTGGAAGATGGTACTTTATGGAGTTGGTAAATGAAGCTTATTAAATGGTAGTATCTTCATTTAAGAGATTAATTTTTTCCTTTTTATAATTTAAGGGTTTTATAAAAAAAAAGCAGACTAAAGTTATCTGTCAAAATAGATTATAATATTTTTTTCGGAATAACTAATTTTTGTTAGTTGCAAAGCTGTTTTTTTGCGAATTAAAGGTATTTAGATAAAATGCACTAAATGAATTAAATAAATATTTTGCTATAACATTTTTTTAACATATATTTGGAAAACCAATTTGGTAAACCAGTTTGGCGTACCAAAATAAAATGTATAAAAACAATTTTGTAACACTAAATAAAACTAATAAAACTAATTCATATATGAAGATAAAACCAACTTAAAAAAAAAGGATAGATGTGCACCTATCCTTTAAGTGAATTACTTCTTGTGAGATTGAAGTAAAAAATTTGACATGTTATACTATACATAATCATGCTTTCTGCAAAAATACTAAAAACAAGTTTATAAAAGAAAGGTTATGATTTTGTAATGTAATGGATGAGATTTTCTTCTCTAAAACAATGTAAATTATAGCATTGGATATTTAAATAATTAACAAAACAAATTCACAAATGAATTTAAAAACTAAACTAATTTTATTGCTAGTACTGATATTGAATATATCATTATTTGCGCAAGGTGGATATCAATTATCCGGAACAGTAGTAGATGGGGCAAACATGCCTATTCCAGGTGTCAATGTCATTATAGCCAATACCACAAAAGGTGCTGCAACAGACTTTGATGGAAAATTTCAAATTGAAGTTAAAAAAGGAGATGTCCTTAATTTTTCGTATTTAGGTTATATTAAACAATCTATTACGATAACAAATCAAACAACGCTTAACGTTGTTATGGTAGAAGACGCTAGTAAACTTGATGAGGTAGTAGTAGTAGGATATGGTACTAGAAAAAAATCACATCTTACAGGAGCTATTGCTAAAATAGGTGGTGAAGATGTTGCTGCAGTACAGGCAGCTCGTGTGGATGATGCACTTGCAGGAAAATTGCCAGGTGTTAGAATTCAAAATCAAAGTGGTGAGCCAGGTTCAGATCCAAAAATTCAAATTAGAGCAGCGTCATCTATATCGGGTGATTCAGGGCCACTAATCGTTGTTGATGGTTATCCTATTTCAGGAAATTTAGCAACTGTTAACCCAAATGATATTGAAAGTTTAGAGGTGTTAAAAGATGCCGCTTCTTCTGCTATTTATGGTTCTAGAGGAGCAAATGGGGTTATTTTGGTAACCACTAAAAAAGGAAAATCAGGTAAACTTAATTTTAGTTACAATGCCTACACAAGTACTTCAAGTAAGTATGTAAAAGACATTGAAATGCTTAAGACCGCTGGAGAATGGGCTGCTGATTTACAAACAGATGCTTACGATCTTTCTTTAACGGATCCACGTTTATTACAATACAGACTAGAAGCATACACAAATGCACCCGATGTTGTGAGTGTAGAAGATTGGCTATTTAAAAACGGTAATTCAACTAGCCATGACTTCAGTGTGAGTGGAGGATCTGATAATATTAAAGCTTTTGCTTCTCTTGGTTATTTAAACACTGAAGGTATTGTAATGGGTCAAGGTTTCGAAAAAGTTACTGGACGTATGAATATTGATGCTAATTTGAACGACAAGTTGAAGGCAGGTATGAGTTTAAGTGGTTTCTACGGTCATCAGGATATTGTGCCTTGGGAAATGAGGGATTTATTGAGAGCATATAGCATCAGCCCTATTTACCATACACAAGCATCAATTGATTTCGTTCAACAACTAGATCAAAAGAGAGCGGCATTATTCGCTTCAGGTTATACTGCAAATAATTTTGGTAGAACATTTGACCAAGACTATAGAGGTATCGGTCTTGATCCTACAAGTATCTATAATTTGCAGCCTGGTGATATAGTTCACGATTGGCAATATGGTAGAAACCAAAATGGTATTGGAGGTACAGGAGATGCAGGTGTAGCGGCGAAGTTTGATAATTCTCGTAGGTGGGCAAAAAATTATTTTGCTAATATGAGTTCTTATTTACAATTCAGCATTATAGATGGTTTAGATTTAAAAACTGTTTTTGGAGCAGATTTAAATAATAATCAAACTTACTTTTATGAAGGTCAATTATCTGATGGTCAACAACGTTCTAATCAAACTGATTTAGATATTGTTGATGTAAAAAAATCAACTGTGTTAAGTGAGACGACTTTAAGCTACGCAAAAGTGTTTGCAGATAAACATGATGTGGCTGCTGTTGTAGGTATCGAATTTCAAAACACCTATTTCAAAGGAATGTCATCACAAGGAACGAATGTACCTTTTGGATTGCCAATAAATTATTCATTTTTCAATGCTGCTGATGTGGTGTCTCAAGAAATAGATGAAACTAGATCAAGACGAAGTATTTTTGGTAGAGTTAACTATGCTTATGACGATAAATATTTACTATCAGTATCATTAAGAAGAGATGGTGACTCTCGTTTTGGGGCTAATAAAAAATTCGCAACATTCCCTGCTGTTTCGGTAGGATGGAATATGCATAAAGAATCTTTTTTAGATGGTAATGACGTGATAAGCTTATTAAAGCCTAGATTTAGTACTGGGTCGTTAGGGACAGAATCTTTCTTAGGGTCTTACGAATCATTAAGTATTTTAAGTACGGCTCCAACTGCTTTTGGAACAGGATTTTTAATTCCACAAAATGTTGCAAATCCTGATTTAACTTGGCAAACCAATAAAGAAACCAATTATGGTGTTGATACAGGATTTTTAAATAACCGTTTCAGGTTTAGTTTAGATTATTATACGTCTGATATTAACAATATGTTGATTAACCAAAGTGTTTCAGAAGTTTTAGGTACACCTTCTATTGTACTTAATCGTGGGGATGTACAAAGTTCTGGTTTAGAGTTAGAATTAAATGCTAATATATTACAAAAGGATAATTTTTCTTGGAGTATAAATGCTAACTTATCTACGGTTAATACCGAAATTACCAGTCTAGGTGCCCTTGACGAACTACCTCGACAAGTTTACGGTGGACCAGCTGGTAGAGGTCCTGAGTTTAGAAATTACGTGGGAGGAGAAGTTGGTGAAATGTGGGGATATGCCGTAACAGGTGAGGTGGAATCAATCTATATTGCCGATCCATCAAGAAATATTGGATTTGGTAGTTCAGAATGGTATGTTGTAGACCAAAACAACGATGGTCAAATTACCTATGAGGATGATTATGTTAAGTTAGGATCGGCTACTCCAGATTTTTACTGGGGACTTTCAAGTAACATGAATTACAAAAATTTTGATTTTTCATTCCAATTCCAAGGATCTCAAGGAGCAGAAATTTACAATATCGACCCAATTTACTGGAAATCACAATTTGGAGGCAGATTACGTCCTGATTTTGATGCTAACAATGATAGAATTGCCGATGTTAGTGGGAAGCATTTTGTGGAGACCAGAAACGCACATGGTTCAGGAATTCAAGATGCTTCTTTTACCGCATTAAGAAACGTAACTTTAGGTTATACCGTTAATCCTGACTTCTTGACTAAAGTTGGTATAGGCTCAATGAGATTATATGTGGCAGCTACCAATTTGTTATATATAATGGGCAATAATTACACTTCATTTAACCCTGAAGGGATAGAGACTGAAAATACAGGTTACGCAGGTCCAACAACCTACGGATACCAGGAAGGTGCGAGCCCGCTTGTAAGAAGTTTTACGTTCGGTGTAAATGTTAATTTTTAATTAAGAAATAATGAAAAAAATGAAATATATATATATCGTATTAGTGTCAATGCTGTTGATAACAGCATGTGATAATGAATTGGATCAAACGCCACCTAAAGAGCTTGAATCAAGTGCTTTAAGTAATTTCACTCCTGTTTTGTATGCAGCATATCACTATCAAACGGGTGCTGCAACGCCATTAGTATTAATGGGCGATTTTAGAGCCGACAATATGTTGATGAGAGAAGAACCATTTCCTGCATTTGACAGATACAATAAGGATTTAGCAGGTGGAGATTTGGTAGAACAATTTTTCCGTCCATTCTATCTTAATTTATATAAGTCTATCTTAAGTGCGAATAACGTTATTGATAATTCAGAGAAGCCTACAGAAGTAGCTGAAGCTAAATTTTTAAGAGCTTTATCTTATTTTAAATTGGTAATGGCTTTTGGAGATGTTCCTGTGAATTTGTCTCCTTCGCCTAGCACGTCAGATTTGTCTATTTTAGTTAGAAAACCGGCTGCCGACATTTACGATAATATTATCATTCCAGATTTTCAAGCTGCCATAGCAGGTTTGAATAATTCTCTAAGAGCAAGTGGACGCGCAACTCAAATTGCCGCGCGTGGATTTCTAGGAAAAGTGTATATGCACAGAGGTAATTATGCTGCTGCAGCAACTGAACTATCAGCTGTTGTAAGTGGAGCTGCAGGAGCTGGGGTTATTTTTGAACCTAGCTTTGCTAACGTAGTAACAGATGCAAGTAGAGAAATCCTTTTTGCAACTAAATTCTCAACTTCTGTTTCAGATGTATATGGATTTACTGAATTTGAGGCATGGTTTAGAGGAGCTGACACAAAATCTCCTACACCATTAGATCCACGCTTAACTGCTGCTTTTGATGCCAGTAGTGCTGCTGGTGGAGGTACAGATTTAAGAAAAGCACTTACTGTTGATGTAGCAAATAGTAGAGGTTCTAAATATACTGGAGCTCTTAATCAAGACTTTATAGAGTTGAGATTAACAGATGTTATTCTAATGTATGCAGAAGCCTTAAATGAAACAACAAATGCAAATGGAGCACAATCTGCAACTATTTTGGCAGGATTAAACCCGATTAGAACGAGAGCTGGATTGAACAGTTTAGTTGGTACTGCATTAACACAAGCTACTGTTAAAACGGCTATTGCTAAGGAGAGAAGAGTGGAGTTGGCATTGGAAGGACATAGATGGTTTGATTTGGTGAGAACTGGTACTGTCGATTCTGAAATGGGAGCAAGCATTAATAGTAATTATTATGTGTTTCCTATTCCAAATTCAGAAGTTACCGCAACCAATGGAGTTATTACTCAAAATCCGGGTTATTAAATAAAAGTATAATTTATAAGTTTGAGTTTGTTTAGTTTTTTATAGGTTGACCGGCCTGAATGAATTAGGTCGGTTAACCCTTTAAAATTCTAATATTTAATAAGGAGGTTTGTTCTTGGAAATGAAATAAATTTAATAAATTAGCTGAACCAATCTGGTGCACCAATTTAAATTATTTATATGAACTTAGATGTCCTTTCAAAAAATGAAAATCAGGAAATTAATAATCGAGTTAAAAAATTAATTTCTCAGATAAGTAGTTTAATCAGTCAGAAACATTTGGAACCAGGGGATAAATTACCTGCTGAACGAATATTAGCTGAAAAGTTTGGTGTAAGTAGAAGAAGTATTCGAACGGCTATTCTGAAATTAGAATCTTATGGTATATTAATATCAATGCCTCAAAGCGGAACATTTGTAGCAAACATTGGTTCAGTTGCCATGAATGGAATGGTTAAGGATATCATAAGTCTTGGTTTGCCTGATTTTAAATCGTTAGTAGAAACTAGAATTTTACTAGAATTAAAAGCTGTTAGATTAGCAGCTAGAAGACGTACGGGAGAAGATTTAGAACGGATAAAAGAAGCATTAGACGCTCATAAAACCAAATTATTATCTGGAGAAGATGCTGTACAGGAAGATTTATTATTTCATTTAGCAATAGCAAAAGCGAGTGGTAATGTAACGATGAATCAAATAATGATAGGCATCACACCTCAAATAATTGTAGATTTTAAAAAGTACCACATTGCTTATAATAATTTAGATGAATTGCGAATAAAAGAGCATACCGAAATTTATGAAGCAATCAAAAGTCAAAATCCAAAATTAGCAAAAAAAAGGATGAAGCTGCATTTTAAGTTATTGTACGAATATTGTGGTGTAAGCTAGTATTAAATTGGTGATTAATAATAACACCGATTTGAATTTTGTCAATCTTTATAGTCGTGGTTTATATATCTCGATTAAATGATAGGAATGAAAAAGGATGAACGGGTAATTTTTAAATCTAAAGATTATTAATACAATTTATATAGAAAAAATATGAAGTTTCTATAATGAGTAATTAATACTCAGTATAATGATTAAGTGGAAGCTGTATTTGGCCATAGAAATACAATAGAAAAAACATGAATAACAATAATAAATTAAGCGGAAAAAATGTGATTGTAACCGCTGGCGCTCAAGGAATTGGAGAATCAATAACCAAACACTTTATTGATAGTGGAGCCAATGTTGCTATCCACTATTTTTCAAGTGATGAAACCGCGAAACAATTGAAGGAATATGCTAAAAGCAAAGGGCAAAAGGCTGTTGCTATAAGTGGTGATTTAACAAAAGAAGCCGATGCAAGTGCATTGGTTGAAAAGACAGTACAAGCTTTTGGTGGTCTGGATATCCTAATCAACAACGCAGGTTCACTTGTTGCTCGAAAAATGCTGAGCGAAATGGAGGCTGAGTTCTGGCACAAGGTTATGGACATCAATCTTACATCCATGATGTTTGTCACTAGAGCAGCAGCACCTTATTTAGCAAAAAATGACAACAGCAGTATTGTAAATTTGGCATCGCTCGCTGGGCGTAAAGGAGGACACCCAGGATCACTAGTTTACTCTACAAGCAAAGGTGCCATCTTAACATTTACACGAGCACTCTCTTCAGAATTAGGACCGCAAGGAACAAGGGTTAACGCTGTTGCTCCAGGCCTTATCCTTGGTACTTCATTTCATAACACACATACAACAAAAGAATCTGCAGCTGAAACAATTGCTGGTATTCCAATCCAACGAGCAGGTAACGCAGATGATGTAGCCCGAGCGGTTTTATATCTGGCGTCAGAATACGATGGCTTTATCTCTGGTGCTACACTCGATATCAATGGGGGCGTTTATAATATGTAGTTCGTTGTAAAATTGCATGTGGTTAAACTCTAAACCATGTGCTATTAATCGTTTAAAATAGATATATAAAATACTAGGTGCTATTTAGCACTTAGTTTTTTGTGTGTCCTAAAGATAAATTTATGTTAAAGACTCCGGTAATACATCCAACAATTATGGAAGTGCTTGCGCGTTCAGGGCATTTTGCCCAAGTGGTCATTGCAGACGGAAATTTACCAGTCGGTGCTATGACAGGCCCTAACTCAACGACTGTACACCTCAATTTTCGTCCAGGATTATTAGATGCCATCACAGTACTTGTAGGCATACTGGAAGTATGCCCTGTTCAAGGGGCAATCGTCATGGAAAAGCCTGTTGAAGCAAACGCAGAAATACATACTGCTTATAAAAAAATACTTGGTGATGTAACATGGGACGAGATGGAACGCTGGGCTTTCTATGATAAAATCAGGGAACCTGCTACCACATTAATTATTCAAACAGGAGAACAGCGACGCTTTGCTAATTTAATTTTAACTGTCGGTGTAGTTAAAATGGCAGAAGAATGTGGTTTTTAGAAAATCAAATTCATTTTATGAATGGTGAAGTATAGGTTTAGAATTATTAATTTTTGAATTAAATCTAATTCATATAAGCATTACGTTCTTCAGAAAGCATATTACCAATTATATCCGAAAATGATTGAAATTAATTATAACAATTTAAAAAATGAATAATAAATTAAAAGTACTTATTTCTGGTACTGGATTTGCTGGTCAAGGTCATGCAGTTGCATTTCGTGCTGCTGGTGCTGAGGTAGTTGGTATTGTTGGTAGAACGCCAAGTGTGGTAAGTAAGGTGGCAAAAAAAATGAATATTCCCTATTCTGGCACAGATTGGCAACAAGCATTAAAGGATTGCCAACCAGATATTGTTTCTATTGCAACTCCTGGTGGCGCTCATTATGAACCAATAAAACAGGCCATTGAGTTTGGATGCCATGTATTTAGCGATAAGCCATTGACGGATACTGGAGCGTCTTCATTAGAGTTGTACAAACTATCACAAAATAAAAAAGTAAAAACAGCCTATGCTTCCAGTTTTCGATATATGCCACACATTCAGCATGCTAAACAACTTGTAGCAAATGGTGCGATTGGTGAACCTGTAGAAGTGGAGTGTATTTCGCATTTTAATTTGGAGCGGGATATTCCATTCGGTTGGTCACACCGAAAAGAAGATGGAGGTGGTCGTCTTAACAACAACTTTACACACATGATATCTATTGTAACGTCTGTGATTGGTGAAAAAATCCTTTCAATAATTGGAGAGGTGCGGGACGATTTAGGGAAAGCGCCTATTGTTGAAGGCGTGCATAATTTCAAAACCAGAAGAGACTTTATTCCAAAAGATTTAAACGATCCGTCGCTTATATGGGGAGAAAGTAATGTGGAGTGGTCATACACTGTGTTGGCTCAGTTGGAAAGTGAATTTGCTAGCAAACCAGTTTCTGTACTGTTTAAACATGGAGGGCTGAATCCCAAATTTCAAGAAAACCATATTGTTTTTTATGGCACAAAGGGAGCTATTTTCATTGAAGGGCACTATGGCATGGGGCCACTTTATTTGTATGGTGAAAGTAAAACTTGGGAAGAACTGCCAATACCTCAAGACATAGCCGACAATCAACCAAAAATTGCTGGTGATACAGAGCGAAATTGGCATTATTTGGTTAGGGAGTTTGTGAAAGATATTAATGGAGAAATAGTTGAACATTACCAATCCTTTAAAGAAGGCAGTCTGTACCAGCAACTTGTTGATTTAATTAGGAAGAATAATAACTGGACAGATGTTCGTCATCTTCAATAAAAAGGAAAACTATGTTTTATGACTATATAGTAATTGGTGTTTATTTTCTATTAATACTGGCCATTGGTGTTATTTTTTCACGAATGGCAAGTAAATCTACGAGCGATTATTTTCGTGGAGGTGGAAGAATGCTATGGTGGATGGTGGGATCAACCGCTTTTATGGCGCAGTTTTCAGCTGTGACATTTACTGGAGCCGCAGGTAAAGCCTTCACCGACGGTTTTGCTATTGTCGCTGTGTATATTGGCAATACCTTTGCATTCTATTGCGCATGGGTGTACTTCGCTCATCGATTTAAACAGATGCGAGTAGATACACCTACAGAAGCTATAAGGAGGAGATTTGGCTCTAATAATGAACTATTTTTTGCTTGGGCATTAATTGTATTTTCCTTTTTAAATGCAGGAGTTTGGTTAAATGCTCTTGGAGTTTTTACCAGTGCTGTTTTCGATGCAGATATCTCCATTACTATTATTGTAATTGGACTAACAGTACTTTTTGTGTCAGTACTATCAGGTGCTTGGGGAGTTGTTGCTTCAGATTTTGTTCAGACTTTAGTTGTGGCTGTTACCTCAGTAGCCTGTGCAGTGGTGGCTTTAGTGTTAGTTGGCGGCCCAATTAAGATGGTCGATAATTTTCCAGGAGGCTTTCTCATAGGTCCAAATATGAACTATCCATTAATATTATTCGGAACGTTCATATTCTTTTTACCAAAACAGATTTTAACGATGATGAATCTTCATGATTCGTTTCGATTTCTTAATGCAAAAGATTCCTTCAACGCGCGTAAGGCTGCTTTATTAGCTATGATTTTAATGGGAGTGGGAAGTATTATTTGGTTTATTCCACCTTGGGCAGCAGCTACCTTATATCCAGATGCAGCAGCAAACTTTTCACAACTAGGCAACAAGGCCGCAGATGCGGTATATTTAGTCTTTGTTCGGAACGCCATGCCTATAGGTACCGTTGGGTTACTTATGGCAGCTCTTTTTGCCGCTTCCATGTCATCAATGGACTCAGCATTGAATAAAAATGCCGGAATATTTGTTAGAAGTATTTATCAACCTTTTATCTCTAAAAAGAAAAAGGAGTGTAGTGATGGTAAATTATTAAGAATTAGTCAATTGGTAAGTTTTATTAGTGGTGTAGGCGTTATTGCAGCAGCATTATATTTCGCATCGCTAGAAAAGCTCAGTTTATTTGAGCTTATGATGTCCGTTTCAACTATGGTTCAGGTGCCAATGATGGTACCATTAGCACTTGGAATAATTGTAAAAAAGACGCCTGAATGGGCTCCGTGGGCTACAATAGCAGTTGGCTTTTTTGTTTCTTGGTTTGTTATGAATGTGTTTACCGCAGATGTTTTTGCTTCCATGTTTGGAATTGAATCACTTACCGAACGAGAAATTATTGACATGAATATAATTTTAACGGTTGGAGGCCATGTATTTATTACTTCTACTTTTTTCTGGGCTACTTCATTGTTTTACAATGAAGCCAAGGATAAACATAAAGTCGAAACGGATCGCTTTTTTGAGGATTTACAAACACCTTGTATTGCAGATGATCAACAAGACGATTTTGACCGCCAGCAAAGAAATAAATTAGGCAATATGGTAATGGCAATAAGTGCAGGCATTTTGCTTATGGCATTCATTCCAAACCCAGTTTGGGGCAGAATTATTTTTGTAATTTGTGCACTAATCATATTCATCATGGGATATTTGTTGAGGCGTAGTGCAAAAATCAAAGTTTCAACAATCAATTAATTGATTTTAAAAATTTAATCAGTTATAATAAAAAATTAACTGTTATATTTTTATTTCGATTGCTTTATTAATAAAGTGTTCTGGGGTCAAGCCAAATTCAGAGGTGTCAAAAATGTAGAATTCTTTCTGTTTAGACTAACTACAATTTTTGCATATACACAATAATTGGTATTGATCCTTGATCCGGCTTGATCCAAATAAAATGATTCCTAAAAATAAAAAACCTTGCTAATCATACAATTAGCAAGGTTTTGATTTCGGATGATATCCTACTTGGTGACCGGGCTGGGATTCGAACCCAGGACCCTTTCATTAAAAGTGAAATGCTCTACCAACTGAGCTACCAGGTCTTGTTTTTTGTCTGCCAACGTGTTGTTGTTAGCGGGTGCAAATATAAAACCTATTTTTAATAAAACAAGGCTTTTTTTAAAGAAATTTTCGTTTTTTTGCACCTTAGTAACGTATGTTTTTAATAATCAATTTATAACGCTTTAAATGATTTTAATTTTAATTGGATATATGGCTTCAGGAAAGTCAACTTTAGGTAGAATTTTAGCAAAAAAACTAAACTATGAATTTTTAGATTTAGATGATTATATTGAAACAAACGAAAAATCTACCATTAGTGATATATTTAAAACAGATGGCGAAATTTATTTCAGAAAAAAAGAAACCCATTATTTAAGAGAACTTTTAGAGTCTAAAAACAATTTGGTATTGTCTTTAGGAGGTGGCACGCCATGTTACAGTAATAATATGGAATTGATATTGAGTGCTAACCATACCAAAAGTATCTATTTAAAAGCGTCTATCCCTACTTTAATTACCCGATTGAAGAATGAAAAGAGCAAACGCCCATTAATTGCCCATATTGAAACAGACGAGTTATTAGCTGAGTTTATAGGAAAGCATCTTTTTGAGCGGTCTCAATTTTATAGTTTAGCAAATACTACTGTAACTACAGATAATAAAACAGAAAGCCACATTGTTGAAGAATTAATCCTTCAGCTATTCTAAAACAACTTCAAACTTTTTGCCATCTAGCACAACATTAACATGCTCATGCAAAGAAGTTGAAAGTGAAATGCCTTTAAAATCGGCTTTAACAGGATATTTTTTATGGTTTCTATTTACTAAAACTGCTGTTTTAAATTGTTTTAATTGCACATTTAAAAAATGCTTTACGCCATAAATTAATGTGGTACCAGAATTTAAAACATCATCAACCAATACCAACGATTTATTTTCGTAGTCTTCAACTTGAATAGATGTTTTTATAGGCAAATGCGGATTTTTTTTGTCAATGCTCACTTTGCAAAGAATAGGATTGATGTCTGATATTTTTTGCAGTACGGTTTTTAGTTTTTTAGCAAAAATGTAGCCATTACTATCTATACCAGCTAAAACAACCTCATTTTCGTTCACATTGCTTTCATAAATTTGAAACGCAATACGTCTTATTTTATGGTTAATCTCATCGTGGTTTAATATCACATTATTTGTAACGTTCATATCTGATGCATTGTTTTAAAGTATAAAATTACTCATTTTTACCTATTTCTATTAACTTTTTCAAAATGAAGTTGTAATCTGCAATCATTCTTCCGAGTCGTCATCCTTCAAAGTGGGGGCATCGGTAAAACCATCAATATCTCTTCTATCTTTTTTAGTAGGTCTGCCAACACCTTTTTTTCTATAATAATCTTTCGAATATTTTAAAAGTTCCTGTGCTTCAAATTGTTCTTTAGGGGTGGTATCTGTTCTATAGATGTCAACTAATTTAGCACCAACTCTACTTTCAGGAATATCGTTTACAGTAAGTCTGTAGTTTATTTGGTCTTTTCTTAATTCAATGATATCTTGAGGATAAACTTCTCTACTGGGTTTTACAATTTCTTGGTTTACACGAACATGCCCTTTTTTGCAAGCGGTAGTTGCAATTGTTCTTGTTTTGTAATACCTAACACACCATAAATACTTATCTATACGCATATAATTATTGTGAAATGAGCATGGATGAAAAAATATTCACCATATAAATTATTAATTATGTGAATTGCATCTGACCATATAAAAAATAAAATATACAGATGAAAACTACGTTAATGTTGTTATGCAAAATTATATTTAAATTGTATCTTGCGGCTCAAAAATAAGGAATAATGAAACATTCTTTTTAAGATTTAATTAAATCCAAAAAAAGAATTCGCATGCAGCCTTTAAAAAATAAAATAAACGCATGAATTTAAGAAAAGTAAGCCTATATCTGTTATGTTTAACCATTGGTGTGTTATCCTGTAAAAAAGATGACGACCCAACTCCAGTTGTTATAGAAGTTAGAGACAGAGCGGAGCAACAGCTTAAAGATAAAGATTCTTTAGATAAGTATTTATTAACGCATTATTACAATTCTGGTGATTTTGGAGATTCAAACCCAAATCCAAGTTTATCAGATATAGTTCTAACTAAAATTTCATTAGGAGGACCAATTCCAGACGGGCATACCTTATTAAAGGATGCGGTTGGTGAACCTGAAACTATTACTTTTGAAGACGTTATTTATGAATATTATGTACTTAAATTAAACCAAGGCGGAGGGAATGATTCCCCTAAGTTTAGTGATAAGATTCGTTTTAATTATGAAGGATTCACTTTAGATGATGCTGTTTTTGATTATTCTGTAAACCCCTTTGATAGTGATTTAGTAGGGAATGGTGTTTCTACTTTTGGACTAATTCCTGGTTGGAGAAAGGTTATACCTGGGTTTAATACTGCAGAAAGTTATGTTGAAAATGGTGATGGGACCGTTAGTTACATGAATAAAGGTTTGGGTATTATGTTTTTACCTTCAGGTTTAGCCTATTTTTCAAGTGCTACTACTGGAATTCCAGCATATTCTCCAATAATTTTTAAGTTTGAATTATTACAGATGGCTCAAAACGACCATGATGGAGACGGTATTCCTTCATATTTAGAAGATTTGAATGGTGATGGTGAATTTACATTAAACTATCTTGATTTAACAGATGTAACGGATGATAATACAGATGGTGATAACTCCCCGGATTACATAGATTTAGACGATGATGGCGATGGTATTTTAACTAAAAATGAAATTATAATTAGTAAAATCACTAAATCTACTTTAGAAGAAGTAAAGTCGGAACCTTTAGCTTACAATGAAGTACTTCTAAATAAAATAGTAAAAGAACAAAATGGAGATTACACAGGTACTATAATAACGTTTAAAGATACAGATGGAGTAAAACCGTTTGATTATTTAGACAAAAACTATTAATTAGTAATTTTTATATAAACAAAAAACCTCGCTAATAGCGAGGTTTTTTGTTTTAAGCAATTTATAGTTACAGTATTAAAGATAAACTTAAAATTAACTGCTCGGGTCTTGTGTCTATTCTACTATTGTTGTTTAAAAAGGTCGCTTCATTTTCATTAAAACCACGTTCGTACCTTAAATCGATACCAACTTTATTAAGGTTAAGACCAATACCAAAATTCAATCCTACCGAAAATTCATCCTCAACATCATTAATAGAAATACCATCAAATTCGGTGTCTAAAATATATTGTAGAGAAGGACCACCAAAAACACTAAGAGGGCCTATTATTTTTACGCCTACTAATAAAGGAGCGTCCAATTTTTGCATTTTAAAGTTATCGTCGTTGTAATCACTTTTTGTACTTGTATATACAAGTTCTGGTTTAAAATAAATTTGGGTACCAATTTTTCCAAATATACCAATATGGTAGCCAATATTTCTGTCGGGGTGTTGGGCATTATCACCAATAGATTCAAAATAATTACCATTGGCATTGTAGTTTAACCCACCTTTTAAACCAAAGCCGGTAGCAGTTTGTGCGTAGGTATATGATAATGTTGATACTAAAAATAAAGCTAGTAAAACTGTTTTTTTGCTAGCATTCAACTTGCTTTTTAAATGTTTCATAATTTTCTTTTTTAATTAGACTTGAGTTTTTTTTACTTCTTCCAAAAATATATAATCCTGCATCTTTAGATGTTATATAATTCTTCTAGTTTTTTATATAATATAAATGAGCTTAGTATCTACAAATAGACTCAAATTATATAATCATTGAAATTAGATATTCACATGTAATCAAAAACGCTGCCAAAAGCGAATTATTTTCTTTTCATTACAATCAATATCATTTTTCAGTTAATTATCTTTGCCAACCAAAGTGCTATTTATATTATTTATAGCCAAATTATAAAAGAGATAAAATCACTAAATGAAGTTTGAATTAAAAGCGAAAGACACCCAAAGTAAAGCAAGAGCAGGGACAGTAACTACCGATCATGGCGTGATTGAAACACCTATTTTTATGCCAGTTGGTACTGTAGGAACTGTAAAAGGGGTGCATCAGCGTGAGTTAAAAGATGATATTAATCCAGATATTATTCTAGGGAATACCTATCATTTATACTTGCGTCCGCAAACACACATTATAGAAAAGGCAGGTGGACTTCATAAATTTATGAATTGGGATCGAAACATTTTAACCGACTCAGGTGGCTATCAAGTGTATTCGCTTTCAGCAAATAGAAAAATTAAAGAAGAAGGTGTGAAGTTTAAATCGCATATAGATGGGAGTTATCATACGTTTACACCCGAAAATGTGATGGAAATTCAACGCTCTATTGGTGCTGATATTATAATGGCATTCGATGAATGTACTCCATATCCATGCGATTATAACTATGCAAAACGCTCGATGCACATGACACATCGTTGGTTAGATAGATGCATCAATCATTTGGAAAAAACATCTTTAAAATACGATTACAACCAAGCGTTTTTTCCTATCATACAAGGAAGTACTTATAAAGATTTACGCAAGCAATCTGCTGAATATATAGCCAATGCAGGCGCTGTTGGCAATGCAATTGGTGGACTTTCTGTTGGTGAACCTGCCGAAGAAATGTATGCCATGACTGAAGTGGTAACCGAAATTTTACCTGAAGATAAACCCCGTTATTTAATGGGCGTTGGTACACCCATAAATATTTTAGAAAATATAGCCTTGGGTATAGATATGTTTGATTGTGTGATGCCAACACGAAATGCCAGAAACGGAATGCTGTTTACAGCACAAGGAACCATAAACATTAAAAACAAAAAATGGGAAGCCGATTTTTCTCCGGTTGATGACATGGGAATAACCTTTGTAGATACTGAATATACCAAAGCTTACTTAAGGCATTTATTTACGGTTAATGAATTATTAGGAAAACAAATAGCCACCATTCACAATTTAGGATTTTATTTGTGGTTGGTTCGCGAAGCAAGAAAACATATATTAGCAGGCGATTTTAGAACTTGGAAAGACCAAATGGTAAAACAAATGGATAATAGATTATAAAAGCTAAAAGTTATTTCACCTAAAACCAACACCTAAAACCAAATTGAAAATACTAGACTGGTACATATTAAAGCGTTATTTATTTACATTTTCTATGATGTTGTTACTGTTTATTCCTATTGGAATAACAGTGCATCTTGCTGAAAAAATTGGTAGAATTTTAGAAAATGAAGTGCCAATTGGTGAAGTGCTTGTTTATTTTTACAATTTCACCATCTATTTTGCGCACTTACTGTTTCCTCTATTTTTATTCTTGTCGGTTATATGGTTTACATCAAAATTGGCCAATAACACCGAAATTATAGCCTTTTTAAGTTCAGGTGTTTCGTTTTCTAGATTTTTACGCCCATACATGATTGGTGCCACCGTAGTGGCTTTACTGTCTATTGTGCTAGGACTTTATTTAGCGCCAAAAGCCAGCGAAGGCTTTAACGATTTTACTTATAAATATCTTAAAAAGGGAAAAACAGCTTTTGAGGAAACAGACCAAAACGTTTTCAGGCAAATTAATGACAATGATATTATTTATGTTAGTAGTTTTGATGTAGCAAATAAAAATGGTAGTAATTTTACTTTAGAGCATTTTGAAAAGAATAAACTAAAGTATAAAATTACAGCCAATAATATTAAATATATTGAAGAAGATACTACCTATAGATTAACCAACTATGTTAAGCGAAATATAGGTGCAAATGAAGATGAATTAGATATTATCGCAACCAAAGACACACTTTTTTCTTTTGATGTGGATGATTTAATTCCTGTAATTTATGCTGCAGAAACCAAAATGTATGGCGATTTAAAACAATTTATAGCCAAAGAAGAAGCGAGGGGGTCTTCAAATGTTGGGCGGTTTAAATTAGTATTGTACCGAAAATGGAGTTTACCAGTTTCCGTGTTTATTTTAACCATTATAGCTGTAGCTGTGTCTTCTATAAAACGTCGAGGAGGTATGGGGGTTAACTTGGCAGTAGGTATTTGTATTGCCATGGTTTTTGTGTTTTTCGATAAAATTTTTGGTGTTATGGCAGAACAATCCGATTTTTCACCACTAATAGCGGTTTGGTTTCCTAATGTTATTTTTGGTATTCTAGCTATTTTCCTTCTGCGCAATGCTAAACGTTAAGCTAAAAAATCATCTACATCTTCACTTCTTAGTTTTTATAGCTGGTTTTACTGCTATTTTAGGTGAATTGATTACTATTACAGCCGTTCCATTAGTTTGGTTTAGAATGGTAATGGCATCTATTTTAATATTTGTTTATGTTAAAATGGCCAAGATAGATGTCAAAATCAATCCTAAATCTATTCTTAGATTATCGGTTGCTGGTATCATTATAGCTTTGCATTGGATTACCTTTTTTGGAGCCATAGATGCTTCAAACGTATCCATAACACTTGCTATGTTTTCTTGTGGTGCATTTTTTGCATCGTTAATAGAACCCATCATTTATAAGCGCCGCATTATTTGGTACGAAATCTTGTTCGGAATCATCGTAGTAATTGGTGTTTTTATAATCACTAAAAGTGAATTAAAGTATATAAACGGCATCATTTTAGGAATTACATCGGCCTTTTTATCATCACTTTTTGCAGTTTTAAACGGCAAATTTCTAAAAGAACACACCGCAACAATTATTTCGTTTTATGAATTTTTAAGCGGTGTTTTATTCATATCTATTTATATTTTAATTTTTGGAGGTGGTTTTTCATCAGAATTCTTTAATTTAAGTGTTCAAGATTTTAGTTACCTTTTTATTTTAGCCTCTATTTGTACTGCTTATGCATTTATTGCTGCGGTGTATGTTATGAAAGTTATTAGTCCATATACTGTTGTTTTAAGCTATAATATGGAGCCTATTTACGGTATTTTTATGGCCATTTTTTTGTTCCCTGAAAAGGAACATATGAGTACGTCTTTTTATTATGGAGCTGTTGTGGTTATTACCACTGTTTTACTAAATGCTATTTTGAAAAATATAAGATTGTTAAAAAGAAAGTATTCTTAAACTCATATCAAAATTAAAGTTTTTATATTCTCTTTTAGAATGCTTACTTTTGTAAAGAAGTAAAAGAGAACCAACATTTTTAGATTTTACTTATTTTAAAATGAAAAAATATGTAGGTTTGTACACTAACTTAAGATTAATAGCCAAAACAAAATTCTTATGGAATATTTAGAATTTGAACTACCAATAAAAGAACTTGAAGACCAATTACAGAAATGCAAAGTTATTGGTGAAGAGAGCGAAGTAGATGTTACAGAAACATGTACTAATATTGAAAAAAAATTAGCTGCCACTCAAAAAGAGATTTATAAAAACCTAACGCCTTGGCAACGTGTACAAATGTCTCGCCATCCAGATAGACCGTATGTTTTAGATTATATTCGTGCTATTTGTGGTGAATCTTTCTTGGAGCTACATGGTGACAGAAGCTTTAAAGATGATAAAGCCATGATTGGTGGTTTAGGAAAAATTGGTGGCCAAAGTTTTATGTTCATTGGACAGCAAAAAGGATACAATACTAAAACACGCCAATACAGAAATTTTGGAATGGCAAACCCAGAAGGGTATAGAAAAGCGCTTCGTTTAATGAAATCTGCTGAAAAATTTGGCATACCGGTAGTAACCCTTATTGATACTCCAGGTGCATTTCCAGGGTTGGAAGCTGAAGAACGCGGACAAGGAGAAGCCATTGCTAGAAATATTTTAGAAATGACCCGTTTAAGTGTGCCAATCATTACCATTATCGTGGGTGAAGGTGCTTCAGGCGGTGCATTGGGTATTGGTGTTGGAGATGTGGTTTTAATGCTTGAAAACACTTGGTATTCTGTAATTTCACCAGAATCGTGTTCATCTATTTTATGGCGTAGTTGGGAGTTTAAAGAACAAGCTGCCGATGCCTTAAAATTAACAGCTACCGATATGAAAAAGCAGAAGTTAGTTGACGAAATTATAAAAGAACCTCTTGGCGGTGCACATAGAGACAGAGAAAAAACATTTGCAGCGGTTAGTAATGCCATTACCAAAAATTTTGAAGAGCTTAAAAACTTATCACCAAAAGATTTAGTTGCAAAACGAATGGAAAAATATTCCCAAATGGGCGTATTTAAAGGCTAACACGTTTAATAATCATACTAGTAAAAAATCTGAAGCTTTAAACTTCAGATTTTTTTTGTGTTATTGACAATATTTATAAGTTATTAACAGTTAGATTGTTGAAGACTAGTTAACAATCATAAGTTGTTTTCTGTTTAAAAACAAGTTCTTTTTAGTTACTTTCGCAGTTATGAAACAACCCGACCAAATTAGAGGATTTAAAGTAGACAAAAGCACACTTATCAGTCTTGAGAAGGGAAAAATACCACCTCAAGCGCTTGATTTAGAAGAAGTTGTGTTAGGTGCGATGATGATTGATAAAAAAGGTGTCGATGAGGTTATCGATATTTTAAGTCCGGACGCTTTTTATAAAGAAGCACATCAGCATATATTTAGTGCTATTTTTCAGTTGTTTGAGAATAGCGAACCAATCGACTTATTAACCGTTTCAACACAGTTAAAGAAAAACTCTAAGTTAGAACTGGCTGGAGGCGATTTTTACCTTATTTCTTTAACCCAAAAAGTATCTTCTTCGGCACATATAGAGTTTCATGCACGTATCATTTTGCAAAAATTCATCCAGCGTAGTTTAATTAAAATTTCAAGTGAAATTATTGAAGATTCTTATGATGAAACCAAAGATGTTTTCGATTTATTAGATCAAGCCGAATCAAAATTATACGAAGTTACTCAAGGAAATATTAAAAAATCGAGTGAAACGGCACAAGATTTAGTGATTCAAGCAAAAAAGAAAATTGAAGAAATTTCAAATAAGGAAGGGCTTAGTGGTATTCCCACAGGGTTTAATAAATTAGATAAATTAACATCGGGTTGGCAACCATCTGATTTAATTATTATTGCTGCACGTCCTGGTATGGGTAAAACGGCATTAACTTTATCTATGGCTAGAAATATTGCGGTTGATCAAAACATACCCGTGGCATTTTTCTCGTTAGAGATGGCTTCGGTACAATTAATTACCCGTTTAATTTCTAGTGAAACGGGATTGTCTTCGGAAAAATTAAGAACCGGAAAACTTGAAAAACACGAGTGGGAACAACTAAACGTGAAGGTAAAAGGTCTTGAAAAAGCACCTTTATTTATAGATGATACACCATCGCTTTCTATTTTCGATTTACGGGCAAAAGCACGCCGATTATCATCACAACATGGTATTAAACTTATCATGATTGATTATTTGCAATTAATGACGGGTGGAAGTAACCATGGCGGAAACCGTGAGCAAGAAATCTCGATGATTTCTAGAAACTTAAAAGCGTTGGCAAAAGAATTGAACGTTCCTGTTATAGCACTGTCGCAATTATCGCGTGCTGTTGAAACACGCGGGGGCAGCAAGCGGCCGTTACTTTCAGATTTACGTGAATCTGGAGCAATTGAGCAAGATGCTGATATTGTAAGTTTTATTTATAGACCCGAATATTATAAAATTGATGAATGGGATGATGAAGAACGTTCTCCAACCGAAGGTCAAGGTGAATTTATTGTAGCAAAACACCGTAATGGTGGTTTGGAAAACATTCGTTTGAAATTTATTGGGCATTTAGGTAAGTTCGATAATTTAGATGATTTCGATTCGCCGTTCGAGTTCCATTCTAAAATGAATGCAGCTTCAAATGATGATACGTTTAAATCTGATAACTTTAAAGCAAGCCCAGACCAAGCTTTTGGTAGTTCGTTTAACGACGATGATGATAACGACGTACCGTTTTAAATCTAATCTTCTGTTAAACCAATTCGGAAAGGAGAAAAAATTAAGTATCTTTCTTGACTAATTTGAAATACAGACTTTCATTGAATACGAGAAAACTCATTATTATTTTTTCATTCTTCATTATTAATTATAGTGCTTTTGCATCCTATATCCTCATTCCTATGGACGTAGATAGCCAAAAAAATCATCTAAAAGCATACGGATTAACCTATTGGATATTAAGTAAAGAGCAAAAGGTAAAATGGTTGCTTAATTACCGTGGTGGCTCATTTTTATTGCCCGATACTCAAGAAATTCAACGCGAATGTCAAATTAGAGGGATTTCCTTTGAAGTACTTTCCGACGCTAAAACCGAAACTATTTTAGAAGAAATTAGCAGCCCAAGCCAAAATATGGAAGCGGTGGTACTAGAAAAAGCACCTAAAATTGCTGTTTATACACCAAAAGGAAAACTGCCTTGGGATGATGCTGTTACTATGGTGTTACAGTATGCTGAAATACCATATGAAACAGTTTATGATGAGGAAGTGCTAAACGATGCACTTTTGGTATTCGATTGGTTACACTTACACCATGAAGACTTTACAGGGCAATACGGGAAATTTTATGGTGCTTACAAAGCGGCATCGTGGTATATTGAAGAGAAAAGAGAGGCTGAAGCTTTGGCTACAAAATTAGATTATAGCAAAGTGTCACAAGAAAAATTGGACGTTGCTTTAAAAATTAGAGATTATGTAATAGGTGGTGGGTTTATGTTTGCTATGTGCAGTGCTGCGGATAGTTTTGATATTGCTTTATCTGCCGAAGGCATAGATATATGCGAACCCATGTTTGATGGTGATGGTAGTGATTCGGGGTATCAAAATAAAATTGACTATAATAAAACATTTGCTTTTACAAATTATACTTTAGAACGGAACCCGAATGTTTATGAGTTTTCTTCTATTGATATGACTCAAAAACGGATGGTTTCTAAAGAATCTGATTATTTTTCTTTAATGGAGTTTTCAGCAAAATGGGATCCTATTCCAACCATGCTATGTCAAAACCACACCGCTTTAGTCAAAGGTTTTATGGGACAAACTACAGCGTTTACCAGAGATGAAATAAAATCGAATGTATTGGTAATGGGAGAAACAAAGTCTAACGGGGAAGCGAAATATATTCACGGTATTAAAGGAAAAGGTTTTTTTACCTTTTATGGAGGTCACGATCCAGAAGATTATCAGCATAGGGTAGGAGACTCTAAAACCGAACTCGATTTACACCCCACATCTCCAGGTTACAGGTTGATTTTAAACAACGTATTGTTTCCGGCAGCTAGAAAGAAAAAGCAGAAAACTTAAATTAAAACCGGACTCCCTTTCCACATATAGTTCTTCCGACAGCAAATGTATAACCATATTCATCAACGTCAATTATTACAAAATACTGACAAGAATTTCCAATTCTATGACCTTGCAATTTTTGTAATTTACCATAATAACTTAAATTAATACTAGTATTCATTTCTACACTACTTATAACACCTCCATTATTCAATTTACTTTCATACGTATTTACAAGTTCAGAATACCCTTTAGCTACTTTGATGTGGCTTTGAATATCCTCTATAATAGGAGAGTTTGATATAGTAGATTTGCTAAAATTTTTCCCAGAAAAATTTTGTCGATTTATAATACAGCCATCAGGGAAGAGTTTATTTAAAAAGGAAAAATCACGTTCTCTGAAGAATTTTTCAGAGTTAGAATAATCTTTTATTTCTTCAGTATTTTTTAAATTTTCATTAGATAAGTCTTTTATATTATCTGAAATATCCTTTATTTCTTTTGATAAATCAATATTCTCTTTACTTAAGTCAAAATTAACTTTAGAGATTTCACTATTTTCTAATGAAATATGTTTGACTTCTTTCGTAATTCTACTTAGCTGATTAGTAAGGTCTAAAATATTTGAACTTAAAGTTTCATTTCTCTTAACTATTATGTTAATCTCTTCTTGTTTACTAGCAATTTCCTTTTTATCATTATTAGCCTGACTTGCAGCAAATAATGCACCAATAAATATAATTAAGGCAGGAATGTAAGGAGTAATGGTATCCATTTTCATTTTATTACTTATAAATTAGGAAAAAACTAAATTAATAATTTTTTATGAAAAAGACTACATTTGTTTTAAACAATGTATTGTTTCCTGCAGCTAGAAAGAAAAAGCAGAAAACCTGATTTTTTTTATTCTACATCTTCAAGAATAACTACACGTTTAAAAGTATATACAAAACCATCAGTTCCTGTACCGCTAGTAGTAATATTTTGGTCTATTATTAATTGGGTTTCTGTAGCAACTACATTTCCAAATTCATTAGATTCTATTACAAGAAACTCATCGCTTTCAACAATAGTAACTGTATAGTTATAAACTCCAGAATCAAAACCATCCTCAATTGTGTCGTCTGTATTTGTATTGTTAATAGTTAGTTTACCTGTTGTATTATCAAAACTCCAAATAATTTTATCTAAATCAAAATCATTGTCTACACCAGCAATACCTCCGCTAACATTTGTAAGATGCCAATAGGTTTTATATACTTGTTGTTTACCATCATCATTATTGTTAATAGAGCAGTTCGTTAAAGTAATAAAGCTTAAAAATGTGATTAAAATAAAATGTTTCATGTTACTAAAATTTGGGTTATTTATATTTAAATAGATGCGATTAAATCTAAAAGGTTGCGTTATTATAACGGAAAGTTGAGTTTTTAATTCTATTTTAGAATCTAAATTTAGATATCATTTTTATACAGGAAAGCTATATGAATTTCTATCAAAAGCAAATAAAACTGAAACCATACTCTAGAGGTTTTCATTTAATTACAAATGTTGTAGAACATACACTACCAGAAATTAGTCAAATAAATATAGGACAACTACAGGTGTTTATTAAGCATACATCGGCAAGTTTAACTATTAATGAAAATGCCGATTTTACAGTAAGAACAGATTTTGAAAGTCATTTTAACAAGATGATTCCGGAAAATGCCCCTTATTATAAGCATACTTACGAAGGGTCTGATGATATGCCTGCACACATTAAGGCTTCATTACTTGGTGCGTCAATACAAATACCAATTACAAATGGAAAATTGAATTTAGGAATTTGGCAAGGTATTTATCTTTGTGAACACAGAAACCATGGTGGTTCAAGAAACATTGTTGTTACCGCTTTTGGGGTATAAAAAAATCCGATTCTTTCGAACCGGATTTTAATATATTAAGCGAATATAATATGTTTTACAATAGGCGAAAACGCCTTATTTTACTTTCTCTATTACGGCTTTAAAAGCCTCAGGGTTATTCATAGCTAAATCTGCTAAAACCTTACGGTTTAATTCAATATCATTAGCTTTTAATTTTCCCATAAATTGAGAATAAGATAATCCATAAGTTCTGGCTCCCGCATTAATACGAGTTATCCATAAAGCACGGAAGTTTCTCTTTTTTACTCTACGGTCTCTATACGAATATAACATCGCTTTATCAACCGCATTTTTTGCTACTGTCCAAACGTTTTTACGACGTCCGAAAAAGCCTTTTGCTTGTTTTAGAACCTTTTTTCTTCGGGCTCTTTTTGCTACAGAATTTACTGATCTTGGCATAATTTTAATTGTTTTTTGTAGTAGGCGGTCTAAACAGACACTTTTAAAAAGCCTAACTCCAGGGTTTATAATTTGTTTTAACCGGTTAAAAAATTGTTACTTTAAGCGTAACATGATTTTAACATTATTCTCATCCGCTTTATGTACTAATGTATCATGCGTTAGAGCAAGCTTACGTTTTTTAGTCTTCTTTGTTAAGATGTGACTTTTAAAAGCGTGCTTTCTTTTTATCTTACCAGTACCAGTTAGCTTAAAGCGTTTTTTGGCACTAGATTTTGTTTTCATTTTAGGCATTTTCTTTTCCTAGGTTTTAATTATTTCGCTTAATTATCTTTAAACTGAATTTGTTTCAGTTTCTTTCTTTATTTTTTTGGTGCAATAAACATAGTCATACGTTTACCTTCCAATTGCGGCATTTGCTCTACTTTGCCAAATTCTTCAAGGTCTTGGGCTAATCTTAATAATAAAATTTGTCCTTGTTCCTTAAATACAATAGAACGTCCTTTAAAGAAAACAAATGCTTTAAGTTTAGCGCCTTCTTTTAAGAATTTTTCGGCATGTTTCTTTTTAAAATCATAATCATGATCATCGGTTTGAGGTCCAAATCGAATTTCTTTAATTACAACTTTTGTAGCCTTTGCTTTAATTACCTTATCACGTTTCTTTTGTTCGTAAAGAAACTTTTTATAGTCCATAACTTTACAAACAGGAGGATCCGCATTAGGTGAAATCTCTACTAGATCAAATCCTTGCTCGTCTGCTATTTTTAAAGCATCTCTGGTAGAATACACACCTATTTCAACATTTTCGCCTACTAAACGAACGTTGGGTGCACTAATCTTAGAGTTAATTCTATGTTTATCCTCTTGTGAAACCCTTTTGGCGGGTTGCGATTTTCTTCTAATTGCTATGGCTATATAATTTTAAGTTAAACTTATTTTTAAAACGATTTTAACGTTTTGCTTATTTCTGTTTTTATAATTTTTGAGAAGTCTTCAATAGAAATCATTCCTAAATCTTCTCCTCCATGCATACGCACAGTTATCTTGTTTTCCTTTTCTTCCTGTTCACCTATGATAATCATGAAAGGGTGTTTTTGCATTTCTGCTTCCCTAATTTTCTTACCAATGGTTTCATTCCTATGGTCTACAAGGGCGCGAATTTCGTCATTTTCTAGCAAATTTAAAACTTTTTCAGCGTATTTTTCATATTTCTCGCTAATTGACAGTATAATAGCCTGAGTTGGCATTAACCAAAGCGGGAAATTACCAGCAGTATGTTCTAGTAAAATGGCTATAAAACGTTCCATACTTCCAAATGGTGCGCGGTGTATCATTACGGGGCGGTGTAACTCGTTGTCACTACCTTTATAAGTTAAATCGAAACGTTCAGGTAAGTTGTAATCTACCTGAATGGTTCCCAATTGCCACTGTCTACCCAAAGCATCTTTCACCATAAAGTCTAACTTAGGGCCATAAAAAGCGGCTTCGCCAGTTTTTACGGTATAATTTAAACCTTTGTCTATGGTGGCGCTCATAATAGCTTTTTCGGCTTTCTCCCAATTTTCTAAGCTACCTATATATTTATCAGGAT
Source organism: Mariniflexile soesokkakense (assembly GCF_039650365.1). NCBI lineage: Bacteria > Pseudomonadati > Bacteroidota > Flavobacteriia > Flavobacteriales > Flavobacteriaceae > Mariniflexile > Mariniflexile soesokkakense. The sequence continues at coordinate 11,259 of NZ_JAZHYP010000008.1, read as the reverse complement.
TATCAGGATCTCTCAACGATACTTGTGCAGTAAAGTTTTCAAAACCTAAAGAACCAAATACATAAAGTACCAGGTCTATTACGTTTTTAAATTCACCATCAAGTTGGTCTGGTGTACAAAATAAATGTGCGTCATCTTGAGTAAACCCTCTTACACGCGTTAATCCGTGCAATTCGCCACTTTGTTCATATCTATAAACAGTACCAAATTCAGCGTAACGCTTTGGTAAATCTTTATAACTCCATTGCGAATGATTGTAAATTTCACAGTGATGCGGACAGTTCATGGGTTTTAATAAAAACTCTTCACCTTCTTTTGGGGTGTGGATTGGCTGAAAACTATCAGCTCCATATTTAGCATAATGTCCAGAAGTTACATAAAGTTCCTTTTGTCCAATATGTGGTGTAACTACCATTTCGTAGCCCGCTTTTTTTTGTGCTACTTTCAAAAAGTTCTCCAAACGCTCACGTAAAGCAGCGCCTTTTGGCAACCATAAAGGAAGCCCTTGTCCCACTTTTGCCGAAAATGTAAACAACTCCAGTTCTTTCCCTAGTTTTCTATGGTCACGTTTTTTAGCTTCTTCAAGTAATTCTAAATATTCGGTAAGCTCTTTTTGTTTCGGGAACGAAATACCATAAACACGCGTTAGTTGCGGATTGTTTTCATTTCCTCTCCAATAAGCACCCGCAACACTCAATATTTTAGCAGCTTTTATAATACCAGTATTTGGTATGTGGCCCCCACGGCATAAATCGGTAAACGTAGCATGGTCACAAAAAGTAATGGTGCCATCTTCTAAGTTCTCAATCAATTCCGTTTTAAATTCGTTGCCTTTATATAAAGACAATGCTTCCGCTTTTGTAGCCGAACGCATTTTAAAATCATGTTTGCCACGGGCAATTTCCAACATTTTATCTTCAATAGCCTTAAAGTCTTTTTCAGAAATGCTATGTTCACCAAAATCTACATCATAATAAAACCCATTTTCAATTGCAGGTCCAATGGTTAGTTTGGCTCCAGGGTAAAGTTCCTCAATAGCCTGTGCCAATACGTGTGCAGATGAATGCCAAAAAGCAGTTTTTCCCTCATTATCGTTCCAAGTATATAAAACCAACGCCCCATCCGTGGTTAAAGGGGTCACAGTTTCAATAGTTGTATCATTAAATTTAGCCGAAATCACATTTCTAGCAAATCCTTCACTAATGTTCTTAGCAACATCCATAGGTGTAACGTTCGGTTCATACGATCGTACACTTCCATCAGGCAATGTTATATGTATCATTAAATAAAATTAAAATAAGTCGCAAAGATAATAGTATAAAAATAGACATACAATATTATGTTAGGGTATAATTTACTTATATACGGACAAAGTATGTTAATATGTGTTTTTGATAGCTTGATTAAACATTATAAAGAAGTATTTTTTTTTAGTTTGTTCAATTTTTGATAATTAGCCTTTTTTGTATTGAAATCCTTTGTTTTTTATATAATAAATTTTTATTTGAAAAATTAAATAAACGTATTATTAACGTTTAATATAAATTATTAAATTTTTTTTATCGTTTATTTCGAATATATGAGAATATCGTAAAAATTTATCAGATATATAAGTTTTGTATCAATAAAGTTATAATTAACTTAATTAGTATTATATCTTTGTTAAATATTAAACGTTAAAAATACGTTTAATAAATATAAACTAATTATTTTAATAATGAAATCACCACTTAAACAAATTAAACTAGAAACACGACAATTTTATCTAAAGTCAAAAAAAGTAAAATCAAATAGAGCTACGCGCTTGCAATTAGTGTGTTTATGTGTCTTGTTTTTAGGAATTAATAAAGTTAATGCGCAAGATGAAATTATGAAAGATGATTATAAAGCCTTTACTGCGGGAGCACATATAAAAAACATGCATTTATGGCATGGGTTTGTTGTGCATCCTGGAGCTATGATCGCTACTAACTTAGAGTTTAACTCTAGGGATAAAAAAATTACTTTGGGTGTATGGGGAGGTGCGAGTTTTACAACTGTTGATGTTGTGAACAAAAATACAGGAGAACCTACAGGCGCGCACTATCAAGAGTTTTCTATTTATACAAAATATCAATTTTCGGACAGGTTTTTTGTAGAAGCTGTTACTCATAATAACTACACTGGAGTTGAAGAGCGAGGCAATATTTTGCATTATTGGAGCTACGATAAAACACAGGGGTATAACTTTGTAGATGTCAACTTTGGGTACAACATTACACCAAATACACTTTTGTATTTAGCGACTATTATTAATGGTGGGTCTGGGGATTACGAAGTTCAAACCGATGGATCGTTAAAAAATTCATGGACACATTATTTTGAAGTTAGTAGTAAGGTCTGGAAAAAAGGAGATTCTAGTCTGTCTCTATTCGCCGGTGGTGCTTGGTCTTTTGTAACAGATAAAACATTTTATACAGAAGGAGCTGGAAACCTAATAAATGTAGGGGCAACCTTCAATAAAAATGTTAAATTAGGTAATTATGATTTACCTATCGGGGTAATGGCTATGTGGAATCCAGAAAAAGAGAAAACCGTACTTCAAGTAGATTTTACAATTTTTTAAAAACCAATAAACTAAATATATAAATTAAGATAATAAATAAAACTATTAATTATGAAAACAATAAATAAGAATTCCGTTTTGAAACAAGTCCTTAAGCCAATATTTGTTTTAGCATTGTTGTTTAACTTGTCAAGTTGTTTAGATCAAAGTGCGACTACAAAAACGGATGTAAATAGTGCAGAAGATTCCAGTGCAAAAATTGAAAGCGCTATAGACTTAACAGGAAAAAAAATAGGCTATGCATCACCTACATTAAACGCTCCTTACTATCAAGCGTTACTACAAAGTATACAGGCTACAACCGAAAAAAACGGTATGATATTTTTATCGGCTGATGGTCAAGACGATATCAATAAACAAGTAGCAGCAGTAGAGGATTTAATTACTAAAGGTGTTGATGCCTTGTTGTTGAACCCGAAGGATCCAGATGCTTTAGTAGGTGTTACTCGAGCGGCCAAAGCAGCGGGGATTCCAGTTTTTATTATTGATAGTTCTATTAATCCGTCAGCGGACTATGTAACAACTATTCAGTCTAATAATTTAGCAAATGGAGAATTGGCTGGCGAATGGCTTGTTAAAAAAATGGGAAATACTAAAATGAATATTGCTTTATTGAGTGGAAATGCAGGAAATCCTGTTGGAAGAACGCGTAAACAAGGTTTGTTGCAAGGTATTACTGAAGAGCAATTAAGAACCCAAGGAAACATTGATTTAAATGTTAAAACCCAAGCTTATACTGATTGGTCCTACGCAGGAGGTTTAAAAGCAATGGAGGATATTTTAGTAGCGCATCCAGATATTAATGTGGTTATTACAGAATCGGATGTTTGTGTATTAGGTGCTATTAAAGCTATTGCGCAAGCAGGTAAAACGGACGATATTTTAATTGTTGCTGGTGCGGATGGACAAAAAGAAGCTATTAAGTATATAATGGATACTGATTTTTACGGATGTACAGCTATGAATAGTCCTGTACAAATTGGTAAAAACGCCGTGGAGTATGCTATTCAATATATGAATGGAAAAAGAGACTTCAAGAAAACGTCATTTACTGCACCTTTATTAATTACAAAAGAAAACGCAGCTAAGTATTACGACCCTAAAGCTTTGTTTTAATCTTAAAATCCATTGATATGAAAACTTCAGAGAGTGAATATAGATTGGAAATGACTGGGATATCCAAAAGTTTCGGTGTGGTTTCTGTGCTTGAAAATGTAAACTTAAAAGTGAAGCCAGGCGAAATTCATGCTTTACTTGGTGAAAATGGAGCAGGAAAATCGACGTTGATTAAAATCCTTAGTGGTGTGCATCAAAAAGATAGCGGTAAGGTTGTTTTAAATGGGGAAGAAATTAATCCGAAAAACACACACGACGGACAGGTGCTGGGCATTAGTGTGGTGTATCAGGAATTATCTTTAGTGAATGATTTGTCAGTAGCCGAAAACATTTATTTACATAAACTCGGTGCTAGTAAATTTTGGATGAACTGGAAAGAATTAACTAAAGATGCTCAAGAATTAATTGATTCTTTAGGTTTTAAAATTGATGCTTCAGCAACCGTTAGGAGTTTAAGTATCGTGCAAAAACAAGTTGTTGAAATAGCTAAAGCGCTTTCTGAAGATACTAAAGTATTGGTTTTGGATGAGCCGACTACGGTTTTTGATCCAACTGATACTAAAAAGTTATTCGACAATCTTTTTAAGCTTAGAGATAAAGGGGTTTCTATTATTTATATCTCACATCATTTGGACGAAATTTTCAAGATAGCAGATTCTGTTACGGTGCTAAGAGATGGTGTGGACACAGGGAGTATGGCTATTGCAGACACGGATACCGATGGTGTAATACGTTTGATGATTGGTAGGGAGTTGAAAGATTTATATCCAACTCGTGATGTGCAAATAGGAGAAGTGCCTATTTTGGAAGTTAAAGACTTAACAGCAAAAGATACGTTGGTCCACGATGTTAATTTTTCAGTACGTCCTGGTGAAGTTTTAGGAATTGCAGGTTTAGGTGGGAGCGGAAGAACGGAAACTGCCAAACTTATTTTTGGAGCACATAAAAAGAAATCGGGTAGTTTAATTTTGAATGGTAAAGAAATAAAAACCAATACACCAGTATGTGCCGTTGGACATCAAATTGGTTTTGTTTCTGAAGACAGAAAAGAAGATGGTGTTTTTTTACCACTTTCCATAAGACGAAATATTAGTGTTACTAATTTTAAAGGTATAGCAGGAAAGCTAGGTTTTATCAATATAGATAATGAATATAAAAATGTTTTAGGTTTAATTGAAAAGTTAAACATTAAGGCACCAAGTTCAGAGGTCAATGTTAAAAACCTGAGTGGAGGAAATCAACAAAAAGTGGCTTTAGCTAAATGGTTGAGTATTGATAGTAAAGTTATTTTTATTGACGAGCCAACACGTGGCGTTGATGTTGGAGCAAAAATTGAAATTTACAACCTTATTAACGAGGTTGCTAAAAAAGGCGTTGGCGTTGTAGTTATCTCTTCCGATATGCCGGAAATCATGGGTATTTCAGATCGTATTTTGGTCATGCATGAAGGTACGGTTTACGGCGAATTAGCCAAAGCGCAATTCTCAGAAGAAAACATTTTACGCTATTCAATTGGCGAACAACTAAAACAAGCGGTCTAAACACTTTAATAAAAATCAAAATTATGGAATTAACAATCAAACAACAACTAAGTAGCCCGGGTGGTGTGCTTAAGTTTCTCGTAAAACATAATACAATATTTATTTTCATATTGCTGGTAATATTTTCAGCATTAATTTCGGATGTGTTTTTTACATCTGTTAATCTTTCAAATTTATTAAAACAAGTTTCTGGTATAGGTATTATTAGTATCGGAATGTTGCTTGTAATATTAACAGGGGGTATCGATTTATCGGTAGGGTCCATGGTTGCTTTATTGGCGGTAACTTTCGCTATATTGGTCAATGTGGTGGTTCTTCCAGCGGCAATTTTATTAACTATTATTATAGGTTTTGGACTGGGTAGTATTGCTGGGTATCTCGTGGCATTCCAGAAAATGGCACCGTTTGTAGCTACTTTGGCTTTAATGACTATCGCAAGAGGTTTAGGGTTTATTTATTCAAAAGGGTCTCCAATTACTTTTAAAACTCCAGGTGGGGAATTCATGTCTAATTTTGCGAACAACTCAACTTTAGGGGTTCCAAATATTGCTATCGTATTCTTTTTAATAGTCATTTTGGCCATGGTACTGTTGCGTTACAACGTGTTTGGTAGATTGATTATTGCTATAGGTAGTAATGAGGAAGCGTCTCGTTTATCCGGTATAAAAGTTAATAAATACAAGTTTTTAGTATATGCTATTTCTGGAGCTTTAGCGGCAACTGCGGCCATAATTGTAGCTTCAAGAACTAATTTAGGGTCTCCAAATATGGGGATGGCATGGGAACTTGACGCGATAGCCGCTGTAGTAATTGGCGGTGCAAGTTTAAATGGCGGAAAAGGAACGGCTATAAATACATTAATGGGGGTGCTTATTTTGGGTTTAATAGGAAATATTTTAAATCTGCTAAACGTGCCATCATATCCTCAACAAGTAGTTAAGGGGGCAATCATCATTTTTGCAGTACTACTTCAACGTTTCGAAAGTAAATAAAACAAAGAAAAAATGACAACTTATAAATTAAACAACTTAAACTTATCTAAGTTTGAGGAGCAAGCGGCTATTCCTAAATATAATAGGAGTAATATAAAGACAGGTATCGTGCATGTTGGTATTGGTGGATTTCACAGAGCGCATGAAGCTTTTTATACCGATCAACTACTGCATGATGAAACAGTAACGGATTGGGGGATTTGTGGTGTAGCATTATTGGATTTTGATATCAAGATTTATAATACTTTAAAAGAACAAAACGGACTTTACACTTTGGTGGTAAAAGAATTAGACGGTTCGCTTTCAAAACGTATTATTGGCTCTATTGTTGAGTGTTTATATGCGCCTGAAAATCCGTCAGCGGTTATAGAAAAAATGGCAAGCCCAGAGGTTAAAATTATAACGCTAACAATAACGGAAGGCGGTTACAACTATAATGAAGCTACAGGGGAGTTTGATTTTGATAATCCGTTAATTCAGCATGATTTAGAAAATCCGAAAGCGCCAAAAACCATTTTTGGATATTTAACCCAAGCATTAAAACTTAGAAAAGAAAATGGGTTGAAAGGTTTGACTGTTCAGTCTTGCGATAATATTCAAGGAAATGGGGATATGACTAAAAAAATGCTTTTGAGTTATATTGAAAAAGCAGAACCAGAATTAGTACCATGGATGGAGGCAAATGTTTCTTTTCCAAATGCTATGGTCGATAGGATTACACCGGCAACAAGTCAAGCTGATATTTTAAATTTAATTGAAACAACAGGAATTGATGATGCGTGGCCTGTGGTTTGTGAACCCTTTAAACAATGGATTATAGAAGATGATTTTATATCGGGAAGACCAGCTTGGGAAAAAGTAGGGGTTCAGTTTGTAGAAGATGTCGTGCCGTTTGAAAAAATGAAACTTCAACTATTAAATGCTGGGCATTCTGTTTTAGGAATTTTAGGTGCTTTAATGGGGTATGATACCATTGATGAAGCAGCTAACAATAACGATGTGAATAGATTTCTTCGGGATTACATGAGGCAAGAAGTGGCTCCTATTTTAAGTGATTTAAATGGTGTGGATTTAGAGGCCTACGAAGCATCATTATTAGAACGTTTTGGAAATATTTATATAAAAGACCAGATTGACAGGATTTGTTCAGAGAGTTCAGCTAAATTTCCAATTTTTGTTTTGCCAACTGTAAATGCCCAGCTTAAACAAGAAGGACATTTTGAACACGCAGCTTTTGTGGTTGCGGCTTGGGCAATTTATAGTTTGGGGGTTGATGAAACCGGTAAAGCTTTGTTGGTTAAGGATGCTATGAAATCGACTTTAAAAGAAAAAGCAATAGCTTCAAAAAATAATCCGGTTGCCTTTTTGGAAATTGAGGCGATTTTTGGAGCACTAAAAGATTCGCAATCTTTTGTAGATTCTTATGTTACGGCCTATCACAATATTACTAAATATGGTGTTGAAAAATGTATTTTAAATATTAATGGAAACATATTAAACCACATTTAAAATGGCAAATATCACATGTTTTGGAGAAGTTCTATGGGATGTTTTTCCAACCCATAAAAAAATTGGAGGTGCACCTTTAAATGTTGCAGCAAGATTACAGGGTTTTGGCAATGCTGTTTCCATGGTTAGTAGGATTGGAGAAGATAAAAGAGGAAATAGAATTTTGGATTTTTTTAAATCGAAAGGCGTAAACACTGATGGCATACAAATAGATAAAAACTATAAAACAGGAAAAGTAAAAGTGATGCTGAATGATAAGGGTTCGGCGTCCTACGACATTATGTTTCCTAGGGCTTGGGATAAAATAGAACTTACTGATGCGACTCGTTCCATTGTTGAAGAATCTGATGCTTTTGTTTTTGGTAGTTTGGTTGCAAGAGATGACATGTCCCGAGACACGCTTTATGAGCTATTAAAATTAGCAAAATATAAAATTTTCGATATTAATTTAAGGCCGCCTTATTATTCTTCAGATGTTCTTAATTATTTAATGAATCAGGCTAATTTTATTAAGTTTAACGATGATGAGATTTTTGAAATAAGCGGTATGTTCGATTCTAAATCACCATCATTAGAGCAAACCATTCAAATTATAGCTGAACAAACAAATACAAAAACAATCTGTGTTACTAAAGGTAAGCATGGGGCTGTATTGTTTGTGGATGGTAAATTTTATTACAATAGCGGTTATCATATAAATGTAATTGATACTGTTGGTGCGGGCGATTCTTTTTTGGCATCATTAATTAGTAAGTTGTTGAATAGTGATAATCCCCAAGAATCTATTAATTATGCATGTGCAGTTGGGGCTATAGTGGCAAGTAGGGAAGGAGCGAACCCTGAAATTAAAGAAGAAGAGATAAATAAAATGATAAACGCCTAAGCGTTTTTATTATTAATAGCGATTAAAAGCTTTATGAAATTACTCATAAAGCTTTTCTTGTTTTGCTTAAGGTGCCTTAAATTGTATTCTTGTTGAATGCCGTAATGCTTTCTGATATACTATGCGTTCTTAGGTGGTTCAAATGTTTTAAATAGGTTTCGGTAAAAAAGGTGTTCGTGTTTAAGTCGTTAAAAACCGTTTCAATATCTAGGAATTTTAAAGGGTTTTGATGTGATAGTGCGGCCATTCTGATTAGTGTATTACTAATAGAGTCTACAATTTTATAAGTGTTCCCGTGGTCGTCAATGCCATCATTGTATTTGCACCACGCTGCAATTATAAAGGCAGCGCCTTTAATTTTTTGTTCATTTTGTAATTGGTCTGTAATGATAGGAAGTATAAAAATAGGAATCTTCGCAGAGCTTTCTTGGCAAATACGCGATAGTCTATCATTTATATGAGGGTTTTGAAATCTCGACACAAGCATTTTTTTATAGTTACTAACATGAGTAGCATTTGATTCGTTAAGAGTTGGGTGTACTTCTTCGTCCATAAAAGATTTTAGAAAAGTCATAAGATTGTCATCAATTGCGGCTTCATAAACAGTTTTATGGCCAGACATGGTGCCGAGTATACCTAAAATGGTGTGACTGGCATTAAGCAACCGTAGTTTCATTTTTTCAAAGGGTTCAATGTTTTGTGTAAATTGCACGCCTACCTTTTCCCATGATGGTTTTTTATGAAGAAATTTATCTTCAATTATCCATTGTGCAAAAGGTTCACAGACCACAGGCCATTGGTCTTCTATAAAAAAATCTTGTTTTAAGGTTTCAATATCATTAAAATCTGTTATGGTTGTAATTCGGTCAACCATTGTATTTGGGAAGGTTGTGTTTTTAGAAATCCAGTTTAAGAGTTCGGGTTCGGTTTTGCTAACATATTCCAATAATGCTTTTTTTATTGTATCTCCATTAGATTTAATGTTATCGCAAGAAAGAATTGTGCAACCAGGTAGGTTTCTTAGTTTTCTTAATTTAAATGCTTGGGTTAAATATCCAAAAACAGTTTTAGGGTTAAATGGATTTTTGATTTCTTCATCCAATATTGGTTGATTCAAATCAAGCGCACCAGTAATTTCGTTTAAATGATATCCGTCTTCTGCAATGGTAAGTGAAATAATTTCAATGTCAGGACTTGTCATTTTTTCTATTACTGCCAACGGGTTTTCGGGGCCAAAAAAATATTCAACAATAGAGCCAATTATTTTTGCCTTATGTGCGCCGTTTGGTTCTTTCGTATATAAGGTGTAAAGACCATCTTGGTCTTTTAGGATATTATATATTTTTCGGTCAGAATCCAACAAATCAACACCACAAATACCATAATTAAGTTCATTGAACTTCTCCATCAATTCGTGAATGTAATATGCTTGGTGAGATCTATGGAAATTACTTACGCCAATATGCAAAATACTGGTTTTTATTTTGTCTCTTTCAAACGAGGGTTTTAAAACAGTTTCAGGTAATAGTTTTAAATTTTCCATGTTAAGCTGAAAAGACTTCATCATAATAACTATTAATTAAGCGTTCAATATTGGTTTATAAAATCTAGATTTAAAATTGGGTGTTCATTAAGATGGGGCTGTTATTGAAAAACACGAACATCATTTAAAAACAGGATTAATTATAAATTTAATATTTAGAGATTGTTTAAGTTTGTAAAAGCGTAAATTTAACGTTTTAATTTATATGGATTTTAGAAAAATTGACAATTTATCAGTAGACTGTGTGGTTTTAAAACTAGAAGAGAATGGGCTTAATGTTTTATTAAGAAAACGCACCTTAAATTTATATAACGAAAATCTACCAATGGTCGATGATTGGGTCTTGCCAGGGCATTATGTACTTAAAAGTAATAATCTAGGCGAAACGGCTAATAGAGTTTTTAAAGAACTAACCGGCGAAAATCATTTAAATAGAAACCAATTCAGAACTTATGGCAACGCAGCTAGAATTAAATCAGATAAAGATTTACTCTGGATACGAAGCCGAGGCGCAAAAGTAAGAACCATAACGGTAGCCTATTATTTAATAATAGCATCTAATAAAGATTTGTTGAAAATGGATGATTCCATAAAATGGTTTAATCTAAAATCTTTACCGCAATTAGGCTTCGATCACCATCAAATTATCAACGATGCCTACGATGATGTAAAAAGCAAAATCATCACAGATCCGCTAATATTCGATTTTGTGCCAATCAAATTCACCCTAAATGAACTTCAGCTAGCTTTCGAGTCAATATTAGATGTAGAATTAGACAATAGAAATTTCAGAAAAAAGGTTTCCGGCAAGCCCTATATAGTGCCGCTAGACGAAAAACAAAAAGGACTTTCAAAAAAACCCTCACGTTTATATATGTTTAGTAGAGACGTTTACAGCCAAGTAGTAGAAACCGATTATATTATCAATAAATAATTTACCCTCCCCCCCCCATACTATATATTAGGAGTAACTGAAACCATCCCTAATATAGTAGCCACTGAATTCGCATTTAGCTTTCTTTTTATAATTTTTGGGCGTTTCCCTGTGGGGTCTGGCTATCCGTTTCAAT
>NZ_JAZHYP010000007.1:0-178646 GCF_039650365.1 Mariniflexile soesokkakense | reverse complement strand
CCTAAAGCCTAAAGCCTAAAGCCTAAAGCCTAAAGCCTAAAGCCTAAAGCCTAAATATCCTCTTGGTCTCTTAAATTTTGAATATAAGATGCTTTTTGTACTTGGCGTCTTCTTTTAACAGATGGTTTTGTAAAAAACTGCGCCTCTCTTAAATTCTGCATCACTTTAATATTGCGGTGTTTTCTTTTATAACGTTTTAAGGCGCGTTCTATGTTTTCGCCATCTTTAATAATAATTTTTAACATGTATAGTTTTTAATTGTTTGTGTTTTAGGATTATCCTAAATACGTTTTTAATACTTTGCTTTTTGATGTATGTCTTAATCGGCGTATGCCTTTTTCTTTTATTTGTCTTACGCGTTCACGGGTTAAACCAAAAGCTTCACCTATTTCTTCCAAACTCATAGGTTGCTCATTACTAATGCCATAATAATTTCTAATAACCTCAGCTTCTTTTTCAGACAGGGTGTTTAATGCACGGTTTATTTCCACATTTAAGGAATCTTTCATTAAATCCATATCTGGTCTAGGTGATTCATTAGCATTTACAACATCATAAAGTGTTGAAGTTTCACCTTCTCTTAATGGCGCATCCATTGAAACGTGTCTGCTAGAAATTTTCATAGATTGCTTAACATCACTAATTGTAAGTTCTAAATTATTGGCAATTTCTTCGGCACTTGGTGGTCTTTCGTGCGCTTGTTCTAAAAACGAATAGGCTTTATTGATTTTATTGATAGAGCCAATTTTGTTCAAAGGTAACCTAACTATTCGAGATTGTTCTGCTAAAGCTTGAAGAATAGCTTGTCTAATCCACCAAACGGCATACGATATAAATTTAAAACCTCTAGTTTCATCAAAACGTTTGGCCGCTTTAACCAAACCAGCATTACCTTCATTTATTAAATCGGGTAATGTTAAGCCTTGATTTTGATATTGTTTTGAGACTGAAACCACAAAACGTAAGTTAGATGTTGTGAGTTTATCTAAAGCTACTTGGTCTCCTTGTCTTATACGCTGTGCTAATTCTACTTCTTCATCTGCGGTTATTAGCGGAATTTTACTAATGTCTTGTAGGTATTTGTCAAGCGACTTTGATTCTCTGTTGGTAACTTGTTTCGTAATTTTTAATTGCCTCATATATTATTTTTAAGTTATAGATTATACTATCTACAACTTAACTTTTTTATTGAGAAAACCTAATAATTACGGTACTTTCTTCGTAAGTCACCCAAAAAGAAATGAAAAAGGTTATTTAACGGTGTCTTTTTGCTTTTTCTTACCGCTTAACAAGCCACCAAGTACATTTTTAACAGCGTCTTTGGTTGTGTTTGTTTTGGTTGAATCGGTAGTGGCGGTTGGTTTATTGCCTCCAACAATACCACCAAGCACTTCTTTTACTGTGTTGTTTTGGTTTGTAGTAGCAGAATCTTTTTTAGCTTTGTTGCCCGCTATTAAATCACCAAGCATACCACTAACTTTATCTTTGCCTTGGTTGAGTAGTTTTTGTTTTTGAATTTCAACCAATTGTTTGGTTAAGTTGGTAACACCACTTGTTAAATCGGTTTTTATTGTAGGACTTGTGTAAGTGCCTCCAATATTTGCAGTAATTGGAATGGTGATATTTTTTGCTGAAGCATCATCAATTTTAGCAATAAGGTTAGTAACCTCAGTACCTAAATATTTAGCAGGCACATTAAATACCGCACTATAAACTAGGGTTTTGTCAAAACCATGCGAACCAGCAATTTCAATGTCGATATCTTGATATTTTATGCGGAAAGGTTTAACACTTACTTTACCATTATTAAATTCAAATTTTGTTTTTAGGTCGTTTAAATTTAGTTTTTTGAAATCTATAAAATTTAAAGAGTTACCTAATTTATTTAGCACTTCGGCGTTTGATGGGTTTACTGTAGACGATAGGATTTCGGCTAAAGCATCGCCCGATAAGGAGTTTAAATTGGGCGTAAAATCATCAGTTAAATTGCCTTTTAAATTTAGAGTTGTATTTAGTTTGCCTTGTATTGCCTTCATTAACGGTGCTAAATTTTGGAACAACTCCATGCCTTGAAACGATTTGGCAATATCAAAAGCATTAATGCCTAAATCCATGTTAAATGTAGGTGTGTCAGTTTTTGTTGAAACGACTCCAGATAAGGCTAACTGACCATCAAAAATATTGGTTGTGAAGTTTTGCAATTGTACCTGTTCGTCTTTAATAATTAAAGCACCTTTGGCATTTTTAAGCTGTAAATTATCGTAAATAACTGTGTTAGCTTGTGCGTTTATGGTACAATCTAAAAACGCAGGAATTTTTAAAGATTCCTTTTTTGCAGCAGATTTTTTAGTTCCTTCTGTTTTGTTTTCTGTTGGAGTAGGTTCATCACTCATAAAATCATTCACCGCAAAAGTGTTTGAAGTTAGATTGAAATTACCTTGTAAGGTTTTGTTACTAAACATAAACCCTAATAAATTTTGAATAGTACCTGTTGCGTTTAAATCTGTTTTGCCGGTTTGTGCTTTAAACGTATTTAATGAAACAGTTTGAGGATTAAAAGTAATGCCAGCATTTGAAATTAACAGAGGGTTTTTAAAACCATCCGAAGCATATTTAAAATTACTTAAACTCATGCTTCCACTATTTTTAATACGCTCGTAAGCATTTTTTTCAATTGCTTCCATATCAAAAGCAGTATTTACTTTGGCTTTTAAAATACCGCTAAGTTGTGTTTTTAAATCTATCGGATAAACTTTTGCAATATTTGCCAAATTAAGAACACCATCAATATCGGCGTTTACCAGCATATTACCAGTTATGTTTTTTATGGTAGCCGATGATTTAAAAACATCTTGGTCTATCTTAAAATTTAAGGTGTTTATAGCGACATAAGTATCTTCTGTTTTACCGGTGGTGTTTTTAATTTCGGTATCAATAACGATGTTTTGAACACTTTTAGGTAAGGAGGGGTATTTAAACGAGGCGTTATTCGATTTAATGCTAATATCCAACGTAGGAATGGTTTCATCGGTAACCATGCCTTTTATAATGCCTTTTACTTTAAAATCACCAGTAGTTTCAACGTTTTCTATGTTTTTCGAATACGCTTCAGGAATGACTGCTAAAAAGTTTTTAAATGATGATTCTGGGTTTTCAAATGTAATATCAACATCTTGTCCTGTTTCTAACAATTGCACAAATCCGTGAAACTCAATAGGTAATTGATTGATAAACCCTTTGTTTTCTTTAAAGGTGTATTTGCTGTTGTTAAGATCCATGTCAATTAGTGCATCTAACTTAATTGGATTGTTGTTTAAATAATTAGAACCATCCATGGTAAGGCTTATTTTTGCATCACTTTTAGTCTCTAATTCCGATTTTTCTGCCGAAAAGGTTCCTTTACCTTCATGGTTAAATTCAGAAATTTTTAAAAGGATTTTAGATTCTTCACTTAAATAATTAATAGTACTGTTTTTTATTTGGTAATCTTGAATATCGAAAGCAAAACTACTGGTTTCGGTAGAAGCATTTTCTTTTTCTTTGGTAATATCATAATTGGTAGCACCAGAAGCATTGGTTTTTAAATTCAGCAAAACGTTATCGGCATTTATAGAATTTACTATAATAGATTCGTCTGCTTTTTTAAACAATTCTTTTATAGACATGGTAAATGCGATGCTTTTTGCACTAACCAATGTATCGCCTTTAAAAGGTTCAAAATTGGTAATTGCCAAATCGTCTATAGATACATGTGCTTGCGGAAAACTTTTTATAAAACTTAAATCGACATCCTTAAACTCTACTTGAGCGTTTAGGTTTTCGTTAATAAAGCGCTTGACCATCTCTTTAATTTGTGATTGAAATATAAAAGGGGAGGCAACTAACAGTGCTAAAATTATAAGTAGGGAGATTCCGGTGATTTTAAGCGCTTTTTTCATTGAAAAATTTTATAGGATATACAAACAAAAATAGCCAAAAGGTTGAAGCTAAACCAAAATTTAACAACCATTTATAGTTTCATTAAAGAAGCCGAATTTCTTCATGCGCTCTAAGTTTAAAGCGTTTTTTGAATAAAAACACCCCTAAGTATAATAACGGTGTGTCGCAAATAGCTATAAGTATTTTGAATAAAAATCCGCTAATCAAAAGGCCTTTAAACATACTCCAAGGAAGTACTTCAAAATAACAAAGTAAAAACACAACAGAGAAGGTGTCTACAAATTGCGATAAAAAAGTGGAGAAGTTATTGCGGAGCCATAAATGCTTGCCTTTTGTAAGTCGTTTCCAGAAATGATAAATTTGAATGTCTATAAATTGTGCAAACAAATAAGCAGCCATACTTGCAGCAACGGCTAAAATAGTGCGACCAAAAACATGTGAGAACACAGAATCGTTAACAGGTGAGCCGCTAACGGCAGGAACAACATCGGCAACATAAATTATTAAAACAGAGAATAGCGAAGCGAAGATACCTGCCACAACTACTTGGTTAGCACGTTTTTTTCCGTAAATTTCGCTAATTAAATCGGTTATTAAAAAGGTAATGGGGTAGGGCAAAATACCAACAGAAACAATAAATAGTTTACTTCCAAAAATCTCTACATCAATAGGATGCCAATAAAAGAATTTTTGAAAAATAAGGTTTGAAACCACTAGCGAAGTTATAAAAAGCGCTCCCAAAAGCATGTAAATTTGTTGGGCAGCAAGTCTGTCTTTTAAAGTCATTGGCAATTGTGAATAAATACGTCTTGTAAATATAAAGGAATAAAATTTGTTTTACTTATTTTGCCATTACTTATGACACAACCAGCCACGTTTTATATCGCATTAGGTAGTAATAAAGGTGATAAATTTAAAAACCTTCAAGACGCTATAGATTTAATCCATGAAAAAATTGGAAATGTTACACATATTTCGAAGGTGTATAAATCGCCAGCATTTGGTTTTGAAAGTGACGATTTTTTAAATACTTGTTTAATTTTAGAAAGCCATCTAAAACCTGAAACTTTGCTTCAAGGATTATTGACTATTGAAACTACTTTAGGGCGTGTTCGCACTCAAAAAAATAAATACGAAGCTCGTAATATCGATTTGGATATTGTGTTTGTTGAAGATGCCGTTATTAATACCAAAACACTACAAATACCGCATCCAGAAATGCAAAAACGTAAGTTCGTTTTGTTGCCACTTAATGATATAGCTTCAAAAGTAAAACATCCCAAATTAGAGAAAGAAGTAGCTGTTTTGTTGCAAGAATGTGGGGATGAAAGTGTTGTGGTGCCTATTAATATTTGGTTAAAAAACCCAAGTAAAGCGTATGATTTTTCAAAGTATGGGTATATAGCCATTGAAGGCAATATAGGTGCAGGAAAAACCAGTTTAGCATCTAAGATTGCTCACGATTTTAATGCGAAACTTATTTTAGAGCGTTTTGCCGACAATCCGTTCTTACCCAAGTTTTACAGCGATGCGTCGCGTTACGCCTTTCCTTTAGAAATGTCGTTTTTAGCAGACCGTTACCAACAAATTAGTGACGATTTATCGCAACTCGATTTGTTTAAAGATTTTATTGTGAGCGATTATGATGTGTTTAAATCGCTTATATTTTCGAAAATTACTTTACAAGAAGATGAATTCAAGTTGTACAGAAAACTTTTTTACCTCATGTATAAAGAGTTGCGTAAGCCTGATTTATATGTTTATCTATACCAAAACACCTCACAATTACAAGAAAACATTAAAAAGCGTGGGCGTGATTACGAACAAAATATCGAAAACGATTATCTGGAAAAAATTAACACGGGTTATTTAGAGTTTTTAAAAACCCAAACCGATTTTAATGTAAAGATTATTGATATTTCCAGTAGGGATTTTATTGAAAATAGAAATGATTACTTGTGGCTTTTGGGAGAGATTTGTGAGGATTAATTGGGTGTTGCGCTTATCGTTAAGATATAGTTCCGTTTCAATGAACTATATCGGTTGATAAGCGAAGTTATATTTTTTTAAGTTAAGAATCAAGCTAAATTGTGTACAAAAACTTTCAAAAAAACAGTCTTTACAATATTGCTTTTTTAATAAAAGGAGTTAAAAAGGTTTAAAACATATAAAGTTGTAACAATACGTCCTTTTCCATTATCTAAAATATGCTCGCCAAGTTGTTTTTGGTCTTCAATTTTTAAATTAAAAGGAGCTTCAAGTAAATTTACACCACTATTTTGTTTGATTCGAATACCTTGCCCAGAAATAATATTTTTGTTTGGAATAAAGTTGCCTAATGGTAGGTGTTCGGTTAAAATAATGTATTTATAAGCTTCTAGTTTTCGAACAACGTTCTGTATTTCTGTGTTGGATACATGCTGTAAAACTTGACGTAATATAACGCAATCAGCTTTCGGAAGTTCATCTTTTGCAATATCCAAACAGTGAAACTCTAGGTTGTCTTCTTTGTAGGTGTTTTTGTTTCTGTCAATTAGGTTTTCAACAATATCGATAGCAATATACTTTTTTGTGTATTTGGTAAGGTGTTTTCCAATATTAAAATCGCCACAACCCAAATCGCAAACTACTAAGGAATTGTTGTGGGATTCTAAAAAGGCAATTACGGCTTTTAAATAAGGGTTTATAATTTTGGGGTCGTAAGAACCTGTTCCAGAATAAAAATCAAATTCCTTTCCGCCCCAAAGATGCATGTTGTAAATCTGGTTCATGGCATCTTGGGTTGGCCAAGGGGTCTTTGTTTTTTTTGCCACGTTTTTGAGCTAAGTTGTTAAGTAAAACCTATTTTTGGTATTTCTTAATTACTAAATATTTTAACTGGGTATCGCCAACGTTTTTAATGCCATGTTCCATCCAAGAAGGGCAATAAAAACTGGTATATGCGCCTGCAACTGTGGTTTTGCCATCTAAATAAAATTCGGCAGTGCCTTCAACAACAAAAAAGAATTCATCTTCAACGTGTTTATGTGGTGGGTGGGTAGATAAACCTGGTGCAACAACGCTCATTTTTAGTGTTCTTCCGTCAATAAAATCTTTGTCGGCAAACCAAAATTGGTAACCAACTTCGGTAGGTATGGTTTTGTCCATGGTGAGTTCGGAAACACAATTTTCAATGCTGTATTTTTTTTCAGTTGGCGTTGTTTCTGGTTTGTCTTGTGCCGATAAAGAGAAGCAAATAGTTAAAGATGTAAACAGAAATAAGAATGAATTTTTCATAATGTAGTATTTTAAGAATTATACTTAGATAGTTAGCTAATTTATAGTTTTTATGCTAAGCGTTAAGTTGTTGTTATATTAAATTTAAAAAGTATCCAAAAATAGCGCTTCCAAGGACTATAAAAGCACTATTTAGTTTTTTAAATGCAAAAACCAGAATTAAACTGGTAATGGCAATGATAATGGTGCGCCAATCTGTAATGCTGTCTTTTCCCATTTCAAAACAAACCGCAACAATTAAAGCTACAGCAGCTATGTTTACAGCATCTAACGTGGCTCTTATTATTTTAGATTTTCGCATTTTAGGTATTAAAGGGTTTAAAACCAAAACAAATATAAACGAGGGCAGGAAAATACCAATAGTGGCAACCAATGCACCTGAAACGCCGTGCATTTGCCACCCAATAAATGTGGCGGTTGATAAAACTGGACCTGGTGTCATTTGTCCAACTGCAACCGCATCAATTAACACTTGTCTGGTTAACCAACCGTTGGCAACCAATTCGGAATCCAGAAATGCAAACAAAACGTATCCGCTGCCATATAAAATGGCGCCTACTTTTAAAAAAGTAAGAAATATTTTTAGACTTCCAACGTTTGTTGGATTTGCTATTTGAAGAAATAAAAAGGGGATAAAACTATTTAAATTCGATAGTCTTTTTTTTATAATATAAAGAAGAAGACCTAGCAGTCCACATCCAAAAAGTGCTATAATTTCATTAACACCTAGTAAACAAGCCGCCAGGGTTAGTATGCCTAAAATGGCAAGTTCTACGGTTTTAACCGCTTTTTTACCTAATCGAACGGAAGCGACTATAATAATGGCAATAACAGCAGGTTTAATACCGTAGATAAATGGCTTTACATTTGGTAATGCACCATATTGTTGATACATGTATGCAAAAACAGAGGTAATAAGTACCGCAGGAATAATAAAGCACAAACCCGCAACAATTAAGCCTTTCCAGCCAGCACGCTCGTGTCCGCAATGCATGGTCATTTCGGTTGAATTTGGTCCTGGAATTAAGTTTGTAGCTCCAACAAGATCTAAAAAGTGATCTTGTGTCATCCACTTTCTTTTTTTTACAACTTCATCTTCCATCATGGCAATATGAGCTGCTGGACCACCAAATGCAATGCTGCCCAGTTTTAAAAACAGTTTTGCTATTTCTATTAATTCTTTATGTTGAGACATTTAGCGTCACTTTAAGATAATTTAAAGGCGAAGTTAAATTTTTTAAACTGAAAATGAAACAGAATTTATGAGTAGTAGGTTATTTAAAGTGCCTTCTAAATATTTTATTTGAATTCGTATTTTTAATATGCAAATTGCTTCAAGATTCATGCGAATTCTGTGTAATGATAACTATTGGCGATGTATTTGCATTTGAAAGTTCAAATCAATGCGAAACTACTTTTAGTCCAACTATGGAAATAATTAAAGTAGATATAAAAAACAATCTCCAGAAAGTGGTGGGTTCCTTAAATAGCAGTATTCCAACAAGTACGGTTCCAACAGCTCCAATTCCTGTCCATACAGCATAAGCAGTTCCTATAGGCAGTTTTTGGGTGGCTTTTACCAGAAGAAGCATGCTTATTGCTAAACAAATCAAAAATCCAACATACCAATAGGTGGCTGCAATTCCTGTTGTTTCTTTAGCTTTCCCAAGACACGATGCAAATGCTACTTCAAATAGTCCTGCTATTATTAATAAAATCCAATTCATTTATATTTGTTTTAGTCTCTATAAGGGTTGTTCGAGTCTTGTTATTTATTTCTTGAGCTATTACAAATCGCCATCTCTAAAATGAATGCCTGTTGTTTCAATAGTTTCATTTGGTGTGGTTAAGGCACTGGGTTTTGTGTTTAAAAGAACATGGTCTAAACGTATGTTTTCACCACCAAGAACATCAATTATAGTATCTTGTGTTTTAATGCTTGTATTTTTAATGCTAACGTTTTTAGCATCATTAATAAAAATAAGATTGCTGCAATTGGCATCAACATTATCGATGGTTAAATTAGTTAGTGGCGATTCTGGAATACCATAAACTTTTAAGAAATGAGTCCCGTTTTCAATAATAATATTGGAAATGATGATGTTTCGGTAAAAAGGCGTGAGGCTGTTTACCTCTCTAATAGGAAGTCTGTTTGCCAATTCGCCCACATACGCGGGTGTTCCTAACATATCCCATTTTATGCAGGTCGCTTCCAGGTTCATCCGAATTCGATTGTAATGCAAATTTTCGCCACCGCCACCTCTTGGGCGACGGGTTTTAAACCTGATGCCAACACCTGTACCATCAAATACACAATCGTGCACATATAAGTTTCTAATAATACCAGCAGTTTCACTTCCGCAAGTAATACCACCATGCCCTTTTAATGCTAAGCAATGGCGCACCACTACATTTTCGGTTGCTCTGTTTACATTAAGTCCGTCTTCACCGCGTCCAGATTTCATAGTAAAGGCATCATCGCCTGTGCTTAAGGTGCAATATTCAATAAGTACATTTTTAGAAGATTCTATATCGATGCCATCGCCACGAGGAATGCCTACCGAATTTACTGAAACCCCGCGAATAATAACATGATCACAATATACAGGAACAATGTTCCAAAACGAGGTGTTTTCTAATGAAACACCTTCAATATAGACCTTTTTGCAATTAATAGGCGAAATGAATTTAGGAGGAAATATCCAATCTTCTTTTGTGCCATCATGAATGCGTTCTTCGGCGGGTTTTGTTAAATCCACTAAACTTTCTATAGGGGTCATGTACGAGCGTTCTTTTATTTCGCCTCCATAAGGACCAATAAGTCTGCCTTTTCCTGTTATGGCAATATTTTCTTGATTATTGGCGTAAATGCATGCAGCGAGCGACATGACTTCTAAGCTTTCAACACGCGTAAAAACAGCAGGTTGGTAATCTTTAACATCGGTACTGAACTTTATAATGGCACCATCTTCAAAATGAAGATTTATGTTGCTTTTTAATGAAATACGCCCCGTTTTCCATGTGCCCTTTGGAATAATTACAGTACCACCACCTAATGCACTTAACTCATCAATAGCATTTTGTATAATGTCTGTAATTAAATCGGTTTCTTTAGCATGCCTATCTTTGATATTGGTGCTTCTATTTGGAAACGTTGGTTTTTCAAATGTTGGCATCGAAAAAGGAGCAACAACAGAAGCAATCGTGTCTGGTAAAACGAGATGCCCTACTTGTTCTTTGGTCGGGATAGTTTCTAGTTTGCTATAATCTGGGCCAACGCTTGGTTGTTTGCAATTAAAAAATAAAGATATAGAAATTAAGGCAAAAAAAGTTCTCATTTTGAAAGTTTAGTATAGCTGTTAAAATACGAAAGTATGTTTTTAGATGGTATTACAAATGCTGTTTTGTTCGGTGGTCTATTTAGTAAATAGCATGCAAACAATTTTACTAGTTGAGGTTCTTCAACTTGCAAAACAAATCCCAAACAACTACCCCGCAACTTACCGAAATGTTTAAAGAGTGTTTGGTGCCATATTGTGGAATTTCCAATATGACATCACTGGCGTTAACCACGCTTTGAGCAACGCCTTTTACTTCATTACCAAAAATTAAAGCGTATGTGGTATTTGCTTCGGGATTGAAATGGTCTAGCATAGTGGCGTTTTCGGCTTGCTCGATAGCACAGACTTTTGCCTTTTTTGCTTTCAACTTTTCAACGAGTTCAAGTGTGTTTTCTACATACTCCCAATCTACAGTTTCGGTGCTTCCCAAAGCTGTTTTGTGTATGTCTTTGTGTGGCGGTTTTGCCGTAATGCCACAGAGGTAAATTTTTTGAATTAAAAAAGCATCACTGGTTCTAAATACCGAACCAATGTTATTCAGACTTCTAATATTGTCTAATACAATAATGATGGGTGTTTTTTTAACTTCTTTAAAATCTTTAACGCTTAATCGGTCTAACTCATTGTTTTTTAATTTGCGCATGGGTTGTTTTTAGTTTTCGTTATTGCGAGGTACGAAGCAATTTCTTTATTTTTGGTTCAAATTAAAAGATTACTTCAGTCATGCTTCCTTCGTAATGACGATTATGGGTTGTGAATAATTATCAATAACTTCTAAAGCAACCACTTCAAAGAAAATAGAAAAATAGTTACATTAGCAAACTTACTAAAAAACAAAATCCTTTGGCATCTAAAAGCAAAAAAGAAACCCCGTTAATGAAACAGTACAACGCTATTAAAGCGAAGTATCCCGATGCTTTATTGTTGTTTCGTGTGGGCGATTTTTATGAAACCTTTGGTGAAGATGCTGTTAAAGCTGCGGGTATTTTGGGTATTACGCTCACAAAACGGGGTGCAGGTAGCGAGAGTGAAATTGAGTTGGCAGGTTTTCCGCACCATTCTATAAATACATATTTGCCCAAATTGGTAAAGGCAGGACAGCGCGTCGCCATTTGTGATCAGTTGGAAGACCCAAAACAAACAAAAACTATTGTAAAACGTGGGGTTACCGAATTGGTTACGCCTGGGGTGGCGTTTAATGATGAGGTGTTGGTATCGAAATCAAACAACTTTTTATGTTCGGTGTATTTTGATAAAAAGTATATAGGGATTTCATTTTTAGATATTTCTACGGGCGAGTTTTTAACATCGCAAGGAAATGCGGAGTACATTGATAAATTACTGCAAAATTTTAACCCAAGTGAAGTGTTGGTTTCCAAGCAGAAACGCACGCTTTTTAATGAAACTTTTGGGAAAGATTTCCATACCTTTTATATGGAAGATTGGGTATATCAAACCGATTATGCCTACGAAACGCTTATAAAACATTTCAACACAAAAACACTTAAAGGTTTTGGCGTTGAAGATTTGTACGAAGGTATCATCGCATCGGGTTCCATTCTTCATTATTTGGGTGAAACACAGCATAACAAACTGCAACATATTACTGCTATTTCTAGAATTTCTGAAGACGCTTATGTGTGGATGGATAAATTCACTATCAGGAATTTGGAACTTTACAATTCTACCAATAACAATGCGGTAACGCTTTTGAATATTATTGATAGAACCATTTCGCCCATGGGTGGGCGTTTGTTGAAACGTTGGTTGGCATTGCCTTTAAAAAGTATTGAAAAAATAAAACAGCGCCATGAAGTGGTTCATTATTTAAAAAATGAAAATGGCACGCTTCAAAAAGTACAAAACCACATTAAACATATTGGCGATTTGGAACGCTTAATTTCAAAAGTAGCAACGGCAAAGGTTAACCCACGCGAGGTTATTCAGCTTAAAAATTCGTTAGAAGCCATTGTTCCTATTAAGTCTTTGGCAAGTAATTGTGATAACGAATCGTTGAAAATTATTGGCGATACACTTCAGGGTTGCGACATGTTACGAGCAAAAATAAAAGAAATGCTTAATGAAGATGCGCCTGTTAATGTGTTAAAAGGACATACAATCGCTCCAGGTTTTTCATCTGAATTAGATGAATTGCGTGGTTTGTCAAAATCTGGGAAAGATTATTTAGATAAGATGTTGCAACGTGAAAGTGAACGCACTGGCATCACATCTTTAAAAATAGATTCGAATAATGTGTTTGGATACTATATTGAAGTGCGTAACACGCATAAAGATAAGGTGCCACAAGAATGGATACGTAAGCAAACTTTGGTAAGTGCGGAACGTTATATTACCGAAGAACTCAAAGAATACGAAACTAAAATTTTAGGCGCTGAAGATAAAATATTAGCCATCGAGCAGCAGTTGTTTGCAGAGTTAGTGGGTTGGATGAACCAATATATTAAACCAGTGCAACAAAATGCTTTTTTAATTGGGCAATTAGATTGTTTGTGTGGTTTTGCACAGTTGGCAACCGATAATAATTATGTGTACCCCGTTATTGATGAGTCGTACGATTTAGAAATAAAGGATGGTCGCCACCCTGTTATAGAAAAGCAATTGCCTATAGGTGAGGCCTATATAGCAAACGATGTGTTTTTAGATAGAACCAACCAGCAAATTATCATGATTACGGGGCCTAATATGTCTGGTAAATCGGCTATTTTGCGTCAAACGGCTTTAGTTGTGTTACTGGCTCAAATAGGAAGTTTTGTGCCAGCAAAAGAGGCTAGAATTGGTTTGGTTGATAAAATTTTCACCAGGGTAGGCGCGAGTGATAATATCTCAATGGGCGAATCGACTTTTATGGTGGAGATGAATGAAACCGCTTCCATTTTGAATAATATTTCCGATAGAAGTTTGGTATTACTAGATGAAATTGGTCGTGGTACCAGCACTTATGATGGTATTTCCATAGCTTGGGCGATTAGTGAGTATTTACACGAGCATCCTGCAAAACCAAAAACCTTATTTGCTACCCATTATCACGAGCTTAATGAAATGACAGAAACCTTTGGTCGCATTAAAAACTACAATGTTTCGGTAAAAGAGTTGAAAGACACTGTGCTTTTTATAAGAAAACTGGTTGAAGGTGGTAGTGCGCATAGTTTTGGAATACATGTAGCAAAAATGGCGGGTATGCCACAGCAAGTTTTACATCGTGCTAACGCTATTTTGAAGAAATTAGAAAAGTCGCATTCCAGTGAAGAACTTACCGATAAGGTAAAAACATTGGCAGACGATATGCAACTTAGTTTTTTTAATTTAGATGATCCGCTTTTGGAAAATATAAAAGAAGAAATATTACATATTGATATTGATACACTTACGCCTGTTGAAGCCTTAATGAAACTGAATGAGATTAAGCGTATGTTGGTTAAGAAAAAACGTGCTTAAAAATAATTTTATTTATTTTAATAAAAGGCTTTGGTTTTAGAAGAAATATTTTAAATTTGCATCCGCAATAGCGATATTGCACGTTCTTAAAAATTGCGAAAGTAGCTCAGGGGTAGAGCATCACCTTGCCAAGGTGAGGGTCGCGGGTTCAAATCCCGTCTTTCGCTCTGAAACTTTCTTTAAAATATACCAAGACGCTGAGGTGGTGGAATTGGTAGACACGTTGGACTTAAAATCCAATGGCCATTAGGCTGTACGGGTTCAAGTCCCGTCCTCAGTACTAAAGCCTTATCAAAATTTTGATAAGGCTTTTTTTATTTATTATATTCTCTCTTTTCATAGTGATAATCTGTTAATATCTACAGTTAAATCGAACTTTGGTTTTTTAAATTGTAATCTTTCAAGGAATATCAAAATACCCCGTTTTATTTACCTTCATCAAATAAACGTAACCCATTAAAGCAGTTTCTCAATTATTTTTTAAAATGTATTAAGAGCGACTTTTAAATAAATATCCTATGAAAAGAATCATTAATCTATTAAAAATTTCTAATTTAGAAAACTGTCCAATAATATAAGATATGATGAAGACTTGCATGTTCTTTTCCTTAAAGTCTATTGTTCTAATGAGTTTGATTTTTGTTTTTGGGTGTTCAAATACTTCTGAAACCGAAAAATACACTATTGGCTTTTCACAAACAGGTATTAGCGATGAATGGCGTAAATCCATGAATCAGGCTATGGAAATTCAAGCAGGATTTTATCCGGAATTGGAACTTAAAATTCTTGATAGTGAAGATGATATAGATAATCAACTAAAAGATATAGAGCAACTAATTTCTGAAAAGATTGATATCTTAATTGTATCGCCAATTAAATCTAAACCAATAACCCCAATTGTTGAAAAAGCTTTTAAAAGTGGTATTCCGGTTTTAGTTGTAGATAGGAAAACCGAAGGAGATAATTATACCGCTTTTTTAGGAGGTGATAATTATGAGGTAGGAACAAATGCTGCCAACTATTTAGCGTCACTAACAAACGAAAATAAAAGAGTAATTGAAATTAAAGGGCTTGCAGGTTCTTCACCAGCCCTAGAGCGTAGCTTAGGTTTTAATGATATTATTAACGCAACCAAAAATTTAGAAGTTGTTAAAGCTATTGAGGGAAACTGGGAAAGTTATTCTATAAAGGATAGTTTACGAGATGTATTGGAAAGTATAAAAGATATTGATTACATATTTGTACATAACGACCGGATGGCTTTGGGTGCTTGGGAAGTTGTAAGAGAGAAAAAACTTCAAGACCATATAAGAATAATAGGAGTTGATGGTTTAAATGGGCCAAATGGAGGTATACAATTGGTGAAAGAAGGTAAATTATTAGCTACCATATTATATCCAACAGGAGGAGATGAGGCGATTCAGTTGGCTTTAAAAATATTAAATGGTGAACGTGTTGCAAAAAATAATATTTTAAGCACCACAGTAATAGATTCGCGTAATGCCGATATAATGAACAAACAATTTGATAAGATATACCAACAACAACAGGATATAGATTATCAGCGAATTAAAATAGGCAAGCAGGAAAAGAGATATACAACACAAAAACAAACATTACAGTTGCTTTTGGCACTGTTAATTATCAGTATCATTTTAGGGGCATATAGTATATATTCTGGATATAATATTAGAAAGAAAAAAAGAGAACTAGAATTACGAAATTCTAAAATCACCATTCAACGAAATCAAATTAAAAAGATAGCTGAAGAAGTTAAAATTAGTAACGAAGCTAAAGTTAATTTTTTCACAGGATTGTCCCATGAATTTAAAACACCTATTACCCTTATTTTATCTTCAACAGAATCATTAACAGATAATAAAGTAATAAGGGATAACAAACTATTAAGCGAAGTAGGTTTAATATACAATAACTCGAAACGATTATTGCGATTAATAAATCAATTGCTTGATTTTAGAAAGATTGAAGACCGTAAGTTTATCTTAAAAGCTTCAAAAACAAATTTGTATCAATTTTCTTATTTAATTTTTAATGATTTTAAACGTGAAGCACAAAAGCGGAGCATTAACTTCACAATTAGTACCAATAATGAAGATTTATCGGTTTTTATAGATAGAAACTTAATGGACAAGGTGTATTTTAACTTACTGTCTAACGCCTTTAAATTCACGCCTAATAACGGTGTTATTTCTATTGATATTCAAGATGACTTTGATAGTAATTTTGTGAAAATACATTTTAAGGATTCTGGCATAGGAATCCCAAAGAAAGAAATAGATAAGGTTTTTCAAGCCTTTTTTCAGGGATCAAATAACAATAAAACAAGCTCTGGTATTGGCTTGCATTTGTCTAAAGAATTTATTGAATTACATAAAGGTTCTATTGAAGTTATTTCTAAACATGGAACAGAATTTGTAATTACCTTATATAAAGATAATGTGCATTTAGATTCCGATGAAATTATTTATGAAGCTGATGTTGTTGATAGTTCGCTTTTAAGTTCGCATTTAGATTACGAAGACGATAGTGTCACCGAATCATTGGTTTTGAATGATGAAGATCATTATTCCGTTTTAATAATTGAAGATAACCTCGATTTGGTAAAATATTTGAGAGGTAAATTATCTTTAGAATATAGTGTACACGTATCTGATGGTACCGATGCAGTAGAAAAAGCTCTAGAGCTTATACCAGATATTATTTTGTGTGATGTTAGTTTACCTGAAAAAAGTGGTTTCGACATTTGTGAAATATTGAAGAAAGATTTAAGAACGTCTCATATTCCTATTATAATTTTAACAGCATTAAATAATAAAGAATCTTATATTAAAGGATTGGAGTCTGGTGCAGATTTGTTTCTCACTAAACCATTTAGTTTTTCCATTTTAGCGCAATCTATAAAAACACTTATTTATAATCGCGAAAAGCTTAGATACTATTTTGTTAATAATGTCCATAATATCGATGCCTCTGGCAATTTTGGGTCTATGGAGCAAGAATTTATTTCTATGTTGAATAAAATAATAGATAATAATATGGACAATTCTAAATTTTCTGTTGAAAATTTAGCAAACGATTTAAATATATCTCGAATTCAGCTTTATAGAAAAATGAAGGCCATTATGGGCGTAAATGTTAGTGATTATATTCAAAATATACGATTGGAAAAAGCAAAAAACATGCTATTGAATACGCCATTAACAATATCTGAAATAGCTTATGCTACCGGATTTTCTTCTCCTAATTATTTTTCTACAAGCTTCAAAAACAAATATGATAAATCCCCAAAATCCTTTAGGGCATAATAATTATTAGTAGACTTTTATCTTTCTTTTGTGTTGTTATTATTGTAATAATACAGGTGTTTATTTGTGATTTTTTTATTATAATGATTGAAAAACGGGATCATTGTTAAATTTTATGAGTTTTTTTTGAGAAATTGATATCTGATTCATGTCCATGTAGGTAACAATTTTAAACAAAACATGTAACATTTTTGAATCTCTTAATTAAATGTTAAAAATGTTTTTAATTTAAAATGCTAATAATCAATTGATTATGTGTTTATTTTTATCTTTTGAACAATTTCGAATTTATATGATACAATTCTAAAATACGGAAACAGTCTTTCAATGTACTTTGTGAACACTAAACTAAATACACCACCACATGAACAGAAAGATACTAATCTGGTCCATTACCGCAGCTCTAGCAGGTTTCTTATTTGGCTTTGACACGGTAGTAATATCGGGCGCAGAGAAAAAGTTACAATTATTATGGGGTTCTTCCGATATGTTTCATGGCGTAGTTGTTATAGGTATGGCATTATGGGGTACCGTTGTAGGTGCCTTTTTTGGTGGTATACCTACTAATAAGTTAGGACGTAAAAATACTTTAATATGGATAGGGGTTTTATATACCATATCTGCCATTGGTTCTGGTTTTGCAAACGATCCTTATACATTTGCATTTTTTAGATTTATAGGAGGCTTAGGGGTAGGCGCATCCACTGTGGCAGCACCGGCTTATATATCGGAAATTGCGCCAGCTAAAGATAGAGGCAAGTTGGTGGGGCTGTATCAGTTCAATATTGTATTTGGTATTCTTGTTGCTTTTCTATCTAATTACTTGTTAAATGATATAGGTGAAAGCGCATGGCGTTGGATGGTAGGTGTTGAAGCATTTCCTGCTGCAATTTACACGGTGTTTGCTTTAACAATACCCAAAAGCCCGAGATGGCTGCTTACTAAATTTAGAAATAGTGAAGCCATAGGTGTTCTAAAAATTATTAATCCAGATCAAGATCCAGAAAAACTCATGATGGAGATTCAGGACGAGATGGATAATACTGTACCTAATGAAAACATATTTTTAAAGAAGTATAGGTTTCCGTTAATTCTGGCATTTTTGATCGCTTTTTTCAATCAATTATCAGGAATTAATGCCTTGCTTTATTATGCGCCTAGAATTTTAACTGAAGCAGGATTAGCAGAAAGCTCAGCACTTTTAAGTAGTATAGGTGTAGGTGTTACAAACTTGCTATTTACATTATTAGGTATTTTTCTAATTGATAGGTTAGGAAGAAAGCAACTCATGTATATCTGCTCTTTTGGTTATATTGTATCCTTATCATTAGTGTCGGCAGCATTTTTCTTTCATTGGGAAGGCAGTTCTATGCCCATCTTTTTGTTCATGTTTATTGCCGCACACGCCATTGGACAAGGTACAGTTATATGGGTGTTTATTTCAGAAATTTTCCCTAATCATTTAAGAGGCTCGGGGCAATCGTTTGGCAGCTCGGTGCATTGGGTGCTAGCCGCTGTGGTACCTTCTTTGGTTCCCGTTTTATTTTCTACAATAGGCGCAGGTATGGTTTTCTTGTTCTTTACTATCATGATGGGCTTCCAATTGCTGTTTGTAATATTTATGATGCCAGAAACCAAAGGCATATCCTTAGAAGAATTAAGTAAAAAATTAATAAAAGACAGAAGTCGAACTAATTAAAATGAAACATATGAAATTAAAAAAACTGATTTTTATAATGCTTCTTTTGGTGGCATTTATCAGCTGTAAAAAAACAACTGAAGCGAAACAAAGTGATGTAGAGATAGCTCTGTCTTATTCGGAAGAAGAGTTATATCGTCCTAATTTTCATTTTACTCCTAAAAAAGCATGGATGAACGATCCTAATGGTATGTTTTTTTACAACGGATATTATCACCTATACTTCCAGTACCATCCAGAAAGTAATGTTTGGGGGCCTATGCATTGGGGCCATGCTATTAGCACAGATATGATTACTTGGACTGAGCTACCTATAGCCATTTATCCAGATGAATTAGGCACTATTTTTTCAGGAAGTGCAGTAGTTGATATTAGTAACAGTTCTGGTTTTGGCGAGGTAAGCAATGCTATTCCAATTGTGGCGATGTATACAAGTTCAAAACAACTAGAGGGTACTGATAACTGGAAACAAACACAAAGTATTGCCTATAGCAATGATGAAGGTAGAACGTTTACAAAATACGAGAATAATCCAGCAATTGATAACAATGAAATAAAAGATTTTAGAGACCCTAAAGTAACTTGGGATGAAGAGCGGGAAAAATGGGTCATGGTACTTGCTGCTGGTGATAGAATTATGTTTTATGATTCTAAAGACTTAAAAAAATGGAATTTACTTTCAGATTTCGGACAAGGTATTGGCGGACATGGTGGCGTTTGGGAATGTCCTGATTTGTTTAAACTACCAGTTTTAGGAACTGAAGAGTCTAAATGGGTGCTTTTTGTAAGTATAAACCCTGGCGGCCCTAATGGAGGAAGTGCTACCCAATATTTTATTGGAGATTTTGATGGTACTACATTTACAATGGATAAAGATTTTGAAACGGCATTAAATAAAGAACATAATTACTGGATAGATTTTGGTAGAGATAATTATGCTGGCGTTTCATGGTCTAATGCTACAAGAAGAGACGGTAGCAAGCTCATGCTAGGTTGGATGTCTAATTGGGATTATGCTCAAGTAGTTCCTACCGAAACCTGGAGAAGTGCCATGACAATTGCTAGAAAAGTACAGCTTCAAAAAAACAATAATGGCTATAGATTATTGATTAATCCTGTGGAAGAACTTACTAACTACAGAAGCACAAAATATAAAAAAGAAAATATAGTGATAAAAGAAGATACAAAAATTATAGATTCTGGTGCTATTGATTTGGCTAGTGCAGAAATTCAATTTAATATTCCAAACTTAAAAGAAACTATATACACATTTAAATTATCAAACAAGCTAGGGGACGAATTGTTATTTGGCTATGATAATATAAAAAAGAAGTTTTTTATAAACCGTAAGAATTCTGGCAAAACAAGTTTTTCTGAAAAATTTGCAAATAAAATTTCAACGGCTTCAAGAACATCAACCAATAAAAACCTTTCGGGCACAATTATTCTCGATAAAACATCTATAGAGCTGTTTTTTGATAACGGCGAAACTGTAATGACAGAAATATTTTTTCCGAACTCACCACTCGATAAACTAAGTATTGAACCTAAAGACCAAGAATTTATTCTTGGCAAAATTGAAATTAACAAACTAAATTTTAACTAAAACTAATTTATTATGAAATGTAAAAAACTCTTTTTATTAACGCTTTTTGCACTTTTGAGCATAGTTGTTCAAGGTCAAATTAGCGGAACGATTACAGATCAAGCGGATGGTATGCCGCTTCCCGGTGTATCTATAGTTGTAGCTGGTACCACGAAAGGGGCAGCTACGGATTTTGATGGAAATTATACACTAGACAATGTAGCTAGTGATGCCACATTGGTTATTAGCTATATTGGTTATAAAACCCAACAAGTACTAGTAAATAATCGTACTGTAGTAAATGTTGCTTTAGCTGCTGATGCTGCCCTACTGGATGAAATAGTAGTGACAGGATACTCTAGAGAGCGTAAAGTGGATGTTACAGGTGCAATTACTGTGGTCGATCTTGGACCAACAAAAGGAACAAGTTTAAGTTCTGGTAGTGCCATACAAGGATTGCAGGGGCAAGTGCCTGGTCTGTTTATAGAAAAAAATGGCGATCCAACAGGAACTAGTAATAATGTTTTAATTCGTGGCGCAACAACATTAGGAAATAACGATCCACTTTATGTTATAGACGGTGTGCCAACTGTAAGGCAAGAAGTTTTTGCCAGTTTAAACCCTAGTACAATAGAATCTGTTCAAGTATTAAAAGATGCTTCTGCATCTTCTTTGTATGGAGCACGAGCAGGTAACGGGGTTATTATTGTTACAACAAAAAACAGTGCTAAGGCAGCAGGAGGAGAAAAATTTAGTGTAAGTATAAACTCTAATATATCGATGTTGTCTGAAAAAAAGCAACGTTATGATATGTTAAATGCACAGCAAAGAGGTGAAGCATTATGGCAAGCATCTGTTAATGATGGTGCAGATCCTAATGGAGGCTACGGTGAATTATATAATTTTGATTGGAACGGCGATTTTAATAACCCAGTGCTGAATAGTGTTACGGTACAACCGTTTGTAGGTGGCGATACATCTGTACCCGCAGGAGATACCGATTGGCAAGATGAACTTTATCAAACAGGTTATGTTTATAATAATGAAATCTCAGTTTCTGGAGGTACTGATAATTCGTTTCATTTATTAAATATTGGACATTTAAGAAATACGGGGATTTTAAAATTCACAGGTTATGAAAGAATTTCAGCAAAATTAAATTCTAATTTTAATTTGTTCGACAATAAGTTACGTATTGGTATTAATACCCAATTTTCAACATCAGATGAAACATTGGCATCCAATGATGTTGGTAGCGCACCAACACCAACTCTTGGTATTAGTTTGGCGCCTACGTTACCTGTATATGATGCTAATGGAGATTACGCAGGGCCTTTAGGAGCTGGGTATTCTGATAGAAATAATCCGCTTTTAATGCAGGATTTGAATAAATGGGATAATACAGATAGAACCACCATGTTCGGAAATGTTTATGCAGAGTTCGATATCATGGAAAATTTAACATTTAGAACAAGTTTAGGTCTTGATTACGGTGATTATAAAAGAAGAGATATTGAACGAAGAGTTTTCAATGGCTTTGTAACTCGAAGTGATAACAGACTTATAGAATCTACAAATAAATTCACAAGTGTTGTATTTACTAATACATTGAATTATCAATTGGAAATTGGTGAAGATCATAAAATAGGCGTTTTGTTAGGTACAGAATCAATAAAAGATGATTTTGCCAGTGTTAGCGCTTCGGCAAATACGTTTGCAGTAGAAACAGAGTCATTCTTTCAGCTAAATGCAGCAACAGGAGCTCGTACCAATACAGGTTCATCAACAGGAAGCAGATTATTATCGCAATTTGGTAAAGTAAATTATGCGTTTCAAGACAGATATTTGGCGTCTTTTACATTGCGTAGAGATGGGTCGTCAAGATTTGGTGTTGAAAATAGATACGGTATTTTTCCAGCAGGTACTTTAGGTTGGAGAATAAGTAATGAAGATTTTTGGAAGGATAATGATATTGTTAATACTTTAAAATTAAGAGCAGGTTATGGTGAAGTTGGTAACCAGACTATTGGAGATGTGGCTCGTTTTGGTTTGTTTGAATCTAGATATGGGGCAAATCAAAATCAATTTGTGCCAGATTTTTTCAATATTTATTATAACGTAGGTACTGCATACGATTTGAATGGAAGTAATGGTGGTACGTTGCCATCAGGTTTTGTGTCTATACAAGCATCAAACCCAGCCTTAAAATGGGAAACAACTAAAGAAATAAATTTAGGTGTCGATTTCACTTTGTTTAGTAATAACATAACAGGATCGTTTGATTACTTTACAAGAAAAACAAGTGATATCTTAACAACCCCACCAATCGCTTCGGTTATTGGTGAAGGGCAACTGCGCGTGTTAAATGGAGCAACTACCAAAACAAATGGTTGGGAATTAGCGCTTGCATATTCAAAAAAATTAAATAATGGTTTGACTATAGGGGTATCAACAAATTTCGGATCATTTAAAGATGAAATAACAGATTTACCAGATGAAGTAGTGTCGTCTTATCCTGGAACTACAGAGAATTCTATAATAGGGCACTCACAATTTTCAATTTTTGGATATAAAACAGCTGGATTATTTCAAAGTCAAGCAGATATAGACTCTAGTCCTACCCAAGTAGGAGCTAGACCGGGAGGTTTAAAATTTCAAGATTTAGATGGTAACGGAAGTATTGGCGGTGAAGATAGAGACTTTTTAGGTACCACATTGCCAGATTTAGAATATGGTGTGCGAATTGATTTAAACTATAAAAATTTCGACCTATCAGTCTTCGGATCTGGCGTTACGGGAAGAATTGGTCAAGACCCATATATTTTCTGGAACAACTTTGTGCAAGGGAGAGAGAACGCTGGTTTAGGTGTGTTAGATGCATGGACACCTACTAATACAGGTGCTTCAATACCTTCTCTGTCATTAGCATTTAATGATCAGAGAATTTCAGATTATTTATTCAGAAAAAATTCCTATTTCAAATTAAGAAACCTTCAATTTGGTTATTCATTGCCAGAAGAAATGATAAGTAAATGGGCTGGAATGACAGGTTTAAGAATTTACTTTCAAGGCGAAAACTTATTTTGGGTAACACCTAGCGATTACATTGGTTCAGATCCAGAACGTACAACCGTAGAAAATATTCCTGTCCCTACAATACTTTCAGTAGGTCTTAATATAAACTTTTAAAAATTGGTAAACATGAAAAATATAAAGAAATTATTAATAGGAATTGTAGCTGCATCTTTGATAGTAGCCTGTTCCAAAGATTTTTTAGAATACGAACCCGAAGGTGTTTTGTCTAATGAAAATGTTGCTACAGCAGAAAATGCAGAAGCTTTAGTAGTTGCTGCCTATGCAGGTATTGCAAATGATGAAATGATAGGGCCTTTAACAAGTATGTGGGTATTTGGTAGTGTCCGTTCTGATGATGCTTATAAAGGTGGCGGTGGTCGTAGTGATGTTGATATTATTGACCGCTATGAACAATACAATTTAACAATTGCCGATGACCCTTCAGATTGGATGGGACCAAGAACATGGACAAATTATTACAAAGCCATATCAAGAGCAAATTTTGCTTTATCTGTAATTAATGATATTCCAGATGCTGATTATGCAAATAAAACTTTAAGACAAGCTGAGTTGCGTTTTTTAAGAGCTCATTCTCACTTCATGCTTAAATTATTGTTTAAGAAAATTCCATATATCACCGAAGGTTTATCACAAGAAGAACTTTTGCAAATTTCGAATGATGCTGATAACGATGCCTTGTGGAATACTATTGCCGATGATTTCTTGTTTGCATACAATAATTTGCCACAAGCTCAAGATCAAGTTGGTAGAGCCGATAAAAATGCAGCGGCTGCATACTTAGCAAAACTACGTTTGTATCAAGCCTATGAGCAAAATGACACACATCAAGTAACTAATATTAATGCTGCAAGATTACAAGAAGTTATTGATTATGCTGATGATGTTACTGGTGCTTTAGAAGCAGATTATGGTAATAATTATTTAGATGGATTTGATAACGGTGCAGAATCTATTTGGGCTGCTCAGTTTTCAATAAATGACGGTACAACTGTTAGTAGAGTAAGTTTTGTTACGGGGTTAAACTCACCGCATGGCACAGGATTATACGGTTGTTGTGGTTTCCATTTGGCAAGCCAAAACATGGTGAATGCCTTTAAAACTGATGTTGTTACGGGATTGCCTTTATTAGATACGTTTAATAATACTAATATTTTTAATGTAGTAGATGGTAGTGGTAAAACACCACTAGCTCCGGGTGTCACTTTAGATCCAAGAATAGATCATACGGTTGGTATTCCTGGTCGTCCGTTTAAATATCGTAATACAGTTAATGCTACTGGGGATATGTTGTACAACTTTAGTTGGGCAAGAGATCCTGGCGTTTATGGTTATTTTGGTAATATGAAAGAGCAACAAGCTCCAGATTGTTCATGCTACGTAAAGGAAGGACCATTTGTTGGAACTTCTAAAAATATTGATTTTATACGATATGCCGATGTGCTATTATTTAAAGCTGAAGCCTTAATTCAATTAAATCAAGTGGATGCGGGTGTAACCATCATAAACCAAATTAGAACACGTGCAGCAGCAAGTACACAAAGACAACTGGATGCGGGTGCTTCAAACGTTTACAATATAGGAACCTATCCAATGGGGATGTCTAAAGCAAATGCATTAAAAGCGTTAATGTTTGAAAGACGATTAGAGTTTGGTATGGAAGGGCCAAGGTTCTTTGATTTAGTAAGATGGGGAATGGCTGAGCCAGTACTTAATGCGTATTTAGCGGTTGAAAAAACCAGAAAGGACTTTCTTGCTAATGCACAGTTTACTGCAGGACGTGATGAATATTATCCAATACCACAAAGGGAAATTGATTTTACTGGTGGGTTGTATGACCAAAATTCAGGATATTAAAAGTAAAGTGTTATTCATTTGTTTAGTTTTTTTAATTCCAGAGGTCTTTATAACTTAAAGACTTCTGGAATATTTAAAATAAACAGGTTTGCAATCTTATGTTATAAGTGAAATTTTCAAGAATATTTATTAAACTTAACTTATAAATTTATTGCCTCCCTAAATGTTACTGCCTACATAATCATTTAATTAAGCATATATTATGAAAATCAAATTTAATAAAACGATTATTTTATTTTTTGTCATTTCTTATTGTAGCGCACAAACTATAATTCCTATAGAAACCAAAGATTTTGCGATGGTTTTTAAAACAGATAACCAAAATCGGTTATGGAATATTTACTTCGGAAAAAAATTAAGTGATATTTCAGATTATAAAGACATTGATGGACAGTATTATTTTCCTAGTTCAAATGCAGGTATGTATAATGCTGCATATACCCCATCGGGTACTTGGAATTTATCTGAACCAGCCTTACAAGTAAAACATTTTGATGGAAATTTATCTACCGAACTACATTTTGTAAATGTAAATACTGAGGTAAATAATGAAGAAACCATTACAAAAATCACATTAACAGATCCAGTTTATAAATTAAAAGTGGTTTTAAATTATAAAGTTTGGTCAAACTTGAATGTGGTTGAGCAATGGACAGATATCACCAATAATGAGGATGGTGCCATTGAGCTAAATAAGTACGCCTCAGCAAATTTGTATTTTACTAATAAAGATTTTTATTTAACACATTTTCAAGGTGAGTATTTAAAAGAAATGCAGCCTGTAGAAGAAAAACTCACTCAAGGCTTAAAAACAATCGAGTCTAAATTAGGCACGCGTGCCATGTTATTGGGAACTCCTAATTTCATTGTTTCATTTGAAAACCATCAAAGTGAAGATGAAGGTTTGGTTTTACTTGGTCAATTAGCTTGGAGTGGAAATTATAAAATAGATTTTGAAATAGATTCATATAAAAACTTAAGATTAATTGCAGGTATTAATCCTTATGAGTCTAATTATTACTTAAAAAAGGATGAGACTTTTAAAACACCTTCGCTTATTTATTCAATATCTAATAAAGGGACAGGTCTAGCATCCAGACAATTACAGTCTTGGGCAAAAAAATACAGAGTTTTAAATGGCGAAGGAGATAGATTAACTCTTTTGAATAATTGGGAAGCTACTTATTTTGATTTTAATGAAACTAAACTTTCAAAATTAATTAAAGACACAAAAGATTTAGGGTTGGATTTATTTTTACTTGATGATGGTTGGTTCGGAAATAAATATCCTAGAAATAATGATGATGCAGGATTGGGGGATTGGGAAGAAAACCGAAAAAAGTTGCCAAATGGATTGGGTTATTTAGTTAAAGAAGCCAAAAAAAGTAAGGTGAAATTTGGAATATGGATTGAGCCAGAAATGGCGAATCCGGAAAGTGAATTGTTTAAAAATCATCCGGATTGGATTATTAAACAACCAGAGCGTCCTGAAAAGTTATATCGCAACCAAATGGTGTTGGATGTAACTAATCCGGAAGTACAAGATTTTATATATGATGTGGTCGATAACCTGTTTACTCAAAACCCTGAAATAGCTTTTATAAAGTGGGATTGTAACGCGGTAATTTACAATGCTTATTCTGCCTACCAACAGCAAAAAGGAATCCCACAAACACATCTT
Organism: Mariniflexile soesokkakense; assembly: GCF_039650365.1. Classification (NCBI taxonomy): domain Bacteria; kingdom Pseudomonadati; phylum Bacteroidota; class Flavobacteriia; order Flavobacteriales; family Flavobacteriaceae; genus Mariniflexile; species Mariniflexile soesokkakense. The sequence goes on along the minus strand of NZ_JAZHYP010000007.1, from coordinate 151,393 downwards.
TACGTGGATTACGTATTAGGACTGTATAAAGTGCTAGAAAGAATTAGAGAAAAATATCCTAAAGTACCCATGATGCTGTGCTCTGGTGGTGGTGGTAGAGCGGATTATGAGTTTTTAAAATATTTTACTGAATTCTGGCCAAGTGATGATACCGATCCTATCGAACGTATTTTTATTCAATGGAATTATTCCTATTTTTTTCCTGCAATAACAATGGATTGCCATGTAACCAATTGGGGAAATCAACCTATTAAATTGAAGGTCGATGTAGCTAGTATGGGAAAATTAGGATTTGATGTGGATGTAAGCCATATGAATGAGAAAGATTTGGAGTTCACGAAAACAGCTATTAAAAATTACAATCGTTTTAAAAATATGGTGCTTCATGGCGAACAATATCGTTTGTCTAGCCCGTATAAAAACCCGTTTGCGTCTTTAATGTATGTCCATAATAATCAATCCCTGGCTATTATGTTTAATTATCTCAGCTCTAATAGGTTTATGGAAAGAATGACCAAGCGACCTATTAAATTGAAAGGGTTAGATGCCAATAAAAAATACAGTGTTAAAGAAATAAATCTATATCCAGGGGTAAAATCCACATTAAATGAATTGATTGTTTATTCTGGGGATTTTTTAATGACAGTAGGTGTAAATCCTGAAGTGGATACTAAAAGGACAAGTGTAATATTATTGATTGAAGAAGTGAATTGAGATATTTTTCAATAACTTGTTGAATATTAAAAGAAGATTATATGGCTAAAATCACATGTTTCGGAGAAGTATTGTGGGATGTGTTCCCAACTCATAAAAAAATTGGTGGAGCACCTTTAAACGTTGCAAACAGATTGCAGGCGTTAGGTAATGATGTGACTATGGTTAGTGCTATTGGTCAAGGTGAAAACGGGGCTAAACTGCTTGAATACATTAAGGAAGTTGGTATTAACCCCAGTTGCATTCAAGTGCATAATGAATATAAAACCGGGAAAGTAAAAGTGATGTTGAATGAAAAGGGTTCTGCTTCCTACGATATTAAATACCCAAGGGCTTGGGATAAAATTAGATTAACAGAAATAAATAAAAGCGCTGTTAAAAATTCAGATGCTTTTGTTTTTGGAAGTCTTGCTGCAAGAGATGAGAGTTCCAGAAATACTTTATTTAAACTAATAGAACTTGCTAAATACAAAATTTTCGATTTAAACCTAAGACCTCCATATTATACAAAAGAACTCTTAATTCAACTTATGAATAAAGCAGATTTTATTAAGTTTAATGATGATGAGTTATATGAAGTTAGTGCGTATTTAGATTCTAAATACCGTTCCATGGAACAAAATATTCGTTTTATTTCTCAAAAAACAAACACTAAGCATATCTGTGTAACTAAGGGGCATCATGGTGCAGTTTTGTTGTATGATGACAAGTTTTATTATAATAGTGGTTATTTAATAAAAGTGATTGACACCGTTGGTGCTGGCGATTCGTTTTTAGGTTCTTTGATAAGTCAATTACTTAATAAAGTGAATCCGCAACAAGCTGTCGATTTCGCTTGTGCTGTTGGGGCTTTAGTTGCTCAAAGTGAAGGTGCAAATCCTAAAATATCACAATCTGAAATAGAGGCGTTTATAAATCCATATTAATATTTGGTTCGGTAAAAAGTTAACCTTCAGTAAAAAAGCCTTGTCAAATTTTTTGATAAGGCTTTTTTTTTGTGCAGTTACAGCATAGTTAGAACATTTTTAAATTCTGTCTTTAATTTTAAAATCACCATTATAAGGGTTAGTAAACAAATCAGTTAAAATTTTCGTTTATTTTCGTTTATTTTCGTTTATTTGTACCATGGCGTTATTACCAAACAAAAGACGAGAAAAAATAGTAGAACTTCTTCAAGAAGATGGTTCTGCAAAAGTGGTTGACTTAGCAAGGTTGTTCAAAGTTACGGAAGTAACTATTAGGCAAGACTTAGAAAAACTAGAAAAACAAGGTTTAATAATTAGAGAGCACGGTGGGGCTTTTCTGAAAAACATAGAAGACCATGTTAAAAATTTCGTATTATTTCATCAAGAAAATTTAGGACAAAAGGAGGCTATTGCACTCAAATGTCTTGAGTATATTGAAGTTGGTGATACCATTATTTTAGATTCTGGTAGTACTACTACTGAAATAGCAAAAAAGTTAATTGGGTATAAAAATTTAACTGTTATAACGAATGCTTTGAATATAGCATTGATGTTAGGGACCGAGCCAGGTATTGAAGTTATTATGACTGGAGGAGAATTTAAACCACCAACACTGTCTTTAACAGGGCAAAAGGCAGCCGATTTTTTTAAAGGTTTGAATGTGCAAAAACTATTTTTAGCTACCGCTGGTATTTCATTAAAATCTGGTTTAACATATCCAAGTATTAGCGATTTGGTTGTTAAAAAAGCGATGATAGAAGCTGCTGATATCACCTATTTGGTTGCAGATAGTACCAAAATTGGTAAAAGCGCCTTGGCTAGTTTGGGAGCTTTGTCCTTAATAGATTTTATCATTACAGATTCAGGAATCAAAGAAACCGATAAAAAAGTTTTTAAAAATCATGAAATTGAAGTGATTTTAGCAGAGAATTAAAACCATGAAATCTTATAAAATTGACCATCGTTTAATAATAGCATTATTTTATTTATAAAATATCAATATTGGTTTACTAAATAATAAATTAAAAATCCACAAGAATAAAATGTCAAAAAAATCATTAAGCATTGGAATAATAATAGGAAACAGAGATTTTTTTCCAGATAGTTTAGTTGAAAAAGCAAGAACAGAAATTATTGATGTTTTTGCGAAACTTAATTTAAAACCTATTCTATTAGAAACTGCCGAGACGAAACTTGGAGGCGTTGAAACCTATAAAGATTCTCAGAAATGTGCAGATCTTTTCAAAAAACATAGAGATGAGCTAGCCGGAATCTTGGTGCTTTTGCCAAATTTTGGAGATGAAAGAGGTGTTGCTGATACTTTAAAACTAGCTAATTTGAACGTTCCGGTTTTAGTACAAGCGTACCCAGATGAATTGTCTAAAATGAATGTGGTTAACCGCCGTGATTCTTGGTGTGGTAAAATATCGGTTTGTAATAATTTATATCAATATGGTATTAAATATTCGTTAACCAGTCAGCATGTTTCGCATCCATCAGACCCAATTTTTCAAAAAGATTTAAAAGATTTCTTAGCAGTTTGTCGTGTGGTAAAAGGTTTAAGAAATATTAGAATTGGAGCCATTGGAGCAAGACCAGGGGCATTTAATACAGTTCGTTATTCAGAGAAAATATTACAAAGAAACGGTATTACCGTTGTAACTGCCGATTTATCTGAAATTCTTGGGAAAGCAAACAAACTTACTAAAGATGACGCTTCAGTTAAACAGCATTTAGAGAAAATAAATGCATATGCTCCAAAAGGAAAAACACCTAATGATGCGATGATTCAAATAGCAAAATTAGATGTGGTTTTAAATGATTATGTAGATGAATATGCTTTAGATGCTACCGCCATTCAATGTTGGACATCTTTACAACAAAATTTCGGGTGTAATGTGTGTACAACTATGAGTATTATGTCTGAAAACATGCTGCCGTCAGCTTGTGAGGTGGATGTTACTGGAACTTTAAGCATGTACGCCATGCAATTAGCTTCAGGATCTCCAAGTGCCTTGGTAGATTGGAATAATAATTATGCTGATGATCCAGAAAAATGTGTATTGTTCCATTGCGGAAACTGGGCAAAATCATTCTTGCCAGATATCGAAATAAGCAACGCCCCTATTTTAGGAACTAGTGTAGGTGTTGAAAACACCTATGGCGCTCTAGATGGCAGAACTCCAGCAATGCCGCTTACCTACGGAAGAATTAGTACCGACGACCCTAAAGGTATTATTAAAGCATATATAGGTGAAGGGGAATTAACAGACGATCCGTTAAAAACCTTTGGTAACAGAGCCGTAGCTAAAATTGGAAACTTGCAAGGTTTAATGAACCATGTGTGTAGAAATGGTTTTGAGCATCATGTGGTTATGAACGCTTCAAAAACAGGTGCTATTCTTGAAGAAGCTTTAGGAAACTACATGGGGTGGGATATTTATAATCATAAAGGGTAATCGATTAATTTTCTCATAAATTAAAGAAAATGACGAATAAAGAATTAAAATTAAAATCTGTATTTCTAAGAAAAAATCTTCTCAAATACATTTATAAAGCAAAAGCGGGGCATACTGGCGGAAGTTTATCGTGTGTTGATACTTTAAATGTGCTTTATAATAGGGTTTTAAATATAGATCCAAACAATTTTAAAAATCCAAATCGCGATAGATATATACAAAGTAAAGGGCATTGTGTTGAAGCGCTTTTTGTAACCTTGGCAGATCGTGGCTTTTTCCCGGAATCAGACTTAGAAACTCTTTGTCAATACCAATCACATTACATAGGTCATCCAACAAAAAAAGTAAATGGTGTTGAACAAAATACAGGTGCTTTGGGGCATGGCCTACCCATTTGTGTAGGTGAAGCCATTGCAGCAAAATTAGATAATAAAACACATAGAGTCTTTACGCTTTTAGGTGATGGTGAATTACCGGAAGGTTCTAATTGGGAAGCGTTCTTATCTGCGTCACATTATAAATTAGATAATTTGTATGCTATTTTAGATAATAACAAACAACAAATTACGGGTTACAATAAAGATGTTATGAATACAGATTCTGTTCGGCAAAAACTAGAAGCATTTGGTTGGGCAGTTAAAGAAGTCGATGGGCATAATCTTGAAGAATTAGAAGAAGCCTTAAATAATGGTTCTTTTGAAGCAGGAAAACCAAATTTTATAATTGCACATACTATTAAAGGAAAAGGAATTAGTTATATGGAAGGCGTTACAAAATGGCATCATGGAGTGCCATCGCCAGAGCAATATGAATTAGCGCTTTCAGAATTAACGGAAGCAGAAGCATTAATCTAGAGATCATGGAATTAGATAAAATAGAGGAAAAGGATTTAAAAATGGGTAAAGCTAATCAAGATGTTTTTTCTGAAACATTACAAGCATTAGCTGAAACCGATAGAGATATTGTTGCAGTAACCAGTGATTCACGTGGTTCAGGAAAATTAGTGCCTTTTGGAGAAAAATACCCAAATCAAATTGTTGAAGTTGGTATTGCAGAGCAAAATTTAGTAGGTGTAGCTGCAGGATTAGCTTCTGCCGGTAAAAAAACATTTGCGGTATCGCCTGCATGTTTTTTAAGTGCTCGTGCTTTGGAGCAAATTAAAAATGATGTGTGTTATTCAGATAACCCTGTGACTTTAGTTGGTATTAGTGCTGGCATTAGTTATGGAGCTCTTGGAACCACACACCACAGTTTACACGATTATGCGGTGCTTCGCGCTATTAACAATCTCATCATAGTAGCACCTGCAGATAATTTTGAAACAGAACAAGCGGTTCGTTTAGCTGCTAAAATAAATAAGCCTGTTTACATGCGCTATGGTAAAAAAGCGATGCCTTTTTTAAGTGAAGAAAACAGAACATTTGAATTTGGTAAAGGACGTGTTGTTAAAGAGGGTGGCGATATTGCTATAATAGCAACTGGTGAAACTGTTTATCCTGCATGGTTAGCTGCAAAAAAATTGGAAGATGAACTTGGCATTAAAGCAACCGTAGTAAGTATGCACACCATAAAACCTTTGGATGTTAAATTATTAGAAGAATTGGCAGCAAACGGCAGCCCCATAGTAACTGTTGAAGAGCACATGGTTAATGGCGGTTTAGGTGAGGCATGTGCATCCTATTTATTTCAAAAAGGGATAAGAAACAAATTCAAAATTATTGGAATTCCTGATGAATATACGGTTACTGGTTCTCAGGTAGAAATTTTCAACCATTACGGTATTTCGAAAGAAGGTTTGTTTAAAGCGTGTAAAGAACTGTTAGATATTTAAAATCAGATTTCATGACCATACCAACTAAACCATTCAAACCACAATATTTAATACTTTCACTACTAGCCATATTCAGCTTATTTAGCTGTAACTCAAAAAAAGAAGATGGACCAAAAAAAATAGCTGTTGTTATTTCAACATTAAACAATCCTTGGTTTGTTGTTTTAGGTGAATCGGCCGCAGAACGCGCCAGAGAGTTAGGGTATCATGTTACTATTTTCGATTCGCAAAATAACACTTCAAAAGAAGCTGAGCATTTTGAAAATTTAATAGCCGCTGGTTACAGTGCCGTATTATTCAATCCAACCGATTCAGAAGGTTCTGTGTCTAATGTTAAACGTGCTAAACAAGCTGATGTCCCTGTTTTTTGTATGGATAGAGAAGTAAATTCATTAGATGCAGCAACGTCACAAATTATATCAGATAGTTTTTCTGGCTGTGTAGAATTAGGAGAATACTTTGTTCGCCAATTAAATAAAAAAGGGAAATACGTTGAACTACTAGGTTTAGTTGGGGATAATAATACCTGGAATCGTTCTAAAGGATTTCACAGTGTTGTCGATCTTTTTCCAGAATTAAAAATGGTGTCACAGCAAAGTGCCGATTTTGACAGAAGTAAAGCTATGGAGGTTTTAGAATCTATAATGCAATCAAACCCAGATATTAATGCTGTTTTTTGTGGAAATGATTCTATGGCTATGGGAGCATACCAAGCATTAATAGCTGCTGGAAAAGAAAAAGACGTGATGATTTTTGGCTTTGATGGTGCTGATGATGTGATGGATGCTATTGCTGATGGGAAAATTAAGGCTACCGTAATGCAATCTCCTAAAAAAATGGCACAAACAGCAGCAGAATTAGCGGATGAGTATATTAAAGGTAAACGTGATTTTAGCAAAAAAACGTCGCTCGCTGTAGGCCTTGTAACTCAAGAAACTATTAAGGAATTTGGCGAATTCGGTTCAAAAAAATAATTATCTATGAATAAAATAATTAAATATGTTGTTTTTGCACTTGTCATAGGTCTTTCACTTTATAACGCTGTATATTTTGAATCTTTAGATGAACATAAAAAACAACAAAATGCGGGTGTTTTTGATGCTAAAACTTTAGCTGCTCATTTTATGGCTTCTAAAGTAGAAACACTTCCTGCTATTGATGCTTCAGAATTTTTAATTAACATCATTAAAGATGTCAATAATTACGCTAAAAGCAATGGTAAAAAATTAGGCATTAGCGACAATTATAATTTTATTATTGAAAGCAATGCAAAAGTTGTTGCTATTGAAGATGAAAATGTTTTAATAGCTCTAAGTAATAGCGAACAACAAATACGAATAGCCACCGATTTTATTTTTGGAAATGCCATACGCGATGCTAGTGCCGTTGCAGATATTGGTAATTTTCAAAACACCATGGACTTCAATACAATTTCAGTAGAACTTAATAATATAGTGAGAGAAACCATTATTCCATCTTTCAAAAAAGAAGTAAAAGAAGGCGATAAGTTATACTTTAAAGGGGCTGTTAAAGTAAATACCAAGTACCCTGATTTGCAATATTTAAAAGTAATTCCACTTATTATTAAATTCAATAATTAAAAACGTGGAAAACCAGCAAAATATACTATTTCAAGCTAAAAATATAACTAAACGATTTGGTGGTGTTATTGCATTAAGCGATGTAAACCTTGATGTCCATACAGGAAAAGTGAATGTGATAGTTGGAGAAAATGGCGCGGGAAAATCGACTTTAATGAAGATTTTATCCGGTGTTTATCCAGACTATGAAGGTCAGCTTCTTTTAAATAATGAAGAAGTGAATTTTAGCACCCCTAAAGATGCTATGCAAAAAGGGATTGCCATTATTCATCAAGAATTAAATTTAATTCCTTATTTAAGTATTACCGAAAATATATTTTTAGGAAGAGAACTACACAATGCGTTTGGAATTTTAGATTCTAAACAAATGAATAAAAAAACTAAAGAGCTACTAACGCGTTTAGATTGTAATTTAAATCCTAAAACACTGGTTTCTGAGCTTAGAGTTGGTGAACAGCAACTTATTGAAATAGCAAAAGCTCTATTGGAAGAAGCTAAATTGGTTATTATGGATGAGCCTACTTCGGCAATTTCAGATACTGAAGTTGAATCACTTTTTAAAATTATTGCATCGCTTAAAAAAGATCATGTTTCCATTTTATATATCTCCCATAAATTAGATGAACTTTTTTTGATTGCAGACCGATTTATTGGTTTACGCGACGGAAAAATTGTTGGAAGTATAGAAAATGCCCAAGACGCAAAAAAGGATGACCTTATTCGATTGATGGTTGGTAGAGATATTAAAAACATGTACAAAAAAGAAACTGTTCCGTTTGGCGAAGAGGTTCTTAGGGTAGAAAATATTTCGCTTCCAAAAATCACCAGTAAATCTTCCTATTTAATAAAGGATGTCAATTTCAGTGTTAAAAAAGGAGAAGTTCTTGGTGTGTTTGGTTTAATGGGAGCAGGAAGAACAGAATTACTGGAGACGCTTTTTGGATTGCATGCCAATATCATGTCCGGATCTGTTTTTATTGAGAACAAAGAAGTCAAAATAAAATCGATCATGGACGCCATTAAAAATGGTATGGGTTTAGTGCCCGAAGACCGAAAACAAGATGGTTTGGTATTGCAAATGGAAATATCAAAAAACATTAGTATGGCGAGTATAAATGGCGTCGTAAAAAACGGATTTTTAAACTCAAAACTAGAAGTGCTTTTATCTAAAAAGTATATCGAAGCTTTAAAAATTAAAACGCCTTCAGAGAAGCAATTGTCTAGAAATTTAAGTGGAGGAAACCAACAAAAAGTGGTGTTGTCTAAATGGCTTGCTACCGCGCCAAAAGTGTTGTTCTTAGATGAGCCCACTAGAGGGATTGATGTAAATGCCAAAAATGAGATTTACCATTTAATAAATAATTTAGCTAAAGACGGATTGGGAATTGTTGTTGTTTCCTCTGAACTTCCAGAAATTATGGCTATTTCCGATAGAATTTTAGTTTTAAGTGATTCAAGAATTACTGGAGAATTCAACCAAGAAAATTTTAATGAAGAAGCTATTATGAAAGCGGCTATTATTTAATAAAAACCAACCAACTAAAACCACATAAAAACAAATAAGACTGTAAAATGGCTGATGTAAAAAATACTTTAGTGAAATTTCAATCTATCATAGCCCTATTGGTGCTGTGTATTGTCTTAACTATCATGTCCGATAAATTTTTCACCATGGAAAATGGGTGGAATATTGCCAGACAAATATCTATAAATGTATGTATTTCGGTTGGTATGACTTTGGTTATATTAACAAAGGGCATCGATTTATCGGTTGGCTCTATTTTAGCATTTAGTGGCGCTGTTGCCGCTGGACTCTTAAAATTTGGGTTAGAAGTTCCTGCGTTTAACACCTATATTGGTTTTACGGTATTTGGTGCTATATTATCAGGTTTAATTATTGGTGGCACTTTAGGAGTTTTTAATGGTTGGATGATAACCCGCTTTAAAGTACCTCCATTTGTGGCAACGTTGGCTATGTTAACCATTGCAAGAGGTGCTACTATGTTATGGACTGGTGGGTTTCCTATAACAGGCTTAGGTGATAGTTTCGATTTTATAGGAACTGGTTGGTTTTTAGGTATCCCAATGCCCGTTTGGATTACTGCTGTTGTGGTGGCTGTTGCGGTAATTGTTACTAAGAAAACCCAATTTGGTAGACATATTTATGCTATTGGGGGTAATGAAAGTGCTGCACGATTATCGGGCATCAATATAAATAAAGTGAAAATTTGGGTATATGCCATAGCTGGTATTTTAGCAGCGGTAGGGGGTATTATACTAACCTCTCGTTTAGATTCGGCACAACCAAATGCAGGTATGAGCTATGAGTTGGATTCTATTGCTGCTGTAGTTATTGGTGGTACATCATTATCTGGAGGTAGAGGTTCGATTATGGGAACGGTTCAAGGAGCACTTATTATTGGGGTGTTGAATAGCGGTTTGGTGCTGCTAAACGTATCGCCTTTTTGGCAACAAATTATCAAAGGTTTGGTGATTTTAGTAGCTGTGATAATGGATAGATTAAATCATCCGAATGAAGACTAAGACTAAAGAGAAAATTAACATGTCAAAATCATATATTTTAGCCATCGATCAAGGAACGAGTGGTACTAAAGCCATTATTTTTGATGAATTCGGAAACGTTGTTGTTAAAACTACCGAACCTTTAAAATCGTATTATCCCCAATCTGGTTTTGTAGAACAAGATCCTAGTGAAATTTATCAATCGGTGGTAAATGCAGTTAAAAATTGTATTAATCAATTTAACAAACAATTTCCAAATGAAGAAAAGAACATTGTTTCTTGTGGTATTTCTAATCAAAGAGAAACGTTTGTGTTGTGGGATAAAAATGGAAATCCGTTACATAATGCGGTGGTTTGGCAGTGTAAACGTTCTGTTGAAGTTTGTGGGCGTTTAAAAGAAGGTGGTTTAGAAAGCACTGTAAATTCCAGTACTGGTTTAACTATCGATCCTTATTTTTCAGCAACTAAAGTCATGTGGCTTAATGAAAATAATGATAAAGTTAAAACCGCAATCAGTAACGGAAATGCTTTTTTTGGAACGGTTGATACTTGGTTACTTTACAAACTTACTGGGGGTAGAAGTTTTAAAACTGAATATACAAATGCATCAAGAACTTTATTTTTTAATATCTATAATTTAGATTGGGATAAAACGCTTTTAAATGCATTTGGTATAGACAATATAAATCTTCCAGAAGTAATGTTTTCATCAGCCCATTTTGGAGATTCAACTTTTGAAGATGCTTTTCAAAAGCCACTTCCAATCACTGGAATTATAGGCGATTCTCAAGCTGCTTTTTTTGGTGAGGAATGTTTTACTAACGGAATGGCAAAAGCCACTTTGGGAACAGGTTCATCTATTTTATGGAATGCTGAAACACTTTCAAAGCAAACTGAAAATGGCATGTTAACAACTATAGGCTGGAGTGTTGAAGGGCAAGTAAATTATGCTTTAGAAGGTGTCATCGTAAGTTGTGGTTCTACCATTGAATGGTTAAAAAATCAATTAAGTGTTTTTAATTCTTATCAGGACATTGAGCCGATGGCGACGTCATTGAAAACAAATGAAGGTGTTTATTTGATTCCAGCTTTTAGCGGGATGGGAGCGCCATATTGGCAAAAAGATTGGAAAGCCTCCATTCATGGATTAACTTTCGGAACAACCAAAGAACATTTAGTGAGAGCAAGTTTAGAGTCAATTGCGTTTCAAATAAAAGATGTGATTCATTCTATTGAAAAGGAAACCAAATCCTCATTAAAAGAATTAAAAGTAAACGGTGGTATTACCGACAATGAGTTTTTGATGCAATTCATAGCAGATTTATTAAAAACGCCCATTACCAATATGGGAATTACCGATGTTTCTGCGTGGGGGGCAACTTTAATAGCTGGATTGGGAGTGAAACTTTGGAGAAATTTTGAAGAGCTACCAAAGTTGCCAAGTGAAATGATTAAACGCTACACACCAAATAATAATGATATTGCAGATAAAGCGTATTTAGGCTGGCAAACTATTGTTTCTAATAAAATAGAATAAATATTTTATATAACATTGAATGTTTATAGCAGTTAAAAGGGAACAGTACAGAATAGAAATTTATAAATGAATATTTATATCTTATGAAGTCGAATGATTTAGAAATTCTTGGTAAACTCAGACAAGGCAGTCCTGAGGCTTTTAAGGAATTATTCGATTTGTATTATATCCCGTTATGTACATATTCACTAAAATATTGCGACTCTTTTTCTTTGGCTGAAGATGTTGTTCAGGATTTGTTCATTAAAATTTGGGACGAAAAATTATACTTGAATTTTGATGAAACAATTGGCCCCTATTTATTTAAGTCTGTAAAAAACAACACGCTACAAGCTGCCAAGCGAAAGGCCAGATACCAATTTGTTGAAATAGAAAAACAAGTCAATAAATTAATATTTGAAGAAGATTTAGATGTTAAATATATTGAAGAGGAAAAGAAAAAATTATACTTAGAAATTGAGGCATTACCTAAAAAATGCAAGGAAGTTTTTAAGGCCATTGTATTGGACAACCTTAAATATAAGGAAGTGGCTTCTCAACTAGGGATTTCCGTTAACACCGTTAAAACACATCATTCGCGAGCACTAAAACAGCTTCGAAATGTTATGGAAATAATTGTATTGTTGTTTTTTGTTTAAAAAACATTGTTTTTTTGTCACCCATTTTTGGTTTTTTGTCATTATAGTTAATATAACACATATTAAAGTTAAAATAACACATGATCAATAATCAATAATGGATAACATTAATCCCCATATTTTAAAGCTTATTTCAAATTATATTTCTAAGAATATAACTGAAAAGGAATTTCATGAATTAAAGCAGTGGATACATGAAGATTCAAAAAACAAGCAGTTTTTTATTGATCATTTACAAATTTATAAGAAGGTAAGAAGAATTCAGTTTGCTGAAATTCTCGATAAAGATATTGCTTGGGACAATGTTATTTCAAAACTAAAGAACCCATTTCCTCAAAACCAAGCTTCCAAAAAAACGGCTTCAAAATCTAAATACATAAAATTAATACCAACTATTTCCAAATATGCTGCTATTGCATTTTTATTTTTAGCCATCGGGTATTCTTATCAAAAAGGATATTTTTCGAGCACAAAAAATGCAGTTATTCCATCTGAAAGCATCACGCTTCAGTTAGAAAATGGCTCTGTTCAAATTATTAATGAGGACGGCTCTACGCAACTGGTTGATGAAAAAGGCGAAATATTAGGTACACAAAACGGTAAGCAACTTGTGTATAGTAATGGGGCTAAAAAAGAAACCCTGTCCTACAATACCTTAACGGTGCCCTACGGAAAGCGTTTTGAAATTAAATTATCAGATGGTACCAGTGTACACTTAAATGCAGGTACCTCTTTAAAATATCCCGTGAAGTTTTTAAAGGGAGAAAAGCGTCAAGTATTTTTAAATGGAGAAGCATTTTTCTCGGTCGCTAAAGATGCTAAACATCCTTTTATAGTTAATGCGGAAAATTTAAATGTTGAGGTTTTTGGAACCGAGTTTAACGTGTCCGCATATCCTGAAGATATTGACACAGATGTGGTTTTGGTTGAAGGCTCAGTAGGAATGTACAAAGATTCTCAAACAATGAAAGAAGGCACAATGTTAGTGCCAGGCACAAAAGGCTCGCTTAATAAAGTAAATCTAAACATAGGTACGGCAAAAGTTAACACCCTAATTTACACCTCATGGAGAGAAGGGGGATTGTTTTTCAGAAATATGCCATTTAAAAATATTGCTAAAAAAATAGAGCGGCAATATAACATGAAAGTTATTATAACCAATAAGCTATTAGAAAACGAAACTTTCAATGCCAATTTTAATGAAGAGCCTATAGAAAAAATATTGGGCTATTTCAGTGATAGTTACAATATTAAATACAGCATAAAAAACAACATTGTATATATAAACTAGCTAATCTAAACCAAAACAACCTATGAAATAAAAACTAAAAAACTTAAACAAAAACCAACAACTAAACCACTTTAGGTTATCCAAACACTTGGATAAAAAAACCGGAAAATGCGCCAACATTTCCCGGGAATTATAAAGTGAAAACTAAAATTTAGTCATTCACCAATTAAACACATTAAAAATATGAAAAAAATTCATGATAGAAAGGGCAGAAAACTGCCTTGTCTGAAATTTGATTTAAAAATGAAATTAACCACTCTTTTTTCAATAGTATCATTCTTTAGCATGTTAGCCAATACAGGCTATACACAAACAATAACATTGGATGTTGAGGACACACCCGTATCTCAAATCATAGATAAAATTGAGGCTACAACGGAGTACAGATTTGTTTACAACACAAAATTTGTCGATTTAAAACGCAAAGTTTCCATTAAAGCAGAAGAAGTTAAAATTGAAAATGTTCTATACGATTTGTTCAGCAACACAAGTACTTCCTATAAAATAAGAAACACTCAAATTGTTTTAAAAGACAAAAATGAACTTCTAAATCAGGAAAACATTCATTCATCAATTGATATAAAAAAACAAAAACATGTTGTGGCAGGCACAGTTACTGATACTAATGGACAACCATTAGCTGGTGCCAATATTATTGAAAAGGGAACTAGCAATGGAGCTCAATCAGATTTTGATGGAAAGTTTTCTATTGCAGTTTCAAATCAAAATGCAACACTTGTTGTTTCTTATGTTGGTTTTGCAACGGTTGAAGTTGCTGTAAATGGGCAAAGTAATGTAAAGGTTGTTTTAAATGAAGATGCTTCAGGATTAGAAGAAGTTGTTGTAATTGGTTATGGAACCGTAAAAAAACGCGATTTAACAGGCGCAGTATCTTCAGTTAAAAGTGATGATATTAAGTTGGCACCAGTAATTAGTCCGGTAGAAGCCATTCAAGGTAGAGTTGCTGGCTTAGATATTACCCGAAATGATGGTCGTTCAAACTCAGGATTCAACATATTGCTTCGTGGTAACCGTTCGTTAACCGCAAGTAGCGAACCTATTTATATTGTTGATGGAATACAAGGGAGTATTAATAACCTAAATCCTAACGATATTGAATCCATAGATGTTTTAAAAGACGCATCTTCAACCGCAATCTATGGTTCTGCTGGTGCAAATGGTGTAATTATTATTACTACTAAAAAGGCTAAGGATGGTAAGATACAAGTAGATTTTGATTCTTACGTAAGTATAAATGGCAATCCATCTTATCCAAGCCCATTAACAGGAGATGCTTGGTTAAATTATTTAAGAGAAGGATATATCGCATCTGGAAATCCTACGCCTAATGATAGAGATGCCGTACTTTCTGCTTGGAATTTATCACCAACAATTCTTAATCCATATATAAACAATTCAAAATATATTGATTGGGTTGATGAAACTTTTAAAACAGGTATTCAAACCAACAATACCTTATCTATTCGTGGAGGAACCGATAAAGTTCAAGCAAGTTTTTCCATGGGATATAACAAAACCGAAGGTGTTTATAAAGATGACTTCACCAATGTTTATACCATGCGAGGTGATTTGAATATTAAGGCAACAGATTGGGCTAAATTTGGTATTACAACAGGTTTGATTTTTAGAGATAGAGAATCTAACAGAAGTCGTATCAATAAATCTTTTGGAATTATTCCGCTAGGTGATGCTTACAATGAAAATGGAGACATAAATCAGTTTCCTGTTGATGGTATGACAGATTTAGTTAGTGTGCTTGCCAATAATATACCAGGAACGTACAAGAACAATAATAAATATTACAATATAATAGCAAACCCTTATGCTGAATTTACGCTTGCAAAAGACTTAACTGTCAAGTCTATTTTGGGAGTGTCATTATCTAATAGCCGCACTGGAGAATTTAAAAGTGACCACACATACCTTATGCTAACTGGTAGTGAAAACGCCATTAGAAGTGGAGCATATAGTACTAGCTTAGGATATTCATATACTTGGGAAAATATATTAAATTATAAAGTTATACTTAATGAAGATCATGATTTAGGAGCAACATTTATAACCTCATATGCCAAAAACCAAAATGAAGAATCTTATGCTTACAGCGAAGGGTTTTTATATGATGATTTCTCATTCTATAATATTGATGCTGGTTTAAACCCAAGAGTGTCTTCTGATTATTATATCAAAAAACGTATGTCTTATGCTGGAAGATTAAACTATAGCTACAAAGGCAAATACTTGCTAACAGGATCTATTAGATACGATGGTGTATCACAATTAGCTAATAACAGATGGGACGCGTTTCCTGCCGGTGCTGTAGCTTGGAGAATCTCTGATGAAAATTTCATGCAGGGAACAAATCAATGGCTAAGTAATTTAAAATTACGTGCAGGCTATGGTGTTTCAGGAAATACAAATATAGACCCTTATGTTACAAGGTCTGAAACTACAAATGGTCCAGATGCTTTAAATTTTGGAAGCGGACAAGTATTAACAACCATACCTACCGAGTTTATTGGTAACAGCGATTTATCTTGGGAGAAATCCTATAATTTAAATATAGGTTTAGATTTTGGTTTATTACATAATAGAATAGATGGTTCTATTGAATGGTATAACACAGATACGAAAGATGTTATATATGAACGCGCACTACCTTCTACAATTGGTGGTGTTACTCCAAAAACTCAATATGCACAATATGGTAATATAGCAGAAATGAACAACCATGGTATTGAATTAACATTAACGAGTACAAATGTTAGAACAAAAGATTTTCAATGGAATTCAACACTAACTTTTGCCAGAAACTGGGAAGAAATAAATGCAATTAGTTTAGGTGATAATGTATCGCTTGATGATTTGATTTCTGAAGGATTATTTATAGCCTCTCCCAAAGATGTGTTTTATAACTATAAAAAAATTGGTATTTGGCAGTTAGGTGAAGAAGCTGATGCTGCTGTTTTTGGTCTTCAACCTGGTGATACAAAAATCGAAACAAGTTTAACTAAAATATCTGACGGTGTTTGGGGTAGAACTATTATTGACGGTTCTGGTAATGCTGTAGATGAACAATACACAGCAAGCAATCCATATGCAATAAATCCAACGGATGACAGACAAATTATTGGTCAAGCAGCACCAAAATGGACAGCTGGTTTTCAAAACACATTTAAATACAAAAATTTCGACTTAAGTATATACGCTACAGTACGTTGGGGTCAAATGATAGATGGTGAATTACTGGGGTATTTTAAACAAGGTGTTATAAATCTTCCTGATAATTATGATTATTGGACACCTACAAACCCAACTAACGATTTTCCTAGACCTTATACGACTAGAAGCACACCATTATCTGCTCCTAATTTAGGCTTAACTAATGTAGACGCTTCTTACATAAAAATTAAAAATATAACTTTAGGATACTCATTACCAGAAAGCTTTGCTAGAAGTATTGGAGCAACAAACTTTAGAGTTTATGGTACTGTATACAATTCTTTAGTTATTACTAAAAGTCATTTGTTAGATGGATTAGATCCGGAAACTAGAGCTTCTGATTCATTTCCATTATACAAACAAATGGTTTTTGGTTTAAATATGTCATTTTAAAAAAAGAAAAGATGAAAAAAATACTAAATTTAAAAACAACATTACCAGCAGTATTGCTGGTATTCCTGACGGCTTCCTGCAACCTGGATGAAGTTAATTATTCAACTGCAGATTCTGAAATAGCTTACAAAAGTCCAGAGGGCTTTGAAAGTTTATTAAACTATGGCTATGACGCCTTATATTATTTCTACGGAAAAATAGACGGAATTGGGGCTCAAGAAATGGGAACAGATTTATGGTGGTCTGAATCTAAATACACAGCGTACACACAGTACGACGGTAGTTTAAATACAGACCAAGGTCAGAATACTGTATTTTGGCAAGGGTTTTACGCTGCAATTAATTATGCAAATTTGGCCATTCATTATGCTGATAAAGTTGAAGGCTATACTGATGCACAACGAAAAGCAAAAGTAGCTGAGGCCCATTTTTTACGAGGATGGAGCTATTTACAAATAGTAGAACAATATGGAAATGTAGTGCTTACAACAAGACCTTCTACATTATCAACAGATGAAGATAATTACCCTGTACGCAGTAGTGAAGAAAAAATTTACGATTTAATTCTAAGCGATTTAGAATATGCCAGCCAAAATCTTCCAGTTAGCCAAGGTACAGATCGTGGGCGTATATCTAAAAAAGGTGCTTTAGGCATGCTGGCAAAAGCGTATCTTCAAAGAACACGTTTAGGTGATGAAGCTTTGTATGCTGGAAAAGCATTAGCTACAGCCAAAGATTTAATTGATAACAGATTAACTTATGGCTGTGATTTGTACACAAGTACAGCTACTAAGTCTGGATATGCTCAATTATGGGATGGCATTAATAATAAAGTCAATAAAGAATTCCTATTTATTGAAGCTGTTGATGCTGATACCTATTTTAATCCTGATGGAGGAAATAGAGGTCGTACCCGTCAATATTACGAAATGGATTTAAAAACAGTAGGCGCCGAATGGGGAACTACTGAGAAAAACTGCGCATGGTATGGTAGAGCAAACGATAGAGGTTTTAAACCTACCAAGTATTTGTTAACCGAAATTTTTACTCCTGTAAAAAACCCAGCAGATACTCGTTTTGATAACACATTCTTCACAGAATACTACAACTCTAGATGGTCTGACTTTACAATCAATCAAAGTATAATAACTAAATATGGTAAAAATCAATCATTATTAGGTCGTGTAATTAAAAATACCGCTGGCACTTATACAAAAGGTCAAACATATCATGCAGGTAGAAGCGTATATTATCCAACCTTAAATGCCTCTGGAATTGTTAATATGGTTGATACAAATGTTGATGGTTACCTAGATGGTGTTTCTGTATTCACACCTAATTACCCAATGACAGCGATAGAAAAAAGCTCACTACCGTTTCTTGTTGTAACACCTGAGGAACAATTTGAAGCAAATGGAAAATCTGTAACGGCTGCTTCTGGAGGTCTAGGTGCAGAATATAGCAATTGCTATCCTTCATTAAATAAATTTTCATCTATTTATTGGATTTTTAATAACCAAAGATGGATGGGCGATGTTCCTATTCTTCGTTTAGGAGATGTTTATTTAATTGCTGCAGAAGCTGCTCTTCGCAAAAACAACGACCAAGCAACAGCTGTAGCTTACATAAACACACTACGTAAACGTGCTGCTATAACTAGTCGTGAAAATGAGCTAACAGTTAGTGCTGGAGAAGTGACTCTGGATTTTATTTTAGCTGAACGTGCGCGTGAGTTAACTGGTGAACAAGTACGTTGGGAGGATTTAAAAAGATTTGGAAAACTTACCAGTGCCTATTTAAGTTCAAAAAATCCAGACATTACAACTTTTGATGATAGTAAACATAAAGTAAGACCAATTCCTCAAGCATTCCTTGATGCTATAGTTAATGCAGATGAATTTGGTACCAATGGATATTAAAATTTAGTTTAGTTAATTAGATTGAAATGTTATTACAATTCTGTCTAATGAAAATCGGGAATGCTTCAAATTGTAGTATTCCCTTTTTTTTTGCTAAATGAATAAACCAAGTGATTATTGCAACCCAATTAAAACAAAAAGCACCGAATTTCGGTGCTTTTTGTTTCTAATAATTTCAGTTGGGTTTTTTAAACTAATCAAATTGAAAATTAGTCTTTCTTAGGCCATTCACTTTTTAGTTTGAAATGAAAGGTGCTGTTTATAGAATTGTCTTTAACACTATCTATTATAAGTTTATCGTTTTGTAAAAGCTTAATCATTTCTGCACCAGCATACAGTACAGGGCCATAACCATGAGTTGCATAAATACTTTTTCCTCTATTATAGTAGTAAGTATTGTCGTGTGCAAACGTTGTGCCTTCACACGTACCATCTACAGCACCATTTTCTAATACGCGTGTTTGAGTAGCATTCCAACCTGTTAAGGCTACTGGCCCATAAACATGACTAATCCAACCTTCATTAATGCCTTTGGCAATGGCAAAAGTAAACATGGCTGTACAAGAAGTTTCTTGATAGGTGTCAGACTTGTCAAGCAAATTATGCCAAAAACCTTCACCGTCTTGTAAATTTGCTAAGCTTCTAATCATTGAACGGTATAAGTGAAGAATTTTGTCTCTACCGATATGGTTTTCTGGCAAAACACTTAGTAATTCTGCCATAGTCATTAATGACCAACCATTTGCTCTGCCCCAATAAAACCGTGGGTCATAATCACTAGAAGTTACATTCCAACCGTGGTCAAATAATTCTTTTTCCGGAATATAAAGTCTATCGGCAATTTGTAAAACCTGTTTTACAGCATCATCGTAATACTTGTTATCACCTGTAAGTTTGCCCATGTTGGCAAGAAATGGCACACTCATATACAAATCGTCTGCCCAAACAGATTCATACTGCGGACGATTACGAGCTAAAGTACCATCTTTTAAGCGGAATTGTTTGTTGGAAATGAAATCTGCTGTTTGATTGATTAACTCGAGATATTTTTCATTTTTGTTTTTCGAATATGTTTTAATTAATGAAGCGCCTATAGAACCACAATCATCCAAGGCGAGGAATTTTAAAATTCTGCCCCAACTACCAATTTTTTCTTTGGTTATTTTATCTGAATTCTTCTGAAAATATGGTAAATTATTCATTAAATAATCGAAAAATATTATGTTGTCGGTAAAAAAAGATTTATCTCCAGTAACATCATCAATATAATCGAATGCAGAAAGAACAACCCCGTGCGTATATGAATATTCGCTTGAGAAACCTTTGGATGGTTCAGCATTCAGATTGAATGTTTTAAAATTAGTTATTTCTTTTCCTGTTTGTCCATCTACTATGGTTTGAGGGCTTGTAGATTCATAGTAGACACGAATTCTGTTTAAAACTTCCTTAATGTTTTCAACTTTAGGAAATTCGTATGGAACTTCATATTGCGGAATTCTACCAGCAGTGTTTTCTTGAGCGTTTAGTAAGAGTGCTTGAGGAACTATTAAAAGTACAATTAGTACGCGTTTTAATTTATTCATTTTAACTTAAGTTTGTTTTAATTTTGAATTTTCAATACTAATATAGCATCTTCCCAATTTGATGGAGGTACCATATCTATGGATTCATTAACTTTAAAAGAATTTAATTTCTCTTTCTCTCCATTTCTAGGATAAAACCAATAGGCTTCAGCATCTTTATTTAAAATATTGGTTACACGACAATGGGAGTTATTGGAAAAATACACCAATGCCATATCACCAGACTTTGTAGTAACTGCTGTTTTTAAACTTTCATTTTCACCAACACCAGAAATAACATCGCCGTTTGGCACCCATTCATTCCACTTGTGTTCAGTTAAAAATTGCTTGCCAATTGAGGCAACTTGAATGGCTCCAGGGAAATCTAAAGCTTGTTGCCAAGTATAACCACAGTTATAATCGCCATCGTTTCCACGCATAGCCCAAATAGGACCTGCTCCATATGTATGACCCGCACCACCAGCAAAAAATGTTTGATAAAATTGTCTGCGTACTCTAACAGGAGTAACCCAGCCACATTCATGACGGTATGAACCGTATTCATAAGAACCTTCTAAAAACAGGCTTGGTTTAACAGGTTCTTTTAATTGATACTCATTCAGCATCGTTCTATATACATCATTTACTTCCTTCCAAACTTCTACACCATTTACATCTTGCCAAGCATCTTCATGAAACCATTGCGACGAACCATAAGGCGAATCGCCATTGGGATGATAGGTCATAAATACAGCATCCCAGGCTGGATTTTTCTCGTTCCATGAAAGGTTTTTGCCTGTTACTCCTTTTACAATGCCTTCTGCCATAGCTCTGTATATGGGACGATAATCGTATTTGCTGTGTTTTTGATTTTTATCATATCCATCAAATTGTGCTTTAGTATCACCACCAAGTACCCAAATAATATGAGGTTCTTTTTTGTAACGATTACCTAAAAAAGCACCATAAATTTTGGCTTCTTCTGTTGTGTATTCTGCCGTGCCAGTAATAAGTTGTGAAGCCCAACATGGTAAAAGGGCTAAGTACATGTCTCGTTTTTTTACTGCTTCAATAGCGTAATCCATATGATCCCAATAGTCGTTTGGTGTTATAAGGCTACCACCTTTAACTACTAAAGGGTCAGATGTGTTTGGTGATTTTTCATCCCCAGTAAAAGGACGATGGCCATAAGCATTAGCAGCATTGTCTGGACTTCTATCCATGCCTCCACCATGAGGGGACCAATGTGCTACAGCTTGAATTACTGTAAATCCAAGTGCTAGACGACTATCTAAATATTGATCAATTTCTTTTCTAGTTAACTGTTGAATCATTCCCCAGCCTGTATCTCCAATCCACAGAAAAGGAGTTGTGTCTTTATGTTGAATATAATGTCCGTTAGAAGAAACTTCAAGTTTACCATGTGTTTGCCAAGGTGCTTGTGCTTTTGCTTTAAAGGAAAGCAGGAATATTCCACTTAAGATAATTATAATGCTGAATTTTTTGTGCATAGTGTTAATTCATTATTTGATTGTAAAGATTATGCGTTGGTATCTGGTAAGTTGAGGTGTGCCATTATCAGATACTTCACATATAATGTGAATAGTATCTCCTTTTTTAGCGTCTTTAGGAACTGTTAACTTGGTTTTTTGTCCATCTATATTCAAAATCTCAATATTGCCACCATAAATGTCTGCTTCTCCATAGTGCCACCAAGAGTAGTTAAGTGTATCGCCATCAGGGTCATAAGTTCCTTTTGCATTAAGTTTTATTTTATCACCAGGTTTTACTGTTAAATCTATGCCATTTTTTATTTTAACAATGGGAGCGTGGTTGGCTTCATCATAAGATTTAACACACCAATCGGCTCGTGCAGCGAAATCGTTCTGTACTACATCTGCCCAACGGGTAATTGGATTGAAATAGGCATGCATTAAATCTTGATTTTTAGGGTATTCTTTGCGCATGTAATTTCGACCCCAAGCAGTACTTGTATACCATCTACCTTCAGGATAGTTGTAATCTGACTCAGGAACTGGATCGAGCCAAGTATTTTCGCGAACTTTAATGTAGCGACCACCCCAACCACCATAGTCTGGGGATTCTAATGAGCGTAACCCTGTTGGAATTGTATAGATGAAGGCTGGTGAGTCACCTTCAGATCTGAAATCTCCTTTTGCTTTAGGTTCTTCGGCTCTAAATCCTTCGTTGTCATCACCACCTTTATAGGCTTCGTATAATGAGCAAAGTGGACCGTGATTTTCCAGAATATTCGCTTTCATCCATTCTTTTCTAAAATAGCTTATTTTGTTTTTTGGCATTATTTTATCCCATTGGTATGCAATTGCCCAAAATTGGTCGCAAATAATGGTTTGAATATTATATTTCCCCCAATGTGGGCGTATATATTTTTGATATGTATCATCTTGTTCCCAAATAAAGAAAAGGCGCAATTTATTAGCAACATATTCCATTTTTTCGGGATGTTCTTCTTCAATTGTTTTTAGTGCCCTAGAAATTGTATTAGTACCTCCCCATGCTTGAATCCAAATAGGGCGATTATCCGATTCATCCAAAAGAACTTTTACAATATGTTGAGAGCCATTCGTAACCTTTTCCATTTCACCTTCGCTTTCTACATTTCCAAGGAAGTTAATAGATTTTAAATGTTCAGGAGTAGGGTAGTCCATATCATGTAAAATCAAGTTAGGATATACTTTGGTATAGGCATTTAGGTATGGGTCAATCCAATCGTCGCCAGCCCATTTATGCCCTTGCCAATGGTATTGTGAGCTACTTGTAATAATGCCTTCAATATCCCATTCATTGGCATATAATAGGAATCTTACCATGGAACATTCATCATCTATTTCCCCATCTGAAGTGACAATGACCCGTGTTTTTTTACTTTGGCTATTTACCTCAGTTTGTAATGTTGATGACAGAATTATGAAACTTAAAAACAGTGTTTTTTTCATTTTTTTTATTCAATGGTTACAATGATGCGTTGGTAACGTGTTAAGCGTGGCGTTCCATGGTCGGTAACTGCTAAAATAATATGCATGGTTCCAGTACCTGGTTCCATAATACGTTTTGTAGGCACTATAAAAAAGGCTTCTTGTTGGTCAAAATTTTGAATTTCCAAGGGTTGACCACTACGAGCACTTGATAATGGAAATGTACCTGCTTCTGAATATAAAAACCACTCATAGGAAAGAGCATCACCATCAGGGTCACTTGAGCCTTTTGCAGATAGCATAACTTTGTCTCCTTTTTTAGCAACTAAATTATTATCATGGCCTAGTTTAGCAATAGGAGGATGGTTAGCTTCATCATATTCTTTAGTTGTCCAATCCATTCTTGCCGCAAAATCATTTTGAAACGAATTTCTCCATCTCCAAATTGTTTCATGATTCCCATCGTGCCAACGACCATCAATACCTAACACTTCATCATCAGCATCCGAATAGATCGGTCTGCTTTCAGGATAAAGGTGCCATTTTTGCATTCTTGGAGTATATAATTCGTAACGACCTCCCCAACCACCATATTCAGGATGTTCTGCGTTGTTTAATCCATTATTAATTAGAGATAAAAACGAAGGGGTATCACCTTCCATTAAGTATTCCCATAATGGGTATTCAGCACCTAGAGGGCCTTTTTTTCTTATGTTTTTTTCAAGCCATTCATTAGAAACTGTACTAAAATCGCCTCCTTCACATCGGGCATGAAAAAAATCACCACTAATACCGCTCCAAGTAGCATGATGATAAGCACCGCCTTGATTAAAGCCTGGGCTTACAATGTAAAATAATTCTGGAAACTCCTTGCGAATCCATGGGCCACTATCATCTTGATCTGAAATAGTATATACACGAAGTTTTGAAACAAATTTTTGAAGTTCCTTAGCAGATCGTGTTTGTTTCACTTTCCATAACGCTTGCCCTAAAACATTTGGCCCGCCCCAAACAGTTACCCATAATGGTCTTGAATCGATTTTATCAACCGACTTTATCAGTAATTCGGAAGCATTGGAATCTTTTCCTTTGCCAACTGCTTTTACACCGTATTCTGGAAGTCCTTCTGTAATTATAGATTTTAAGTAATCTCCTGTAGGGAAACCTGTTTCATGTTTTTCTAGATTGTCTCTTACTTTGCCATAAGCCTCCACTATTTCCTTGATACGATAAGTAGCTACCTTTTTTTGTTGATGGATAGATGTTGTGGCTGCCAATCCTTCTATGTCATAATTATTAGCATATACTAAAAATCGAACCATAGACATAGCGTCATCAGGTTCATTTTCAATATCAGTTAATACAAAAACTCGTGGTTTTTCTTGAGCAGAAACAATAGTTATACCAAAAAACAAGCAACTAAATAGTGCTTGAATTATTGTTTTTACAAAGATTTTATTTGGTTTTTTCATTTTGGTTAGTATTTAAAACTTTAATATTTTTTATGAATTTAGTTTTTTTTAGATTGTTTATTAATGTAAAAGATGTTGAATCTTTATTACTTTATATTGTTTAAGTAAATTTCCAGCATCGTATATCCTTCTTTTCCAATTAAGTTTCTGTCAGAAGCATCTTTTGGATTAAGTTTGTTTTTAATTTCCCAATCATCTGGCATACCATCTTGGTCAGTATCAGTTGGAGTAGCCATGCTTTTTAGTTCTGGCCAGCCACCAACATCTTCTTGACTTTTTATGATTTTTCCACTTCTATTTTTAACGTCGTTCACAATACGTTCATCTGCATTATCTCTTTTTGGTAAACTTGCACCCCCGTTATTTAGTACATGTAAATAGGATGATTTAGCATCTATATCTTTTATGTGTCCAATTTCAAAAGGTTTATCTTGTTTGTGATTTTTAATGTTTTCATCCGTCCAACTATCGTTATATTTTACCAAATCCCAAGGGTTTTCTGGTAGTTTGTGATTATAATAATTATTTGAAAAATAAGAGCGGTTATAAGGAGAACCAGTAGAATAAGCAATTCCTGTTTCTTTTGAGTCTGAACCCGTAATTAAATAATTATTTACATAATTTAATCGAGTAACGCTTTTTTTGTCTGCGTTATAACCAGCATGTCCACCTCCCCAATTGTATAGTACATTGTTTCTAAAATCAAGTAGTAGTCCTTCTGGATCTTCATTATAAGGGTTAGAATCGTAATTTCCTGGACGCGGATTGCGACCACGGTTATGGGCATATAGATTGTAGAGATAACTATATTTAGCACCTTTAGTTCCACGAATTAGTGATCCGAAACCATGATTGTCAGGGTTTAGGCCTTCTGTAATAAAACACCATTGGACGGTAACTTTAGTGAGAGTTGGTTTATAGGATGATGTTGATAATGCTTCATCTAAGCTCCAACTAGCGGAACAATGGTCAACTATAATATTTTCGCCAAATGAAATGTCGATAGCATCTTTACCTTGGTTGGTACCACCTACGTTAAATTTTGCATCCCCAACTCGAACACGTATATATCGAACTATAACGTCGTGTGTTAATATTTTTAGGGTTTCTCCTTTTAAGCAAATACCATCTCCTGGAGCGGTTTGCCCTGCAATTGTTATAAAGGGGTTTTTTACATCCAGTCTGCTTTCTAGTTCGATAGTGCCGGAAACATCGAAAATGATAGTTCGAGGCTCTTTTTGTTCTATGGCCCAGCGTAAACTGCCTTCTCCATTATCGTTTAAATTCGTTACGTGAATTACTTCGCCACCACGGCCACCTTTAGAATAGGCTCCGAACCCTTCGGCGGTTGGGAATGCGAGTTGATCTTGGGAATACCCCAATGAATTAAATATAATTGCTACAAATATAAATGCTGTTTTCATTAGATAATTTGATATGTTTTAATTAATACTAGTTAACAGTAAATTTAAAGTGATCAATATTGGTTAAGCCTTCTTCACTAACGGCATTTAATCTCACAATATTTTTACCAGATTTTAGTTTTATTGGAGTTGTAATGGTTGTCCATTCTGTCCAAGCAGGAGTTGGTACAAAAACCATAGATGGATTTACAATGGTATTATTAACTACCACTTGGGCAGGTCGAACATCTGTTTTTCCGTGAACATAACGAACACCCAAATTGTATTCACCTCCTTTTAAAGCATTGTATTCTACCTCAATAAAACTGCCTTTTTTGTTATCGGTATCTACATAGCCTTCACCTGTAAAACCAGAATGTTTGCCATGTATTTGTGCAATAAAATTCCAACAGCTGTGGTGATCTTCTTTTCCGGTAAAAACTCCATCTTCGGCTTCTAGAATTAGAATGTTGGGTAGGTCTCCTTCTGGAATATTTCGAACCTCAGCCACTTTGATATAATCCATATTTGGTAATCCTCCAACATTAATAGCACTCAAACGAATTATATTTTTACCTTTTTTTAAATCGGTTACTATAGATTCTGTTTTCCAAGCAGGTAAAGCATTTGTTTGAAACATTGTAAGTGTGCCAACATTATTACCGTTTATCGATATCGTTCCTGGTCGTAGATCCTTTTTTATATGAGTATATCTAGCTGTAATAAGGTGTGGTCCTGACCATGTTGCATCATAAGTTACTTCAATATAGCTTCCTGTTTTATTGTCTGTATCTACAACGCCACGTCCTGAATGTGTAGAATGTGGAGCGTCTGTCAACATCACATTATGCCAACAACTGTGTCGATCTATTATCCCAGAGAATTTACCGTTTTCTGCTTCAACAATTACAGTTTTTTTTTGTATTTTGATTGGCTTGCCCAATTCCTTTGGCTTTAGTAGCATTGTATTTTGCGCTCCAACTTGGGTATTCTTTGGCAATTAAATCTGCTGCCCAATAACCGTGGTAATCGTAACCACTACGGCGTTCATAACCCACTTCGTTAAAATTATAGCGAAACACCGAATCACGATCTAAATAAATAGGTCTATTTGTTTCCAATTCATAAAAACGAGCCCATAAAAGTGGTGCTTTCGAATCTTTTACTAAAATACGTTCTGCTCTTCCGTCAGGATTACGTTTTTTATCCAGTCGTACTCCTTTGATTGCAACAGATTGTAACCAAGAAATGCCGCCGTTTACTGCATCAATTATTTCTGGTGTTGGGTTTTCTATAGTCATTAAATATTGAATAATCCCAACAGTTTCGCCACCTGATAAAGAAGGTGGTTCGTATTTTCTAGCCCATGCTGGCAGCAATGTTTTCTCATCATACTGAGCACACCAAGCGGTAAGTTTTTCCTTCTGCTTTACTTGTGTTTTTAGAATACAATCCAGCCCTTTATTTACTGCTAATATTGCTTTTAACCTACGATTAATATCTACGAAAGTATAAGGAGCTTTCCCTCCAGCTACTCCAGAAAGTAGTTGCATAACCTGAATCATTGCAGCATCATTATATGTAATTCGAGAGTAATATTCATCTCCTCTTAAAGGCCAAAATTGAGGCCAGCCTCCATTTGGATATTGCGCTGCAAATAGATAATCAAGACCACGAGCAAAAGATGCTTTCAAACTTTCGTCATTAGTTGCTGTGATTATTTTGGCTAAAAACTCCATAGGTACAGAAGTAGCATCGTTGTCAATACTATTAGCGCGTCCTCGTCCTTCTGGTGGAATATCTCCAGGAGTTAGTGGTGCTCTGGTTAGGTCGGTGCTTTTAGGAAAACCTCCATGTGGTGATTGGTACTGAATTACATTTTTTGCTATTTCTAAAGCCTCTTCTGAACCATACCATTTTTTATCGCGGTTTAGTATATCACTACTCCAAAATTTTACAGGTTTTACACCACTAGTAAAAGGTTCTGCTAGAAAACTTTCCACCATTGCTGTAATTTCATTATGTGCCTTGTCTGAAGGAATAAATCCAATGATACATATGTGTTCGTTACCACTCATACCTCGAACTTGGTATTTTTCTTCTTTTCCTGTGCGTCCAAAACTATAAAGATCCATATTGTGTTCTCCTGTTGAAAGAATTTGACGGTGATTTTCATTTGGAGCATCATCGTTTGGAGTTTTTGCAAGAAATAAAACGCTTTTAGCTTTTGGATCACCTATATAAAACCATTCGGGTGTAAAGTCGTAAAACTCACCTTCGGCAGTTGGAATGTGTTTTTTTCCGTCAGCAGAAACAAAATAATCATCAGAATTAGCAGAACCACCTGAAACACATTCCAATAGAAAATTATATTCTCCTTCTGATTTGAGTACTTTGATAGCCACTCTGTCAACAAAAAACCAATATTGAAAAGTAAATTTTCCATTGGTTGATTCTAATATGACTTGGTCTCCTTCGGTTATTCCGTCAACAATTTTAGTTGTTGAGCCACTGTCGCGACCTGCATGTCCAAAGTTGCCAATACTATTTGGAAAACCGCGGTAATCACCATGAGGACCCGGTTCCATATAGGAAGCTATCCAGTCTTTCCCTTCAGGGTCTATAAAACTTTTGAATCCTGAAACCCCTTTGTCTTTTTCGAAATACACCGTTCCCATTGGCATTTCGATTTTGTAACAACCTACACCGTTCCATTGTACTTCGGTCAGTTTAACGGTTGGTTTTACTCTGATTTGTGAAAGTTTACTTTCGCTTTTCTTTTGGGAATATGTTAGATTATTTAAAAATAGCAAACAAGTTATGACCAGTATATTACAGTATATTTTTTTCATAGTTCAAAATTAATCTTGTTAATTAATACTATTCAAGTAAATTTCTAGCATAGTATATCCGTCTTTACCAACTTGGTTGCCATCAGCAGCATTTTTTGGATTTAGTTTGTTTTTAAGTTCCCAAGCATCTGGTATGCCATCATGATCTGTATCTATTGGGGCGGGAGTGCTTTTTAATTCTGGCCATCCTCCAACATCGTTAGGTGTATCAATGATGCCGCTTTTTTTAGATGTATCCTTCATTTTTTTAGTTTCTTTATAAGTAGCTCCTTCAAAAGACGCTGTACCGCTTTGAGCATCACTTATTATTCGAATATCAACGGCATCACGTTTTGGTAGCGTAGCTCCCGCATTTTGAAGTACTAATTTATAAGCTTCTTGCGGCGTATGTTGTTTGATTTTCATGGCAGGCCAAGGTTCATTTGCTTTTAATATTTCGAGGTCTGAATCGCCACCTTGAGGTTGCACACCACCATTCCAATTATTTGCAGACACATCTGGATTTCCTTCCATAAAATTGTCTGCTACATACCATTTCCCGTAATCTGTTTTTACATCGCGATAAGAGGGATTTACAATTCGGTATGAAACATTTCCAGATTGTGTTGCTGGCCCTGGTTTATAATAATTAGCGACCATGTTAATGTTTGATAAATTAAATTTGTCATTACCCTTTTGTTGGTTTTCTCCACCATAAGTACTTTGATATCCCCAATTGTATA
Source organism: Mariniflexile soesokkakense (assembly GCF_039650365.1). NCBI lineage: Bacteria > Pseudomonadati > Bacteroidota > Flavobacteriia > Flavobacteriales > Flavobacteriaceae > Mariniflexile > Mariniflexile soesokkakense. The sequence goes on along the minus strand of NZ_JAZHYP010000007.1, from coordinate 121,311 downwards.
TAACATTATTTCTATAGTCAGTATTTCCAGATCCTGAAGCAAAACGAACATTTCGACTTGAATGATTTGCAATTAAGTTATGATGGTAACTACTATAGTTAGATCCCCAAATACCACCAAATCCATGAATTCCTTTAATATGATTAGAATTAAACAAACTTTCTGAAATGATACACCATTGCACCGTTACATTTTCACAATGATAAATAGACATGGTTTCATCTACACTCCAACTTGCTGAAACATGGTCAAGAATGATATTTTTAGTATATCTGCTTGAAACTGCATCGGCATCAGAACCTGACTCATTTCCAAATCGGACTCTTATGTATCGAATAATGACTTCATCAGCACCAATAACTAAAGGCCATTTTCTTAAACAAATCCCATCACCAGGAGCTGTTTGTCCTGCAATAGTGATAAATGGATTTTTAATTGTTAGTGCACTTTCTAAGATTATTGTACCAGACACTCTAAATACTACGGTTCTTGGCCCTTCTGCTTCAACTGCTGCACGTAGACTGCCAGTACCTGAATCATTTAAATTAGTGACTTCATAAACGGTGCCGCCACGACCTCCAACCGTATATTTTCCGTAACCTTCAGCCTCTGGGAATGCTATATTTTGAGCATTTAGAACTATTCCAGCAAAAACAGTTAGAATAACTGTAAAGAAATGTTTTTTCATGATTTTTAGTATTAATTGTTTAGGCTTATTTTAGGCTGGTTTTTTATTATAATTATTTTTTAAGCCATTCCCACCTTTTCGCCCAATCAAGTAAAAAGGCTTTGCGGTACTTAGAAATAGTTTTAGCTCCTTGTTGGTCATCTATAAATAAATCATTATCAGTAACATCACTATACCAATTATCGCCAAGTAAATAATCATTTGGACCTGGTTTACCAGGCCAGGGCACAATACTTGTATATTGACCCGTTTGCCCATTTAGTTCAGGAATATTGCTTATAGTAACATAAGAGCCTGTTTCTGGTTTTTTTGAAGAGTAGCGTACGGCATAAATGCCATCACCTAAATAATAACCAGGCCAAATTTGTTTTGCTATTTCTAATTTAAAACAGACAGAGTCTTTAGGAATAGCTAGTTCAGGTCCTTTAAATTTCCATTCCAAAATGCCATAAGCAGGAACAGTGTCGGTTCGTGTGGAATTATGCTGAAAAACAGTTCTCGAACTTCTTTTAATTGGTGTAAATTTACCTCCCCAACTTTCTCCAGTAGGATCGTTTGGGTCTCCATTCATTACATATACTAAAGAAGGCGTGTCTCCCATTTTTATATGACCGTCATAGTATTTAATAAAATCTTTGCCCATAGAACCACGACCATTTATATAGTTACCATAATAAGCTTCTCCTGTAATGTTTTTTGGAGAATCATTATCTATAAACCATCCTCTATAGGTAGCATTGGCTTCTATCATCCAAAGATCTGGATGATTTTCAGCAATGTAAGTATATGCATTAATACTCCATTTTTTATTAGGGCCACCAATCCAGTATACTTTAATATTTTCTTTAATTTCAGGCGCATCGTGTAAAGCTTGGGCCACATCTTCAATGCCGCCCCATACTAAAACCCATAAGGGTTTGTCACTCTTCTTTTTAGCGCATTTAACAATCCAATCTGAACCTTCTGTAGTAGTGTTGAAACCTTTATAAGGGGCTTCATATTTAGCGCCTTGTTTTGTGATGCTTCTTAATGAATTTGGAGAGGGGAACTCTTTTGAATGTTTTGATAATTGAGGAAGATCTTTTTCATAAAGATTAATCATGTCTAAAAAATTTTCTTTAGTTCCATTTCCAAAAGGAGATGAAACTAATCCTTCAATTTGAAATTGATCAGCATACATTAATAGATGTATCATCGATTGAAAGTCATCAGGGTCAGTTCCACCTATGTCGCTACTTATTAATATCCTGGGTTTTTCATTTTTTTGCTGAGCAATGCCACATTGAGTTAAAAATGTACAAAAAAGCAACAATGCAAAATAATCGATTGCCTTTTTTAAATAATATATCATGATAAAATTTATTTAATTTTTAATTAGAATAAGGCTTTGGGTAATAAAATATTATTCATATATGTTTCAAATATACAAAAAAAAGAAAACAAACGAAGTAAACCGTAAATAAACGAAAGTATTTTTATTTGTGATGTATAGTTAAAGTTTAATAGTATTGGAGTTGCAAAAAAAAATAGGGAATAATTTAAAAATCTCTAATATAAATGAGGTTTATAGATTACAGGTTTAAGTTCATGGAGCAAGCAGTAAGTCTTATGTCTTCGTTTTATATTAATTTATTGTTTTTCAAATAATAGATGTTTGCGGTATTAAAATAATTTCTATATTTGCAAACCAGAACAGAACAGAACGGTTAATGACTTTCGATATAAATTTTAATAGCGACATACCTAAGTATCAGCAATTAGTAAATGCCATTAACGATGCACTTGCTAATAATACGCTGTCTAGTGGTGATGCTTTACCTTCTGTAAACGCTATTTGTAACGACTATAAACTATCTCGAGATACCGTTTTTAAAGCTTACACTATTTTGAAAGATAATGGGGTTGTAGAATCTGTGCCGAATAAAGGGTATTATGTAGCAAACGATACAAGAAAAGTGCTTCTGGTTTTAGATACGTTTAAAGCTTATAAAGAAGTATTGTACCACGCTTTTATAAATAATTTACCTAAAAAAGTAATTGTAGATGTGCAATTTCATCATTATAACATCAATAATTTTAAAACTATTTTAAATAATAGTAAAGGCAAATATTTTAAATATGTGGTAATGACTTTCGATCACAAAGAAGTGCCACATGTATTGTCTGATTTTGATAACGACAAGTTGTTGCTAATCGATTGGAATGTGTACTCAAAAGCATCAAATAATTATGTGTTTCAAGATTTTGGAAACGCATTTTTAGAGGCCTTGGCAGAGGCTGTTGTTCCTTTTAAAAAGTATAAGAAATTGGTTTTTGTGTATCCAACATTTACCAAACACCCTACAGAATCGGTGACTTTTTTTAAACAGTTTTGTGAAAGCAATAAATTTAAATTTAAAATAGTTACTGATCCGTCCGACTTTATTGTTGTAAAAGGAGAGGCCTATATAAGTGTAAGTGATAGAATTCTTGGAACTTTTTTGGAACAGTGTAGAGTCAATAATTTTGAACCGGGTACCGATGTGGGGTTTTTATCTTACAATGAAACCCCAACGAAAAAATTTATATATAAAGGCATTTCAGTAGTTTCAACCGATTTTAATGCCCTTGGGGCTAAAGCTGCAGAATTTATTAATCAGGAAGCTTCAATTCAAACATACATACCAACTAAATTAATATTAAGAGATTCATTATAAAATTATGTACTATTTAGGATTAGACATTGGGAGCTCATCTATAAAAGCAGCTCTTGTTGAGGTTGCTTCGGGGAAAAGTTTAGGGGTAGTTCAAGAGCCAGAACAAGAAATGAGCATGTTTGCCCAAAAAAATGGATGGGCAGAACAAAAACCAAACGATTGGTGGCAACATGCATGTAAAGCCATTGCTAAATTAAAAAAGCAACATAATGTAACCAGAACTCAAATAAAAGGGATTGGTATTTCATATCAAATGCATGGCTTGGTGGTGGTTGATAAAGATGGAAACCCACTTCGCAAAAGCATTATTTGGTGCGATAGTAGAGCAGTAGAAATAGGAAATAAAGCTTTTGAAGCTATTGGTGAAGAAACATGTTCAGCAAACCTGCTAAACTCGCCCTCTAATTTTACAGCATCGAAATTAAAGTGGGTGAAAGAAAACGAGCCAGAAATTTATAAAAACATTTATAAGTTCATGCTTCCGGGTGATTATATTGCTTATAAATTTTCAAACATAATAAATACGACTATTTCAGGATTGTCTGAAGGTGTTTTTTGGGATTTTAACAAAGATAACATAGCAGATTTCCTTTTAGAACATTATGGTATTGATAAAGCGTTAATACCAGATATTGTCGAGACTTTCGGCGTACAATCTGTAGTTGATGCTAAAGGCGAAGCCGAAAGCGGTATTGCAGCAGGAACACCTATTTATTACAGAGCAGGCGACCAACCAAACAACGCATTGTCATTAAATGTGTTTAACCCAGGCGAAGTAGCAGCAACAGGTGGTACGTCGGGTGTTTTTTATGCGGTAACCAATAGTTTATCTGCCAAAGAAAGTTCAAGAGTAAACAATTTTGCTCATGTAAATTATAATAAAGGAGCCGATGCCAGAATAGGGAAACTATTATGTATCAACGGTGCCGGTATCCAATACCGTTGGTTGTTAAATAATTTAGATGTTAGTTCTTATGAAGAGATGAACAACTTAGCTTCCGAAATTCCTGTTGGGTCTGATGGCGTGTGCTTAATCCCATTTGGTAATGGTGCCGAACGCATGTTGAACAATAAGGAAATTGGGACTAGAATTGTTAATTTAAATTTAAATAACCACCACAAAGGGCATATGTGTCGTGCAGCTTTAGAAGGCATCGCCTTTTCGTTCGTTTACGGTATGGAAATTCTAAAATCCGATGGTATCAAACCAACTGTTATCCGTGCAGGAAATGATAATTTGTTTCGTTCAGAAATTTTCGCGAACACCGTGGCAACACTTATCGAGCAAGAAATAGAAATTTACAATACCACAGGAGCCATTGGTGCAGCACGTGCGGCTAATTTGCATAAAGGCGATTTCGAAAGTTTTGGAAAAGCCATCATCGATAACGACCACGTGATGACCTTCATGCCTTTTAAGGATAAAACGTCGTATCAAGAAGCATATCAAAACTGGAAAACCGAATTAGAAATCATAATAAATAAAAAATAAACATTTGGGCGTTACCACAAGGGTCGGGCTTTACGTTGCAATCTTTTGCTAAAAAAAGCAAAAGGATTTTCACTACAATCCCTAACGCAAACAGTAACACCACATAAACACATAAACACAAAAACACAAAACAATGGCATTAATAGGAAACAAAGAATACTACAAAGGTATTGGAGAAATCAAATTTGAAGGAAAAGAATCAGACAACCCATTAGCATTTAAATACTATAACCCAGACCAGATGGTTGCAGGTAAAACCATGCGTGAATGGTTTAAATTTTCGGTAGCTTACTGGCACACATTCTGCGGGCAAGGGTCTGATCCATTTGGTCCTGGAACACAAAGTTTCGAGTGGGATAAGTCTTCAGATGCTGTTCAAGCAGCAAAAGATAAAGCCGATGCCGCTTTCGAATTCACAACAAAAATGGGATTTGGTTACTACTGTTTTCACGATTACGATTTAATTCAAGAAGGCGCAACATTTGCAGAATCTGAAAATAGATTAGCAACCATCACCGATTATTTAAAACAAAAACAAGCCGATTCTGGCGTGAAATTGCTTTGGGGAACAGCCAACTGTTTTTCAAACCCTCGTTACATGAATGGTGCTTCTACCAATCCAGATTTTAACGTGGTAGCACGTGCTGGAGGACAAATAAAATTGGCGTTGGATGCTACTATGGCTCTAAACGGAGAAAATTATGTGTTCTGGGGTGGTCGTGAAGGTTACATGACGCTTTTAAACACCGATATGGGTCGTGAGTTAGATCACATGGGTCAGTTTTTAACCATGTGTAGAGATTATGCCCGTGCTCAAGGTTTTAAAGGAAACTTCTTCATCGAACCAAAACCAATGGAACCATCAAAACATCAATACGATTTCGATTCAGCTACTGCTATCGGTTTCTTAAAAGAATACGGTTTAGATAAAGATTTCAAAATAAACATTGAAGTAAATCACGCCACTTTGGCGCAACACACGTTCCAACACGAAATTGAGGTGGCTGCAAAAGCAGGTATGTTAGGAAGTTTAGATGCTAATAGAGGTGATTACCAAAACGGATGGGATACAGACCAGTTCCCAAATAACATTCAAGAAACTACCGAAGCTATGTTGGTATTCTTAAAAGCAGGTGGTTTGCAAGGTGGCGGTGTTAATTTTGATGCAAAAATCAGAAGAAACTCAACCGATTTAGAAGATGTTTTCCACGCACACATTGGTGGCGCCGATACGTTTGCAAGAGCATTAGTTACTGCCGATAAAATCATGACGTCTTCAGCTTATAATAAATTAAGAACTGAACGTTATGCATCATTCGATTCTGGTAAAGGAAAAGATTTTGAAGCTGGGAAATTAAGCTTACAGGATTTATACAAAATAGCTCAAGAAAATGGTGAATTACCATTAACTAGCGGAAAACAAGAATTGTTCGAAAATATAATTAACCAATATATTTAATATTAACTTTTACCAACTAAACTAAATATTTTATGAAACATCACTTTTTAGTTATGCAATCGGTTTTAGAAAACCTCGATTGGATAGTTTTAGGAATTTATTTCCTTGCGCTTATAGCGGTGGCTGTTTGGGTGGTACTTCAAAAGAATAAGGACACCGAAGATTATTTTTTGGCAGGTAGAAACGTCGGGTGGTTTGTTATTGGAGCATCCATTTTTGCTTCCAATATTGGATCTGAACACGTTGTTGGACTTGCAGGAACTGGTTTTGAATCTGGTACACCCATGGCACATTACGAGTTACATGCTTGGATTGTTTTACTTCTAGGGTGGTTGTTTTTACCATTTTATATTCGAAGTGGAGCCTTTACAATGCCAGAGTTTTTAGAAAAACGTTTTGACAGTCGTTCGCGTTGGTTCCTATCCTTGTTCTCATTGGTAGCTTATGTACTTACAAAAGTGTCTGTAACCATTTATGCTGGTGGTATTGTGGTTTCTGAACTTTTAGGAATCCCGTTTTGGTACGGGGCTATTGGTATTGTAATTTTTACGGGAATCTATACGGTTGTTGGAGGAATGAAAGCAGTAATCTACACCGAAACATTACAAACAATTATTTTAATTTTTGGTTCGGTAGTTATTACTTATTTAGGGTTGCAAGAAGTAGGAGGCTGGTCTCAATTACGTGAAACCGTAACCGCGGTAAGTCCAGAGCATTTTAATATGTGGCGCCCTATGAACGACCCACAGTTTCCATGGACAGGGTTGCTAATTGGTGGTACCATTGTAGGTATTTGGTATTGGTGTACAGACCAGTATATTGTTCAACGTACGTTGGCTGCAAACAATATTAAAATTGGTAGACGCGGTGCTATTTTTGGAGCCTATTTAAAATTGCTTCCTATATTAATTTTCTTGGTTCCTGGTATTATTGCATTCGCTTTATCTATACAAAATCCAGAAGTATTTTCGGTTGAAAAGGCAGATAGAGCATTCCCCATGTTGGTTAAAACCTTATTGCCAGTTGGTTTAAAAGGCTTGGTAGCTGGTGGTTTAATGGCAGCTTTAATGAGTTCGTTGGCTTCGGTTTTTAATTCATGCTCAACTATTTTCACTATTGATATTTACAAAAAATTGCATCCTGATAAAACCGAGAAAGTTTTGGTGAATACAGGTAAAATAGCAACAGGATTTATTGTTGTTTTAGGTATTATTTGGATACCAATTATGGAAAAAATTGGTGGTGGTGTTATGTATCAGTACCTTCAAAATGTACAGTCGTACATTGCGCCTCCGGTAACAGCAGTATTTTTACTGGGGATTATTTGGAAACGTGTTAATTCTACAGCAGCAATTACAACGTTGTTAACGGGATTGGTGCTTTTAGTTTTAAGGTTAAGTAGTGAAATATATTACCAGCCACAAATACTTTCAGGTGAAACTGTAGAAGGGATAGCCTATGCTTTTGCAACTATTAATTTTGCGCACATGGCAATATTTATGTTTATTTTCTCGGTGTTTATTTGTATTTCGGTTAGTTTGATGACACAAGCACCAAATTATGAAACCATAAAAGGATTGGCATTTGGTACGCTTTCTGAAGAACAAAAAGTCGCCAATAAAGGCAGTTACGATACCATAGATGTGGTTTTATCAGTTCTATTGGTTATAATTGTTGTAGGGGTACTTGCCTATTTTACTTAGAAAAGTATAGATTTATAAATCCTGCAAGGTTTTTAAAACCTTGTAGGTATATTTTTTATAGTTTCAAATACGCTAATATTCTAGTTACAGCACCCTTATTAGTTTCAATGTATTTTAAATTATTCTTTCCAGCGAGTAATCGCTTTTGGTTGTTTTGAATTAATTCATTCAAAATAATACCCAAATCTTTTTGGTTTGAAATTGAAAACATACCACCTCCATCAATCATCTCTTGAGCTTCAGGAAATTTAGAATGATTGTTTCCAATAATAATCGGTACACCAAAAACAGCAGGTTCTAAGGTATTGTGCAAACCGGTAGTTCCCATGGCGCCTCCAACATAAGCGATATCAGCATAACTATATATTTTTGAAAGGATGCCAATGGTATCTATTATAAAAACTTGAGCATTTTCAAGTTGTTTGTTCTCTTTTTCAGAAAACAACACACTTTCAACGTTTAGTTTTTCTTGAATATTTTTTATTTGGGAGGATTTAATATTATGTGGCGCCATAATAAACTTAACATCTTTTGAAGCTTCTGAATTAATGAAATTAACTAGTAAGCTTTCATCTTCTGGCCATGTGCTTCCTGCAACAACACAAAGTTTGTTTTGTTTGAAAACTTCAATAAAATCTAAAGTGTTATCTATACTTAATTGACTGGAAACCCTATCGAAACGAGTGTCGCCAGAAACAGTTACGTTATTATGATTTATAGATTGCAGTAGTTTTTTAGAAGTTTCGTTTTGGGTAAAAATATGTTCAAAAGCAAATAAAGCGTCACGTAATTGGTTTCCGTAAAACTTAAAAAACGACTGGTTTTCCCGAAACGCTGCCGAAATTAAAATAGCTCTTAGCTTTCTTCTTTTAACTTCATTTAAAAAATTAGGCCAAATATCATATTTAACAAAAACAGTGAGCTCGGGGTTTACTAAATCTAAAAAATGATTCGCATTCGTTTTAGTGTCTAAAGGAATATAAATCACAACATCTGCAATGGGTGAATTTTTTCGAATCTCATAACCAGAAGGGGAAAAAAAACTTAATACAATTTTATGTGATTTGTAATGCTCCCGAAGTGCTTTAAAAACGGGAAGTCCTTGTTCATATTCACCTAAAGAAGCACAGTGAAACCAAAGTGTTTTGTCAGTCGTTTTTAAGTGATTTTTAAGTGTACTAAAAGTCTCTTGCCTTCCAACAATACCGCTTTTAATTTTTTTATTGAATGGCGCTGCGCATTTTAAGCCAAAATGAGCAAGGTGGATACCAATGTTATAAATAAAACCCAATTCTTTTTTCTTTGAGGCTAAAATACATTTCTTTAAAATAATTTCATTGGTTACCGTGTACTAATTTTGTAATTTCGTAGCTTATTAACTCTTAATATGGAAGTTTGTAACTATTCTCATTGCAACCCATAGAAGTTGAAATTTTTTAGATGAAGAAAATTCAAATGGTTGACCTTAAAGGTCAATATGACGAAATTAAAGACCTTGTAAATACGTCTATTCTTGAGGTTTTAGAAACAACAGCCTATATTAATGGTCCAAAAGTTCACCAATTTCAAAAGAATTTAGAGGAATATTTAGGAGTAAAGCATGTGATTCCGTGTGCTAACGGAACCGATGCTTTACAAATTGCTATGATGGGATTGGGCTTAAAACCAGGTGATGAAGTTATTACTGCCGATTTTACGTTTGCTGCAACCGTTGAGGTAATCGCTTTATTACAATTAACGCCTGTTTTGGTTGATGTAAATGAAGACGATTTTAACATAAACATTGAAGCCATAAAAAAAGCTATTACGCCAAAAACAAAGGCGATTGTACCCGTGCATTTATTTGGGCAATGTGCGAATATGGAAGCTATTATGGAAATTGCAAAAGCACATAATTTATATGTAATTGAAGATAACGCCCAAGCAATTGGAGCCACTTATACTTTTAAAAATGGTACAAAAGCGCAAGCTGGTACCATTGGTCATGTAGCATCTACGTCCTTTTTTCCATCAAAAAATTTAGGGTGTTATGGAGATGGCGGTGCTATTTTTACAAATGATGATGATTTAGCGCATATCATTAGAGGTATCGTAAATCATGGCATGTACGAACGTTATCATCATGATGTTGTTGGTGTTAATTCACGTTTAGACAGTGTTCAAGCAGTTGTTTTAGATGCTAAATTACCACATTTAAATACTTATAATAATAAAAGACAAGAAGCAGCAAGAAAGTACAACAAAGCATTTCAGGGGAATAAAAATATTATCACACCAAAAGTTACAAATGGTTGTGAAGAAATTTGCGATACTTGTGATTGTCACGTATTTCATCAATATACTTTGAGAATTTTAGGTTCTGATAGAGACGCCTTAGTAAAGCATTTGAACGAAAAAGGTATTCCGTGTGGCGTGTATTATCCAATTCCGCTTCATAAACAAAAAGCATATGAAGGTTCTAGGTATAATGAAGCAGATTTTCCAGTAACAAATCAATTGGTGAAAGATGTTATTTCATTACCTATGCATACTGAATTGGATGACGAACAAATAGAATTTATTACATCAACAATTATAAAGTTTATAAATGGATAAAATATTAGTTACTGGCGGTTTAGGCTTTATAGGCTCGCACACCGTTGTAGAATTACAAAACGAAGGCTATGAAGTTGTTATTATTGACGATTTATCAAATTCTTCAATTTCAGTATTAGATGGTATTACATCTATTTCTGGGAAAAAACCACTTTTTGAAAAATTAGATTTAAAAGAGAAAGCGGGTGTTGAAAATTTCTTTGCAAAACATAATGATATAAAAGGAGTTATTCATTTTGCAGCTAGTAAAGCGGTAGGTGAAAGTGTAAAAGAGCCTTTATTATACTACGAAAATAATATAAGTACATTAGTTTACATACTTAAAGAATTAAAAAAACTACGAGCAGCAAGTTTTATTTTTAGTTCGTCATGTACGGTTTACGGTCAAGCAGATGAGTTGCCAATCACGGAAAATGCACCAGTAAAACAGGCGGAGTCTCCGTATGGAAATACCAAACAAATTGGGGAAGAAATTATTAGCGACACCTGTAAAGTAACACCAAATCTTAAAGCGATTGCATTACGCTATTTTAATCCAGTTGGGGCGCATGAGTCCGTTAATATTGGAGAATTGCCAATTGGCGTGCCGCAAAATTTAGTGCCTTTTATTACGCAAACGGCTATTGGTTTAAGAGAACAATTATCTGTTTTTGGAGATGATTATCCGACCCCAGATGGAACTTGTATTCGTGATTACATACATGTAGTCGATTTAGCGAAAGCACACGTTGTGGCGCTTGGACGTTTATTAAAAAACAAAAATAAATCTAATTACGAGACGTTTAACTTAGGAACAGGTAAAGGAAGTTCTGTTTTAGAAGTTGTTAAATCTTTTGAAAAGGTTTCAGGTGAAAAATTAAATTATAAAATTGTAGGCAGAAGGGAAGGTGATATTATTTCTGCTTATGCAGATACTACAAAAGCCAATGATGAATTGGGTTGGAAAACAAAATTATCGTTAGATGATGCGATGCGTTCGGCTTGGAATTGGGAACAGAAAGTAAGAAGAAATAAATAATCTACTTTGAAACTATAAAAACAGAAAAGGCTGCCAATTAATTGGCAGCCTTTTCTGTTTTTAATAATATGAAGTTTAAAATAATGGCTGTTTTTTCAAACAGCTTTTTCTATATTATCACTTTTCTTTTTCTTTCTAAAACTAACAAGTACCAATATAATCATACCCGTTGTTACCGATAGATCTGCCATATTAAAAATGCCGGTTCTAAAAACCCCTCCTAAATCAATAAAGAAAAAATCGGTTACAGATCCATAAACAATGCGGTCGTAAACATTGGCTATACCACCGCCAATAATACTTGCAAAAGCAAAAAGAGACCATCTGTCTATAGAGCTGTCTTTTAAAATATGACGTAAAACAAACCCCAAAACAAGAATGGGTAAGATGAGCAATAAAATAATTCTAAGGGTTGGGTTTAAATCACTACCCATACCTAAAAATGCACCAGTATTTTCAACATTCATCATAATAAAAGTATCTCCAAGGATAGAGATACGTTCACTAGGTTGAAAATCGGTACGTGGTTGAATATTGTTTCTAACAAGTACTTTAGAAATTTGGTCGATAGCAATTGTAACAACAATTACTAATACTATATATATAGTACGTTTTGTAAATTTCATTATAAACTTGCTGAAGCAGTTTGAGCTTCTCTATCAATTTTCTTTACCAAGCCTTGTAAAACGTTTCCTGGCCCCACTTCAGTAAATAAAGATGCGCCATCAGCAATCATTTGTTGTACCGATTGGGTCCAACGTACAGGGGCGGTTAATTGTGAAATTAAATTCGCTTTTATAGCAGCTTCATCAATAACGGCATTTGCAGTTACGTTTTGGTAAATAGGACAATTAGGTTTGCCAAACGTTGTGTTTTCAATAGCAGCAGCAAGTTCTTCACGAGCAGGTTCCATTAAAGGCGAATGGAATGCACCTCCAACAGGTAGTACCAAAGCACGTTTAGCACCTGCTTCTTTCATGGCTTCACAAGCTCTATTAATTGCTTCAACTTCACCGGAAATCACTAATTGACCTGGGCAGTTGTAATTAGCTGCTACCACAATACCTTTCGTTTCAGCACATACCTTTTCTACAATAGCATCATCCAAACCTAAAACAGCAGCCATGGTGCTTGGTTGTAATTCGCAAGCTTTTTGCATAGCTAAAGCACGTTGTGATACTAATTTTAAACCATCTTCAAAAGTTAAAGCGCCATTAGCTACTAAGGCAGAAAATTCCCCTAGCGAATGGCCAGCAACCATATCGGGTTTAAAACCAGAACCTAGGGTTTTAGCTAAAATCACCGAATGTAAAAATATGGCAGGTTGTGTTACTTTGGTTTCTTTTAAAGCTTCAGGCGTTCCTTCAAACATAATGTCTGTAATGTTGAAACCTAAAATGGCGTTTGCTTTCTCAAATAATTCTTGAGCTAAAGGCGAGTTTTCATAAAGATCTAAGCCCATGCCTGTAAATTGTGCGCCCTGACCGGGAAATATATATGCGTTCATAGTTGGTTAATTTTTAAGTGATGCAAAAATAAGAATTATAAATTTAGTGATTATCTATGGTTTTAATAATTTTAGCAGGATTACCTCCGATAACCACATTGTCGGGAAAATTTTTAGTAACCACCGAGCCAGCAGCAACCACAACATTATTGCCTAAAGTAACTCCTGGACAAATGGTTGCATTGCCACCAATCCATACATTGTTTCCTATAGTAATAGAAAAACCTAACTCTTTACCACTATTTCTGGCTTTAAATTCCAAAGGATGTGTAGCTGTGTAAATCTGTACATGCGGTCCAAACATACAATTGTCTCCAATGGTAACTTGAGCAACATCTAAAATGCAGCAGTTAAAATTCATGAACAGATTTTTTCCTGCTTTAATATTGCTACCATAATCGCAATGAAAAGGCGGTTCTACAAATAAATTTTCACCAGCATTTTCAAAAATTTGATATAATATTTTTTGACGTACTTCTAAATGTAATTCGCTTAAATTATTGAATTTGTAAAATAATAATCGTACCCGATGGCGTGCTTTCGCCAATTCAGGGTCGGACGGATTGTACATGGATCCAGCCAACATTTTTTCTTTTTCAGTCATAAAAATAATTATAGATTTTTTATGGCAGCTTCGGCACAACGCTCCCCATCCATAGCCGCCGACACAATACCTCCGGCATAACCGCCACCTTCACCACAAGGGAATAAACCTTCAATTTGTGGATGTTCTAAATGTTCATTTCTAGGAATACAAACAGGTGATGAAGTTCTCGATTCTACCCCAACAATATTTGCTTCGGCGGTATAATAACCTTTCATTTTTTGTCCAAAAGCTTCAAACCCTTTTCGTAATCTACTACCAATTAATTTAGGTAAAAGTGAATGTAAAGGCGCCGAATTTAATCCGGGTTGATAGGAGGTCGGGTTCAAGCTTGCTGACAATCGACCTTCAACAAAATCAGTTAAACGTTGCGCAGGTGCTATCTGACTGCGGCCACCAGCGGTAAACGCCATGCGTTCTAAATTCTTTTGATATTCCAATCCTTTTAATGCACCAAATTGCTCGTATTTTGGTAAATCTTTGTTCACATCAATTTCAACAACAATACCAGAATTTGCAAATAAATTATTTCGTTTTGAAGGCGACATCCCATTAACTACTACTTCGCCATTAGCTGTTGCTGCAGGAACTATAAACCCACCCGGGCACATACAAAAAGAATATACTCCGCGCTCATTCACTTGTTGCACCAAACTGTATGAAGCGGCAGGTAGTAACTCATGTCTATCGCCGCTGCAATGGTATTGAATAGCATCTATAATATGTTGCGGATGTTCCACACGAACACCCATGGCAAACGATTTGGCTTCTAAAGCAATTTCTTTATTATGAAGTAAATAAAAAACATCTCGTGCCGAATGTCCTGTTGCCAGAATAACGCGGTTAGCAGGCATTTCTTCATTATTATTTAATTGAATAGTCTGTATTTTATTGTTTTTTATAATGAAATCTGTTACGCGTGTTTCAAAATGAACTTCACCGCCATATTTCAAAATGGTTTCCCGAATATTTTGTACCACTTTTGGTAGTTTGTTGGTGCCAATATGTGGGTGGGCATCCACCAAAATTTGGTCGGTTGCACCATGAAAAACTAAGTTTTCAAAAATTCTGCGAACATCACCACGTTTTAAACTTCGGGTATAAAGTTTTCCATCAGAATACGTTCCTGCGCCTCCTTCACCAAAACAGTAATTGGAATCTTCATTTACAAAATGGTCTTGGTTGATGGCTCTTAAATCTCTGCGGCGGTCTTTTACATTTTTACCCCTTTCTAAAACAATGGGTTTAAAACCCAATTCAATACAACGCAATGCGGCGTACATGCCTGCAGGACCAAAACCTATAATATGTATGGGTTTCGCTTTTGAAACATCTTTATATTCAAATTGATATTCGGATGTTTTAGGCAACACTTCACGAATATAAACAGCTACTTTATAGTTGAAGATGATTTTTGGTTTTCGGGCATCAATAGATTTTCGAAGTACTTTTACTCCTGTAATATCTTCCTTGTCAATATCAAGGATATGCGACGCTTTTTGCACCAAAATATCGCTACGTTCTTCTTCTTTAAGTGAAATACGAAGCTGAAGTTCTTTTATCATGTGGCAAAATTAGTGAAAATACCATTGGAATTATTCAATAACCAATGAAAGCTATTTATAAATTATGATTTTGAATAGTCTTCGTAAATGGTAGGTGTATCAATGGTGTTAATACCTCCTTCATGGATAATTAAACGGTAACGTAAAATAGTAGGTTGAATATTAGATAATGGTATAGGAGTCGCTCCGGGGTAAGGAAAAACCGCATTTTGCATACTGCGTTTAGCACGTAATATCCATTGGTTTGAAGGTTCTGGGTTTTTTGGGTGGCAAAGTATGGAAAGTCCTGCTTGTTTTCCTTCTTTGCCTAAAGAACCTGAAATATCCATCCAAGAATCGGCTTTAACTGGTAAATTGGTTGGAGTTACTTGTCCTTTAGAACTTGTAAATATAATATCGTCTGTGAGTTTAATTCTAGGTGAAAATCCACCATACCCTTTAGCATCTTCAGAGCCACCAATACGCATGTCTTCCTCTAAAGCAAGTATGGAAATTTCAATATCAATTTGGCGGTAATTTTTTTCCTTAGGATAGACTTTTATGGTAGTAGTTTCTTTAACCATGGGTTTTTCATTGCCATGGGTATCTAGCCATTGGTTCGATTTCCATAAAACTTCAGCTTCAATTGCTTTAGAATTATCAAGCTGTTTAAGTTCTTTTACAGAAGTTACATCCCAAGTAAAATTTTCAATTTCCCAACCATCACCCATGCGTTTAGCTCCAATATATAATTGATGCCATGCCCAAAAGATGCCTCTGTGATGTGGATGGTCTTCAGGGAAATCTTCGGTTAAAACTTCACTATCTAAAGTATAAAGTGGATGGATATAGTTTGTTCTTTTGTAAGTGTCATTTAAAGATTTTTCTGCAACTTGATAATTTAATATGCTATCAGTCCCCTCAACGAAAGAAACCATATCTGGTTTTATAACAACTTCAATAGTTGAAGGTTTTAGGTGCTTTTTAAAAAAATCATAGAGTTTGTTTAGTGCTTCACTTGTTTGAGGAACGGCATGTCCTGTGCCATAATTTATTAATGTTGAAGTGGGAATGTTAAGTGTGTCTAATTTGGATTTAAAATGTGTGATTTGGTCATGATAATAGGCATCATCATCTGTATTATAAAAGAAGAGCGTAGGAGCGGTTTTGGAAGATTCCACCAAATAACTAGCACTCATAGATTGCCATAAATCATAGTTTTTTTCTAATTTGCCCCAAGCCCATGGACATCTGGTTTCAAGATTTGAATCGCCATCATCGATAGTATTGTAAATTTGTGTATAGTCGAAAACTCCTGGACCTAGTGCTGCTGCTTGAACATCATCGGGAATACCCATGTTAAAACCTGCATTCTCAAATTCTGAAACTATTTTATCACCAACTGCCATTGCACCGGCAGTCGAACCACGTGAAAAACCATAAACACCTATTTTTCCTGAAAGTCCTAATTCAGAACTCATAGCACGTAAAGTGCGAATGGCAGACTTCACTTTTTGGGCTGTATCGGGATTGACTTGATACGATTTATAAGTGTCGTTTTTGCCGTTAGTTGGCTTGCCGCTTCCCCAAGGACAATATTTGGGATGGTCTGCAATGGCCCATGCCATACCGTGTGCGGGTGCGCCTTCTAAAAACGAATCGTTAAAACCTGCAAAAGTATAAGGGAGAAACATTCGGAAATTTTTATGTGCATCTGTTAGTCCCTTTTTGTCAGAATCGTAAGTTGCATAGCTGTTACTAAATGAAAACGATACTACCGTAGGTACGGTAACTTCGGTATTTGCAGGATAAATGATATCCATGTGTAGCATGTCTCCTTTAGTATATTCCGTGGGGGTGTTATAAACGGTTGGGTCGTCTTTAAAATAAGGTACATCGCGAGTTATTCTGTAACCTTCAAATAAAATATACGATTTAGAAGTTGAACAGGTTTTAATTCCGCAAAAATCACCAGAAGCAATTGCATTATTGATAGCAATGATGTCTTTGTTTATATTAGTTGGTACTGCTTTTTTGTTTTTAGCATAATCAAGTTCTATAACCCGGTAGCCTTGAGATAGCAACCATGCAACATCTTCAGTATTACTATTTCTTCCTATTTTAGCAAATCCTAAATTTTCAAGATATATAGCGGTTAGGTAATTACCTGTAAAATCTTTTATAGGGTTTTTTGGTTCATTTATTTTATAATTGATGTTGCTTCCTGTAACCTTACTAGCCCATTTTCCTGTTGAAGCACAAGATGTAATAGATAAAAATACTAAGGCAAAATAAAGGGTTAGTGCGTGTAATTGAAAATATAGGACTTTAAACATGTTGTAAAATTAATGAAAATAGCTGTTTGTTGTTTTAATCCACAAATCGAACTCGATTTTTTCCTAAAAGGGTTATTAAATCTTTTAAATCATAATACTTCAAAACCCCATAAAGCACATTGGTGTAAATGTCTTTTTGTAATGGATTTTCTAAATAGTCGTAAAATGATTTAATAGACCTAGAAATTTCAGTTTGAGTGATACGTTGGTCTAAATACGAAGCATGAATTGCTGTAGGCCCGTAGAGGCCATTGGCAATAAGTTTAATATTGCGACCTTTTAAATTAGGTGTTTCATTAATAAAATCGAGTAGTGTTATAATATCAACAACACGCTGTCCCATAATGGGTTTGCCAATATGCATACTTGCCATAGAATTTCGGTATTCCCAGTTCCAATATTTAGAGTCGTTGAGGTTGGAAGGATCGGCAGTTTCACCAAAACCCCGTAAATCGGCAAGAATTAAAATGGTTCCTTGGTTTATATATTCATCAATAAAACTTTCGTTTGAAAGTATATCATCTTTGCCGCTTTCATTTAGGTATAAAACAATATTGCTTTTTATATTGATGTTTTCAGGCATTAAAACGAGGCAGGGTACAGGCATTTCGCCCATACGATTTATTTGATATTTGTATAAGTCGTATTTTCTAGAAACATTAAATCCCGTTTGTTGAACATCGATAGCTTCTTTTGGAACTTCAATTCCTAGCAATTCTAAAACGGTTTTTTTAATGAGTGTATGGTCTTGTTTTAAAAACTTGGTTCTATGGTTTTTATAATTTTCAAACAGTTGTTTATGATATTCGGGCATTGAAACGTTATCAGAAATGGCAGTTATAACCTGTCCTGTAGAAGTGCATTTAAGATTATCAGTAGGAATTGAAATTCGTTCACCTTCAATTACTGGGTTACTATCATTATAGAACCATTTTTTAAACCAAGAAACCATAGCTTCTCGTTTTGGTTTGGGCATACCATGGCCCACTTCTGCAGAAAACATGCTCACCTTTTCTGGACTTTCTAATATATTATAGGCGGCTTTTAAATCTTTGAAGGCTTGTGTAGCACCCCAATAATCTACAAAGTCGTATTTTCCAGACATAATTAACACTGGTTTTGGAGCCATCATTAAAACAAAATCTGCAATTTCAAGTTGTTCTCTGCCTTCATAGGGTATGTGCTGGCAGCCATCGGAAGCGCCATAAGTTTCAAAAACTCTTTCACGTTGAGTGAAATAACTGCAAACGGTTGCTACTTTAATGCGTTGATCTAACCCTAACATATAAGAAGCTTGTGTGCCACCCCCAGAACTCCCAAAAATGCCTATACGGGTTTTGTCTATATCTGGGCGTGTTTCTAAATAATCAATCGCACGGTGATTATCCCAATATTCGTAAGCAGCTACACTAGTGCCAACTAAATTAGCGCCCATGTTTAGTATGGTATGTTCGGTGGTTGCGCCGCGAGTTAGGGACTTACTATTTTCGTCTACAAATTGAATGCGTTCACCTTGGCCAACAGGATCAACCACTAAAACAGCTATCTTGTTTAATGCCATTAGAATAGCGGCGCTAGAAGCTGGTGTTTTTCCACCTAATCCGTGTCCGCATAATGATAAACTTACTGGAAAAGATTCGTTGCCATCGGGCATGTATAGGTTTGCGGTTACATAGCGTTTTGGAAGGCTTTCAAAAATGATTTTTTCTATTCTAAATCCTTCAAATTGTGTCGTGCCAACAACTTGGGCATTCAGGTTACTTTTTTCTGGAAAGACGCTAATTATATTCTTGTATTTTTTAATGCAGTTGTCGAGATATTTTAATAAACTTTCTTTCGATTTTAAAGCTTCTGAAAACTTTTTGTCACGATTGCTATATTGTTGGTGTATATCGCACATTAGGTAATTGCTATATGCCGCATTCATTTGCCAAGATAAAGCATTTGAATTTGTTTGTGCAGTAGTTTTTATAAATAAAAAAGACAAACTAGTAATGAGTAATATTTTTAATAGTTTCATAGGATACCAATTGTAAATTCTTTCCAAATTACATAAAATTATTGAAGATTTTTAGTTGACTAGGGGTTACAATTAATGATAACGTTTTATTACCATAATAAAAAACAAGAGACTTCAATATGGGGAAGTCTCTTGTTTTTGGTTGCTATTATTAATCTGTAGTTATTTTTTGATGATTATTTGTTTGTGTACACCTTCATCGGTGTGTACGTTTAATAAATAACTTCCGGTACTTAAATTACTTATGTCGACAGTTTTATGGTTGCCTTCCATACTTTTAACTAAAGCGCCAACCATATTGTAAACTTTAATATGTTCTATTCTAGCCTGTGTAGTTATTTGAAACGTACTTGTTACAGGGTTTGGGTATAGTTTTAATTTAAGTGCTTCTACTTTTCCTAAACCTAATGTATTATACACGGTTTTTATATAGAATAGGTTAGCTGTAGCGTTTTTTGTGATTGAATGAGACCCCGCAGGAATATTACTTATAGTAACTATACCTGCAGAAGCAGTGTAATCTACATTATCAAGTTTTATTTTTCCAGAAAATGTACTGTCAAAAACTAATGTTAAACTAGATACCGCTGTAGTTGTATAGGTAATTGATGTTGCAGACTCAATTTTTAAACGTCTAGTTAAAGTTAAACCATCATAAGTCTCAGAACCGTTAGTAGAATTCATATTCCCCGAAATGGTATAGAATGAACTAACTTTTTCTGACACAGTGAAATTATGAATTTCCTCTCCTGTTGTGCTACCAGGAGGTACTGAAGTAATGGTCCCAGATTCTGATATAGGAGTGCCTGTAGCACCGGCTGTAGTAATGGTATAAGAAACTGTAGCTGTTGGTGTACCTGTAATAGTGATTGTTTTGTTTCCGGCATCTTTTACAAAATCAATTCCAGATGCAGGCAATCCACTTACTGTAGCATCATTGGCGTCTCCTCCCCATGTAAAAATGATTGTTTCCATAGCATCTCCTTCAATAACGTCTTGACTCGCATTACTTGTTGTTACGGTAAGGGTATGTGTACTTGGTACAGTTTCCCCTTGTATATAAACTAATTCAGTCTCGTAATTAATAAGTGCCGCTTTTAAAGCTGTGTTTACAGCATAAGAAGTATCATCTGCAGGCACAAAAGTCCAGTTGAAATCACCGCCATGCATGCGCCCTGAATATTGAATTACTTTTGCTTTTGCTGCTTCAGGGGTATCAGGAACTAAACTTCTAATATAATCGGTAGCAGATTTTGTGGCATCTGTATCAAAGTTATTATGTATGTTGGCCCCTTTATACGATTTTACAGTATTTGGTACCTGGTCACCACGGTTTGCTACTACATAAGCATCAAAATCTATTGTAGAACTAATTTTTCCAGGAATATTATATGCAGGATTTGGGTCTCCATAGGCAACAAAGCGCATAGAGTTAGTGCCATTATCAGCATCGAAAGTGTTGTTGAAAGCCTTGATAGTGCCACCATCTTCTCCGGAGAAAGTTCCTTGGTTATTTGGATCGTTTTGTTGAGTTGAGTTATTCCACACATCAGTACCTTGCATAGAAGTCATCATCGGGTTTTTGCTATTTCTAAAATAGTTTCCTTCAACAAATAAAGAGGATCCATTTGTAGAGCCTGATCCGTATTTTGAAATACCATCAAAATAGTTGTTGTAAACATGGGCAGAATAATAACGTACACGAGGATGGCGAGAATCGGAATGGTCATACCAGTTGTGATGGTAGGTAATATATAACTCAGTATCGGTTCCTTCGCTTAGTCCTAAAAGATTGCTTTTTCCTGAATCCCAAAAATGATTATATGAAAAGGTTACGTATTTGGATTTCTTACAGTCTAATGCACCATCACCTTTTGCTTGGTCGGCATCACCACCAGCATCACCATAAAAGAAATCAATGTTATGCACCCATACGTAATCATTATTTTGTTGCAGACCAATGTTATCGCCTTCACTACTATTGCAGTTCATCGAACCGATATTACGTATTTCAATATTCGTTGCATTTTTAACACGAATACCCCAACCATCGGCTACAGCATCTTCACCTACGCCTTCTAAAGTAATATGGCTTGAAGCATTATTTTTATTTTCTATAACAATATCACCGCCAAGCAAATAGCTAGGGTCGGTAATCTGTCCAATCATACGCACAATTAAAGGGCGTGTGTCGCTTCCTTTTTTAAAACCATCTAAAATAGTTTGTAACCCTACACACGGATTTGCATTAGCTCCTGTTACTACTAGAGATACGGTGTTCTTGGTTTCTTCGGTTATATAAAGAATAACAGCTCCTGTTTTAGGTGTGCCATCTAATTTGTAGGCGCCAGGAATTCTACCATTAGCAAACGCAAAACCATTACGGTCGTGTTCTAGAACAGTAATATCACCAGTGTTAGTTGCAGCACCTTCAACTCCAGAAACTACTGGCTTAACACCAATTGTGTATGTCCCCGCTGAAAGACCCAGTACATCGGCACGAAAATAAGCGCCGTAACTGCGAATAAGTGGGTTGTCAATTTTTTGGTTTACAGCACCATTTCCAGTGTAGTATACATTGTAGCTTTCGGCACCGGCAACTGGTTGCCATTTTACGTAAGCTGATTCTAACCAGCCACCAGCTTCATCAATTGTTACTGTTTGCGACCATACTTGAACCGAGGCAAGCAAGATAGTCATACAAAGTAATAGTTTTTTCATGATTTTAATTTAAGTGTTTATTTAGTTTGAGTTTAAAAATTACAATCATAAATAGCGAACTAAATTAGATATTGTAATCGATTGCACGAATTTATATTTTTTTTTAATTTAAAAAAATATTTTAACATAAAATCGTTGAAATACATATGAAAAAATGGCAACAAACTCTTTTTGTAGTCTTTTATGTATGTAAATGATTACTAAACAATACTTAATATTTAAAAATAGAAGATGTTATTTTTAAATATTAAGTATTGTTTGTCAAATAGTTGGCTTTGTAACGAGGTGCTTTGAAAAAAAATATGCCAAGTAATAGTATAGTGTTAATTTGATTCAGAATGAAAGTTTGTGATTAGAATAAAATCGATATTCAAGTTACGCTCTTACATAAGTTAGAAATGTAAAATCGAATTCATTTTTATCATCTTTTTTATAAAAAACTGAATTTGTTTCTTTCCAAATTGAAGCATCTACTTTTGGGAAAAATGTATCGGCAGGAAACGACTCATGTACACGTGTTAGCTCAATTTTATTTGCAACTAAAATAGCTTGTTTGTAAATTTCGCCACCACCAATTACATAAGGTTGGGGGTCATTTGCACAGGCTTTGATAGCATCTTCTAAATTGTGAACCAATACAACGCCTTCTGGAACTTTATAATTTGAATTTCTAGTTATTACGACATGAGTTCTGTTTGGTAATGGTTTTGGGAAGCTTTCAAAGGTTTTACGCCCCATAATGATATGATGCCCACTAGTTAGCATCTTAAATCGTTTTAAATCATCGCTTATGTGCCAGATTAATTTGTTGTGCTTGCCAATGGCATCATTTTCGGCGGCAGCCACAATTATTGTAAGTTCTTGTTTTAAAACATTAGAAACTTCTTTTTTTTGAGTTGAAGTTATTTCTTTAGGGAGTTCTTGTTTGAGTTTTTCAATACGAACCTGTTGTTTAGCAACTAGCTTGTTAAGTTGTTGTTCTTCCCAGGCTTTACCCATAAATTTATGGGTGATAAAGACATTGAATAAGTGATAAACAAATAAGAAGAGCCAGAAAAAAATAGCGTAAACAAACCAATTTAGTTCAAATATTTTGAAATTTTTACCAATACCTAAAATGGTATTAGCAATTATTAAAAATACAGCACCAATCAAAAAAACAACAAAATGAATGTATAATCGTTTTTTTTGGTTGATGCGTTTTTGTGCGTTTTGAATAAGTTCTAACTGGTCTTTATCTATTTGTGGAATGTCTTTCTTTTTGCCGAACATAATGATTGAAAATATGTGTAAAGTTAATGCTTTTTAGCAATTCTTAAAGATATATTTAGAATCTTAATAAATATGAATTCTCGAAAATGTTCTTAGGTAAAAGTGCCTGAAAATCAATAGAGAACAGGGATTTGGCATTGATAATAATACAATTAATACACTGTAATTTTTGTCAACTTTAAATTTTTATGAATTGATATTATTAAATTGATAATTCTTTGTTGTTTAATACGTTAAATGTTTAGGTGTGAGAAATTGTTTTATAAATTTGCATCATAAAACAACACAAAAAAATTAATTATGGCTATTACGAAACAATATTTAAAAAGCAAACCAGTTTGTAAAGTAACATTTTCTATACTAGCAGAAGATGCTAAAAAGGTATCTGTTGTAGGAAGTTTTAATGAATGGAATGCTAAAGCAACACCATTAAAAAAATTAAAGAATGGTACTTTTAAAGGTGCTGTAGATTTAGATCAAGACAACTCATATGAATTTAAATACTTAGTAGACGGTGCATTTGTTAATGATGATGCTGCCGATGCTTATGTATGGAACGATTTTGCTTCTGCTGATAACAGTGTGGTAAATGTTTAGTTAAATCCTGAACTAAACAAAAAGCGCTTTCATTTTTTTGAAAGCGCTTTTTTTATATAGCTACCACACCTTTAATATGTGGATGTGGATCATAATCTATCAATGTGAAATCTTCAAAAGTAAAGTCGAAAATATCTTTAATTTCGGGGTTTAATATCATTTTAGGAAGTGGCCTAATATCTCTAGATAGCTGTAATTCCAATTGCTCATAATGATTGCTATAAATATGCGCATCGCCAAAAGTGTGAATAAATTCTCCAGCTTCATAGCCACAAACTTGCGCCATCATCATGGTAAATAATGCATACGATGCAATGTTAAAAGGTACCCCTAAAAAGATGTCGGCACTACGTTGGTATAATTGGCACGATAGTTTTCCTTCGGCAACATAAAATTGAAAAAAAGCATGGCAAGGCGGTAATGCGGCCTTACCATTGGATACGTTTTCACTGAAACTTTTAGAAGTGTCTGGTAATACTGAAGGATTCCACGCAGAAACCAACATGCGTCGGCTATTCGGGTTATTCTTTAAGGTGTCAATAACTTCTTTAATTTGGTCGATTTCATCACTGTTCCAGTTGCGCCATTGGTGACCGTAAACAGGGCCTAAATCACCATTTTCGTCAGCCCATTCATTCCAAATACGTACGCCGTTTTCAGTAAGATATTTAATGTTGGTATCACCCTTTAAGAACCAAAGTAACTCATAAACTATTGATTTCAGATGCAGTTTTTTGGTGGTTACCATTGGAAATCCTTCACTTAAATCGAATCGCATTTGATAACCAAAAACACTTTTTGTGCCAGTACCGGTACGGTCTCCTTTTTCATTTCCGTTTTCTAAAACGTGTTTTACTAAGTCGTGATATTGCTTCATTTATTAATCTTTTCTCCGGAAATAAAAATATAAAAAGCATTAAAATTTCATGCTTCAAAACCCAATATATTATTATAAAGTTATTAACTAAAATTGAAAGGTTTCTGTAGATACAGAAGTGAATTATCCAATAATCATTCCAGCAATAGTAGCAGAAACTAAAGATGCAATACTACCGCCAATTAGTGCCTTCATGCCAAATTGCGATAAGGTTTTTCGTTGCCCTGGAGCTAACGAACCAATACCGCCAATTTGAATGCCTATAGAAGCAAAATTTGCAAAACCACAAAGCATATAGGTGGCCATGATTACAGATTTTTCGTAGTTAAGATGCATAGCGTTTGATATGTTTTTTAAATCGGCTAATTGAATATAAGCAACAAATTCACTAGCTGCTAATTTTATACCAAGTAGTTGCCCCATCATAGTCATATCTTCTTTTGCTACACCAATGAGCCACATTAAAGGAGCAAAAATAGTTCCTAGAATAAATTCTAGGGTTAGTCCATCTTTGTATGAGGTATTATTTGCTATAGCATCATTCAACGAGGTAAAGTGCCAATTAAAATAGGCAATACCTTCAAAGCTAGCCAAACCTCCAAGAATTCCATTAATCATTGCAATAAAAGCAACAAAAACCAAAAGCATGGCGCCAACATTTAATGCTAATTTCAAGCCTTCAGTTGTTCCGTTTGAAACGGCATCAAGAATATTTGTTCCAATTTTTTCTTGTGAAACCTCTACTTCAGAATTTATTTTTTCTGTTTGAGGATATAGTATTTTAGAAATGATAATAGCACCTGGTGCTGCCATAACCGATGCCGCTAAAAGGTGTTTTGCGTAAAACAATCTAAGGGTTTCATCTTCTCCGCCTAAAAAGCCAATATAGGCAGCTAATACAGCTCCAGCTACAGTTGCCATACCACCAACCATAACCAAAAGCATTTCAGACTTATTCATTTTTTCTAAATAGGCCTTTATCAAAAGAGGAGCCTCTGTTTGACCTAAAAAAATGTTTCCTGCGACACTTAAGCTCTCAGCACCAGAAATTTTTAGGATTTTCGATAAAGTCATAGCCATCAGTTTAACAACCCATTGAATGATTCCTAAATAGAATAATAAAGATGTTAATGCAGAGAAAAATATAATAGTTGGTAATACTTGAAAGGCAAAAATAAACCCAAAAGTGTTCATATCTGAAATTAGCCCTTTAAACAGGAATTCACTACCAGATTTAGTGAATTCTAATATTTGAACAAATCCTTTACCTATAAAATCAAATAAAGCTTGTATAAAAGAAACCTTTAGAACACCAATGGCAATTAATATTTGAAATGCTAAACCAACCCCAACAATTTTCCAATTAATAGCTTTTCGATTGCTGCTAAATAAAAAGGCAATAAAAATTAAGGAAATCATGCCTAAAGCACCACGCCAAAGGCTATTTATTGAAAAACCTTGACTAGGTATTATAGGTGTTGATTCTAAATAGGTTGTTTCAATTTGGTTTTCTGGTGTGTTAACTTTTAAGGAATCAATGGAATTGTGATGTAAAGAAGATAGTTCTGTTTTATTATTTAAAACAGTATCTTGATCGGTGGTTTCATCTTTGTCTTGAGCTACTAATGTTGATGTAAATATGAATAAAATCAGTGCAATAGACAAAAATATTTTTTTCATAAAGAGGCGGAGTAGTAAGATTCTTTATTCTCGTTTTGAAATTTCGTCACGAATATGTGCAGCCCTTTCATAATCTTCATTTGCAACGGCTTCATCTAATAATGTATTTAATTCTTGTAGTGTTTTTCCTTTTAAATTTTCGCGTGGTGCATTTGGCTCCAGTTCGTTGGCAATTAACTCATCCATTAATACACTGTCTTGAGCATCCTCCTCTTCATTCTCTTTTTTCGGATTAACTTTTAAATAAATACCGGCTTTATCAAGTATGTTTTTATAAGTAAAAATAGGGGCGTCAAAACGGAGCGCCAGCGCAATAGCATCACTGGTTCTGGCATCAATAATTTCTTCAATTTTATCGCGTTCGCAAATTAAGCTCGAATAAAAAACGCCATCTACCAATTTATGAATAATCACTTGTTTGACAATAATATCAAATCGGTCGGCAAAATTTTTAAATAAATCGTGTGTTAATGGTCTTGGAGGTCGAATTTCTTTTTCTAATGCGATAGCAATAGATTGAGCTTCAAAAGCACCAATAACTATGGGTAGTTTTCGGTCGCCATCTACTTCGTTTAAAATCAATGCGTAAGCGCCGTTTTGGGTTTGGCTATAGGATATTCCTTTTATATTTAATCTTACTAAACTCATAAATTTATAAAAACGCAAAGAACCGTTTAAATTAGGACTTTACCAACTGCAAAAGCAGATTTAAAAATATAATGCTAATTTAAGCAGTTCTTTAGACAATACAATTTATAAAAAAATAATTTATTGTTGCGCTTTAAAGGCTTTTAATTTTTCAATTAACCTGGGTACTACCGTAAAAGCATCTCCAACAACGCCATAATCGGCAGCTTTAAAGAAAGGCGCTTCAGCGTCTGTATTAATAACTACTTTTACTTTTGAAGCGTTTATTCCTGCAAGATGTTGAATAGCTCCCGAAATACCTATAGCAATATATAAATTGGCAGCCACAGGTTTTCCCGTTTGTCCAACGTGTTCACCATGAGGTCTCCAGCCTAAGTCGGAAACTGGTTTAGAGCATGCTGTTGCCGCACCTAAAACAGAGGCTAACTCTTCAATCATGCCCCAATTTTCTGGACCTTTTAATCCACGGCCTCCAGATACTACTATTTCGGCATCGGCAATACTTACTTTGTTTGAGACTTTATCAACCGATTCTACTTTTACGCCTAAATCTGAAATTGTAGGCGAAAACTCTTCTGCGGAGGCGTTACCACTTTTTTCTACTAAACCAAAAGAATTATTGGATACGCCAACAATTTTCGTATCGGTGTTAATAGCGGTTATTTCAAATGCTTTATTTGTAAATGCAGTACGTTTTACTGTAAAAGGCGTTGTGCTTGACGGGGCTTCAATAACATTTGAAGCGTAGCCTGCATTTAAACCTACAGCTAAAAGAGGCGCCAAGTATTTGCTATTGGCACTTGAACTTATTACAATAACTTTTGAAGCTTCTTTTTCGGCTGCTTGTTGGATTGCTTCGGTATAACCTTTAGCGTTAAAGACGTCTAATGGCGTGCTAGATACGTTTAATACTTTATCAACACCATAATTCCCTAATTCAGATGTGTTGTTGGCATTTATAGCAATGGCTGTAACCGTAGTGCCTAATTGGTCGGCAACCGCTTTGGCATATGAGGCAACTTCAAAAGCTACTTTTTTAAATTTTCCTTGTTCTGATTCTGTGTATACTAAAACTGACATAATGTTTTTAATATTTAAAATTTCAAGCACCAAATCCCAATCTTTGTTTTGGATTTTGGATTTTGATTTGTTGGAATTTATTTTAAATAACTTTTGCTTCGTTGTGAAGTAAGTTTATTAATTCATCTAAATTATCTGGAGACACTAATTTTACCGCACCTTTTGGAGCTGGTTTCTCAAATTTCACAGAAGTAGTTTCGTTATTGGCATCAACAGGTTCTAAAACTGTTAATGGTTTTTGGCGCGCCATCATAATTCCTCGCATGTTTGGGATGCGTAAATCGCTTTCCTCAACCAAACCTTTTTGCCCGCCTATTACTAATGGTAAAGATGTTGATAAGGTTTCTTTTCCACCGTCAATTTCTCTAATGGCTATTGCATTATTTCCTTCAATTTCTAAATTAATGCAATTATTTACAAAGTTTGCGTTAATTAATCCTGCAATCATGCCAGGTACCATACCACCGTTATAATCTATAGATTCACGACCGGCAATAACTAAATCATATCCGCCATCATTTACCACATTAGCTAATTGCTTAGCTACCGAAAATCCGTCAGTAGCAATAGTGTTTACGCGTATAGCGCCATCGGCACCAATAGCCAAGGCTTTGCGTAAGGTAGGCTCGGTTTCTGGACCTCCTACATTAACAACAGTAACATGGGCACCTTGTTTTTCTTTAAACCACATGGCGCGTGTTAAGCCAAATTCGTCGTTTGGGTTTATTACAAATTGAACGCCGTTGGTATCGAATTTTGTGTCACCCTCGGTAAAATTAATTTTAGATGTGGTGTCTGGAACATGACTAATGCACACTAATATTTTCATAATTATGATGTATAAATTTATTGAGGTTACGAAGTTAATTATTTATTCTGAATATTTACTATGCATGCATAGTAAATTTTAGATAATTCTTTTAAAAAGGTATCTCATTTATTGTTATTTTTGCAATTCGAATTAAAATATATTTAATGAAGACAATTCAATTTAGAGAAGCTATTTGCGAAGCAATGAGTGAAGAAATGCGCAGAGATGAAAGCATTTACTTAATGGGTGAAGAAGTAGCAGAGTATAATGGTGCGTACAAAGCATCAAAGGGAATGTTAGATGAATTTGGACCAAAGCGTGTCATTGATACACCGATTGCCGAACTTGGTTTTGCAGGAATTGCAGTAGGTTCAACCATGACAGGAAACAGACCAATTGTGGAATACATGACCTTTAACTTTTCTCTTGTTGGTATTGACCAAATTATAAATAATGCCGCAAAAATTAGACAAATGTCTGGTGGACAGTTTAAATGTCCAATTGTTTTTCGCGGTCCAACGGCCTCGGCAGGACAATTAGGTGCAACACACTCGCAAGCTTTTGAAAGCTGGTTTGCAAATACACCAGGTTTGAAAGTAGTAGTGCCATCAAACCCATACGATGCAAAAGGGTTGTTAAAAGCTGCCATTCGTGACGACGATCCAGTTATTTTTATGGAAAGCGAGCAAATGTATGGCGATAAAGGTGAAGTGCCAGAAGGTGAATACATTTTACCTCTAGGTGTTGCCGATATTAAGCGTGAAGGAACGGATGTAACTATTGTGTCTTTTGGAAAAATTATCAAAGAAGCTTACAAAGCAGCCGATGAATTGGAGAAAGAAGGTATTTCATGTGAAGTTATCGATTTACGTACTGTACGCCCTTTAGATAAAGAAGCTGTTTTAAAATCGGTAAAGAAAACTAACAGATTGGTTATTTTAGAAGAGGCATGGCCATTTGGAAATGTATCTACAGAAATCACATATTTTGTTCAAGCTGAAGCATTCGATTATTTAGACGCACCTATAGTAAGAATAAATACAGCAGATACACCTGCGCCATATTCGCCTGTTTTACTTGAAGAGTGGCTGCCAAATAAAGACGAAGTTATCAAAGCTGTGAAAAAAGTATTGTATAAATAAATAAACATTTTTTACGTTATATAAACTTCATTAGCATGATTGTTAATGAAGTTTTTTTGTATTATGAACCCAAAGCTACTATTCATATTTTTCTTTTTCGGAATCTTTTCAATCTTCGCACAGACTAAAGTAAGCGGTTATGTGTTTGATGAAAACAATTTACCTGTTTCATTTGCCAATGTTATATTCAAAGGCTCAACTCAAGGTACTATTACCGATGAAAACGGTAAGTTTTATTTGGAATCTACTGATACTTGGAATGCATTAATCGTTTCTTTTTTAGGTTACGAAACTTTAGATGTTCCTTTAACTAAAAAGGTGAATTACGAATTAAAGTTTATTCTTAAAGAAGCAGCTGCTGAATTGAGCCAAGTATTTATTGTGGCGGGTAAACAATCTAAAAAAAACAATCCAGCTATTGATTTGCTTAGGAAAATTTGGGAGCACAAACGTAAAAATGGCTTAAAACATTTTAAACAATACGAATACAACAAATACGAAAAAGTAGAATTCGATATTAATACCATTGATAGTGCCCTTATAAAAAGCAAACTGTTTAGAGGTATGGAATTCGTTTTTAATGAAGTAGATACCTCACGGGTTACTGGTAAAACCTATTTGCCCATTTTTATTAACGAAGCCGTTTCAACAGTTTATGGAGATAACCTTATTAATAAAGAAAAGGAAGAATTAAAAGGCAATAAAAATTCTGGCTTTAGCGATAACCAAATAATTATTGACTTTGTGGATGATTTATATTCAGATTATGACATCTATGATAATTATCTAAAGTTTTTTGATAAGAGTTTTGTAAGTCCGCTGTCAAGAACAGGAATTGGCACATATAATTACGTGCTAAAAGACAGTGCTTTTATAGAGAACAAATGGTGTTACAATATTATTTATTATCCGCGTCGTAAAAACGAACTTACTTTTAAAGGCGATTTTTGGGTTGCCGACACGACCTATGCTATTAAAGAAATAAAACTTCAAGCATCAAAAAGTGCTAATATTAACTGGATAAAAGAAATTTACATTGAACAAGAATTCGATGTTTTAAACGATTCTATTTTTCTTGTAAAGCGCGATTATATGATGAGTGATTTTGCTTTTAATAAAAAGGAAAAATCAAGAGGTGTTTATGGTAAGCGAACCACATTGTACGACAATTATAAATTTGATATTGAGAAGAACAAGAAGTTTTACGAAACTGAGGTTTATAATTACGATAAGGATGTGTACGATCGAGACGATAGTTTTTGGTCCCAAAACCGTTTGGAAGCTTTGAATAAAGATGAAAAAGGGGTTTACAAAATGTTAGATACTTTAAAAACCGTAAAAAAGTTTAAAAGACTTTATAATTTGGGAAGTATTTTAGCCTCTGGATATATTGAGTTTAATGAATTACCTTTAGATTATGGCCCTATTTTTTCCACTTTTGGATTCAATGAAGTGGAAGGTTTGCGTTTGCGTGCAGGTGGGCGTACTTACTTTGGGAAAAATGACCTATGGCGATTGGAAGGCTTTTTAGCTTATGGCTTTAATGATGATAAATTTAAGTATGGTGTTTCAGGAAAATGGTTGATTGATAAGAAAAACCGATTTATTATTTCAGGAGGTAATAGGCGTGATGTAGAACAAATAGGAGCAAGTTTAACTACCAGTACCGATGTGTTAGGTAGAAGTTTAGCTTCTTCATCGGTTGTTGGAACGGGCTCAAACGACAAATTAACCTCTATAAATTTAACCAGTTTAGCCGTAGAAATAGAACCTTGGAGAAATCTTGTTTTTAGATTGGGAGCAAATTACAGAACGTTAGCATCGGCATCTCCAACCTTTAGTTTGGATTATAATACACCAACAGGTATTGAATCTGAAATTAAGCAATACGAATCTACTTTTTCAGTATCTTATTTCCCTAAACGAAAAATGACAGGGTTTGGTGTAGAACGTTATAATGCTAATGATGATTATGCGAATATTTTTGCACAAGTAAGCAGAGGTGATAAACGTTTTTTTAGTAGTGATTTTAATTATACCAAAGTTCAGTTTTCATATATTCAACCTTGGCAAATAGGGGGTTTTGGTAGACTAACAACTACTATTGAAGCAGGTAAAACTTTTGGAGATGTACCGCTTGGGTTGTTAAGTGCTATTCCGGGAAATCAGTCGTATTTTTCAATATATAACACATTTTCTCAGTTAGATTTTTACGAATTTGTTTCTGATACTTATACTTCGTTGCAATTAGAGCATAATTTTAATGGGCGTTTCTTTTCTAGAATTCCATTCTTAAGGAAATTAAACCTTCGTGAAATTGTAAGCATCCGTGGCGTTTGGGGTGATATTTCAGATGAAAATATTGCATTAAATACCACTGCAAACCCCAATAGTATTCCTTTAATTGCTCCAAGCCAAAATATGTATTACGAGTACAGTTTTGGGGTTGGTAATATTTTTAAAGTATTTAGAATAGACTTTAATTTTAGAGGTAATTATTTAGATGAAGTTAAAAACCCTAATGCCCGTAAGTTTGGTGTTACAGGATCTTTTGGCTTTCATTTTTAGAGTTTTTTTTAAAAATACTGGGTTATATTTTTTTAAATGACAAGCCTGCTTCAGTTCTTTCAATGGGTTTAATAGTGCCATCGTTATTGAAATATAAATATTCAGCGCATATGTGGCGTTGTTTTTTGTTGCATTCGGAGTCTGTGTCTAACCATCTATGATAGAATAAAACCCATTGTCCATTAAACTCTACAATCGAATGGTGGTTGTTACTGGCATTTTCTTCATCCATAATTTTACCTTGGTATTTCCATGGTCCTTTTGGTGTATTTGATGTATAATATGTAAGTATTTGGTTGTTTTCTGGCATAGTATAATAATACATGCCATTTCTTTTAAATACCCAAGGACCTTCTCTTTTAGGCTCGTAACCACCCATGTCCATTTTATATAAATCGCCGTTTACACTTAATAAATCATCAGCCATTTCAGCAACTAAATAATCGCCACCACCGTTAAAGTATATGTAACCTTTATTATCATCGTCTATAAAAAGGCAAGGGTCGTTTGCGTAAGGTTCTGTCCATAATGGTTTGCCAATGGCATCTTTAAAAGGACCTGTGGGAGAGTCGCTCACGGCAATACCTATTCCCATCCATTTGGTGCTGTTTTTAGGGTTTTCTCGGTCTTTAAACCCAGTTCCAGCAGGGAAACAAAAGTAATATTTTCCGTTTTTATATGCAGCATCTGGTGCCCAAGCAAAATTATCTGCCCAAGATAAATCGCCTACAGAAAGGCATGCTCCATGATCCGTCCAATTTATTAAATCGCTAGATGAAAATACATGCCA
Source organism: Mariniflexile soesokkakense (assembly GCF_039650365.1). NCBI lineage: Bacteria > Pseudomonadati > Bacteroidota > Flavobacteriia > Flavobacteriales > Flavobacteriaceae > Mariniflexile > Mariniflexile soesokkakense. Next base: position 87,463 of record NZ_JAZHYP010000007.1, on the reverse strand, counting down.
GTCTTTCATCCAAAAATCAAGTTGGCATTCTTCATCATGGGAAGCATAAATATATATTTTGCCGTCCTTCCAAACATGTGCAGATGGATCTGCTGTTAGGATATTACTGCCAAAATTTAATGGGTTTTGGGAAAAGCATGTCGATATAAAAAAAAGACTTATTAAAATGGATGTGAATTTCATTATTTATGTATTTTGTTTGATTTTTCTCAGTTAGAGTATTTAGTTAATCTTGAATTGATTTAGAAATAGTTAAAAAATCACTTTTTAAATCAGCTTTGTTTTCAAGTAAGGTCCAGCATAATATTTTATAAAAATACTTCTTTGTCTCAACAGTTGTTACTAACATATAGAAATCTCCATCTTCTTCGGTCCAAGTAATTTCAGCTTGAGCATGATCGTTTTCATTTGATTTAAATTCGATTATTTTCGAAATAATTCTGTTTTTAGAATCGATAAGATAATCGTTGGTGAAATTTTCTAAAAACTCTTTAGGATTGACAAATATCATTCCTAAAGAGTTTAATTCATCTTTAGAGTCTTCAATAACTATGGTGTAAGCTTCTTTTAGGGTTTTTATATTGTGCTGTAGCAACATCATTTAAGTCATAGGTTTTTGCCATATATTTTGGTATTTCTATACTATAACAATTGCCACCAGTTTCGGTCGAAAAATTTTGAGAAAATGAGTTTATTGAAAATAAAATTGATAGTACTATTAAGCAAGTTGTTTTCATTGTTTTTTTTAGTTTAATATTCATTAAATAAGGTGCGTGTTTGCGCCCGAAGATTTTCCGAATGAAAATCAGTAGCTAGTTATTCTCCACAGTGTAAATAATTTTTCAGGACTAAGTTCCAAGATTTCTCACTATCAAATTCCATATTTAGTCCATTTCCTTCACTCTCTAAAAATGCCTGAATTCCGTGCTGAACCATATATTTAGGGTAGTATTTTGGAATTCCAATTTGCTGAATTACCTGACAAACATTAGTTACTTCTTCAGAAGTTGGGTCAAGGTATTTTTTAAGACTGTTCATTAAACTATTTCTGTCACTTTCATCAACATTTAGTAAAATATTTTGTTGTAGAACTAATATGGCTTGATGCGCGCTTCTGTCTTTTACTCTAAAAGCATCGTATTTTCCATATACTCCAGCAATCATAAACAGTCTTGCAGCCTTTTCAAATTGTTTTGATTCCATGCATTTTCCCATTCCAATTAAAATATCAGCTGGATTATTTTCATTTGTAACATCCAATAATTCAACACAATCACATGGGTTTGGTGATTCTAAATTTCCTTCTGCCTCAAATGAGATGGTTTTTTGAGCGTTTACATTATTAATTCCAAAAAGCAGTAAAATAAAAATTAAAATTGTTTTCATAGTTTTTTCAATTTGCATATAGGGACTTAATATAAAATCGTTATAATGTCTTAATTATATGGCGTCAAACGAAGTTAGTAGAAATTTCTACAAATTCAAATTTATTATAAACTAAAAAGACCATCTAGAAGATGGTCTTTTTTAAAATATTAAGCTTAAAATTTACAAACCAAAAGCGCCTTTTACTTTGTCTACATAGTCTAATTTTTCCCAAGTAAATAGCTCAACATCTAAAGTTGTAGTTTCTCCATTTGGTTGACTAAATGTTTTGGTAACTGTTTCGTTTTTACGCCCCATGTGGCCGTAAGCAGCAGTTTCGCTGTAAATAGGCGCACGTAGTTTTAAGCGTTCTTCAATAGCATAAGGGCGCATATCGAATATGTTTGAAACGATATTAGCAATTTCTCCATCGGTCATATTAAACGGGCAAGTGCCGTACGTATTAATAAAAATGCCCATAGGCTCTACCACACCAATAGCATAACTTACTTGTACTAAAACTTCATCGGCAACACCTGCTGCCACTAAGTTTTTAGCAATATGTCTGGTTGCGTATGCAGCACTTCTATCTACTTTGCTTGGGTCTTTTCCAGAAAATGCACCACCACCGTGAGCGCCTTTTCCACCGTAAGTGTCTACAATAATTTTACGACCCGTTAATCCAGTATCTCCGTGAGGCCCGCCAATAACAAATTTGCCTGTAGGATTTATATGGTATTTAATATCGTTATTGAACAATGCTTGTATGTTCTCTGGTAATTTAGCAACCACTCGCGGTATTAAAATGTCAACAATATCTTTTCTGATTTTTGCAAGCATGGTATCGTCATCTGCAAAATCATCATGTTGTGTAGAAACTACAATGGCATCAATACGTTGCGGAATATTATCATCGCTATACTCAATAGTTACCTGACTTTTTGAGTCGGGTCTTAAATACGGAATGGTTTTATTCTCTCTTCTTAATTCAGCAAGTTCAATTAAAATTCTATGCGATAAATCTAAAGCTAAAGGCATAAAATTTTCGGTTTCGTTGGTTGCATAACCAAACATCATCCCTTGGTCGCCAGCACCTTGTTGTTCCTTGCTAGCTCTATCAACACCTCGATTTATATCGTCTGATTGCTCATGTATTGCAGAAAGTACACCACATGAATTGCCATCGAACATATACTCGCCTTTAGTATAACCAATTTTGTTAATGGTATCTCTCGCGATTTTTTGAACATCTAAATATGTGTGCGATTTAACCTCCCCTGCAAGAATAACTTGTCCTGTGGTAACAAGTGTTTCGCAAGCTACTTTCGAATCTTTGTCAAAAGCTAAAAAGTTGTCAATTAAAGCATCGCTAATTTGGTCTGCTACTTTGTCTGGGTGTCCTTCCGAAACACTTTCAGAAGTAAATAAATATGCCATTTTAATATAGGTTATGCGGGAGATTTGACGATAACGTCGAAGGAAGTTTTCACTGCCTTTAGCATTTTTACTTGTGCCTAACTTGTTTCGATATCTTTTAAAGAAGCTGAAGAAATAAGTTCAGTACAAAGAGGTTGCAATCAGTCAAATCTTTCCTCTGTTATTTATGCAGCAAAAGTAAAAAAATAAAAGGAAAAGCAAATTATTTTTTACTATTTTAACTAATAAATTGGCTGTTACGTTTTAATTTTAAACATTTGCTTTTTAATTATGAATAATCAAAAATTAAATAGTATTTCTGTCAATGTCCTTGTGATTATTTCACACAGATAGGAAGGCATATTTATAAACTATAGTAAATATTAATAGCCTTCCAGAAACGGAAGGTTTTTTTATTGAATATTTTGAGTGTTTTGAACATCATAAAAAAATTCATTTAAAAAACTGTTAATCAATACTTTATATTATTTTTAAACACAATGAATTTAACCTTAAATAAGAAAGAATAACCTTTGTAAAATCATAATAAATTAATTTCGAACATTGATTTAGGGAGATTGAAGGGTTTTTATGAAAATCATAAAATCATTGAAAGATTAATTAAAGCAAAGACAAAGTATAAAATTATCCATATAAAGAATGAATAAACTCAATAAACACAGTAGTAGATTAACTCAAGATATATCTCAACCGGCTTCACAAGCTATGTTGTACGCAGTAGGTTTGACAGATGAAGATATGCAAAAAGCCCAAGTGGGTATTGCAAGTACTGGATATGATGGAAACCCGTGCAACATGCACTTAAACGGTTTGGCTGCTGAGGTGAAAATTGAATGTAAAATAGCTGGTTTGGTAGGGTTGGGATTTAATACTATTGGTGTTAGTGATGGCATTTCTATGGGAACTTCGGGTATGAATTATTCTTTGGCTTCAAGAGATATTATTGCAGACTCTATTGAAACGGTTATGAATGCTCAAAGTTATGATGCCCTTATATCTGTAGTTGGTTGTGATAAAAATATGCCAGGCGCTGTAATCGCCATGTTGCGTTTAAATCGTCCATCAATTATGATGTATGGTGGTACCATCGCTTCAGGAAAATACAAAGGAAGAAAGCTTAATATCGTTTCAGCGTTTGAAGCTTTAGGACAAAAAATGGCAGGAGAAATTGAAGAAGAAGAATATAGAGAAATTATAAAAAGTGCTATTCCAGGTGCTGGGGCATGTGGTGGTATGTATACTGCAAATACCATGGCTTCGGCTATAGAATGTATGGGGTTTGCTTTACCTTATAATTCTTCTATTCCAGCTGAAAACCCTAATAAATTATCCGAAAGTGAAAGAACAGCCATCGCTATTAAAAATTTACTGGAATTAGATTTAAAACCTTTAGACATTATTTCAAAAAAATCTATTGAAAATGCTATTGCTTTGGTGAATGCTTTAGGCGGATCAACCAATGCGGTATTGCATTTCTTGGCGATTGCACATGCTGCTGATATTGAGTTTACATTGGAAGATTTTCAACGTGTAAGTGATAGAACGCCTTTAATTGCCGATTTAAAACCGAGTGGAAAATATTTAATGGAAGATGTTCACGGTGTTGGAGGAACTCCTGCTGTTATGAAATACTTATTAGATAATGGCTATTTACATGGTGATTGTTTAACTGTAACGGGAAAAACATTAGCTGAAAACTTAGCCGATGTTGAAGCGCTTACTTTTGAAAACGACCAAGATGTAATTTATCCAAAAGATAAAGCTTTGAAATCTTCAGGAAACCTTCAAATATTATATGGTAACCTTGCAGAAGAAGGTGCGGTTGCAAAAATATCTGGAAATGAAGGTTTGTTGTTTGAAGGAAAAGCTGTTGTTTATGATGGTGAGCAAGCAGCAAATACAGGAATTTCAAACGGAGAAGTAGCTAAAGGCGATGTCGTCGTCATTCGTTATGTCGGTCCAAAAGGAGGTCCTGGCATGCCAGAAATGTTAAAACCAACTTCATTAATTATGGGTGCTGGTTTAGGAAAGTCGGTCGCTTTAATTACTGATGGACGTTTTTCTGGTGGAACACACGGTTTTGTTGTAGGTCACATTACGCCAGAAGCACAAGAAGGTGGTACTATCGGGTTGCTAAAAACAGGTGATAGAATTAGAATTAGTGCAGAAGATAATACCATTAATGTTTTACTCTCTAACGAAGAATTAGCAGAAAGAAAATCAAAATGGGTACAACCAGAATTGAAACATAAAAAAGGAATTTTATATAAATATGCAAAATCAGTAGCATCAGCTTCAAAAGGTTGTGTTACCGATGCATTCTAGTTCCTGCGAAAGCAGGAATCTCATGTCGCCTTGAGCATAGTCGAAGGGTTTTAATAAGATAAACATGAATACACAAACAGCAAATAAAAAACAAGAAGTGGCACAAGAAACCATGCGTATTACAGGAAGCGAAGCCATCATAAGATGTCTATTAGCAGAAGGAGTTGATATTCTTTATGGATATCCAGGAGGAGCTATTATGCCAGTTTATGATGAATTATATAAATTTAGAGACCAAATTCATCATGTATTAACACGTCACGAGCAAGGTGCTGCACATGCAGCGCAAGGTTTTGCACGTATTTCTGGTCGTGTAGGTGTTGCTATGGCTACGTCGGGTCCAGGAGCAACAAACCTTATTACAGGCATTGCCGATGCTCAAATAGATTCTACGCCATTAGTGTGTATTACTGGACAAGTATTTTCGCATTTATTGGGAACGGATGCGTTTCAAGAAACCGATATTATTGGTATTTCTACCCCTGTAACCAAGTGGAACTGCCAAATAACTAAAGCGGCAGATATACCAGAAGTATTAGCGAAAGCGTTCTATATAGCTAAAAGTGGACGTCCAGGACCTGTATTAATAGATATCACTAAAGATGCACAAGTAAGTGAACTGGATTTTAAATACGAAAAATGTACAGGCGTTAGAAGCTACATTCCAGTGCCAAAAACCAATTCTGAAGCGGTACAAGCTGCAGCGAGTTTGATAAATGCAGCAAAAAAACCAATGATTGTTTGGGGCCAAGGTGTTATTTTAGGACAAGCGGAGGCTGAATTAAAAGCCATTGTAGAAAAGGCTGGAATTCCCGCTGCATGGACTATTTTAGGCGCTTCTGCTATTCCAACGTCACATCCATTAAATGTGGGTATGGTAGGGATGCATGGTAATTATGCGCCTAATAGATTAACAAATGAATGTGATGTGCTTATTGCTATAGGAATGCGTTTTGACGACCGTGTAACGGGAAGTTTAAACACCTACGCAAAACAAGCTAAAATCATTCATTTTGATATTGATCCTGCGGAAATTGATAAAAATGTGAAAACAGATGTAGCGGTTATTGGAGATTCTAAAGATAGTTTAGCAAAATTATTACCGTTATTAAACGAAAACAAACACGATTCATGGTTGCAAGAATTCAAAGATTTGTATGCTATTGAATATGAAAAAGTTATAAAAGATGATATTCACCCTACTAAAGATGGGTTAACCATGGGGGAAGTATTAAAGCAAATTAACATTGAATCAAAAGGAAATGCTGCAATTGTTTCAGATGTTGGTCAACATCAAATGATTGCGTGTCGTTATTCTGAATTTAATGTTACTAAAAGCAACATCACATCAGGTGGTTTAGGTACTATGGGTTTTGCATTGCCTGCAGCCATTGGTGCTAAAATGGCAGCACCGCATAGAGAAGTGGTAGCAATTATTGGAGATGGTGGTTACCAAATGAATATTCAAGAATTAGGTACTGTTTTTCAACAAAAAGCAGCGGTTAAAATTGTTGTTTTAAATAATGAATTCTTAGGAATGGTACGCCAATGGCAACAATTGTTTTTCGATAAACGTTATGCATCTACCGAAATGACAAATCCAGATTTTGTAACCATTGCAAAAGGGTATTATATTGAAGGGAAGCGTGTAACAAAACGTGAAGAATTAGCAGGAGCTATAAAAGAAATGATAGCCTCTAAAGAGTCTTATTTCTTAGAAGTTTGTGTAGAAAAAGAAGATAACGTATTCCCGATGATACCTGCGGGAGCTTCGGTTTCAGATGTACGTTTAAGCTAAATATTCAAAAAAATGAACGAAGAAATAAAAACATTCACGATTTCAATTTATACCGAAAACAACATCGGTTTATTAAATCGTATATCAGCTATTTTTCAACGCCGACATATTAATATTGAGAGCTTAACAACCTCGCAATCTGAAATTGAAGGTGTAAACAGATTTGTAATTGTTGTAAATATAACAGAATCTCAAGCAAGAAAAATTATAGGTCAGTTTGAAAAACAAGTTGAGGTAATACGGGCATACTACCATAAAGACGAAGAGACTATTTATACCGAGTCTTGTATGTTCAAAATAAAATCAGCTTTATTATTTGAAGAACCACAAATTCAAAATATAATAAAAGAAAGTAATGCTAGAATAGTTACCGTAAACAAAGAGTTTTTTGTGCTTGAAAAATCGGGTAGAAGAAATGAAATTGAATCGTTGCGAAGAGATTTAAATGTGTTTGGCATTATGCAATTTGTTCGTGCAGGACGTATTGCAGTAACAAAAGATGAAATGAAAGTAACCGAAATGCTTATGGCATTCAATAATCAATAATAACTAAAATTAAAAATGGGAAATTATTTTAACACACTATCGTTAAGAGATAAATTAACTCAATTGTCTAAATGTAGATTTATGGACGCTTCAGAGTTTGAAGATGGTGTAAATGCTTTAAAAGGCAAAAAAATTGTAATTGTAGGATGTGGAGCGCAAGGGCTTAACCAAGGGTTAAACATGAGAGACTCAGGTCTAGATATTTCTTATGCTTTAAGAGCGCAAGCTATTGCTGAAAAACGTGCTTCTTATGTAAATGCAACCAATAATGGGTTTACAGTTGGTACGTACGAAGAATTAATTCCAACGGCAGATTTAGTGTTAAACCTAACACCAGACAAACAACATACAAGTGTGGTAAAAGCGGTGATGCCTTTAATGAAAAAGGGAGCAACTTTATCATATTCTCATGGTTTTAATATTGTTGAAGAAGGAACACAAATCCGTGAAGATTTAACGGTTATTATGGTGGCACCAAAATGCCCAGGAACTGAAGTAAGAGAAGAATATAAAAGAGGTTTTGGTGTGCCAACCTTAATTGCGGTACATGAAGAAAACGATCCGGAAGGAAAAGGTTGGGCACAAGCAAAAGCTTATGCTGCTGCAACTGGTGGTGATAGAGCGGGTGTGTTAGCATCTTCTTTTATTGCTGAGGTAAAGTCTGATTTAATGGGTGAACAAACCATTCTTTGTGGGTTGTTACAAACAGGATCTATCCTATGTTTCGATAAAATGATTGAAAAAGGAATTGATGCTGGTTATGCTTCAAAATTAATTCAATACGGTTGGGAAACGGTGACAGAAGGTCTTAAATATGGTGGAATTACAAACATGATGGATCGTTTGTCTAACCCAGCAAAAATTAAGGCTTTTGAATTGTCTGAAGAATTAAAAGACATCATGCGTCCATTATTCCAAAAACATATGGATGATATTATGGAAGGAAGATTTTCTTCTGGTATGATGGCAGACTGGGCTAATGATGACAAAGATTTATTAGGATGGAGAGCTGCAACCGCTGAAACTAATTTTGAAAAAACACCTGCAGGAAATATTGAAATTTCAGAACAAGAATACTATGATAACGGTGTATTAATGGTAGCGATGGTAAGAGCAGGTGTGGAATTAGCGTTTGAAGCTATGACTGATTCTGGAATTATCGATGCCTCTGCATACTACGAATCGTTACACGAAACGCCTCTTATTGCAAACACTATTGCAAGGCGTAAATTATACGAAATGAATTCTGTAATTTCTGATACTGCTGAATACGGTTGTTATTTATTCGATCATGCTTGTAAACCATTATTAGCAGATTTTATGAAGAAAATCGATACCGATGTTATTGGAAAAGCCTATGCAAAAGATAACGGTAAAGCGGTAGATAATGCTAAATTAATAGCAGTAAACAAAGCGTTAAGAGACCATCCAGTTGAAAAAGTGGGGTCTTTCTTAAGAGCGTCTATGACGGCTATGAAACCGATAGTATAATACAAACCAGACCTCACAGGTTTTTAAAACCTGTGAGGTCTTTTATAAAATCATTAATGAATAAGGAGAAAGAAATATATTTCCCTAGTCTTAAAGATATAAAAGTAGCTGCCGATACTATTCAAAAGGTATCGGCAGTTACGCCTTTAAGCCCTAGCCTCAGATATTCAAATCAGTTTAGTGCTAATATTCTTTTGAAGCGTGAAGACCTTCAACAGGTACGTTCGTACAAAATTAGGGGTGCTTACAATAAAATAAGCTCGCTTACTGAAGAAGAGTCTAAAAATGGGGTAGTTTGTGCTAGTGCAGGTAATCATGCGCAAGGTGTAGCCTTATCATGCAAGCTCTTGAAAATAAAAGGCACAATCTACATGCCTTCACCTACGCCTAACCAAAAAGTGGAACAGGTAAAAATGTTTGGTGAAGACTATATTGAAATTAAATTAGTTGGCGACACCTATGATGATGCGTATCATGCATCTATGGTAGAGTGTGAAGCATTTCAAAAAACATTCATTCACCCGTTTGATGACAAAAAAGTTATTGAAGGGCAAGCTACCATTGGTTTAGAAATTTTAGAACAGGCAACCGAAACTATTGATTATGTATTTATAGCTGTGGGTGGTGGCGGTTTAGCAGCAGGTTTGTCAACCGTTTTTAAAGAATTATCTCCCAGTACAAAGATTATAGGTGTAGAACCCGAAGGCGCGCCTTCTATGTTGGCTTCAATAAAAAATAATAAAAACACAACTTTAGAGCATATCGAAAAATTTATTGATGGTGCCGCAGTAAAACGAGTAGGCGATTTAACATTTCCTATATGTAAAGCCAATTTGCATGCTATGATTACCGTTCCCGAAGGGAAAGTATGCGAAACTATTTTAGAACTTTATAATAAAGATGCTATCGTTGTTGAGCCTGCTGGAGCTTTAAGTATTTCGGCATTGGATTTTTATGCTGAAGAAATAAAGGGTAAAAGCGTGGTGTGCGTAGTTAGTGGCAGCAATAACGATATTACCCGTACTGCCGAAATAAAAGAACGTGCCTTGTTGTATGCCAATTTAAAGCATTACTTTATTGTGACATTTCCACAACGTGCTGGTGCATTAAAAGAATTTGTGGTCGATATTTTAGGGCCAAATGATGATATAACACATTTTCAATATACCAAGAAAACGAATCGTGAAAACGGTTCTGCAGTAGTAGGTATTCAATTAAAATCTGCAACCGATTTAGAGCCTTTAATTGCAAAAATGAAGCAACGTAATTTTTATGGCGATTACCTAAACAACAAACCAGAGTTGTTTCAGTTTTTGGTATAAATTTCAGTTTTTTAGTATTTTATTTCTCGAAAACGTTTGAGTTTTGTGTATTTTATCAATATGTATTTAATGTGTTAAGAATACGATATTTTTTGGCACATCATTGTTTTTAAAGTCTTTATGTAGTGAAATTATGGGTATATTAGCTTTAGTTTTTAACTAATATACATTTAAAAATGAGTACTACATTTTCAGAAATTCCAAACGAATATAAAATCACAAGTCTGATACATCAAAAAACCTATTTGGTTGATGGTGAATTAAAAACTTGGAGTGGAAAAACTACCGAAGTTTATTCAACGATATCATCTACAGAAAATTACAAGCCAACCGTGTTAGGAACTATTCCTGAGTTAGGTGAGCAGGAAGCATTAGGGGCTTTAAATTCTGCATTAAACGCTTACGATAACGGTCAAGGATTATGGCCAACAATGAAAGTGGCTAACCGAATTGCTTGTATGGAAACATTCGTGAAGCAAATGAAAACCAAACGCGAAGAAGTTGTAAAATTACTTATGTGGGAAATAGGTAAAAATTTACCCGATTCACAAAAAGAATTTGATAGAACTGTTGATTATATTTATGATACTATTGAAGCTTACAAACAAATAGATCGTGATTCGGCTAAGTTTGAAAAAAACGAAGGTGTATATGCACATATTCGTCGTGGCCCTATAGGTACGGTTTTATGTTTAGGTCCGTATAATTATCCACTTAACGAAACATTTACATTGTTAATTCCTGCTTTAATAATGGGTAATACCGTTATTTTTAAGCCTGCAAAAATAGGGGTTCTTTTAATCTCACCCTTATTAGAAGCGTTTCAAAATAGTTTTCCAAAAGGCGCGGTTAATATTATTTATGGTCGTGGTCGTGTGTTGGCATCACCCATTATGGGTTCGGGTAAAATAGATGTATTGGCATTAATTGGCAATAGCAAATCTGCCAATGCATTACAATCGCAACACCCAAAAGGAAATAGGTTACGCATGGTATTAGGCTTAGAAGCTAAAAACCCAGCGATTGTTTTGCCAGATGCTGATTTAGATTTAACAGTTGATGAATGTATTGCAGGAACCTTGTCTTTCAATGGGCAGCGTTGTACCGCTTTAAAACTTGTATATGTTCATGAATCTATTGTAAACGAATTTAACAAACGATTTACAGCAAAAGTTGATGCACTTAAATTTGGAAATCCATGGGAAGCAGGTGTTAAACTAACGCCACTACCAGAAGTTGAAAAACCAGCATATATCCAAGAGTTAATTGATGATGCTAAAGCTAAAGGTGCAACCATATTAAATGCTAAAGGTGGTGAAACTAATGATAATTTTATATTCCCAGCAGTTCTATATCCTGTTAATAAAACCATGCGTGTTTTTGAAGAGGAGCAATTTGGCCCTGTAGTTCCTGTAATTTCGTTTTCAAATATTGACGAACCTCTTGATGACATGGCTGAATCTAACTATGGCCAACAAGTAAGTTTATTTGGTGGTGATATAAAAACCTTAGCGCCATTAATTGATACTTTGGTTAATTTAGTGTGTCGTGTTAACTTGAATAGTTCATGCCAACGTGGTCCAGACGTTTATCCATTCACGGGAAGGAAAGATTCGGCATTCAGTACTTTAAGTGTGCATGATGCATTGCGTTCTTTCTCAATAAGAACCTTTGTGGCTTCAAAAGATAATGCCTATAATAACGCTATATTGAAGGAATTATTAGACAAAAAATCGTCTAACTTTATAAGTACCGATTATATATTGTAATTGAGTGAAATAACTATAAATTTCATTGAATAGTATTTTTAATTATTCAATGAAATTTATTAAAAATGAGTTATTTGTAATAAAAAGAATGTAAACGGGTTGATATTAATAATTTTTTCAAAAAAAGACCTGGTTTTAATAGTCGTAATGAATAAAATTCATAATTTTACGTCATGAATACATTAAAAAATAAAATACGTCCTTCATCACCCGGTTTCCGCGCGAGTATTACTCGTCGCAGCTTCTAGTCTTTCAAAGGCCAAAAACCAAAACGTAATTTAATTTTTTTGTAGTGTATAAAATTTCATCCATAAAGTTTCAAAGTTTTTTTAATATAGTGATTAACACATATTTTATGTGTCGTATCTATCCGCGTCGCCCTTAGTGGTGTGCTTTTATTTTTTGAGCTAGGTGAGTCCAGTTCAGTATAAAAAAATTAACTTTAACTTTTAATACATTTTTAGAATTATAATGGAAATTGTAATTGCCGATAAATCACATTCAAAATACGCAGAAATTATTTGCGATACAATAGCAGAGTCTGCAGCTGTTAGAGGTACTGGTATTGCTAGAAGAACCCCAGAATATATCACAAAGAAACTAGAAAATGGCAATGCTGTTATTGCTTTAGATGGCGATAAATTTGCAGGCTTTTGCTATATAGAGCTTTGGGGGCATGGTAAATATGTTGCCAATTCAGGGTTAATTGTGCATCCAGATTACCGTGGTGTAGGGTTAGCAAAAAAAATAAAGCATAAAGTATTCAAGCATTCAAGAACGAAGTTTCCCGATGCTAAAGTATTTAGTATTACAACGGGTTTGGCTGTTATGAAAATGAATACCGATTTAGGTTATAAGCCTGTGCCATTTTCAGAATTAACCGATGATCCAACCTTTTGGGATGGGTGTCAAACCTGTAAAAACTACGATGTTTTAACACGTACCAACAGAAAAATGTGCTTGTGTACAGGTATGCTGTACGACCCAAAAGACAAGACCAAAAGCGAACCAAGAAAAATAAAAGAAAAGGTTTTTAATAGATTAAAACATATTAAGGAAACCATGTTTTTAAAAAAAGATAAAAAGTAAAAAATGAAAAAATTAGTAATAGCATATAGTGGCGGATTGGACACATCGTACTGTGCCGTAAGTTTATCTAAAGAATATGATGTACATGCAGTAAGTGTAAATACAGGTGGGTTTACAAAAACTGAAATAGGAAACATAGAATCGAACGCCTATAAAATGGGAGTTTCTACCTATAAAAATATTGATGCTGTAGCGACTTTTTATCAAAAAGTAGTGAAGTATTTAATTTTCGGAAATGTTCTTAAGAATAATACATATCCATTATCTGTAAGCGCAGAACGTATTATTCAAGCTATTGAAATTGTGGAGTATGCAAAAAGCATCGGTGCAGAATATATTGCCCACGGAAGTACTGGGGCAGGAAACGACCAAGTACGTTTCGATATGATTTTTCAAACGCTTGCGCCAGAAATACAAATCATTACACCAATTAGAGATGAGAAATTAACAAGACAACAAGAAATTGACTATTTGAAAGCCAATGGTATTGATATGTCTTGGGAAAAAGCAAAATATTCGGTTAATAAAGGGCTTTGGGGAACTAGTGTTGGAGGTTCAGAAACGTTAACATCTGATAAGCCATTACCAGACAGCGCCTATCCATCGCAGTTAAAACATGCTGAAGATGAAAAAGTAAAATTAACTTTTGACAAAGGAGAATTAGTAGCTGTAAATGGTATTGAAAACGACCCTGAAATCAATATAGAAACCTTAAATAATTTAGCAAAAACGTATGCTATTGGTAGAGATATCCATGTGGGTGATACCATTGTTGGTATTAAAGGACGTGTTGGTTTTGAAGCACCTGCGGCATTAATTACCATTAAAGCGCATCATTTATTAGAGAAGCACACGCTTACTAAGTGGCAATTGCAACACAAAGAATACTTAGCAAGTTTCTATGGTATGCATTTGCATGAAGGTCAGTATTTAGATCCTGTTATGCGTAATATTGAAGCCTTTTTACAAAGCAGTCAAGAGGTTGTTAGTGGTGATGTGTTTGTAACATTAAAGCCATATCATTTTAATTTAGATGGCATTAGTTCTGAACACGATTTAATGAATGCGAAGTTTGGTAGCTACGGTGAAGAAAATAGAGGTTGGACAGCCGATGAAGCAAAAGGATTTATCAAAATTATCGGAAATCAAAATAAAATTTATCATCAAGTAAATTCATAAAAAATGATTCAAGTAGGTATTATTGGAGGTGCGGGTTATACAGCTGGTGAACTAATTAGATTGTTAATTAATCATCCTGAAGTTGCTATTGACTTTGTGTACAGCACATCCAATGCAGGAAACAAAATTAGCAGTATTCACCAAGATTTGGAAGGTGATTTAGATATGAAATTCACGGACACAATTAACCCAAATGTTGATGTGTTGTTTTTATGTTTAGGTCATGGAAATTCTGTGAAGTTTTTATCGGCTAATACATTTTCTGATACCACGAAAATCATCGATTTAGGAAATGATTTCAGATTAGAAAAGGATAAGAATTTTGAAGGGAAAAATTTTGTTTATGGTTTGCCAGAATTACAAAGAGATGCCATTAAAAAAGCAGATTATATAGCGAACCCAGGTTGTTTTGCAACAGCTATACAATTAGCTTTATTACCTTTTGCTGAAAAAGGATTGCTAAATAACGATGTGCATATTAATGCGGTTACAGGTGCTACAGGTGCGGGAACTTCGTTATCTGAAACCTCCCATTTTCCTTGGAGAGATAATAACTTTTCATACTACAAACCGTTTACACATCAGCATTTAGGTGAAATTAATCAATCGGTTAAACAATTACAAAATAGTTTTGGTTCTGAAATTTTATTTATGCCAAATAGAGGAAATTTTTCAAGAGGTATTTTTGCAACGGTTTATACCAATTTTGAAGGGACTTTAGAAGAAGCTAAAGAGATGTTTAAAGCCTATTATAAAGAGGCTAAATTTACGTTCGTTTCGGATGAAGTATTGCATTTAAAACAAGTAGTGAACACAAATAAGTGTTTAATTCATTTACACAAACACAATAGCAAATTATTGATAACCAGTATTATTGATAATTTATTAAAAGGTGCTTCAGGTCAAGCCATCCAAAATATGAATTTGATGTTTGGTTTGGAAGAAACAACAGGTTTGCAATTAAAAGCGACTTATTTTTAAATAGTTTTTATGCTGAAATTGAAAAAGCACATAGCAAATTGGTGCGTTAGCGATTGAAGCGGCATCCTTTTTACCTCAATAAAAAGGCGTCATTACGAGGAGGAACGACGAAGTAATCTCTTTGGATTAAGAGATTGCCACAGAAAATTAGAAATTTTCTTCGCAATGACGTAAAAAGATATAGCGAAAAGCGCGACCCTTGGGAAACGCCAAAAAAAAGAATATAAGAATGCGATTCCCTTCTTTGAGGGAATGACAAAATATAATATCAATGAAAATAGCCATTATTGGAACTGGAAATTTAGGAAGTTCTATAGCAAAAGGACTTATCAATAATAAGTCGTTTACGTCGTTGTATTTAGCTGATAAAAACACGGCAAATGTTGATGTTTATAAAACTGAAGACTATGTTACCGTTACAAACGATAATGTGTTGGCGGTTGAAAATAGCGACATGGTTATTTTTGCTCTTCAACCTAAGCATATTAATGCTGTTTTGGAAAGTGTGGCATCGAAAATTAGAGATAAGCATATTGTTATTTCGGTCGCTGCAGGGGTTGAAATTCCTAGAATTGAAGGCATTATCGGGAATGATAAAAATATTATTCGGGTAATGCCAAACACAGCGATTTCTATTGGGAAATCCATGACTTGTATTGCGGCTAATGAAAAAGCGCAAGATAAAGTAACCTTGGCTCAAGATGTTTTTAACCAATTAGGGACTACGTTAGTGATTCCTGAAGAATTAATACAGGCAGCAACGGTAATTTGTGCCAGTGGCATTGCGTTTTGGATGCGCCTTGTGCGTGCCACAACACAAGGAGCTATTCAATTAGGTTTTGAAGCCCACGAAGCACATCAATTGGCAACACAGACATGTTTTGGCGCTGCAAGTTTATTACTGGAATCTGGAAGACATCCTGAGCAGGAAATTGACCGCGTGACTACACCAAGTGGCTGTACCATTGAAGGATTAAATGCTATGGAACACCAAGGTTTAAGTTCGGCCTTAATACAAGGCATTGTGGCTTCTTTTGAGAAAATTAATCAAATTAAAAAGAATTAAAATGCCATTATTTGACGTTTATCCATTATATAATGTAACCCCAGTTTCGGGGAACGATATGCTCGTTTACGACGATGCTGGAACTGAATATTTAGACCTTTACGGAGGTCATGCAGTGATATCTATTGGACATTCACACCCTAGTTATGTGAAGGCTGTTAGCAATCAAGTTTCAACTTTAGGGTTTTATTCCAATGCGATTCAAAATCCGTTACAGGTTGAATTAGCTGATAAAATTGAATCTTTATCGGGTTGTAAAGGTTACGAATTGTTTTTGTGCAATTCAGGAGCTGAAGCTAACGAAAATGCTTTAAAATTGGCATCATTTAAAACAGGAAAATCACGTGTTATTGCCTTTAAAAATGGATTTCATGGACGTACATCGGCAGCTGTTGCGGCAACCGATAATGCCAATATTATTGCCCCAATCAACGCACAACAACAGGTAACTATTTTAGCTTTAAATGATATTGAAGGCGTTAAAAGAGAATTAGAAAAAGGCGATGTTTGTGCGGTTATTGTAGAATTTATACAAGGAGTTGGTGGATTGGACCAAGGAACTGCTGAATTTTTTGAGCAAGTTGATGTACTTTGTAAAGCGAACAATACCTATTTTATTGCCGATGAGGTGCAATCTGGTTACGGGCGTTCAGGTAAATTCTTTGCGTTTCAATATTATAATGTAATACCGGAAGTTATTTCTATAGCTAAAGGTATGGGGAACGGGTTCCCGATTGGAGGGATTTTAATTCACCCAAGCATCGAAGCAAAACATGGTATGTTGGGTACCACGTTTGGCGGAAATCATTTGGCTTGTGCTGCGGGTTTAGCAGTTTTAAATACGATTGAAGAAGAGAAGTTGATAGACAATGTCAATACTATTTCAGCGTATTTTATTTCCGTAGCCAAAACAATTCACCAAATAAAAAATATTAAAGGAAAAGGATTAATGATTGGATTGGAATTCGACTTTGAAGTTGGAGAGCTAAGAAAAAAGCTTATTTATGAGCATCATATTTTTACAGGTGGTGCTTCAAACAAAAAGTTAATTAGAATTTTACCACCATTAACCATTAAAAAAGAACATGTTGATCAATTTTTTGAAGCTTTAAAGAAAACTTTGGAGTCAACAGAAGTTGTGAAATAATAATCGAGTTGCAAGTTCTCTTTGTTAGTTTCAAAGCTTCAAAGTTTCAGAGAATCAAAGCTTTGATACTTAGAAACTTTGTTACTTTGCATCTTTGCAACTCAAAAAAACAAAAAAAATGAATACTTTATTAAACGTAGAAACAAGAAACGCCGTATTACTTAGAATGGCAGAACTTTTGGAAAGCGAAAGGGAAGCGATTATTAAGATTAACAAAGCAGATTTAGATGCTTATAATGGGGATGATATTTCTATGTACGACCGTTTGAAAGTAGATGATTCTAAAGTAGATGAAATGATTAAATCTGCAACACATTTGGCTTCACAAGAAGACCCTGTTGGTGTAGAACGCTTCAGCTTTAAACACGATAATGGCATGCAGGTTTATAACAAAACCGCCTCTTTTGGAACGGTGTTGATTATTTATGAATCACGTCCAGATGTTACTGTTGAGGCTGCTGGAATTGCTTTTAAATCGGGAAATAAAATTTTATTAAAAGGTGGTAAAGAATCTTTAAAATCGAATTTAAAAATTGTGGAGTTGTGGCATCAAGCTTTAAAAGAGCATGGCGCTTCAAGCAATTGGGTGGAATATTTACAATTCAACCGAACCGAAACTCAGGCTTTTTTAGAAAAACCAACACAAAAATTAGATTTAATTGTACCTCGTGGTGGCGAGCGCTTAATTGCTTTTGTAAAAGAGCATGCTTCTTGTCCTGTAATTATCAGTGGACGTGGAAATAACTTTGTTTATGTTCATAAAGAAGCAGATATAGAATTGGCATTAAAAGTGATTATAAATGCTAAAACGGCTAAAATTTCAGCATGTAATGCGTTAGACAAAGTATTGATTGATGAAAATCTTCCTAATAAAGAAACCTTTATAAAAACATTGATTTCGAAGTTAAAAGAATTCAAGGTTCAGATTTTAGGAGATGAAGCCATTTCTAAATTTGAAGGTGTTGAACCTATTGAATCGGATGACATTTGGTATCAAGAATTTTTGGATTATAAAATTGCTATGGCAGAAATAGGATCTAATGAAGATACCATTGCCATGATAAATAAATATTCTGGCGGTCATTCATCATCTATCATCACAACAAATGATGAAATTGCTAAAGTGTTTATGGCAAATGTAGATACGGCAGCTGTTTATCACAACGCATCCACTCGTTTTACCGATGGTAGCCAAATGGGGTTAGGTGGCGAATTGGCAATTAGTACTGATAAATTACACCAACGTGGACCAATTGGTTTACAGCATTTAGTGACTAACAAATGGTATGTTCATGGCAATGGACAAATTAGATAACCATGAAAAAAAGAAGGATATTACTTAAAGTTGGCTCCAATACGCTTACAAAAGAAACCGATAATATTTCTAGAGGTAAAATTGAAGATATAGCAAGTCAAATTGCAAAACTTCAGGATACTTGCGAGTTTGTTATAGTAAGTTCCGGCGCCATTGCCGTGGCTAAACAATTTGTAAAATTGGAAAGCAAACAGAAGGATGTTTTTGTAAAACAAGCCTTGGCATCTATTGGTCAGCCACACTTAATAAGGATATATCAAGAAATTTTCAGGGAATATGGTTTGCTTACATCACAGTGTTTGTTGTCTTATTCCGATTTTGAAAGGGAGCAAAGCCGAACCAATATTGTAAATACTATTAATGTGTTGGTTGCGAATAATTACATTCCTATAATTAATGAAAATGATACCGTTGCAACCGATGAAATTAAGTTTGGCGATAACGATAAATTAGGAGCCTTAACAGCATCCCTTTTAAAAGCAGATTTATTCATCATTGCCACCAATACAAGCGGTATTTATACCAAGGAGTCTTTAGAAAACGGCACGCCAAAAACCATTGAAGTGGTAGAAGATTTTGAAGAGTTAGCAAAACAAGTGGTAAGTTCAAAATCATCGCATGGAAGTGGTGGTATGCAATCTAAAATTGAAGCGGCATCGGTAACCAAAAAAGCAAATATAGAAACTTGGATAGTAAACGGATTGGAAGATAATTTCATGTTAAACGCAATGGATAACAAGGTTCCGTTTACCAAAATAAAATAATTTAAAATGAAGAATTACACCTCCATACACGATATAGATAATATCCATTCTTGGATTGAGGAAGCCAAAGCGTTAAAAGCAAATCCGCTTAAGTATATAGATTTAGGAAAGCATAAAACCATTGGTTTATTGTTTTTTAATTCGAGTTTACGTACCCGATTAAGCACGCAAAAAGCAGCTTTGAATTTGGGTATGGATCCTATCGTCATGAACGTGTCTGGAGATGCCTGGGGTATAGAGTTTGGAGATGGTACCATTATGAACGGAAACACCGCAGAACATATTAAAGAAGCAGCTGCCGTAGTGTCGCAATACTGCGATATTATTGCGGTAAGAGCGTTTCCAACGTTGACTGATAAAGAAAAAGACGAAAGCGAGCATGTACTGAAATCGTTCGTAAAATATGCTTCTGTTCCTATTGTAAACATGGAAAGCGCTACAGGGCATCCGTTACAAGGGTTTACCGATGCTATTACCATTTCAGAAAACACTAAAAAAACCAAACCAAAAGTGGTTTTAAGTTGGGCACCGCATATTAAATCGTTACCACATGCGGTGGCGAATAGTTTTGTTCAATCCATGCAAAAAATGGATGTGGACTTCGTGATTACACATCCTGAAGGTTATGAATTGAATCCGGAAATCACTGGAAATATACCAATAAACTACAATCAAGAGGAAGCATTTAAAGATGCCGATTTTGTATACGTGAAAAATTGGAGCAGTTATAACGATTACGGAAAAGTATTGAATACGGACACGAATTGGATGATTACAAAAGAGAAATTGGGTGATGCCAAATTTATGCACTGTTTACCTGTAAGAAGAAATTTAATTGTTGAAGATGCCGTTTTAGATTCTGATAATTCTTTGGTAATTGAGCAAGCCAATAATAGAACGTACGCAGCACAATTGGTACTGAAAAAAATATTGGAAAATGGCTAAAGAAAAACTATCCATAGTAAAAATTGGAGGTAATATTATTGAAGACGATGCATCACTAAGTGCATTTCTAAAATTATTTGCCAACCTAAAAGGAAAGAAAATTTTAGTCCACGGAGGTGGAAAACGCGCTACCAGTGTTGCATCTAAATTAGGTATAGAATCTAAAATGGTAAATGGCAGACGCATCACCGATGCTGAAACTTTAGAAGTGATTACCATGGTTTATGGTGGTTTAGTAAACAAAAATATGGTGGCGCAGTTACAGGCATTGCAAGTGGATGCCATTGGATTAACAGGTGCCGACATCAATAGTATTTCATCAGAAAAAAGACCCGTAAAAGACGTCGATTTTGGATTTGTTGGAGATGTTAAAAAAGTAGCGCACAATTCCATAGATAAATTAATTCAGGCGAATTTTACGCCTGTTTTTTGTGCCATTACACACGATGGTAACGGACAATTATTAAACACCAATGCCGATACCATAACATCGCAAGTGGCGGTGGGAATGAGTGAACTTTACGATACATCCATTTATTATTGTTTCGAATTGAATGGCGTTCTGAAAGATATAAACGATAAAAATTCAGTGGTAAAACACATCGATTCTAAATTATATTCAGAATTGTTAGAACAAGGCATTATTGCCGATGGTATGCTTCCAAAGTTGGAAAATTGTTTTGATGCGTTGCATCATGGTGTAAAAACCATAAACATGGGAAATACTTCGATGTTAACCCAAGAAAATGATAATTTTACACGAATAACATTATAATATGGCAATACAAGAATTAACAAACGATGCAATTGCACTATTAAAACAGCTAATAGAAACGCCTTCTTTTTCTTCGGAAGAAGACCAAACCGCAGCACATATTGAAGCATGGTTTAAAAAGTATGACATAGATTATAAACGAAATCAAAACAACGTTTGGGCGGTTAATAAACATTTTGATGCTAGCAAACCCAACATGTTGCTTAATTCGCATCATGATACGGTAAAGCCAAACACTGCTTACACCAAAGACCCGTTTAAAGCCATTGTTGAAGACGATAAATTATACGGTTTGGGGAGCAATGATGCTGGAGGTTGTCTGGTATCGTTAATTGCAACTTTTACCCATTTTTATAATCATAAAGATTTAAAATACAATTTGATTTTAGTCGCTTCCGCGGAAGAAGAAAGCAGTGGGCCAAATGGGTTGAACAGCATGCTAAAAATCATTCCAAAAATTGATGTGGCGATTGTAGGTGAACCAACCCAAATGAATTTGGCCGTTGCCGAAAAGGGTTTGGTTGTTTTTGATGTGAAAGTAAAAGGCACAGCAAGTCATGCGGCTCATCCGAATGATGACAATCCGATTTATAAACTGATTGAAACGTTACAATGGTTTAAAGATGTGAAGTTTGAAAAAACGTCAGAAGCTTTGGGCGATGTAAAATTAACGGTTACACAAATCAATGCAGGAAAACAACACAATGTCGTGCCAGCCGATGTGGAATTGGTAATTGATGTTCGTGTAAACGATAAATATACCAATGCTGAAATTGCTGAGTTTTTACAAAAAAATGCACCATGTTCAAGCATAGTACCACGTAGTTTACATTTAAATTCATCATCCATTCCGGTGGAGCATCCATTGGTGCAAGCAGGTATTGCTATGGGCAGAACCATGTATGGGTCGCCAACATTATCAGACCAAGCGTGGTTATCATGTAAATCATTAAAATTAGGACCTGGTGATAGTCCGCGTTCGCATTCAGCAGATGAATTTATTTATTTGCATGAAATTGAAGAAGGTATTAAAATTTATGTTGAATTGTTGAATCGGGTGTTAATTCCTGTGTAGGCAGGAATCTCATAATTAAGACCTGCAAGGTTTTAAAAACCTTGTAGGTCTGAAAAAAGGAATAAAGAATAAAAGGAAAGATTTCCTCCCGATAGCTATTGGGATTCGCGGGAATGACAATAATAACTAAAATTGAAAGTAGAGATTTCTGCTTTCGCAGAAATTTATGAAACTCTGGGATAAAGGCATATCAATCGATAAAAAAATAGAACAATTTACTGTTGGAAACGACCGAGAAATTGATGTTCATATAGCAAAATATGATGTAATAGCATCGAAAGCACATGCTAAGATGCTTCAAAAAATTGGTATTCTTACTACCAATGAGTTAATTGAATTGTTAGGAGGTCTTAAAAAAATTGAGATTCAAATAGAGAATGGCACTTTTGTAATTGATGACCAATTTGAAGATGTACATTCTAAAATAGAATTCGAATTGACTAAAACTTTAGGTGAGGTTGGTAAAAAAATACACACTGCACGTTCTAGAAACGACCAAGTTTTAGTGGCTTTACAATTGTATTACAAAGAAAATTTAGGCATTGTAAAAGAAAAAACGAAGACACTTTTTGAAACCCTTTTAGGTTTGGCGGAAACACATAAAGATCAAGTCCTTCCAGGTTATACGCACTTACAAGTCGCCATGCCATCATCGTTTGGGTTGTGGTTTTCGGCATATGCTGAGGTGTTGGTTGATGATGTATATTTATTAGATGCCGCCATCAAAACAGTTGATCAAAATCCGTTAGGTTCTGCGGCTGGTTACGGAAGTTCATTTCCTATTGATAGAGAATTAACTACCAAAGAAATGGATTTTTCAACCCTAAAATATAACGTAGTTGCTGCTCAAATGAGCAGAGGTAAAAGTGAACGTACTATTGCTGCAAGTTTAGGTAGTTTGTGCAACACCATGAGCCGTTTTGCTATGGATGTGTGTTTGTATATGAGTCAGAATTTCGGATTTATTTCTTTTCCAGATGAATTAACTACAGGAAGTAGTATCATGCCACATAAAAAGAATCCTGATGTTTTTGAGTTGATTAGAGGGAAATGTAACAAAATACAGGCTTTACAAACTGAAATGCTTTTAATAACCAACAACTTACCGAGTGGTTACCACAGAGATTTTCAGTTGTTAAAAGAAAACATGATTGCTGCTTTTGAAGATGTAAAAGATATTTTAGATATTTTCAATTTCTCGATTAAGCAAGCCATTGTAAAAGATGTTGATATTCATAACGATTTGTATAAATACTTATTTACAGTGGATAATATTAACACGCTAGTTGTTGAAGGACAAAGTTTTAGAGAAGCATATCAAAAAATTGGTGGACAAGTACAAGACGGAACTTACAAACCCGATACATCTAAAAAACACACACACGTTGGTAGTATTCATAATTTGTGTTTAGATAAAATTAGAAGCAAGTTCCCTAAATAAATGACTGATTTAGTTGAAGTAAAACAATCGCCAGTACATGGAAAAGGTGTTTTTGCATCGCG
Organism: Mariniflexile soesokkakense; assembly: GCF_039650365.1. NCBI lineage: Bacteria > Pseudomonadati > Bacteroidota > Flavobacteriia > Flavobacteriales > Flavobacteriaceae > Mariniflexile > Mariniflexile soesokkakense. Next base: position 63,571 of record NZ_JAZHYP010000007.1, on the reverse strand, counting down.
AAACATTAAAAAAGGTGAATTGTTGGTTAAAAGTGATATGGCACTTGTTCATGTGAATGAAAATTTACCGGAAGTTTTGGCAACACTTCAATTTCCTTGGACAGAGGAATATGATGCCATTTGTATTAGTGATGCAGGTAGTTTTTTTAATCACAGTAATGAGCCAACAGCCCAGGTTGAAGAACGTGATTTTGTTAATCTCACTCAAACATTTGTAGCTAAAACAGATATTATAAAAGGTGAAGAAATCACTATTTATTATAACGATGCTTTTGAAGACTTTGTCAAAAAATAATATTTTTCAAGATTCATTGCTTTTGTGATTAGTAAATAGGTTGCTTAACGTATTTTTAAATATTTAAATGAACATGAAAATAGATAAGTTTGTCTTATCCATTATAGCGGTAATAGGTGTTGCTTATATTTTTCCTGAATTGGGAACAGCACATAGTCGTATGCCTATTGATACTATTTGTACAGTAGGTATTTCATTAATCTTCTTTTTTTATGGTTTGAAGTTAAGCCCCGATAAATTAAAATCGGGACTTAAGAATTGGAAGCTTCATCTTTTAGTGCAGGCTTCAACCTTTATTATTTTTCCACTTATTGTTCTGGTGTTTTATCCTTTGTTGCAAACACAGGAGCAAGAACTATTGTGGTTGGCATTCTTTTTCCTAGCAACTTTGCCATCAACAGTATCTTCATCTGTGGTTATGGTTTCTATAGGTAAAGGCAACGTGCCTGCAGCCATTTTTAATGCGAGTATTTCGGGTATTATAGGTATTGCTGTTACACCACTTTGGATGGGTTTGTTTGTTGATAGTTCGCAAACCAATTTTGAGTTTACGGAAATTTACACGAAACTTATTGTACAAATTATTTTACCTGTAGTTATTGGTTTGTTGTTGCAACGGTTTTTAAATGTGTTTGTAAACAAGTATAGTAGTGAACTTACATTATTCGATAAGTCTATTATTTTACTTATTATTTATAAGAGTTTTGCGCAATCGTTTTATGAAAATATATTTAGTGAAGTATCTATCTTCGATTTGTTTTTCATGTTTGTTACTGTATTGATTTTATTCTTTTTAACCTTTTTTATAACGAAGTTTATTGCTGAAAAATTAAGTTTTAATGAAGAAGATCAAATTACAGCCCAGTTTTGTGGCACGAAGAAATCGTTGGTACATGGTACCGTTTTTTCGAAGATTTTGTTTGGGAATACAGCCGCCATTGGAATTGTTTTATTACCTCTTATGTTGTTTCATGCAGTGCAAATAGTAATTATAAGTTTTATAGCAGCGAAACTAGCCAGACGTTAATTAAAAAAGCGCATTTTTAAATGCGCTTTTAAGAATTTTTTCAAGAATTTTAATTTTGGTGACTAACTCAAACAATTAAATTAAAAAGTGGACATACCACTTTTTTTACTTAGAAAACTACTTTGAAATTAGTTGCCTTATTATTTTTAGAAAGTTTTATTATGTATAATCCTTTTATATTTAAGGGGATATGATTTAAGTTGTTTTTAAGTTTAGTTTTAAAAACAATTCTGCCATTTAAATCAAATACAACAACGCTGGTTTCCGGTTCAGCCTTAATAAGCATTATTTGGTCTTTTACTAAAACCTTTTTATTTAAAGCAGATTCAGAATTAACATTAAGGGCATCATCAATTTTGCCAACGCCACTATAGGTTTTTACAATGGTAGGTACATCTACAGTTGCGTGTAATGCGGCCGTATAGTTGTATAAAGTTGAGGGTGTAAAATTACAGTCGTTCACAAATTCTTCACCTTCACTTAAAGGGCTAGAACTTCCGCCATTTATATTGCTATATCCAGCAGGCAGCCTGCTACAATTTTCAAATATATTGTCAATTAATTTTCCTTGGCCATTTTCAGATAGTTTTCCAAATATGGGTTTTTTAGCATTTTTAAAATAATTTTGTTCTATATACGCATTTGTGTTGATGCGTAGGTTAACACCATCACCAGGGCAATCTTCCATATAATTATTGAAATAGTGGTGTTGTCCAAATCTCAAAAGTGGTAAACGCGATCCGTCAATTCTAGCAAAATAGTTATGATGAAAAGTTATGGTACGGTTGTAATTATCACTATTGCCACTGCCAGAAAGTAATGCTTTAGAGTGATCGTGGAAATAGTTCCAAGATATGGTTAAGTGCTGCGTGTTGTTTTTGTTGTCAACAAGTCCGTCGTATCTATCTTTATTAGTGATGTTTTCATTGTAAAATTCACAGTGGTCAATCCAAATATGTTGGCTAATACGTTGAGGTTCTGGAATACTGTCTTTATCGGCTTGTATACCTATGCAATCTGGGTCGCCAAGTGTGGTTACACCATCTGTATCAAGAATTTTGTATTCCCCGTCGCGGGTGGCAGGAACATATTTCATAGTGAACTTTATGTTTCGTATAATGATGTTGGATTGGCATTGTATAACAAGACCAATTCTATTTAAGAAAGCTTGGTCGCCTATCCCAATTAAGGTTTTGTTAGAACCAACCTTTAAAATAGCACCAAAGGTCGTTTCTATAGCCCCAGGCGTACCGCTGGCTACAATGCCCCCATCAACATCTACCCAAGTTTGAACTCCTGTATTAAACTCTTTGTTAATTCTAATGATATATGGTGTTGATGCATTCTCAACATATTGCCTTAATTCTTCAAGTGTAGTAGGTGTAACGGTAGTTCCGCCAGTACCACCTGTAGTTCCTCCACCTAATGTGGCAAACCCAACCATACTAAAGTTGGGTGTTTGAGCTGTAATTACCATGCAAGAAATGCTTACTAGTATTAATATAAATGGTTTAAAGTAGTTGGATGTCATGAAGAATTGTTTTTGCTTGATGTCTTAACTATTAAATATAACCATTTAAGTTTGAAAACTTTGGGTAGTTTATGTTGGAATTTTTAAATTTCAGATGATGTGTGTATATAACAGGCTAATCTTCTTGTTAGTTTGAAATGGTTCATAATAAATAGGCTGTTAATTGAAAATAAAATAATGAAATAGAATTTTTTGCGTTAGCGATTGCAGTGGAAATCCTTTTGTGAGGTATGAACAAAAGATTGAAACGAAAAGCGCGACCCGTAGGGTAACGCCCAAATAAGCGTATTAAAAAAGCGCACTGTAAACAATGCGCTTTTAAGGACTTTTTCCAAAAATTTTAATTTTGGTGACTAACTCAAATAATTAAATGATTGTGGATTGCCCTAGATGTATGTTGGTAAAGTTTAAATTGGTTTCATCTGGATTGTTTATGAAATCTTCAATGAAATCGCCAACTTTTGTGGTGGTAATGTTATCGTACTTTGTGTTTAAATCGGGTGTGGTAATGTGCAATTTTAACGATTTGTCTACACCTTCTCTAACCAAAGCTGCTTCGTCGTCCAACCCAAAATGATCTAACAGCATAGCTGCTGCCAAAATAGCAGCAATGGGGTTTGCAATACCTCTATTGGCTGCTTTTGAATACGCCCCATGAATAGGCTCGAACATAGCATGTTTATCACCTAATGAAGCCGATGCCAATAGGCCAATAGAGCCTACTATAACGCTGGCTTCTTCCGATAGGATGTCTCCGAACATGTTTTCGGTTAATATTACATCAAACTGTTTTGGATTCATAATGAGTTCCATGGCAGCATTGTCTATGTACATAAAGTTCAATCGAATGTTTGGGTATTGTGTTGCCAATTCTTGCACCACTCTGCGCCATAATCTAGAACTTTCTAAAGCATTGGCCTTGTCTACCAAGGTTAATTTGCGTTTTCTAGATTGTGCCGCTTTAAACGCTAAATGGGCGATGCGCTCCACTTCAAAACGGGTGTATTCGCAAATATCGGATGCGGTATTGCCGTCTTCACTTAATTTTTTTTCTCCAAAATAAATACCTCCGGTAAGTTCGCGGTAAATAAGTATGTTGGTATTTGCAATTTGCTTTTTCTTTAAAGACGATTTGTTTAGCAAATCATCATAAGCAATTACGGGCCTTATATTGGTATATAGACCTAAAGATTTTCGTAAGCGTAAAAGTCCTTGTTCTGGTCTTATTTTCGCATAAGGGTCTAAATCGAATGCGGCATTTCCAATAGCACCAAATAAAATAGCATCGGCTTTTTCGCAAATATCTATAGTTTCTTCCGGTAACGGATTGTTTGTTTTTTCTATAGCACTTGCACCCACTAAAGCGTGTTGAAATGTAAATACATGGTTATATTCCATAGCTATAGCTTTCAAGACCTTTTCGGCTTGTGCTATAACTTCTGGACCAATACCATCGCCTGGTAAAACGGCTATATTTAATTTCATTTTACGCTGAAATAATTTCTTTATATAATCTACTGTTTTCTATAATGGTGTGGATATCATCATCATTCACTTCTTTCTTTTTATCGGCAAAATCTAAGAAATTCACATAGATTTCATCTAATTGAAGTTTCGTTAATTCGTATCCAACATTTTTTGCTCTATATGCTAGTGCTGCACGTCCGCTTCTTGCAGTTAATACAATAGCAGATTCGGTAACACCCACATCTTTAGGGTCTATAATTTCGTATGTTTCACGATTTTTAATAACCCCATCTTGATGAATTCCAGAACTGTGTGCAAACGCATTAGCTCCCACAATAGCTTTGTTTGGTTGCGTATAGATACCCATACTGTCTGATACTAATTGACTAAGACCATAAAGCATTTCAGTTTTGATATTAGTATCTAAATTTAAATACGGGTGTTGCTTTAAAATCATTACCACTTCTTCTAAAGCAGTATTTCCTGCACGCTCGCCAATACCGTTAATGGTGCATTCTATTTGGCGTGCACCGTTAATAACACCTTCTATGGAGTTAGCAGTTGCTAAACCTAAATCATTATGGCAATGGCATGATAAAACAGCTTTTTCAATGCCTTTTACGTTTTCTTTTAGGTACTTGATTTTTGCACCGTATTCGCTTGGTAAACAGTAGCCTGTAGTGTCTGGAATGTTTAAAACGGTAGCACCTGCTTTAATAACAGCTTCACAAACACGCGCTAAATATTCGTTATCGGTTCTACCTGCATCTTCAGCATAAAATTCTACATCTTCAACAAAAGATTTTGCGTAACTTACGGCTTTAACGGCGCGGTCAATAATGGCATCTTTATTTGAGTTGAATTTAAATTTTATATGAGAATCGGAAGTTCCAATCCCCGTATGGATTCTAGGTGTTTTAGCATGTTTTAATGCTTCGGCAGCTACTTTTATATCGTTTTCAACAGAACGTGTTAAACCACAAACTGTTGCGTTCTTAACAATTTTAGAAATGGCTTCAACCGATTTAAAATCGCCAGGACTTGATACAGGAAAACCAGCCTCAATAATATCAACACCTAATAAATCAAGCTGTTCAGCAATAATTATTTTTTGTTCGGTATTTAATTTGCAGCCTGGGACTTGTTCACCATCGCGAAGCGTTGTGTCAAAAATTTGGACGTTAGTATTAGACATTTAATAAAATAAATTTTTCTTTTGTATTACGAATGTATATTTTGGTTTCCTTAAATGATAATCCAACTCGCCTTTTTTACGATGTTTAACTTGAATAAAATTTAATTAAATAACTGAAAATCAAATATATAATAAGGTTTTTGTAACTATGACAAAAGAGCAAAAAGATAATTTGTTTGTATTGGTAAAATCGCTTTCTAAGTCTGAAAAGCGGCAATTTAAACTTTATGTAGGACGTTTGGGGGTAAATGAAGATTCAAAATTTTTGACCCTTTTTAATATTTTAGAAAAACTTTCGGTTTATGATGAAACAGCGATTCTTAAAAAAGGGATTGTAAAAAAAGAGCAATTATCAAATTTAAAAGCGCATTTGTACAAGCAAATTTTAATTAGTTTACGGTTAAACCCCTCGCACCAAAATATTAGAATTCAAATTCGCGAACAGTTAGATTTTGCTACCATTTTATATCACAAAGGGTTATATAAACAAAGTTTGAAAATTTTAGACAAAGCAAAAAACTTAGCCATTACCAACGAAGAAAAAAATGTGGCTTATGAGATTGTTGAACTCGAAAAGATAATTGAATCACAATATATAACTCGAAGTTTAGGTGATAGAGCCGATGAACTTTCAATTCAAGCAAAAGAACTAAGTCAGCAAAATGTATTAGCGAGTAAGCTGTCTAATTTGTCACTTCAATTGTACGGTTTGTTTTTAAAAACGGGTTATGTTAAAAACAATAAAGAAAGTATTCGTGTCATAAAATATTTCAATGCCCGACTTCCAAAATATGATATTAATAAGTTAGGGTTTCGAGAAAAATTATGGCTTTACAAAGCGTATTTATGGTACAGTTTTTTAACTGTAGATTTTTTATCGTGTTATAAATATGCCAGAAAGTGGGTTGATTTATTTTATGAAAATAAGGACCAAATTATTTTAAATCCTGTTTTCTTTTTAAGAGGGAATCATTATTTGTTAGAAGCACTTTTTTATCTAAGACACTATGAAAAGTTTAAAGAATCATTAGTAAGATTAGAAACTATAACTAAAGAAAAATGGTTTCCAATAGATGATAATATTGATGGACTAACATTTTTATATATCTACAATAATAGATTCAATTTACATTTTATTGAAGGTAGCTTTAAAGAAGGTTTGCCTTTAGTTGAAGAGGTTTTAGAACGTTTAAAAGATTATAATGACCGAATTGACGAGCACCATATTATGGTGTTTTACTATAAAATTGCCAGTATGTATTTTGGTGCAGGTGAAAACAAAAAGTGCATTCAGTATTTAGAGAAAATTATAAATAACAAATCGTTACAAATGCGTGAAGATTTGTTGTGTTTTGCCAGAATCCTGAATTTGGTAGCGCATTATGAAGCAGGCATGGACTATAATTTGGATGTGCTAATTCGCAGCACCTATAAGTTTTTAATTAAAATGGAGGATTTGTACGACGTGCAAAAGGAGTTTATTAAATTTTTAAGAGGTTTGGGCGATATTTACCCCAATGAAGTTAGAAACGAATTCATCAAACTTCATGAAAAACTAAAGGAGTTTGAACACGACCCATACCAAAGTCGCGCATTTTTGTATTTAGATATTATTTCTTGGTTAGAATCTAAAATTCAAAATAGACCCATTGGGTTGGTCATTCAAAATAAGTTTTATGAGATGCGTTTTAATAAATAAAAGCTTATTTGAATCATTGTTTTTGAAATGATTTTTAAATTTTCCATTGAAAAATTTGGATATTAACTTTTTCTAACTGAATATTTGCATTCACAAAGTTCAAACACTTACTGAAATGTTATCAAGAAAGGTGGAGGGATTAGACCCTTTGAAGCCTTAGCAACCTCCCGAACTTATCGGGGAAGGTGCTAAATTCTACTTAGTTTTCAATTCATTTATTGAAAATTGGATAGATAACTAAAACGAAATTACTCATACTAATTTCAATTATTCTTTTTAACATTTTTCTATTAAGTACATCAATTTTGATGCATTTGGCTTTTGTTTTAATCATTATTAACTCAAAAAAATTAGAAAAATGAGCACATTAAAATTAGCAACCAACGCATTACACGCAGGACATGACACCACTGCAACTGGAGGAACACGAGCAGTTCCAATTTATCAAACATCATCGTATGTTTTTAATAATTCAGACCATGCTGCCAACCTATTTTCATTAAAAGAACTGGGTTTTATTTACACCAGACTTAACAATCCTACCAACCAAATTTTACAAGAGCGTTTAGCGGCTGTGGAAGGTGGTATTGGCGCAGTAGTTTTTGCTTCGGGAACATCGGCAATTTCAACAGGTTTACTAACTTTATTAAAAGCGGGCGATCATATCGTAGCATCAGCCAGTTTATATGGCGGTACCTATAATTTGTTGAAGGTAACTTTGCCTCGTTTGGGTATCACAACCACATTTGTAGATGCCGATAATCCAGATAATTTCGCTTCGGCTGTACAAGAAAATACACGTGCTTTCTTTGTGGAATCCTTAGGGAATCCAAAATTAGATGTGTTAGATTTAAAATCTATTTCTGTACATGCTAAAGTGGCAGGTGTGCCATTTATTGTAGATAATACCGTGGCAACCCCCGCTTTGTTGAACCCGATTGAGCATGGAGCAAACATAGTTATTCATTCATTAACTAAATATATTGGCGGACAAGGAACATCATTAGGAGGAGCCATCATCGATGCAGGAACTTTTGATTGGTCTAACGGAAAATTTCCAGAATTTACGGAACCTTCAGCAGGGTACCATGGTTTGGTTTATCATGAAGCTTTAGGGGCTGCAGCATATACTTTCAAATTAATTCTTGAAGGATTAAGAGATTTTGGAGGAGCTTTAAGTCCGTTTAACGCATTCCAAATCATTCAAGGTTTAGAAACGTTACCAGTACGAATAAAACAACACAGTGCAAATGCTTTAGAACTTGCAAAATGGTTAGAGCAACAACCCGAAGTAGCTTGGGTAAACTATCCAGGGTTGGCATCTAGTAAATATAAAGATTTAGCCGATAGATATTTACCAAAAGGACAAAGTGGTATCATTACCTTTGGAGCAAAAGGCGGGTTTGACGCAGCTAAAACGATAGCAGATAATTCTAAATTATTTTCATTATTAGCAAATATTGGAGATACCAAATCGCTTATCATTCATCCAGCAAGCACCACGCATCAGCAATTAACAGACGCAGAACAAGATGCGGCAGGAGCACCAAAAGATTTAATCCGTTTGTCAGTTGGATTGGAAGATATTGAAGATTTAAAAGCCGATTTAAAAGAAGCTTTTTCAAAAATTTAATAAATAAATATCGACCTGCAAGGTTTTAAAACCTTGCAGGTCTAAAAAAATAAAAGAAATCGTTGAAAGTAAATTTACAACATATCATTATTAAAAACTTTATCACCGAAAGTAAAGTGCTTAACCCCGAAATAAAGTTAAGTTACCAAGTATTCGGTAAGCCTTTAGGTACTGCACCTGTGGTATTGGTAAATCATGCCTTAACAGGAAATAGTAATGTGGCAGGTAAAGATGGTTGGTGGAGCGACTTGGTGGGAGATGATAAGGTAATCGACACGAAGCTTTACACCATTTTATCTTTCAATATTCCAGGAAATGGTTTTGATGGTTTTGTAATAGAAAACTATAAAGATTTTGTAGCACGCGATATTGCAACTATTTTTTTAATAGGTTTGAAAGAACTTAAAATTGAAAAACTGTTTGCGCTTATTGGTGGATCGTTAGGTGGCGGTATCGCTTGGGAAATGGCGGTGTTAAACCCTGATATTACCGATAATTTAATACCTGTGGCAACCGATTGGAAATCGACCGATTGGTTAATAGCCAATTGCCAAATTCAAGAGCAATTCTTATTGAATTCAAGAAATCCGGTACACGATGCCAGAATGCATGCCATGTTATGTTACCGTACTCCAGAATCTTTTAACGAACGTTTTCAACGATCAAAAAACGAAGAATTGGAGATTTTTAATGTGGAGAGTTGGTTGTTGCATCACGGGAATAAATTGCAAGAGCGTTTTCAACTGTCTGCATACAAATTAATGAATCAGTTGTTGAAAACCATTGATGTTACCAAAAACAGGCCAACCGATTTTAATGTGTTGGAAAATATTCATGGTAACATTCATATTGTAGGGGTCGATTCCGATTTGTTTTTTACTGCGGAAGAAAACAGGCAAACCCACAAACAATTGGCAGTTTCCAACCCAAATGTTACTTATAATGAGATACATTCGGTACATGGGCACGATGCGTTTTTAATGGAATACGAGCAATTAGAGAAAATAGTAGAAGGCATTTTTGTGCCAAGTTCTAAAAAAAGAAGAATGAAAGTATTAAAGTTTGGAGGAAAGTCGTTAGCAAATGGCGATGGGTTGAACACCGTTATTTCCATTATTGAAAATAAGGTGAAGGAAGGTGAAAAAATCACAGTGGTAGTATCGGCAAGAAGTTCGGCTACCGATGATTTGGAAGATATTCTAAACAAAGCAGCCAAAGGACATCCCTATAAAGAAATATTACAAGTATTTAAAAACTACCAAACAGAACCTTTAAAAGATGTTGATTTTTCAGCAGAATTTTCAGTTTTAGATAAACTGTTTGAAGGTGTTAGTTTATTAGGTGATTACAGCAAAAAAACAAAGGATGAAATTTTAGCCCAAGGCGAATTACTTTCAGTAAAATTGATTGCGAGTTTATTAAATAAGAAAAACATAAAAGCAGCTTCAGTCGATGCTAGAACCCTAATAAAAACCAACGATACCTTTGGAAATGCACAACCTATTTCGCAACTTTCAAAAGATAACGTTAAAAAATATTATAAAGAGGTAGGTAACGATGTTGTAAATGTGGTGACAGGTTTTATTGCTTCGAATTCTAAAAATGAAACCACTACTTTAGGAAGAAACGGCAGTAATTACACGGCAGCACTTTTGGCAAACTATTTAGATGCCGAAGAGTTGCAAAATTACACCCATGTAAACGGTATTTATACAGCAAACCCCGATTTGGTGGAAGATGCAAAAAAAATACGTGAATTATCGTTTAGTGAAGCCAATGAACTTGCCAATTTTGGAACGGAAGTGTTGCATGCCAAAACCATCATTCCATTAGTTGAAAAAAACATCAACCTTCGTATTTTAAATACCTTCAATCCGGAAGATGAAGGCACGTTAATCACGGCGAAACCAAACTCTAAAGAAGTAACCTCGTTATCGGTTTTAGATAACGTAGCACTTTTGAATTTAGAAGGTCGTGGTTTATTAGGAAAAAGTGGCGTAGATGCACGTATTTTTGGTGCATTAGCAACTCAAAATATTAGCGTAAGCATTATTTCACAAGGTTCTTCGGAACGTGGTATTGGTTTAATTATTAATGCCGACCAAGCAACCCAAGCTGTAATTGCTTTGGAACGTGAATTTGAAAAGGATTTCTATTCACAAGACGTTAATAAAATTGCAGTGGTTGATGATGTTTCGGTTATTTCTATTATTGGTATCGAGTTAAGTTCGTTCCATAAACCATTTAATGCGCTTATAAAAAACCAAATTACGCCGTTATTGTTTAATAATACGGTTACTGGTAAAAACGTGAGTTTGGTGGTTAGAAAAGACCAACTTCATAAAGCTATGAATGTAATTCATGGTGAGATTTTCGGAATTTCAAAGAAAATAAACATTGCTATTTTTGGTCATGGAGGCGTTGGTAGTGCTTTGATTAATCAGATTTTAAAATCGAGAGACGATATTGAAAAACGAAAAGGCATCAACCTAAATGTGTTTGCCATAGCTAATTCTAAAAAACAACTTCTAAATAAAAAAGGAGCTGATAAAAACTGGAAGGAAGCTATAAAAACATCTAAGTTAGAAAGTTCTATTGAAGATGTGATTGCTTTTGCAAAAACACATCATTTGGAAAATTTAATTGCAGTTGATAATACGGCGAGTCCTAAATTTCATGACAATTATATACCTTTAGTTGAAGCTGGTTTCGATTTGGTGTCTTCTAACAAAATAGCCAATACCATTTCACATCAGTTTTATACCGATTTGAGAGCGCAATTGAACGAACACAACAAGCAATATTTATATGAAACTACGGTTGGTGCCGGTTTACCGCTGATAGATACTATTAAATTGCTGCACGAATCGGGTGAAAACATTACCAGAATTCGAGGTGTTTTCTCAGGAACGTTGAGTTATTTGTTCAATAATTTTTCAGTTCAAGACAAACCATTTAGTGTTGTTGTTCAAGAAACGATTGATAAAGGTTTTACAGAACCCGACCCAAGAGAAGATTTCTCTGGAAACGATGTGGCTAGAAAATTATTAATTTTGGCAAGAGAACTGGATTTACAAAATGAATTTGAAGACGTATCGGTTCAAAATTTAATACCAGAAGCTTACAGAGATATTTCAGTTGCTGAATTTTTAAGTCAGTTGAACGTATTAGATGCTGAATTTCAAAAGATAAAAGAAGCACAAAAACCAGGATATGTGTTGAGATATATTGGTGATTTGTCGGGCGATTTATCTCAAGATAAAGGCAATTTAGAAGTGAAATTAGTGTCCATTCCAGGAGATAGCACATTAGGACAAATTAAAGGCAGTGATGCAATTTTCGAAATATTTACAGAAAGTTATGGTGAACAACCCATCGTCATTCAAGGTGCAGGAGCAGGTTCGGAAGTAACAGCAAGAGGCGTTTTTGGAGATATTTTAAGATTGTCTAAACATATAAATTAGGCTACAAAGTCACAAAGTTTCAAAGTAGCAAAGAGATAAGGCTTAGAAACTTAGAAACTTTGTGACTTAGAAGCTTTAAAATAGATTGATAAAAATACCTTTATTTACTGGAGGTAAAATATAAAAATATGAGTAACAAAAAATTTGAAACTTTAGCAGTAAGAACGCAATCTGAAACCACTCAGTTTTCTGAGCATTCGGTACCTTTATATTTAACATCAGGATTCGTTTTTGACGATGCCGAAGAAATGAGAGCGTCTTTCGCAGAAGAAAAGCAACGCGATTTGTACAGCCGTTATAGCAACCCAAACGTTAACGAATTTGTAGATAAAGTATGCCTAATGGAAGGTGCAGAGGCTGGTTTTGCTTTTGCGAGTGGTATGGCTGCTGTTTTTTCAACGTTTGCAACATTACTGGATGCGGGTGATCATGTGGTATCCTGCAGTTCAGTATTTGGCGCTACACATGGTTTGTTTACAAAATACTTCCCTAAATGGAATATTGAGTGTTCTTATTTTAACGTAAATGAAGTTGAAACTATAGAAAGTTTAATTAAACCGAATACCAAGTTTTTATATGCAGAAACGCCAACCAACCCAGGTGTTGATGTGTTGGATTTAGAATACCTAAGTGCGATTTGTAAAAAGCATAAAATTTTGTTAGTGGTCGATAATTGTTTTGCAACACCATATTTGCAACAACCTATAAAGTATGGTGCCGATTTGGTAATCCATTCTGCCACCAAACTAATGGACGGACAAGGGCGTGTACTCGGAGGTGTTACCGTTGGTAAAAAGGAGCTAATTAGAGAAATCTATCTATTTTCAAGACTTACAGGGCCTTCAATGAGTCCTTTTAATGCATGGGTACTTTCAAAATCACTGGAAACATTAGCGGTTAGAACCGAAAAACATTGTGAGAACGCCCTGAAATTGGCTACATTTTTAGAAGCACACCCTAAAGTATCATGGGTGAAATATCCATTTTTAAAGTCGCATCCTAAGTACGACATTGCTAAAAAGCAGATGTTATTGGGGGGCAATATCATAGCTTTTGAGGTAAAAGGTGGTTTAGAAGGTGGGAGGTCTTTTTTCGATGCCATTAAAATGTGTTCGCTATCTGCCAATTTAGGGGATACCAGAACCATAGTAACGCATCCAGCAAGCACCACCCACGCTAAGGTGGAAGCAGAAGTAAAAGCGGCAGCAGGAATTACAGATGGTATGGTGCGGGTTTCAGTTGGGTTAGAGCATATAGATGATATTATTGAAGACTTGAAACAAGCCTTAAATTAAAAACCAAATCGGTAAATGACTAAATTTTTGATTTTTATATTGTCTATATCTTTTATGCAGTGTAAAAGTCAAGTGGATATGAATACAGTGCCTTCTGAAAACAAAAGAATAAAGCAAGACTCGATAATTAAAAAGTATGTTACTAATTGTGCAGAAAAGTTTAATTACAAGTATCAAATGATTGAATGGCAAAATTGTTTAGATGAAGGCTTAAAAGTGGATAGCACTATTGCATATTTGTGGCAACAAAAAGCCATGCCATATTTTAAAGCTCGCAAGTATGAGGTTGGCATGATCTATTTAGATAAAGCTGTTTTTTATGATTCGAGAAGATGGTTAAGTTATAGAGCATTTATTAAATGTATTTTTGCTAAAACCTACCAAGATGCCATCATTGATTTTGAAAAATGCATCGATACAGAAGGTAATTCATATGTTATGGATCATACTTATCAATTTCATATAGCGCTTTGTAATTTGCAACTTAATCAATTTAAGAAAGCTGAAACTATTTTTTCAAAAGATATAGAAGAACAAGAAAAAGAATGGGGAGAAGCTCATTATCTAGACCTTTTCTACTATGGAATAAGTAAATATGAACAAGAAAAATGGAAGGAAGCTATTGTTGAATTTGATAAATCATTAAAGCAATATCCAAATTTTTCAGAAGTAAAATATTATAAATCTATTTGTTTATTGAAATTAAATGATTTGGAAAACTCTAAAATTCTGTATCAACAATCTAAAGAAGATGGTATTAATGGGCATTCAATCAACGAAGATAATAGCATATACGAAACATATCCTTATCAAGTAAGATGGTAAAATTATTATTTCAAAATTCTTAAATTAAGTATCTTCGCGCTATGCTATCTAAAAAAACAAAATACGGATTAAAAGCACTCACTTTCATTGCTAGAAGTGGAAGTGATATGCCAGTACAGGTTGGAGAAATTGCAAGAGGAGAACAAATACCTCAAAAATTTTTAGAAAGCATTTTACTCACCTTAAGAAAATCGGGCATTTTAGGTTCTAAAAAAGGAAAACATGGCGGCTATTATTTAAGAAAAGACCCTTCGGAAATATTAATGACCGAGGTGATGCGTGTTCTAGAAGGGCCCATAGCTATGGTGCCGTGTGTGAGTTTAAACTTTTATGAAAAGTGTGATGATTGTCCAGACGAGCTGCTTTGCAGCGTTAATAAACTCATGATTCAAGTACGAGATAGCACACTTGAAGTCTTTAAAAACACAACACTTAAAGATCTGTCGCTTAGGTAAATGAACCGAGCTAATGCAGTATTTTTGTAATTTAGCAGATGTTTTATAGCTAACAGCATGTATCTTTAATATGAAATGAATATAACTCATAAAAAAAATAAAATTATTGTTTGAGAATTAATAAAAAGTATTAAATTTGCATTTCCTATTAAATCGATAGGATTAATGTAATACTAAGTAAAATGATTGGGCACGTGTTAACAAATTCAAATCAAAACGAGAAAACGAGTTATAAAACAGACAGCGCTAAAGAGAAGCCGCTTAGAAGTATTGTGAAGTCTATTAGCTGGAGAATTATAGGTACTTTAGATACTATTTTGATTTCTTGGGTAATAACAGGAGAGTTGGCCCTGGCGTTTTCTATAGGTTCGGTAGAGTTAGTTACCAAAATGGTATTGTACTTCTTTCATGAGCGAATTTGGAATAATATTAAGTGGGGAAAATAAGTTAATAGAGAGAGATGATAACGCAAGAGAACATAAACGAATTAAATACGCTTTTAAAAAATGCTAAGCCATCTGAGATTATCCAGAAGGCTTTTGAGCTTAATAAAGAAGCAGTTGTTACAACAAATTTCAGACCTTACGAAGCGGCTATTTTACATGCTGTAAATTCGGTTGAGGCTAATATACCAGTGGTTTGGTGCGATACAGGTTATAATACGCCGCAAACATACAAACATGCTGAAAAAGTAATAAAAGATTTAAACTTAAACATTTTTTTATATGTGCCTAAACAAACCACGGCGCACAGAGATGTGGTTTTGGGAATTCCGAGTGTAGATGCTCCTGAACATGCTCTGTTTACAGAGCAAGTTAAGTTGGAGCCTTTCAGGCGTGCCATGGAAGAACATAAACCAAGAGTTTGGTTTACCAACCTGCGCCAAGGACAAACAGCCTTTAGAGATAGCATTGGTATTTTCAGCGTGAGTAAAGATGGTGTATTAAAAGTAAGTCCGTTTTACTATTGGTCTGATGCAGATTTAGATAAATACCTTGAAGAAAACAACTT
Source organism: Mariniflexile soesokkakense (assembly GCF_039650365.1). Classification (NCBI taxonomy): domain Bacteria; kingdom Pseudomonadati; phylum Bacteroidota; class Flavobacteriia; order Flavobacteriales; family Flavobacteriaceae; genus Mariniflexile; species Mariniflexile soesokkakense. The sequence continues at coordinate 47,674 of NZ_JAZHYP010000007.1, read as the reverse complement.
GCCAAACGAATTCAAATATTTCGATCCAACAAAAGCTTTGGAAAATAGAGAGTGTGGGTTACATGCTTAATTAAGTTTGAAAGTAAAAAAGTAAAAAAGTAAAAAGTCACAAATCAGAAAACAGTAGTGGCTAACAAAAATAAGATTATGAAGAAAGACACATCAAACATAAATTCATTAGAAAACGAAGCTATCTATATCATTAGAGAGGTAGCGGCGCAGTTTGAAAAACCTGTATTGTTATTTTCTGGAGGAAAAGATTCTATCACCTTGGTACGGTTAGCTGTAAAAGCATTTTATCCTGCGAAAGTTCCATTTCCTTTAATGCATATTGATACGGGGCATAATTTTCCTGAAACTATTGAGTTTAGAGATCGTTTGGTTAAAGAACTAGGTTTGGAATTAATTGTTAGAAACGTTCAAGATTCTATCGATCAAGGAAAAGTAAAGGAAGAATCTGGTAGATATGCCAGTAGAAACCAATTGCAGACTACGACGCTTTTAGATGCTATTGAAGAATTTAAGTTTGATGCTTGTATTGGTGGTGCGCGTCGTGATGAAGAAAAAGCAAGAGCAAAAGAGCGTATTTTTTCGGTACGTGATGATTTTGGCCAATGGGATGAAAAAAACCAACGTCCAGAGCTTTTCGATATGTTGAATGGTCAAATTAATTTAGGACAAAACGTACGAGTGTTCCCAATTTCAAACTGGACAGAATTAGATGTTTGGTCTTATATAGAACAAGAAAATATCGAAATCCCTTCTATTTATTTTGCGCACAAACGTAAAGTATTCTTAAGAGATGGTATGATTTGGTCTGCTGAGGATGAAGTGGTTTATAGAGATGATAGTGAAGAAGTGATTGAAGAAATGGTGCGTTTTAGAACCGTAGGCGATATGAGTTGTACAGCGGCTGTCTTATCGGAAGCATCAACAATTTCTAAAGTAGTTGAAGAAATTAGAGATAGTACAATTTCAGAACGTGGTGCGCGCATAGACGATAAACGTTCTGAAGCAGCCATGGAAAAACGTAAACAACAAGGGTACTTTTAGCCGTATGCTATAGGCAATAAGCCATAAGCAAATAAAAATTAAGATAAAGTCAGATTGCTTAAAGCGTTAAGCATAAAGCATAAAGCAAAAAATAAAATGGAAGTATTAAAAATTGCAACAGCAGGAAGTGTAGATGATGGAAAAAGTACCTTAATAGGGCGCATACTTTACGATACAAAATCATTAACTACCGATAAGTTAGCAGCTATTGAAAAAACAAGTAAACAAAAAGGTTATGATTACTTGGATTTTTCGTTGGCAACCGATGGATTGGTAGCAGAAAGAGAACAAGGTATCACCATTGACGTGGCACACATCTATTTTTCAACAAGAAAGAAAAGTTACATTATAGCCGATACCCCTGGCCATGTTGAATACACGAGAAACATGGTTACAGGCGCTTCAACATCTCAAGCGTCTATCATTTTAATTGATGCAAGAAAAGGGGTTATCGAGCAAACCAATCGTCACTTCTTCATCAATAATTTATTGAGAATTAAAGATGTTGTTGTTACCATTAACAAAATGGACTTGGTAGATTATTCTGAAGAGGTTTACAATAAAATCAAAGCAGATTTTTCTGAGTTAATGAGCAAAAGAGATTACCAAGATCAAAAAATCACGTTCATTCCGGTAAGTGCTTTAAAAGGTGATAATGTTGTAAACCGTTCTGAAAATATGCCTTGGTACACAGGTGAATCTTTATTAGAGCATTTAGAAGGTTTAGATAAAAAAGATATTTACAATGTAGGGACGCCACGTTTTCCAGTACAGTATGTTATCCGTCCAAAAACGGAAGATTTCCACGATTTTAGAGGGTATGCAGGTAAAGTGTATGGCGGGGAATTAAGTGTTGGTGATAATATTTTAGTATTACCATCAAAAACAAGATCAAAAATCAAGGATATTTATTTCTATGACGAAAAATATCAAACAGCTTCAAGACGTTCGTCGGTTACTATCACTTTAGAAAATGATATTAATGTAAGTAGAGGTGATATGATTGTTAAGGAAGGTGATTTACCTACCATCGATAAACAATTTACAGCAAATATTTGTTGGATGGATTCAACGCCATTGGAAGCGGGTTCAAAATATGTGTTACAACATGGTGTGAACAAAGTATTGGCTAGAGTAGAAAAAATCAATCATAAAATAAACCCTGATTATTCAGGTATTGAAAAAAACGTTCAAGGTTTGGGTGTCAATGATATTGCTTCGGTAACATTCAAATTCAACAAACCATTGTTCTTCGATCAATTTAAAAATCACAGAACAAACGGATCGTTTATTTTAATCGATACCCAAAACAATCATACGGTAGGAGCAGGCTTCATTCAATAAAAAAAAACAGAAGTTAAAAAGCTTGAAAGCGAAAAGTTAAAGAGCTATTTACTTTTCAACTTTAAAAACTTTCAACATTAAAACTTAAAAGAAAATGCAAACTTTTAGAACAGAAATAGAAAATCCAGTTGTTGAAAACGAAATTTTAGAATTAGCTAAAAAAATCGAATTATTCAATACAGGAAAAATTGATGAAGAAAAATTTAGAAGTCTTCGTTTAGCTCGTGGTATTTACGGTCAGCGTCAAGAAGGCGTTCAAATGATTCGTATCAAATTACCTTACGGAAAAGTAAAAAGCAACCAATTACGCAGAATTTCTGATGTGTCTGATGAGTATTCTCGTGGTCGCTTGCACATTACAACGCGTCAAGATATCCAAATTCATTATGTGGATTTAAACAGAACCCCAGAATTGTGGTCTGAATTGGATAAAGACGATATTACCTTAAGAGAAGCGTGTGGTAACACGGTGCGTAACGTAACCGCTTCAGAATTGGCAGGCATTGATCCAAACGAACCGTTTGATGTGTCGCCCTATGCCGATGCCTTATTTCGTTTTTTCTTAAGAAATCCTATCTGTCAAGAAATGGGACGTAAGTTCAAGGTGTCTTTTTCATCTTCTGATGAGGATACCGGACTTTCGTACATGCACGATTTAGGTTTCATCGCTAAAATTGAAAACGGTGTTCGTGGGTTTAAAGTGATGATTGGTGGTGGCTTAGGCTCGCAACCACGTCATGCCGACGAGTTATATAGTTTCTTGCCTTCAGATAAAATTATTCCTTTAATGGAAGGTGTGTTACGTGTTTTCGATCGTTATGGCGAACGTAAAAGTCGTGCGAAAGCGAGAATGAAATTCTTAATAAAAGATATCGGTTTAGATGCTTTTAAAGAATTGGTTGAAGATGAACAAAATGCAATCGAATTTAAAACGGTTGCTATTGATGCAGATGCATATGTAGCCTCAAAACCAGTTTCGGTTGAAGCACCTCAAGTAGAAATTAAAGATCAAGAAGCTTTTGAACTTTGGAAAGCAACTAACTTAATTCCTCAAAAACAGGAAGGTTTTGTAGCTATCGGTATTAAAGTGCTTTTAGGAGATTTTTATACAGATAAAGCACGTTTATTGGCCAATTTAGTAGAAAAATATGCAGCGGGCGAAATTCGTTTGTCGTTGCGTCAAAATATAGTTATTCCTTTTGTTAAGGAAAATTTAGTGCCTTTTTTCTATACCGAATTAGAAAAATTAGGCTTCGTTGAAGCAGGTTATAATAAAGCGGTTGATATTACAGCATGCCCTGGGACCGATACGTGTAATTTAGGTATTGCAAGTAGTACAGGTATTGCAGATGAGTTGGAGCGTGTTATAAAAGCTGAATACCCACAGTATTTAAAAAACGACGATGTGGTTATTAAAATTAGTGGCTGTATGAATGCTTGTGGGCAACACAATATGGCAAATATTGGTTTCCAAGGGATGTCTGTGCGTACTCCAGATAAATTGGTAGCACCAGCTTTACAAGTGTTATTAGGTGGCGGAAATTTAGGAGATGGTAACGGATTGTTTGCTGATAAAGTAGTAAAAGTACCAAGTAGAAGAGGACCAGAAGCGTTACGCAGAATTTTAAACGATTATGAAGCAAATGCAGAAGATAAATCGTTTGTAGATTACTATAAAGTAACTGGCGACAGATATTTTTACGATTTGTTAAACGATCTTCAAGATGTTTCAAATTTAACCCAAGAAGATTTTATCGATTGGGGAACTGAAGAAAAATACGAGAAAGAAATTGGTATTGGCGAATGTGCTGGTGTCGTTATCGATTTAATCGCGACTTTGTTTTTTGAGAGTGAAGAAAAAATTGGAAACGCACAAAAATCATTCAACAACAAAGTGTATTCAAGTGCTATTTATCATGCGTATACGTCCATGGTGAATTCTGCAAAGGCCATGTTGTTGGCAGAAAACAAAAGCACCAATACACATGCAGGTATTGTAAGTCAGTTTGATGAATTGTTTGTAGAAAGTGGTAAACTTAATTTAGGTACTTCTTTTTCAGAATTGATTTATCAAATAAACAAAAATGCACCTACTGAGGCATTCGCATCTAATTATATAAAAAGTGCAAACCAGTTTTTAGAAAAAGTAAGAGCTTTTAGAGATGCAGATACAAAGCTTGAAAACAAAACGGTTTAAATACAGATTATGAGTTTGATAACCCCAAAATTAACGGTTGTAGGTGCAGGTCCAGGCGATCCAGATTTAATTACGCTTAAAGCAATTAAAGCGATTGAGTCTGCCGATGTGATCTTGTACGATGCGCTTATAAACGAAGAACTTCTTAAATATGCTTCGGCAAAAACGGAACTTATTTTTGTGGGGAAGCGCAAAGGGTGTTATGCTTTTCAGCAAGAACAAATTAACGAACTCATTGTAAACAAGGCTAAGGAAAAAGGACATGTAGTACGCTTAAAAGGTGGCGATCCCTTTATTTTTGGAAGAGGTGCAGAAGAAATTGATTATGTGAGAACTTTTGGTTTAGAAACCTATGTAGTGCCAGGTATATCATCATCTATTGCAGTACCTGCATATCAAGGTATTCCGTTAACAAAACGTGGTGCTTCCGAAAGTTTTTGGGTAATAACAGGAACTACCAAAGCACACCAGTTGTCTGATGATGTTGCTATTGCGGCAAAATCAACAGCAACGGTTGTTATTTTAATGGGGATGGGCAAGTTAGATGAAATTGTTCAAATTTTTTCAGAAGAAAATAAGCAGGATACACCTGTAGCCATCATTCAAGAAGGTACTACCGAAAACGAAAAATTTGGTTTTGGAACTATCAGCACGATTAGCAAAGTTGTGGAAGAAAAACAGTTGGCAAATCCAGCAATTATTGTTATTGGCGATGTGGTGAAAGAGCGTGTTCAATTAACAACTATTTATAAAGAATTAAATAAAGCATAACCCTAGGCTTCATTATGGAAAGGAATAATTTATATCCTATTTTTTTAAAGTTAAATAGTCTTAACGTGCTTATTGTGGGCGGAGGGAATGTAGCCGAAGAAAAATTAACGTTCCTGTTAAAATCAAGTCCAGATGCTAAAGTAACTATGGTGTCGCCTATGTTCAGGGAAGGGACTATTGAACTTGCAAAAAAAGGTGACGTTAAGTTGTTAAAAAGACGCTACAGTAAGCGTTATTTAAAAGGAAAGCACATGGTTATAGCAACTACCGATGTGCCTAGTGTAAATGTAAAAGTGCATAAACACTGCCGAAAGCGCAGTATTTTAGTGAATGTTGCCGATAACCCACCGTATTGCGATTTTTATATGGGTGGTATTGTAACAAAAGGCAATGTTAAAGTGGCTATTTCGACCAATGGAAAGTCGCCAACAACTGCCAAACGTTTGCGTCAGTTTTTTGAGGATGTGATTCCAGAAAATGTAGACGATTTGGTTAAAAATTTAAACGAATACAGAAAAACAATAAAAGGTGATTTTGAACAAAAAGTGGAAACACTTAACGAATTTACCAAAGGATTAATTGAGAAAAAATAAAGAAGACCTACAAGGTTTTTAAAACCTTGTAGGTCTAAATTACAAACAAAATGATTAAAACAGATATACTTATAATAGGTGCTGGACCAACGGGATTATTCACAGTTTTTGAAGCAGGATTGTTAAAACTTAAATGCCATTTAATTGATGCATTACCACAACCAGGTGGACAATGTTCAGAAATTTATCCAAAAAAACCTATATACGATATTCCAGGATTTCCAGAAGTATTAGCTGGTGATTTAACAAAAAATTTGGTAGAGCAAGGAAAACAATTTGAACCTGGGTTTACCTTAGGTGAGCGAGCCGAAACCATTGATAAATTAGAAGACGGAACTTTTATTGTTACTACCAATAAAGGAACAAAACACCATGCGCCGGTAGTAGCTATTGCTGGAGGTTTAGGTTCATTTGAACCTAGAAAACCAGGATTGGATAACCTAGATATTTATGAAGATAATGGGTTAGAATATTTCATTAAAGATCCAGAAGTATACAGAAATAAACGCGTCGTGATTTCTGGTGGAGGAGATTCTGCTTTAGATTGGAGTATTTTTTTAGCCGATGTTGCTTCTGAAGTAACTTTAATTCACAGGAGAAACGAATTTAGAGGTGCTTTAGATTCTGTTGAAAAAGTAAGTGAGTTGAAAAACTTAGGTAAAATCAATTTAATAACACCAGCCGAAGTTACAGAACTACATGGTGATGGTAAAATTGAAGCTCTTACAGTTAGTAAAGAAGGTGAGGAGTTTCGTTTAGAAACAGATCACTTTATTCCATTATTCGGTTTGTCTCCAAAATTAGGGCCTATTGGTGACTGGGGGTTAGAAATAGAGAAGAATGCCATAAAAGTTGATAATTCATTAAATTATCAAACAAATATTCCAGGTATATTTGCAATTGGTGATGTGAATACTTATCCTGAAAAATTAAAGTTAATTCTTTGTGGTTTCCACGAAGCTACTTTAATGTGTCAGGCAGCTTACAGAATCATCAATCCAGGAAAAAAGTATGTATTAAAATATACAACCGTTAGTGGTATTGATGGTTTTGATGGCTCTAGAAAAGAAGCGCCTAAAGCTGTGGTACAGTCCATTCAATAAAAAAGTTTTTTTTAGAAGTCTTTTATTGTTGTAAATTTCAACATTGAATAACGACAACCAATAGATAATTAAAAAGTAGTTGATATGGATCCATGCCAAGAGTTAAACGATAAATTGATTCAAAAAAAATATAATGTGCGTTTAAAAGATGTTGTAAAAACATTTACAAAGCGTTTATTTTATTATGTTTTTGACGAACATGAAAATGAACTTCAATCATTAAAAAAGACGTTTTTAGACATTGCAAATAATCTAGATATTAATGATGGCGAAGCTATTTGGAATGCGTTTCAAGGTAAGTTTCAAGCCATCAGAACAAAATTAGATTTAGATGCTATTGCGGTGGTGAATTTCGACCCAGCAACTAAAAGTTTAGAAGAAGTTTATTTAGCATGCCCAGGGTTTTATGCCATTTCAATTTACCGTTTAAGTCATGAATTGTATGTGCAAAATGTGCCTATCATTCCTAGGATGATGAGTGAGTATGTACATGGTATTACAGGTATCGATATCCATCCCGGAGCTACTATTGGCGATTCGTTTTTTGTGGATCACGGAACGGGAATTGTTATTGGCGAGACTTCCATCATAAAAAATAATGTAAAGATTTTTCAAGGAGTTACTCTTGGTGGTATTCAAGTGAAGAAGAGCTTGGAATCTACCAAACGCCACCCAACTATTGAAGATAACGTAACTATTTACGCCAATGCTACCATCCTTGGGGGCGATATTTCTATTGGTGCAAATAGCACCATTGGTGCCAATGTTTGGATTACCGAATCGGTTCCAGAAAATTCATTAGTTACTTACCAAACCGAAATAAAAATCAGACCCAAAAAGAATGGCATCCGTTAAAGGTATTTTAGATCAAATAGGCAACACACCACTTGTAGAGGCAAGTCATCTTATTAAAAAAAAAGGCGTGAAGCTGTATCTGAAGCTTGAAGGCGATAACCCTGGCGGAAGCGTTAAAGATCGTGCTGCTTTTAATATGATTAATGAGGCCTTAAAACGAGGCGATATTAAAAAAGGAGACTATTTGGTAGAAGCAACAAGTGGTAATACAGGAATTGCTTTGGCATTTATAGCCAATTTATTGGGAGTACATATGGTATTAATCATGCCTGAGAATTCTACCGAAGAACGCGTTAAAACCATGCGAGCGTATGGGGCTGAGGTAATTTTAACATCAGCAGATGGTGGCATAGAAGGTTCCAGAGATTTGGCGTTTCAATTAAGAGACGAAAAAGGGTATACCTTGTTGAATCAATTTGAGAACGACGATAACTGGAAAGCACATTACAAAACCACAGGTCCTGAAATTTGGAGAGACACCGATGGCGAAATTACACATTTCGTGTCGGCAATGGGAACTACAGGTACTATTATGGGAACATCAAGGTTTCTGAAAGAAAAAAATAAAAACATCACCATCGTTGGGGCACAACCTGAAGATGGTGCTAAAATTCCAGGTATTAGAAAATGGTCACCCGATTATGTGCCTAAGTTTTTCGACCGCTCTAGAGTAGATGTTGTTGTGGATGTTAGCGAAGAAGATGCCAAAACCACAACCCAGCGATTGGCAAAAGAAGAAGGTGTATTTGCAGGAATGAGTAGCGGAGGTGCTGTATATTGTGCTTTAAAAATAGCTGAATCTATTGATGAAGGTGTTATTGTAGCCATTATTTGTGATAGAGGCGATCGCTATTTGTCTTCAACATTATTTGAATAAAATCAGCCGATTTTCATCAATTTACTGTGAATTTAAAAAAATGTGAGGTATTTTTGCCCACGAGTTCATAAACGTATTAAATATGTTATCAAGAAAGGTAGAGGGAATAGACCCGTTGAAGCCTTGGCAACCTCCCAAATTTTGGGAAAGGTGCTACGTTCTACTAGTGTTTTTAATACTAGAAAGATAACGAAAAGTGTATCTTTTACTTTTCTTGATGACATACAGATATAAAAAATATCAAAATGTCAAACATACATAAAGCTTTACAAGACCGTATTTTAGTACTAGATGGTGCTATGGGAACCATGCTTCAGCAGTATAAATTTACTGAAGAAGATTTTAGAGGCGAGCGTTTTAAAGATTACCCAACACCATTACAGGGGAATAACGATTTGCTTTCTATTACCCAACCTGAAGCTATTAAAACCATTCACGCAAAATATTTTGAAGCTGGAGCAGATATTGTTGAAACCAATACATTTTCGGGTACAACCATTGCTATGGCAGATTACCAAATGGAAGATTTGGTGTATGAACTAAACTTTCAATCGGCTAAAATAGCCAAAGAGGTTGCTGATGAATTTACAAAGCGCGAACCGAACAAGCCACGTTTCGTAGCAGGATCTATTGGACCAACAAACCGTACGGCAAGTATGTCGCCCGATGTTAACGATCCTGGATATAGAGCAGTAACTTTTGATGAATTGCGTATTGCGTACAAACAACAAGTTGAAGCGTTGATTGATGGAGGTGCCGATTTATTGTTGGTGGAAACTGTTTTTGATACATTGAATGCCAAAGCAGCATTATTTGCCATTGAAGAAGTAAAAGAAGAAAGAAACATAGATATTCCAATTATGTTAAGCGGAACCATTACCGATGCTTCCGGTAGAACCTTATCAGGGCAAACCGCCGAAGCTTTTTTAATTTCGGTATCACACATCCCGTTATTATCCATTGGATTTAACTGTGCTTTGGGAGCTAATTTATTGCAACCCCATTTAGAAGCTATTGCCAATAAAACTGATTTTGCTATTTCTGCACACCCGAATGCAGGCTTGCCAAACGCGTTTGGAGAATATGACGAAACTGCTGAAGAAATGGGTGAGCAAATTGAAGAATATTTAAAGAAAAATTTAATCAATATTATTGGTGGTTGCTGTGGTACAACACCAGAGCATATTAAAGTAATTGCAGATATTGCTGCAAAATATAAACCTCGTCAGCATGCTGTCACCCTGAGCGCAGTCGAAGGGTCACATTAAAAAAGTGATATGAAAGAGAAGATTGAAAGAAAATACATGAGACTTTCAGGATTAGAACCACTAATCCTAAACGAAAACAGCAATTTTATTAACGTTGGAGAACGTACAAACGTAGCTGGATCTCGTATGTTTTTACGATTGATTAAAGAAGAAAAATTCGACGAAGCGTTGCAAGTAGCGCGTCATCAAGTAGATGGCGGTGCCCAAATTATCGACATCAATATGGACGACGGACTTATAGATGGCAAAGAATCTATGGTGCGTTTTTTAAATTTAATTGCTGCTGAGCCCGATATTTCTCGTGTACCTATAATGATTGATAGTTCTAAATGGGAGATTATTGAAGCAGGTCTTCAAGTCGTGCAAGGTAAATGTGTGGTGAATTCCATTTCCTTAAAGGAAGGCGAAGACAAATTTATTTGGGAAGCAAAACAGATAAAAAGGTATGGTGCCGCAGTTGTTATTATGGCTTTTGATGAAGTTGGGCAAGCGGATAACTATGAAAGACGCATCGAAATTTGTAAACGCTCGTACGATATTCTAGTTAATAAAGTAGGCTTTCCTTCCGAAGATATTATTTTCGATTTAAACATATTTCCTGTAGCAACAGGAATGGACGAACACCGCAGAAATGCCATCGATTTTATTGAAGCCACACGTTGGGTACGCGAGAATTTACCAAACGTTAGTGTGAGTGGTGGTGTAAGTAACGTATCGTTTTCGTTTAGAGGAAACGATGGTGTTCGCGAAGCGATGCACTCGGTGTTTTTATACTATGCCATTCAAGCGGGTATGAATATGGGTATTGTTAATCCTGCACTTTTAGAGATTTATGATGATATTCCAAAAGATTTATTAGAGCATGTAGAAGATGTCATATTAGACAGACGCGACGATGCTACAGAGCGTTTATTAGACTTTGCTGAAACGGTAAAAGGTTCTAAAGTTGAAAAAGGGGTCGATTTATCCTGGCGAGAAAACCCAGTTCAAGATAGAATTACACACGCATTGGTAAAAGGTATTGATGCGTTTATTATAGAAGATGTAGAAGAGGCGAGATTACAAGCCGAAAAACCCATTGATGTTATTGAAGGGCATTTAATGATTGGAATGAACGTTGTAGGCGATTTGTTTGGAGCGGGAAAAATGTTCTTGCCACAAGTTGTGAAATCGGCGCGTGTAATGAAAAAAGCTGTTGGTTATCTAAATCCGTTTATTGAAGCCGAAAAAGGTGATTTACAGGAACCCGTTGGTAAAGTGCTAATGGCAACTGTAAAAGGTGATGTGCACGATATTGGAAAAAATATTGTAAGCGTTGTATTAGCCTGTAATAATTACGCTATAGTTGATTTAGGGGTTATGGTACCACCAGAAAAAATCATAGCAGAAGCCAAAGCACATAATGTAGATGCTATTGGGTTATCAGGATTAATCACACCATCACTAGATGAAATGGTGTATTTGGCAAAAGAAATGGAGCGTCAAAATTTCACGTTGCCATTGCTTATTGGAGGAGCTACAACCTCCAAAGCACACACAGCTGTTAAGATTGATCCACAGTACAAAAATGCGGTGGTGCATGTAAATGATGCTTCCAGAGCGGTAACGGTTGTGGGTGATTTATTGAACAAGAAAACATCCAACGAATATGTTGCCAATTTAAAGAAAGATTACGATGAATTCCGAACCAAGTTTTTAAAACGCGGTAAAGAGAAATCATATATTTCAATTAATGAAGCGCGTAAAAGAAAATATAAAATAGATTGGGAAACTTCTGAAATTGTAAAACCTAACGAAATAGGTGTTCAAGTTTTAAAACAATTAAGTTTAAAAGAATTGGAACCTTTTATAGATTGGAGTCCGTTTTTTAGAAGTTGGGACTTGCATGGGAAATTCCCGGATATTTTAAGCGATGATGTTGTTGGTGAACAGGCTACCATTATGTATCATGAAGCGCAAGCTATGATTAAAGAAATCATCGCGAAGCAATTGTTGAAACCAAGAGCGGTTTTCGGATTGTTTGAAGCTAACAGCATCAATCATGATGATATTTCGGTTCAGAAAAAAGGAAATGAAATAGCTATTTTTAGAACTTTGCGCCAACAATTAAGCAAGCGTGAAGGTATTCCAAATATTGCTTTAGCAGATTTTATTGCACCAAAAGAAACAGGGAAAACCGATTATATGGGGGCTTTTTGTGTTGCTATTTTTGGCGCACAAGAACTTGCAGATAGTTATAGAGCCAAAGAAGATGATTATAATGGCATTATGGCTCAAGCCATTGCCGATAGGTTTGCTGAAGCTTTAGCGGAGTATTTACATAAGCAAGTACGAACTAAGCACTGGGGGTATGCTGCAGATGAAGATTTAACCAACGATGATTTAATTAAAGAAAGTTATAAAGGTATTCGTCCGGCACCAGGTTATCCAGCATGTCCAGATCATTTAGAAAAGGAAACCATTTGGGAGTTGTTGGAGGTTGAAAAAATAATAGGAGTCACCTTAACCGAAAGTTTAGCCATGTGGCCAGCAGCAGCGGTTTCGGGGTATTATTTTGGAAACCCAGAAGCGAAGTATTTTGGTTTAGGAAAAATTACAGATGACCAAGTAACTGATTATTCAGTGCGTAAAGGCATCACCAAAGAAAAAGCTAGAAAATGGTTGCACCCAACTATTGCAGATGAGTAAGAAGCTCCACTTAGCCTCTCCATTTGGACTGCGCCCAATGCAGGCTTGGGAAGGAACTGTTGCGGTTTATACCTCACAGGTTTTTAAAACCTGTGAGGTCTGGTAAAAAAATGATATGAAAGATAAATTTATAGAACTAACATTAGGTAGTTACATTATTTCTCATGGTTATAATACCAAGAATAAAGAAATGATGGAACATATTCCTTCGGATACTTTTTCGAAGAAATTACTGCCTATTTCAAGAATTAAATCGATTAGCGAGAAATATATTTTAACCGATTATGTGAATGGACGATGGATTTATTGGGAGTATAAAGAAGATTATGAAGCGTTGAAAAAACTGTTGGTTTAGTCTGCGTTAGCGATTGCAGCGGCATCCTTTTTTGAGACTATCGAGACCAAAATATATTTTGGTAGAAGATATCGAAGCGCAACTTTAAAAAAGATATAGCGAAAAGCGCGACCCTTGTGGTAACGCCAAAAAAGTATTAATATTGAAGAGGATTCCGCGATAAGTTGGAATGATAAAATAGAATAATGAAAGTAACAGATCACATAAAAAAAGCCAACGGAAAAACATTGTTTTCGTTTGAAGTAGTACCGCCTCAAAAAGGGAAAAATATTCAGGATTTGTATAATAATATCGATCCGTTAATGGAGTTTAAACCGCCGTTTATTGATGTAACTACGTCTAGAGAAGAGTTTATTTATGTTGATAAAGGTAACGGACTTTTTGATAAACGTATTACCCGTTTGCGCCCCGGTACGGTTGGAATATGTGCATCTATTATGCATAAGTATAATATTGATGCGATTCCGCATTTGTTGTGTGGTGGCTTTACTAAGGAAGAAACCGAGTATGTTTTGGTAGATTGCCATTATTTAGGTATTGATAATGTGGTGGCATTGCGTGGAGATTCTAGAAAGGATGAGCCGTACTTTATTCCAACTGAAGGAGGGAACTGTTATGCCAGCGAATTGGTGCAGCAAATTGCTGACTTAAATAACGGTAAATATTTGCACGATGAAATTGAGGTGGAACACAATTACGATTTTTGTGTAGGTGTTGCCGGTTACCCGGAAAAACACATGGAAGCGCCTTCGTTTCAAACAGATTTAAAACGCCTAAAAGCAAAGGTGGATGCTGGTGCCGATTATGTAGTAACGCAAATGTTTTTTGACAATAAAAAGTATTTTGACTTTGTTGATGAAGCTAGGAAAATTGGAATTACTGTGCCTATTATTCCAGGTATTAAGCCGATTGCTGTAAAGCGCCATTTGCATATATTACCACAGGTTTTTAAAATAGATTTGCCAGAAGAACTTATTGAAGCGGTAGAGGCCTGTAAAGATAACGTTGCTGTAAGGCAAGTTGGCATTGAGTTTGCTATTCAACAATCTAAAGAATTAAAAGCAGCAGGTGTGCCGTTTTTACATTATTATTCGATGGGTAAAAGCGATAATATAAAAGCCATTGCATCGGAGTTGTTTTAATCAATACGTTGTTTTTGCGTTACAGCAAATTTGTTAATGAAACCATTTTTAACCTGCACTTTTCTAATTCTTACTTTTTTTGTTTTTTCACAAGATAAGGAGTATACTTCTTATATAGATATGAACAATTTTAAAGGGAACATCGCACTGCACAACAACGATATTCTGCATTTAATTAATGGGCATCCTGCAGGTGTTGTTTTAAGTTGGAATAAGAAGACTTATGGATTTAACGATTGGGAACAACGTTATAACTACCCCGATTATGGTTTTACTTTTGTTTATCAAAACCTTGAAAATGAAGTATTAGGGGGCAATGCATCCCTATACGCGCATTATAATTTCTATTTTTTTAATAGGAATGTCATGTTTAGAATTGGGCAAGGCATCGGGTACGCTCCAAATCCATACGATAAAGAAGAAAATTACAGAAACATTGCATTTGGTTCTCATTTATTAAGTAGTACTATGATGATGCTTAATTATAAAAAGGAGCGCATTATAGATAGGTTTGGGGTGCAAGCAGGATTTTCGTTCATTCATTATTCCAACGCCAACATTAAAGCGCCAAATGCGAGTGTTAACACCATAGCTTTTAATTTGGGTGTGACCTATAATTTGGATGAAAATGAGCCGGACTATATTACAACTATAGCCGATGGTGAAAAGGAAAAATTCACACAACCCATAAAATATAATGTTGCTTTTAGAGGCGGCGTAAACGAAAGTGATGTGGTTGGCAGCGGGCAGTTTCCATTTTATATTTTTTCGGCCTATGCCGATAAACGTATAAATGTTAAAAGTGCCTTACAGTTGGGAACCGATGTATTCTTTTCAAACTTTTTAAAGGAATATATTTATTATAAAAGTGTCTCATTTCCGGAAGAAAATGTTTCTGGAGATGAAGACTTTAAACGTGTAGGTGTTTTTGTTGGGCATGAGTTATTTATTAATAGAACCTCTTTAGAAACCCAGCTAGGGTATTACGTGTATTACCCATTTGATTTTGAAGGTAGAGTATATTCAAGAATTGGTTTGAAGCGTTATGTTAATGACAAATGGTTTGGTGCTTTAACTTTAAAAACACATGGGGCTAAAGCAGAAGCTGTTGAATTAGGAATAGGCGTTCGATTGTAAAATGAAAAAACTAATATACATAGTATCTATTTTATTGATTTCCTGTAATAGTGAAACTGCGAGCGATTGTTTCCAAACTACTGGAGCTATTGTGCAACAAGAAATGAATGTTTCTACCTTTGATAAAATATTAGTAAATAGAGACATCGAGTTAATTGTTAAAGAAGGTATTGAGCAAAAGGTTCTTATTGAAACAGGTGAAAATTTATTGAATGATATTGAGGCAGTTGTTGTAGAAGGAAAACTGATTCTTACAGATAATAATTCTTGTAATTACGTTCGAGATTATGGTGTTACAAAAGTATATATTACCTCACCGAATATTACTGAAATAAGAAGTTCTACGCAATATGAAGTGCGTTCTGATGGGGTTTTAACCTACCCAACTTTAACTGTTTTGGCAGAAGATTACAGTAAACCTAATTCGTTTACTAGTGGGAATTTTAGATTGCAAATTGATAATTATGCGTTTTATTTAGTGTTCAACAATTTATCCAATGCTTATATCTCTGGAAGAACCAATTATCTTGATATTGCGTTTGCAGCGGGCACTTCGCGTTTTGAAGGTTCTAATTTAATTGCCCAAAATATAGCGCTATGGAACCGAAGTTCTAACGATATGATTGTAAACCCACAACAATCCCTAACTGGGAGAATTTCTGGTACAGGTAACGTTATTTCGGTTACACATCCGCCCCATGTAGATGTTCAAGAATTATATAAAGGACGCTTAATTTTTAATTAAACCTACCGACTGCTTCGCAATTTCTAATTCTTCATTCGTAGGAACTACCAGAATTTTCGCTTTTGAATCTTCTTTATTTATGGCTCGAATGGTTCTTAAATCAGAATCATTTTTTTCAGTATCTAAATGAATACCTAAAAAATCTAAGTCCTTGCAAATTAGTTGGCGCATATATTTTGAATTTTCGCCAATACCTGCAGTAAACACTATGGCATCCAGCCCGTTTAAAATGGCGGCGTAACTACCAATATATTTTTTAATACGGTAAGCGTTCATTTGCAAAGCCAAAACACAATCCTTATTGCCTTTTTCAGCCATTGTTTGAATATCTCTTAAATCACTATAGCCTGTTAGTCCTAACATCCCACTTTTTTTATTTAACAGCGTGTTTATTTCTTTTAAACTGTAGCCTAACTTGTCTTTTAAATGAAAAATGATAGAAGGGTCTATGTCGCCCGATCGTGTTCCCATTATCAAGCCTCCCAAAGGAGAAAAGCCCATAGAATGATCTATGCTTTTTCCGTTTTTAACAGCTGTTATACTACAGCCATTTCCTAAATGAATGGTGATGATTTTAGATTCTTTTTTGCCTAAAAATTCAGTTGATTTTTCAGAAACATATTTATGGCTTGTTCCGTGAAAACCATATAAGCGGATATGATTTTCCGTTAAAAACTCGTTAGGAATCGCGTATTTATAGGCTACTTCTGGAATGGATTGAAGAAATGCTGTGTCAAAAACTGCTACTTGTTTTGCTTTTGGAAAGATGTCTTCGGCTACAACAATGCCTTCTAAATTGGCAGGGTTATGTAATGGGGCTAAAGATGATAATGTTTTTATTTTCTTTTTAACAGCTTCTGTAATTTCAGTAGTATTGCTAAAATGAATACCGCCATGCACCACCCTGTGTCCAACAATAGCGATATCTTCCGGTGATTTTAAAACTCCTACCTTTTTATCTAAAAGATGTTGAGCCACCAATTTTAACCCTGCTTTATGGTTTAATATTTTTGATTCCAACTCTATGGAGTCTTTATCGGTTTTAAATTTGAAAACAGCATCGTTAAAACCAATGCGTTCTACCATTCCGGAACATAAAATAGTTTCTTCGGGCATTGAAAATAATTGAAATTTTAAGGAAGAACTCCCTGAGTTTAAAATGAGTACTTGCATATTTTTAACTTTCTTGAGCTTGTATGGCTGTTATTATAACGGTGCTGTAAATATCATCTACGGTGCAACCTCTGCTTAGGTCGTTAACGGGCTTGTTTAAGCCTTGTAAAACAGGGCCAATGGCCAGTGCGCCTGTTTCGCGCTGTACAGCTTTATAAGTATTGTTCCCGGTGTTTAAATCTGGAAAAACAAGTACACTAGCACTTCCTGCAACTTCAGAATCTGGTAATTTGCTTTTTCCAATACGCATATCAACCGCAGCGTCATATTGAATAGGGCCTTCTATTTTTAAAGTTGGTACTTCCAATTTAACTATGTCGGTAGCTTCTCTTACTTTTTCAACGTCAGCACCTTTTCCTGATGCACCAGATGAATAAGAAAGCATCGCGACTTTAGGTTCAATACCAAACTCTTTAGCGGTTTGTGAAGATTGAATGGCAATTTCTGCCAATTCTTTTGCATTTGGGTTTGGGTTAATGGCACAATCACCAAAAACAGAAATTCGATCTTCTAAACACATAAAGAAAATAGACGACACAATATTTACGCCCGGTTTTGTTTTAATAAACTGCAAAGCAGGTCGTAACGTGTGTTGTGTGGTATGTACAGCTCCAGAAACCATCCCGTCTGCATGTCCTTTATAAATCATCATGGTTCCAAAATACGATACATCTGCCATAGCGTCTCTTGCCATTTCTAAGTTTACATTTTTATGCTTTCTTAATTCATAAAAAGTGTTTACGTAATCTTCAAAATAGGGTGATTTTGTTGGAGATACAATGTTTATGGCATTCAAATCTAAAGAGATATCGAGTTTTTCAATACGCTCTTTAATTAATTCTTCATCACCAATAAGCGTTAATTCTACTACTTGTGCATTTATCAATCGGGCAGCAGCCTCTAAAACACGTTCGTCTGTACCTTCTGGCAGTACAATGTGTTTTTTGTTTTTTAAAGCACGTTGCAGTAAATTATATTGAAACATTCTTGGGGTAAATATTCCCGATTCAAAGGTTATTAATTTTTCAGCAAGCTTGTCTGTGTCCACATGTTTTTCAAAAGTTGAGATAGAGGTGGTTATTTTTTCGGTGTTTTCGGCATATATTTTAGATTTAATATTTCCTATTTCGTTAGTTACTAAATAGGTGCCGTCTTTTACACTAATAATGGGTACCACACTAGAAAGACCTTCAATAAGTTTTAAAATAGGTTCTTCAGGAATCAGGCCGCCTGTTAAAATGATCCCAGAAATTTTAGGGTAATTTTTAGATATGTTGGCTTGCAAGGCGCCTAAAATGATATCGGCTCTATCGCCAGGTGTAATCACTAAAGCATTCTCTTTTAAATGGGTAAGGTAGTTGCGCAATTGCATAGCACCTACGCTAAAACTGTCTATAAGATTGTTTAACATGTCTTTACCAAAAAGAACTTTACCATCAAGTGATTTTATAACCTCTTTTACCGTAGGGCTCGATAAACTGTGAATTTTTGGAATAACCGTAATGTCAGTATTATTTATACGCTTTTGCAATAAGGTTTTTAAGGTTGAAACTTCATTGGAATTTGCCTTGTTAGTCATTATAGAAAGGACATCAACCGAATTTCTAAAAGTGTCGTAGGCTAATTGAACGCTATCAACAATTTCCTTGTTTTCTTTTTTATCGCCCTGAATCACGATAATAACAGGAAGACTCAGATTTTTTGAGATTAAAATATTCAAATCCAGTTCAATGCTGGAGTTTTCATGCGAAAAATCGGTGCCTTCAACCAAAACAAAATCGAAATGTTGTTCAAGGTGTTTATATTTTTTAATAATTTCATCAATTACTTCTCCCGATTTTCCTTGGTTGTACAAGTCAAGAACTTCGTTTCTGGTAAAGGCAAAGGTTTTTTTGTAATTGATGTCAATCTCAAAATGTGATAAAACCGTACTAATATGGTTGTCCATTTCGCCAGTATCTAGATCTTCAATAATAGGCCTAAAATATCCAACTTTAGCTGTTTTTCCTAAAAGCATACGCATTAAACCCAAAACAACAACAGATTTTCCGCTGTTTGGTTCAATGGTTGCTACATAAATTCCTTTACTCATGAGGTGTTTTGTAGTTTTATAAAGATAATTGATTGCACGTTTTAAGCAAAATAACTATGCTTTTTTTATTATTAAAAATAATGATGCTACAAAATTAATACCTACATCTTTTTGTAAAGATGATATTAGTCATACTTCTAGTATAAATCAATTAATTTTGGCACTGTTTCCCGAAGCGTCAGGGCAGCTACGGGCTTTCCAATGCAAATGTGAAACATTCGCGATTTCAAATTTATCAAAATAAATAAGTAATCCCTAACTCGTACTATCAGCTATAATTTAATAATTAGGGTAGCATAAGTAATTGCTCACTGTAATTTTGTAAATCTTATTATTTACATGCAACTGCAACCAAATAAATCAATTTCATCATACCATAGATATATAGGTTCATTGTTTTCATTAATTAAGATCAATGCTCTAGATGGTGTGTCTAATTCATTGTTAATAGGAAAGGAATCTGCATAAACAAAATATAAGTTGTCAATTCCTTTAATTTTAGCAAATGATTTTTGTAGATTTAAACTGGTTAGGCAATCAAAACATTCTTCTTTATAGTCATTCTGTAAAAGTAAATCTACTTTGGGGTTATTTTCAAAAACTAAATCAATAAAAAACGGGCTGCTAAATAGTAATTTATCGTTTTTAGAAATAGTTGTTGTGTCAATTGAGTATTCAAAATATTCTAAACATTCGTCAATATAAGCACCTAGTTCCATTATTTTGGTTGAGCCAACTTTGTTTGTTGTATAGTAGTATGTTACAGGTTTCGCTCTTGTATTAAGTATAGAATTTAGAAGCATAGGGTAAAACTTAATTTCACCAAAATGTTCCATTGTATTTTCCGTTATTGTATCAAACTTTTTGATTAAGTCCATTTCCTTTGAGATAGGAATAAGCTTGTTGTCAATATGCTTGTACTTGGGAAAAGTCAATATCCCAATCTCGGTATTTGAAAGCCTAAAGATTGGAGAAAGAACTTGTTTGAACGCAAAATCATTTTGTTTTTCAGATTTTAATGCATTCAAAAAAATCAAGTTATTGATGGTTAGTTTGTTTTTAGATATTACTTCATCAATATACGTAGTTTTTAGGCTGTCATTTTTAAATCTATTCTTCCAATATTTTTCGCAGTCAGGCATTAGTTGTTCTGGTTTTTTCTCTGCATTTGGATTTTCAGAAGTAACCTGAACTTCGCGAAAAGTTTTTTCTTTATCTTGATTTTTGCAGGCGTTAAGAAGATATATACTGAATAATATAAGTAGCTTGTATCTCATTTCAAATGTTTGGCATTATCAGCGATATAACTAAAATTAGCACTACTTCGAAGTCAACTCCCTAAAAAGCGATTCTAAACTCGCATTTTTTTGATTGAGTTGCAAAATCTTTAATTTATTGTCATGTGCAAAGTCAAATACATGCGAACGCATATCTTCAGAAGTTGAAAAAGTGATTTCATAAACAAAATCGTGCGTATTAACTACCGTTTTAACTTTTGGTAACTTTAATAAAAAAGCATCTTCAACACGATAATCAAACTCAACAATAACAACTTGATCTTTGTTTTCGTGTAAGTCTTTAAGTTTTTTATCGGCTACAATTTCACCTTTATTGATGATGATAACACGGTCGCACATCGCTTCAACCTCTTGCATAATATGTGTAGAAAGAAACACTGTTTTAGTTTTTCCAATAGATTTAATTAAGTTTCTAATTTCAATCAACTGGTTTGGATCCAAACCAGTAGTAGGTTCATCTAAAATTAAAACATCGGGGTTGTGCAAAAGTGCATTAGCAAGTCCAACACGTTGGCGGTATCCTTTTGATAGTTGCCCAATTTTTTTATGGGCTTCGGGCGTTAACCCAGTAAGTTCTATAACTTCTTCAATACGTTCTTTGCTGATTTTATAAACGCTAGCATTAAAAGACAAATACTCCTTAATATACATGTCTAAATAAAGAGGGTTGTGCTCGGGTAAATAGCCAACACTTTGTTGTACTTGTTGCTTATCTGTATTTACATTAAACCCGTTTACGGTAGCGATACCTTCACTAGAACCTAGGTAAGTGGTTAAAATTTTCATCATTGTAGATTTTCCAGCACCATTCGGTCCTAAAAAACCAACAATTTCAGGCTTTTCAACTTTAAAAGAGATGTTGTTTAACGCTTTTTGGTTTCCGTAAAGTTTCGAAACACCTTCTACCTGTATGGACATATTTAAAATTATTTATTCAAAAATAATGATTATCTAATGTAATGTATGTTTTGCTGTAAAATATTTAAAACTTTTAATAAATATGAAAAAAAGGTTTTAACCTGTTTTTATTTCTTGAAATATTAACTACTTTAGCCGCATAATTATGAAGACAACAGTAGGTTATACATATTTTAGCGGTTTTTATTTTTTCTTTAGCAGAAAAAACGAGACGTTGTATGTGTAATTTATAAACATAAATTTTAATACTAAGTCTCGATGAAAATCGGGACTTTTTTTTGTATATGATAAAAACAGTGGCCATACAGGGCGTAAAAGGATCTTTTCATCATATTGTGTCGCAGCAATATTTTGATAAGCCTGTTGATGCTATAGAATGTTTAACATTCGACCAAGTAGTCGACTCTTTAATTACTAAAGAATGTGATGCGGCTATTATGGCCTTAGAAAACTCTATAGCAGGGTCTATCATTCCTAATTATGCTTTAATAAACAAATTTGGATTGCACATTGTTGGTGAACATTATTTAGATATTCAGCACAATTTAATGGCATTGCCCAATCAAAATATTAAGGAAATAAAAGAGGTGTATTCGCACCCTATGGCGTTATTGCAGTGTATGGAGTTTTTTAAATTGCATCCACACATTAAATTGGTTGAAGATAAAGATACTGCCGAGGTTGCCCAACGTATACAAGAAAACCAACTTAAAGGTGTTGGCGCGATTGCAAGTGTTAAAGCAGCCGAAATTTTTGAATTGGATATTTTAGCACATAGTATTCAGACCATAAAACATAACGAAACGCGTTTTGTTATTGTAAAACGTTTGAATTCTGAAATACCAGAAAATCAAATAAATAAAGCGTCGGTTAGGTTTGAAGCAGACCATAAGCGAGGTAGTTTAGCAGCTATTTTAAATGTAATGAGCGATTGTAAACTGAATTTAACCAAAATACAATCCTTGCCAATTGTAGAAACGCCTTGGAAATATGCGTTTTTTGTTGATGTTACTTTTGAAACTTATGCAGAATTTAAAAAGGCAAAATCTATTATAGAGATTATGGCGCAAGGATTTAAAGTTTTAGGTGAATATAAAAATGCCAAGTTATGATTGAGGCAGCAAACAGATTAAATACCGTTGAAGAATACTACTTCTCAAAAAAATTAAGAGAAGTGAATTTGCTTATAGCAAGTGGTAAGCCTATTATAAATTTAGGTATTGGTAGTCCAGACATGCAACCGCCACAAAAAGTAGTCGATGCTTTAAATGAAGGTTTTTCAAATCCAAGTGCTCATAAATACCAAAGTTACCAAGGCTTACCTGAATTAAGAGAAGCTATAGCTGGATTTTATAAAGAACAATTTAAAGTACATTTGAGTCCAGGAACAGAGATATTGCCATTAATGGGAAGTAAGGAAGGCATTATGCATATTTCTATGGCATATTTGAATGATGGTGATGGCGTATTAATCCCAAATCCTGGATATCCTACATACGCTTCGGTTACGAGATTAGTTGGTGCGGAATCTGTTTTTTATGAATTAGATGAATCCAATAATTGGTTGCCCGATTTTAAGGCTTTAGAGAAATTAGATTTAAGTAAAGTAAAGTTGATGTGGGTGAATTACCCGCACATGCCAACAGGCGCACAACCAAGCAAATTTCTATTTGAAGAATTGGTGGCTTTTGGAAAAAAGCATAGCATTTTAATTGTTAATGACAACCCATATAGTTTTGTTTTAAACGATAACCCGAGAAGTATTTTGGAGGTAGAAGGTGCTAAAGAGGTTTGTTTGGAATTGAATTCTTTAAGTAAAACCTTTAACATGGCAGGTTGGCGTGTAGGTATGGTGGTTGGCGATAGCAAACACATAAACAATGTGCTAAAGGTAAAAAGCAATATGGATTCAGGGATGTTTTACGGCATTCAAAAAGGAGCAGTGGAAGCATTAAAATGTTCCAATATGTGGTTTAGCGCACTAAATAGCGTGTACAAACAACGTAGGGATTTAGTATGGCAATTGGCAGATGCGCTGAATTGCACGTATGATAAAAATGCAACCGGTTTATTTGTTTGGGCCAAGTTACCAGCGTTTGTAAAATCGGAAGAATATATTGATTTGATATTAAAAAACAATCACATATTCATTACACCAGGAACCATTTTTGGTAGTAAAGGTGAAGGCTACATACGCTTTTCGTTATGTGCCTCAACCGAAGTTTTAGAAGAAGCAATTGCAAGAGTGAAATAGTTTTCAGTCGCAGTCGCAGAAAAAAAGTAATTACAAAACAGTAATACATTCGTGTATTCGTGACAAAATAAAAAACCTTTCTCGTTTGGAGAAGGTTGATAAGGAAATGAAAAATATATACATCATAGGAGTTGGTTTAATAGGCGGAAGTCTTGCTATTGATATTAAAAAGAAATATCCGGAAGTGGTTATTCACGGTATCAGCAGAAAAGAAACGACACTTAATGAAGCTTTGGCTCTTAATTTAATTGATAAAAAGGCAACTTTAGATGATATTGTAAATGCCGATTTAGTAATTATTTCCATTCCTGTTGATGCTACGGTAAAATTACTGCCTTCTATTTTAGATAGAATTTCAGATACAGGTTTAGTGGTTGATGCAGGTTCAACAAAAGCTGATATTTGCAAGGTAGTTGAAAATCACCCAAAACGTAGAAACTTTTTAGCAATGCATCCCATTGCGGGAACGGAACATTCTGGACCTAGTGCAGCTATTCCAGATTTGTTTGTAGGGAAAACAAATATTGTATGTGAAGTTGAAAAAACAACCTTCAAGCTTCAAGAAAAGGCATTGGATTTGTTTAAATCTATTGGCATGCGTATTCGTTATATGAATCCGGAGGCGCATGACAAACACATTGCCTACGTATCACATTTATCGCACATTAGTTCGTTTATGTTGGGGAAAACGGTGATGGAGAAAGAGAAAAATGAACGTGATATTTTTGATATGGCGGGTAGTGGATTTGCATCAACTGTGCGTTTGGCAAAAAGTTCACCGGAGATGTGGACACCTATTTTTAAACAGAATAAGCAAAATGTTATTGAAACTTTAGAGGAATACATCACAAACCTAACTCATTTTAAAGAACTTATGAAAGGGGATGATTTTGATGCTATTTTTAATGAAATGAAAGAAACGAACCATATAAAAGATATTTTAAACGGTATTATTTAAAGTGAATATAAAGCTGAAAGCGTGCTGTTTTTCCGCGTTAGGGATTGCAGCGGAAAGCCCACAGCGAGGTACGAGCGAGGACTTGTAGCGAAAAGCCCGACCCTTTAGGGTAACGCCCAAAAGAATTGTAAAAAGAGTAAATATTAATTATAAAAGATTATTTCGAAACATGTGGGTTTCACATCAAGTAGATTTAAAGTAAATCAAATAAAATGGAAAACAAAAAAGAAATGAGAACGTGGTTAGATGACTTAAATTTAAGCCATCCACTGGTAATTGCAGGACCTTGTAGTGCTGAAACAGAAGAGCAAGTATTAAGAATAGCGCACGAGCTAAAAAATACGGATGTAAGTTATTTTAGAGCAGGTATTTGGAAACCAAGAACACGTCCAGGAATGTTTGAAGGTGTTGGAGCTTTAGGTTTAAAATGGTTACAAAAAGTAAAAGCAGAAACGGGTATGAAAATTTGTACCGAAGTTGCAAACGCTGCACATGTAAAGTTAGCCTTAGAGCATGATGTCGATTTATTATGGATTGGTGCACGTTCTACAGTAAGCCCATTCATTATGCAAGAAATTGCAGATGCTTTAGAAGGAACTGATAAGCCAGTACTTATTAAAAACCCAGTAAATCCAGATTTAGCGTTGTGGTTAGGTGGTATTGAGCGTATTTACAAAGCAGGTGTTAAAAACATTGGTGCGATACATAGAGGGTTTTCAACGTATGAAAAAACGAAGTACAGAAACAACCCAGAATGGCAATTGGCTATTGAGTTTCAAAATAAATATCCAGATATTCCTTTAATTAACGACCCATCGCATATTACAGGAAAACGGGATATGATTTTTGATGTATCTCAAACGGCTTTAGATTTGAATTTTGATGGTTTAATGATAGAAACTCATTACGATCCAGATAACGCTTGGAGTGATGCGTCTCAACAAGTAACTCCAAAAACCTTAGTTCAAATTATGAAAGATTTGAAAATAAGAAAAGAAAGCGATTCGGAGGCAGATTACAATAAGCAGTTAGATAATTTAAGAGCACAAATTGATGTGGTTGATAACCAAATTATCGAATTATTAGGAAAACGTATGAAAGCTGCCGATAGTATTGGAGCGCTTAAAAAACAGAAAAATGTTGCTGTTTTACAAAGCAAACGTTGGAACGAAATTTTAGGTAAAATGGTTATTGAAGGAGAAAGCCAAGGATTAAGTGAAGAGTTCATTTTGAAAATGTTTAAAGCAATTCACCAAGAATCGATTAATCACCAAGAGAAGGTAATTAACGGATAATATAAATTGAAAAACGCCTCACAATTGTGAGGCGTTTTTGTTTGTATTTCTTTAGTAAAGACTAATCTTTGTCTTTACTGTTTTTGGTGTAAGCCAATCTTCTAGAAGATTTTCTCATTAAAACATTAATTAAATCTTCAGTATTACTACCTATACTGCCACTTACTTTTTTGTTGTAATTCCAAAGTAGAATACCATCAGTAGCATTGTGAACACTCATGTTTATTGTTGCGCTATTAGTGCTCCCAAAAAATCCGAACAAAACGCCTAATGCAACAGAAGCGCCTTCAGACATGGGTTTGTTGGTTTCGAATTCTCCAGAAATTACGGCATCAACTTCAAGTATTTTGGCTAATTCTTGTGGGGTGAAATCCATAATATTGTTATAATCAATAGTCTGTTTTTTTAGCATTGCTGTAGTTGTTCTGGGGTCTTGAATTTCTAAATTTTGTAAGTCTCCACGCTTTTTTCGCTTTAAAAACCAAGAATACATAGCGGTTTGAATACTTTCTCCTTCCGATTTTTCTACGCGGTTAAGTTGCTCTGCACTCATGTCTTTCATTTGTTTGGGGCGTAACTGTACTTGCGTTTTAAAAGGTACAATGGCAATGATTTTGTGTGTTTTGGCTAGTTCATCAAAGTTTGGGTTTTCATACAAATTGGTTTGTGCTACCACATTTTGAAAAAATGTTAAAAGGAAAAACGATAATAAAATTTTTTTCATGTTGTTGATTTGTTAAGGTTTTAAAAATGATAAATATAAATATATTCTCACATATAAGTTTGTTTTTTTATTTTACTTTTGAAAACAATTATTATGATAGGACTCGTTTATAAATCTACAGGAAGTTGGTACACCGTTAAAACCGAATTGGGCGATACTTACGAATGCCGTATAAAAGGTAAATTCCGAATGCAAGGCATTAAAAGTACAAACCCCATTGCGGTGGGCGATTTTGTGGATTTTGAATTAGAAACAGATGACACTCCGGTAGTGGGAGTTATTCATAATATACACGATAGAACTAATTATATTGTTCGGAAATCTGTAAATCTATCCAAGCAAACTCATATTATTGCCTCTAATATCGATCAGGTTTTTTTAATGATTACTATTAATAATCCGCCAACATTGACCAGTTTTATCGATAGATTTTTAGTGACAGCTAATGCGTATTCAATTAAAACCATATTGCTGTTTAATAAGGTAGATACTTATGACGAAGAGGCTTTAGATGAAGTTCGGTATTTAGCACATGTGTATAGAAAAATAGGGTATGAATGTATTGGTATTTCATCTGTAACAGGTAAGAATGTTGATAAGGTAAAGGCCATAATGCATAATAAAGTAAGTATGTTTTCGGGGCATTCTGGTGTAGGTAAATCAACACTTGTTAATATGATTGAACCAGATTTGAATATTAAAACCAAGGAGATTTCAACCCTGCACATGCAAGGACAACATACCACCACTTTTGCGGAAATGTTTGATCTTGGTTTTGGAGGAAAAATTATCGATACACCAGGAATTAAAGGTTTTGGTGTGGTAGATATGGATAAAGAAGAAGTGGGCGATTATTTTCCTGAAATATTCGAACTAAAGCAAGACTGTAAATTTAATAACTGTTTGCACATAAAAGAACCGAATTGTGCTGTAAAACAAGCTTTAGATAAGGATGAGATTGCATTTTCACGTTATCGTAGTTATTTGCAAATTGTTGAAGGTGAAGATGAGCATTACCGGACCGATAACTGGGAAAAGGAATGAAAGTAGTAATTCAACGGGTTTTAAAAGCAAGTGTTACTATTGAAAATTCGAAAGTTGCTGAAATTTCAAACGGACTCCTCGTACTTTTAGGTATTGTTGATGATGATGCCCAAGAAGATATTAAGTGGTTATCAAACAAAATAGTAAACCTTCGTATTTTTGGAGATAATGAAGGTGTTATGAATAAATCATTATTAGATATTAATGGCGATGTCATTGCCGTAAGTCAATTCACTTTACACGCTGCAAGTAAAAGGGGCAATCGGCCCAGTTACATCAAAGCAGCAAAACCAAATGTTGCCATTCCGCTTTACGAAGCATTTGTAAAACAAGTGGAAACCGATTTAGGAAAGCCTATACAAACCGGAGAATTTGGTGCCAACATGAAAGTAGAACTACTTAATGATGGCCCTGTAACCATTATAATCGATTCAAAAAACAAAGAATAATGGCGTCCATTTTTGGGCATAGTGTTGTGGGGTATACTTTAACTAAAGCTATGGGTGCGAACAATATAAAATGCTTGCTGCCGTATTTTCATCTATTTTACCCGATTTTGATGTTGTAAGTTTCCGTTTGGGCATTCCGTATTTGCACCCTTTAGGACATCGTGGGTTTACACATTCTATACTGTTTTCTTTTTTATGGGCGCTTGTTTTAATGTTCACTTTAGGGAAACAGTGTAAAGTTATTTGGTTTTTGGTCATTCTTTTGTCAACACTATCGCATGGTATTTTAGATGCGATGACTTCAGGGGGTAGAGGTGTTGGTTTTTTTATTCCATTTGATAACAATCGTTTTTTCTTTTCTTTTAGAGATATTAAAGTTTCACCTATAGGCATTGATAAGTTTTTTGTCTGAATGGGGTGTTAAAGTGATTTTTAGTGAAGTAAAGTATGTAGTTCTACCTTGTTTTATTATATTGTGTGTGAGATTTTTAGTTTTTAAACTAAAAGACAGGCATTACAGCGAAATATGATTTTTCTTATGTAATTTATTCTTTTAATATTTTATATTTAAGAATTCAACCAAACTTAAACACAATTTATGAAGGTAAAGCATGTTATTTTGTATTTTGTTTTATTCACAGTATTACAAGTTTCTTCCCAAGAAAACTTATATGTCAGTTTTTCAATTCCCGCCAATTTAAAGGAAAATGCCAATGCCATTATTCGTTCAAATCAATTAGATATCACTATTAATGCTGTTGATGATATGACGGTTTACGAAAAACGAATTATAACCGTATTAAACAAAGAAGGGAATAGTAACATAGATGCCTTTGTGCATTATGATAACAACGTAAAAATAAAAACATTAGAAGTTTTGGTATTTAACCAATTTGGGGCTGTTATTAAAAAAGTAAAGAAGAACGATTTTAAAGATGTAAGCGCTGTAGATGGGGGTACGTTATATTCAGACTCTAGAGTTAAATATTTAGAATATACACCTATTTCATATCCCTATACCATAGAGTTTGTATGTGAAATCAATACTAAAAATACAGCATTTATAGAGTCGTTTACACCCGTTAATGATTATTTTGTAAGTGTTGAAAATAGCTCTTATACAATAAGTTTCCCAAATGATGTCACTATTAGAACGAAGGAGAAAAATTTAGAAGGGCTTGACTTATCCAAGGAGTCTCTTCAAAATAAAATAAGTTACAGAGTAAAAAATGTAGAAGCTATTAAACCAGAACAATATAGTCCTGCTTTAATTGATATACTTCCAACAGTGGTATTTGCCTCTAATCGATTTGTGTATGAAGGAGTATCGGCGACTGCAGATAATTGGATGAGTTTTGGAAAATGGGTTTATCAAGATTTATTGAATGATACAAGTGATTTGCCAGAAAGCACTATTAATATGATTCAAAACCTTGTAAAAGATGAAGAGAATGAAATAGAAAAAGCAAAAAAAGTATATCAATATGTTCAAGATAAAACACGTTACATAAGTGTACAGGTAGGTATTGGTGGGTGGAAGCCTTTTAAAGCTTCAGAGGTTGATAAACTCAGTTATGGTGATTGTAAAGCCTTGACTAATTATACTATGTCTCTTTTAAAAGCTGTAGGAATTGAATCTAATTTCACCTTGCTTTTTGCAGGGAATTCGCAACGGAGTATGGATGAAAATTTTGCTTCTATGCGGGCTAACCATGCTATTCTTTCCATTCCAAATAAAGGTCAAACTATTTGGTTGGAATGTACAAGTCAAAAAGCACCTTTTGGTTTTATCGGCGATTTTACCGATGATAGAGACGTACTAGTTGTAACGCCAGAAGGAGGTAGTATCCAACATACGAAAAAATATACAACAGAGGAAAATTTACAAATAATAAAAGGAAGCTATAGTGTGTCTGATAATGGAGATATTGATGTAAAAGCAACTGTAAACTCCAAAGGGATTCAATATGATGATAAATATTTGTATGAAAGTGAAACGGAAAGAGATTTAGATGTCTATTACAAAAAGCGATGGAAATACATTAATGGAATTAATATTAGTAAAATGCAACTCAATAATGATAAATCAGCTATAGAATTTATTGAAAACATTAGTTTCGTTGCACCCAACTACTCTAAAATTGTAGGAGATAGAATGTTGCTTCCGGTAAATGCCTTAAACAGAAATACCGATATACCAGACCGATACAGAGATAGAAAATTACCGCTAAAAATTAAAAGAGGTTTTAAAGATGTAGATGAAGTTGAAATTAAATTACCAACAGGTTTTGCTATAGAATCGTCCCCTGATAATGTAGTTATAGAAAATAAATTTGGAAGCTATAAGGCTGAAATTATAGTTAAAAATGATTCTACAATATTTTATAAACGCGAATTGGTAATTAACGATGGTGAATATCCAAAAGAAGATTACGAAACTTATAGAGAGTTTTATAAGGAAGTAAATAAATATGACAATTCAAAAATAGCATTAATTAAAAACCAACAATAAATGAAAATTACAGCCTTTTTATTAAGTATATGCTTTTGTACAAGCATGTTTGCCCAAAATTTTAGTTTTGGTAAAGTGTCAAAAGAAGAACTAGAAGAAAAATTTAATCCGTTAGATTCTTCGGCAAATGCCACTTATCTATATAAATATAGAAGAACTTATATGGAATATAGACAAGAAGAAGGCTTTTCGTTGGTTACTGAAATTCAAGAACGAATTAAGATATACAGCCAAGAAGGATTTGATTATGCAACTAAAGAAATAAGTCTTCATAAGCAGAATAATGATGAGGAAGAAGTAAATAGTTTAAAAGGGTACACCTACAACTTGGTTAATGGAAAGGAAGAAGAAACTAAACTTGAGAAAGAAGGGATTTTTAATACTGAAAAATCTAAATACATTAATGAGACAAAGTTCACGATGCCAAACATAAAAGAAGGGTCGGTTATTGAATATAAATATAAAATTGTTTCCCCTTTTTATTGGAATGTTGACGATTTTGAGTTTCAACACGATATTCCTGTTAAAAATGTAGAAGCACTGTTTGAGGTACCAGAGTATTTTAATTTTAAACCCGTTTCTAAAGGTTTTATACCAATGAATCCAATTCATGAAGCAAAACGAGGCGTAATAAGGTTTACAGGTAAAGAAAGGGGGCAAATGTCTCAAACCGAATTCTATTCTTCAGAGTTAATATATACAAATAACACAACAAAGTTCATGCTTTCTAATATCCCAGCTTTAAAAGATGAGCCTTATGTAAATAATATAGAGAATTACCGTTCAGCAATAAAATATGAATTGTCATATACTAATTTTCCCGATTCGCCACTTAAATATTTTTCAACTACTTGGGAGGATGTGGTTAAAACAATTTACGATAGTTCTAATTTTGGAAAAGAATTAGATGCAGACAGATATTATAATGACGATATAGATGCTTTAATTGCAACTGTAAGTGAGCCTATTAAAAAAGTGGCATTAATATATAATCATGTTAAATCAAAAATAAAGTGGAACGGTTATTATGGAAAATTTACAGATGAAGGTGTAAAAAGGGCATATTTGATTAACGAAGGTAATGTAGCCGAAATAAATTTAATGCTAACTTCTATGTTGCGATATGCAGGGTTAAGTGCAAATCCTGTTTTGGTTAGCACAAGGCAAAATGGGATTCCGTTGTTCCCAACAATTGATGGATATAATTATGTGATTTCGGCTATAGAACTACCAGAGGGCACCATGCTTTTAGATGCAACCAGTAACTATGGTGAGCCAAATATTTTACCTCTTAGAACTTTAAATTGGGAAGGTAGAATTATTAGGAAAGACAAAAGTTCTTCAACTATAAACTTATATCCAAAAGATATATCCAAGAATTCATCAACAATGTTGGTTAACTTGAGTGGCTCTGGTAATTTAGATGGGAATGTGCGGACAATAAAAACCTCATACCAAGCTATGAAGTATAGAGAAGACTATATAGGCACAGATAAAGATAATTTTTTAGAAAAGCTTGAAAACAGATATAGTGGTATGGAAATTTCAGACTTTGAAGTGAAAAATGACACCGATGTATCTAAACCAGTTATGGAATCATTTAAGTTCACTTTAGAAAGTCAAGCAGATATTATAGGAGATAAAATGTATTTTTCTCCACTTTTCTTTTTAAAAACAAAAGAAAGCCCATTTAAATTAGAAAAAAGGGAATTTCCAGTAGATTTTGGATATCCTTTAAATAACCGGTACATGGTAACTGTAAATTTGCCTGAAGGCTATAAAGTTGAAAGTATTCCCGAGCCTTTTGCTTTAGGGCTTCCAGATAATTTAGGTAGCTACAAATATAATATAATAGAAAGAGGTAGTACCATTCAATTAATTGTTGAAGCAGAAATTAATCAACCAGTAATTTCATCTTTATATTATGATGCATTAAAAGCTTATTTTAGCAAAATAATTGAGTTGGAAGGAGGACAAATAGTTTTAACTAAAGTATAATGAACATTAAAAACGCACAGCAAGAAGTAGATAAATGGATAAAAGACCATGGGGTTCGCTATTTTAACGAACTTACCAATATGGCACAACTTACTGAAGAAGTAGGTGAGGTAGCTCGTATTATTGCACGTAGGTACGGAGAACAAAGTGAAAAAGAAAGCGATAAAAACAAAGATCTTGGCGAGGAATTAGCCGATGTGGTTTTTGTAGTGTTATGTTTAGCAAACCAAACGGGTATTGACCTGCAGGCATCTTTTGATAAAAAGTTGGATTTAAAAACCAATCGAGACCACGATAGACATCATAATAACGAAAAATTAAAATAAATTATAAGTATATTTGAACGCTTCTTTTAAGAAGCGTTTTTTATGTCAGTTCGAGTCTTTCGTCATCGCTCAAGATAAACTAAAGTCGAGAACTATTTGTTAGTTTTTAATTTATAAAATGAATATCACACTTCAAAAATCTAAAATCGTAAATCGTCATTCTGAAATCACTATTACAGGTTCAAAAAGCGAATCGAACAGGTTGTTGCTTTTACAAGCTTTATACCCAACCATAAATCTGGAAAATGTTTCAAATTCAGATGATAGTTGTTTAATGACCGATGCTTTAAAATCAACGTCCAATGTAGTCGATATTCATCATGCAGGAACCGCTATGCGATTTCTAACAGCCTATTTCTCCATTCAAGAAGGGCGCGAAGTAACACTTACCGGTTCTAAGCGCATGAAGGAGCGCCCCATTCAAATTTTAGTGGAAGCTTTAAAAGAACTTGGTGCGGAGATTAGTTATGTTGAAAATGAAGGTTATCCACCCATAAAAATCACAGGAAAAAAGCTAACTAAAAACAAGGTATCGTTACAAGCGAATGTAAGTAGCCAATACATTTCAGCATTACTTTTAATCGCTTCCAAACTCGAAAACGGTATAGAATTGACTTTAGAAGGCGACATTACCTCGGTGCCTTATATAAAAATGACGTTGAGTTTGCTGGATGAAATAGGTGTAGAATCATCATTTGTAGGGAATACCATCACCGTAAAACCCAACACCCAACACCCAACACCCAAAACCTTAACCGTGGAGTCCGATTGGTCTTCAGCATCCTACTATTTTAGTATTGCAGCACTTTGCGAAGTTGGAACAGAAATTACGCTTTCATCTTACAAAGAAAACTCGTTGCAAGGGGATTCTGTGTTGGTGGAAATCTATAAGGCTTTTGGGGTTGAAACAATATTCGGAAATAATTCAGTAACTCTAAAAAAATCTTCAATTGTTAATAGTCGATCGTTAATCGAATTCGATTTGGCAAACGCTCCAGACATTGCCCAAACCATTGCGGTAACTTGTTTTGCGTTAGGATTACCTTGCGATTTGACAGGGCTTCACACCCTAAAAATTAAAGAAACCGATAGGTTAGTAGCCTTAAAAACTGAAATAGATAAATTAGGAGGAAACGTTGCTATAACAGATAGATCATTACACCTTTCAGCATCTCATGTTATAAAAGAATATGTGCCTATTGCCACGTATAACGATCATAGAATGGCTATGGCATTTGCTCCCTTAGCACTTAAAAAGCCAATAGTTATAGAAAATGCTGAAGTGGTTTCAAAATCATATCCAACCTTTTGGGACGATCTAGAATCCATCGGTTTTAAAATAACTAAATAATAATCACTTATTTACTTGACAACGCCTATTCCACAATCGTATATTTGCAGCCGTTTGTAATTTGAGTATTCATTTATAAGCGGTTAAACAAATAAACACATAAACTCTTTTTTACATGAAGTTATCACACTTTGGTTTTAATTTACCAGAAGAATTACTAGCCGAATATCCAGCAGAAAATAGAGATGAGTCTCGTTTAATGGTTTTAGACAGAAAAAAACAAACCATCGAACATAAAATGTTTAAGGATATTATTGACTATTTTAATGAAGACGATGTTTTAATTCTTAATAACACTAAAGTATTTCCTGCTCGTTTATATGGTAATAAAGAAAAAACAGGAGCAAGAATTGAAGTGTTTTTATTGCGCGAATTAAACGAAGAACAACGCCTTTGGGATGTATTGGTAGACCCAGCACGTAAAATAAGAATTGGTAATAAATTATATTTTGGAGACGACGATACGTTGGTAGCAGAAGTTATCGATAATACAACATCTCGTGGTCGTACCTTACGTTTTTTGTATGATGGATCCTATAAAGAATTCCGTAGAAAATTAAACGAATTAGGTGAAACACCACTTCCTAAATATATCAAAAGAGAAGTGCAACCGGAAGATGAAGAGCGTTACCAAACCATTTATGCTAAAAACGAAGGTGCTGTGGCAGCTCCAACAGCCGGACTTCATTTTTCAAAACACTTATTAAAACGTTTAGAAATTAAGGGTGTTAAATTTGCTGAAGTAACCTTGCACGTTGGTCTAGGAACTTTCAATCCTGTTGAGGTTGAAGATCTTTCTAAGCACAAAATGGATAGTGAAGAGCTTAAAATAGAAGGTCAAGCGGTAGAAATAGTAAACAAAGGCATTAAAAACAAAAAACGCGTATGTGCGGTAGGTACTACAGCAATGCGAGCTATTGAAAGTTCGGTGTCTTCAAACGGCGAGTTAAACGAAGTAGATGGGTGGACAAATAAATTTATTTTCCCTCCATACGATTTTAGTATCGCAAACTGCATGATTACCAATTTCCACACACCAAAATCAACATTGTTAATGATGGTTTCGGCGTTCGCAGGTCACGATTTCATTAAAAAAGCATACGAAGAAGCTGTAAAAGAAAAATACAAATTCTACAGTTATGGTGATGCCATGTTAATCATATAAATTTCAAAGCCTTGTTCATTCAAGGCTTTTTTTTATTCCTGCGAAATCAAAGAATCACGAATTCTTTAATTTATAATATGAATTGACGAGTAAAGCAGGAATCTGTTTTTATTTGGGCATTACCACAAGGGTCGCGTTTTCTGCTATATCTTTTTAAAACCTCATTGCAAGGAGTAAACTGTGAAGCATTTTTTTTAACTTCATTCTTAAAAACAAGTTTGTTTTTATCAAGTTTTAAAAAGGATGCCGCTGCAACCGCTAATGCAATTCGCAACTCAAATTCATAATTCGTAATTCAAAAATCGTAATTAGTAAATCCTTTCCCTATTTTTGCATCACATATGGCAGCAACAAAAAAAGACATTCGCGCATTAACCAAAGAACAACTTCGTGATTTCTTCGAAAAACAAGGTGATAAAGCCTTTCGTGGCAACCAAGTTTACGAATGGTTGTGGCAAAAAGGAGCGCATTCGTTTGAGGATATGACCAATGTTTCAAAAGAAACCCGTCAAATGCTGGAAGATAATTTTGTTATCAACCATATAAAAGTCGATACCATGCAACGCAGTAACGACGGTACGGTTAAAAATGCGGTACGTTTACACGATGGATTGATTGTGGAGTCGGTTTTAATTCCAACCGCCACTAGAACCACCGCATGTGTGTCCAGTCAGGTAGGTTGTAGTTTAGATTGCAGGTTTTGTGCAACAGCTCGCTTAAAACGCATGCGTAATTTAAACCCCGACGAGATTTACGATCAAGTAGTTGCCATCGATAATGAAAGTAAATTGTATTTTAACCGCCCACTTAGCAATATTGTATTTATGGGCATGGGAGAACCACTCATGAACTATAATAACGTTATCAAGGCCATCGATAAAATCACCTCTCCCGAAGGTTTGGGTATGTCGCCAAAACGTATCACAGTATCAACATCGGGCGTGCCAAAAATGATTAAGAAAATGGCAGATGATGAGGTGAAATTTAATTTGGCAGTTTCTTTGCATTCCGCTATTGATGAAGTTCGAACTACCATTATGCCATTCAATGAAAATTTTCCTTTGGAAGATTTACGTGAATCTTTAGAGTATTGGTATGCTAAAACCAAACGTAGAATCAGTTACGAATATGTGGTTTGGAAAGGCATAAACGATACCCAAAAAGATATTGACGCTTTTGTTAAGTTTTGTAAATATGTGCCTTGTAAAGTTAATATTATCGAATACAATCCTATTGATGATGGCGAGTTTCAGCAAGCATCCAACGAAGCTTTAGAAAATTATATAAGCAATTTAGAAAAAAATAGAATTGTAGTAAATGTACGCCGTAGTCGAGGAAAAGACATAGATGCCGCTTGCGGACAATTAGCAAATAAAAGCTAAAATAATGGAGCTCCATTATTTTAGCTGACATATTTAATAAGTTACTCTTTAATTATTTTTATAGACTGTGTTTTGTTTTCAGCTTTAACATTCATAAAATAAAATCCTTTAGTTAGCGAACTTAAGTCTACCTTATTATTGAAAATATTTGATTTATTAAGTTTTAAAACTTGTTGTCCAAGTTGATTGATAACTGAAATACCATCAATGCTTGTATTGGTTTCAATTGTAACAATATCTTTAAAAGGGTTTGGGGAAACACTGGCAATTTTTAGTTCATTATCTTCAGTTGAAAGCGATGTAGAATATGAAACTTCAAAATCGTCAATCAGTAATTGATTTTGATCCGTACAATCAAAATGTCTTATGATAATTCCAAGTGTTTTATCAGCAAAAGAGACTGGTATGGTAGCTGTAATGTCTTTTGCACTACCAGCACCACCTGCGGTTAATGTTTCTTCATGTATTAATGTTTCTGGGGTTGTAAGATCGTTATCATCATAAACATAAACTGCAAATTTTTCGGCAAAAAATCCAGCATCGAGCGCTGCAACTTTCATTTTGTATGTAATTGAAGTAGCGGTTGCAGGCATAATAAAAGTGGGTGTAAAAAGATAATTGTCTGGGCTTAATGGAGTTCCATTAGGTGCTGGGTCTGAACTCCAAGATTCAGAAAAAAACAATGCGCCTGTATTAAAACCAAAGCTTTCGGCACCGCTTCCATATACACCCCAATCAAAAGTGTCTCCATCATTATCTAAACTTCCCCATCCAGTAAGATCTTCTGAATCAGATGACCAGGCAATGGTTTGTGCGTTGAAGGAATGAATTGTTAATATAAATATAAATAATAAAGTAAAATTTTTCATACGCCTTGAGGGTTTAATAGAATTAATTAATAACAAGATATAAAATATTGGGTAAGTATTCAAAATTAAAAAGGTAATTGTAAGCAGATTGTAATTATTTATGTGGGTAATGTAATTTTTTAGTACGTTTGTTGTCTTAACATAATTATTTTAATTTGAAAATAGTAGAGCAAATAAAACAACCTATAGGCTTTGAAATGGATCTTTTCGAACAAAAGTTCCTCTTATCAATGTCTAGTAAAGTGGCTTTGCTTAACAGAATTACAACTTACATAGTTAACAGAAAAGGCAAGCAAATGCGCCCCATGTTTGTTTTTTTGGTTGCAAAAATGGTGTCTAATGGAGAAGTAAGCGAACGAACGTACAGAGGTGCTTCTGTTATTGAGCTTATACACACTGCTACATTAGTACATGATGATGTGGTTGATGATAGCAATCGTCGTCGCGGATTTTTTTCAGTTAATGCCCTTTGGAAGAA
The DNA here is from genome assembly GCF_039650365.1 of Mariniflexile soesokkakense. Lineage (NCBI taxonomy): Bacteria > Pseudomonadati > Bacteroidota > Flavobacteriia > Flavobacteriales > Flavobacteriaceae > Mariniflexile > Mariniflexile soesokkakense. The sequence continues at coordinate 9,260 of NZ_JAZHYP010000007.1, read as the reverse complement.
TAAAATAGCCGTTTTAATAGGTGATTATCTGTTATCAAAAGGCTTGCTTTTGAGTATTGATAACAACGATTTTGATTTACTTAAAATAATATCTATTGCGGTACGGGAAATGAGTGAAGGCGAATTACTCCAAATAGAAAAAGCTCGTAAACTTGATATTACAGAAACTGTTTATTATGAAATTATACGCCAAAAAACAGCAACTTTAATTGCTGCTTGTTGTAGTTTGGGAGCTGCTTCCGTTAAGCCAGAGTCGGTTCATGTAGAAGCTATGCGTAAATTTGGAGAGCTTATTGGTATGGCATTTCAAATAAAAGATGATTTATTTGATTATAGTGAAGACCAAATAGGGAAACCCACAGGTATTGATATTAAAGAACAAAAAATGACTTTGCCATTAATTTATGTGCTTAATCAAGCCAATAACAATGATAAAAAGTGGTTAATTAATTCCATTAAAAACCATAATAAGGACACGAAACGCGTTAAAGAAGTCATAGCATTTGTTAAAAATAATGGTGGTTTAGATTATGCCATTTCCAAAATGAAAACGTTTCAAGAAGAAGCACTTCAAATTCTTAAAACCTATCCCAATTCAGATTATAGAAATTCACTAGAATTGATGGTTAATTACGTGATTGATAGAAAAAAATAATAGTTTTTTAGTCGTTATTTTTATTAAGCAACTTATTTGTATAGGCTGCTAGTGCACCACCAATAAAAGGGGCAAGTATATAAACTGTGAGAAAGCTAAAAGGGTAGCTTGGAAAAGCGGTGGCTTTCCAGCCAGCAAAAAAGGCAACCATTCTTGGAGCAAAATCTCTAGCAGGGTTAAAGCCTCCTTGTGTAAAAGGAGCAATTAAGCAAATTAATAAAGTAATAGTAAGACCAATTAGTATAGGGGTTAAATTATCAATTTGGTCTTTTTTTTCTGTTAATCTAAAAATAGTAAAAACCAAAATAAAAGTACCTAACCCTTCCAAAAATCCAGCTTTTAAAGGAGTTATTTTTAATAAATGTTCAAAACTCGGATTTGGAAAATATTCACCAAACATCATTGCAGAGCGATAAGAGTCGGCATTACCACGCACAATGGTATGGATTGCCTCGTATATCTCAATACTTTCTTTAAACATTAAGTACAGTAAAATAGCCGCAAAAAAGGCGCCTAAAGTTTGACTTAAAATATAAAATGGTAATTTTTTAAGAGTTAATTTTTTAGATACACACATGGCTAAACTCACAGCTGGGTTTAGATGTGCAGGACACAGGTTTCTAACTAAAAAAATAGCAATGGCAACTCCAATGCCCCAAATAATGGCAACTTCTAAAAGACTGCTAAAAGCGCCTAAAAGTACAGCAGCAGCCACAGAACTGCATCCAAATAAAACCAGAATAAAAGTTCCAATGAATTCTCCTAGATACTCTTTTAGGTTAGCCATTATTTTTTATTGAAGCAAATACATAAAAAAGTTCAGTAGCTATTTGAATGCTTCTCTCGTTATATTTTTCAGCCTGTTGTGGGGTGTTATCAAAAGCTTTTGGGTCTTCAAATGTTATAGGAATTCGTTTTTCAGCACCTACAATAAAAGGGCAGCCACCATCAGCTTGTGAGCAGGTCATTACCGCTGCGAATTCAGATTTAGGGTTGAAACTATCATCAAGTTTTTTTGAAAACCCAATAATAGGATGCTCATTTGCGCTATATTTTATGCTGTAAACAGGGTTGTCTCCTTTGGAAATGGTATTGATTTGAAATCCGGAATTTTTTAAAGTTTCTGCAGCTATAGGGAATAAAGCAGTTGCTTCGGTTCCGCCAGAATAACAAAATACATTTTTAATATCAAAATGTGCTGCTATAGTTTGGGCCCAAATTTGTGACAAATGACTTCGTCGTGAATTGTGTGTGCAAATGAAATTAATTCTAATTTCCAGATTATTAGAAGCTTTATGCTGAATGAAATCAATTAATGGCTGTAAAATTAATTTACGCTCATCTGTAATTGTTTCTGGATTTAAAGTTGTTATTATTTTTTCTATTTCTAAAAATAGGGTTGGTTTTGTTGTTGTCATTTTTTTTAGATTACATTATTTTTTAGCAACAGTTTCCGTCTGGAGAACAACAGGGTTCATTATTAAAATCGGATAGTTGTACTTTTTGTTTTTCTTTTGGAACACCACATTTGTCTTGAGCCAAACAATCTGTTTGTTTTGAAGTTAGTAAAAAGTTGGAGCCATTAAAGTCTAAGCCAAATTTTCCAATCGTGTCAGCTTGATACTCAACTTCAATTTCTAAATCCTCCATGTTCAAGACTTTTTCTGAAAGGTTGATAATATTCAATAATTTTTCTGGGTGCAATCTATGGTCGTAGTCGTTAGCATTCCAAAGTTGAAAATTAGCAACTTCCTCTTTACGCACGGTCCCTCCACAGTCTATAAAGTTTTTTGTTATTTTGCCAACTTCTGTAACATGAAAATGTTTAGGTACTAAATCACCATTAGGTAATTGAAATGCAATTTTATCTAATTGGCTTAATACTATTTTTACTTCTGAAAGTTTCATATGTATTTATTTATGCGATTATACAATTAATTGAGGGGATTTTTAGCAGCAATCTGTTTTTGGAAGGTCTTGGTCTAAAAACTGAAGCATAACTTCTTTCATTTTAGTCCAATTTTCAGTGTTTATACAATAGCAAACACTGGTGCCTTCCACATTTCCTTTAATAAGGCCTAAGGTTTTTAGTTCTTTTAGATGTTGCGAAATTGTAGGTTGAGCAAGCCCAATTTCATTTACCAAATCTCCGCAAATGCAAGTGTTGATTTTAAACAAATGTTGTAAAATGGCCACTCTTGCAGGATGGCCAAATACCTTTGCGAACAACGCAATTTCATTTTGCAGGTTGGTAAATATTTCTGTTTTGGCTAACCCCATATTTTTTATATTTATACATTGCAATATTACGATTAATATATGTAGTTCCAAAACAATTTCTATAAAATTATTTCGGAATATATTATTGCTGTTGTTGCTGCTGCTGCTGCTGGATACGCTCTAAATTACGTTGGTAGCTGTTGTTTGTGCTGGAACCTGTAAAAGTGTTTGGAGGGATTGCAGCTGTTTCTTTACTTTTTGAAGTACTAACCTCTACTTTAACAAACAAATCGGATTCTACTTTTCTTTTAAAAACGCCTTTTACAGGAGAACAATCGTCATAATTTCTGCCAACTGCTAGACGTACATGGTTTTCATTTGCTATGGCATTATTTGTTGGGTCTAAACCTAGCCATCCGTAAAACGGAATATAAGCTTCTACCCACGCATGGGTGGCACCTTCACCTCTCGATATATCATCAGTGGGACAAATATAGCCGCTAACGTAACGTGCAGGTATGCCACACATTCTAATCATTTGCATCAAAATATTGGTAAAATCTTGACAAACACCTGCTTTTAATTTCCAAACATCGTCTAGAGTAGAGTTTACATTAGTAATTCCTTTTATGTATTTAAAGTTGGTGTAAACGTATTCACAAAGCTCTAAAGCAGCTTTAAAAGGTGTTTTTTCAGTAAGATTTTTTTCTTTAATTAAATTAAAAACACCGTCAGACCCACTAAAAGATACATATTTTAAAAAATCAAAAATATCAGTATCATATTTTTTCGATTTTATTTCATCCCATTGCGTTTTAATATCGTTGGTGTCGTCTGGAAATATTCTATTATGAGTTATTATTTCAATTTCAGATATAATAGATAATTCATCATGTGGTTCTGAAATCAAAAATGTGCCTACCCTGTTGTTGTAAAAATCGGTATATGTTTCAATAAACGGATTGTTTGTAACCGACAAAAAATGAGATGCTACTTTTTGATAAGTATCATCAATAGGGTGCAGCCTAATTAAATTAGCGCCATCAATTACAGGATTGCTATAACTGTATTTTGTAATATGTTTTATATAGTATGTTGGCATAATAATTTTAAAAAATCAATTTGTATTAGAAAAGTAAACCGAATTAATATTTGCAGAAATATTTCTTATATCATCTTTAATTCCTTCTATATAATTATGTAACCCTTGAGCATTAATACTTTCAATGGTAGTGTATTTTATGGAACTTTCTAGTTTTCCCAGCAAAAATTCTAAATTATTTTTTTCAAGCTCGTTGCTTTCAATAAGCTGATTAATATGTCTGCTAAGTTTGTTTACACAGTAATATACCGATCTCGGGAATAATTTATCTTGAAAAACCATGCTTATAATGTGATCTTCATTAAAAGTAGACTTATGGGTTTTTAAATATAATTGATAGCCACCAACCGATAGTAATAAATTTTTCCAGTAGAAGCTTTTTTCTAAACTATCAGAGGTTTTACCTATTTCAATTAGTTTAAGTGCTGTGAAATCTGAAATTTGTATTACACGTTCTAGGTATTTACCTACGTTCATAAAGTTGTAAGCGGCGCCTCGTTCTTGAGTAATGTCTGAGGTTCCATAATAGATTAGATGAAACTTTCTAAGGTCTTCTAAAAACTGTACGGGGTCTTCTTCCCGAAGTCTTCTGGATAAATCTTTATCGGTAAGATACAGGTAGTAGTTGTTAATGCATAGCCATAATTCTCTAGAAATATGTTCTTGCACACTACGGGCATTCTCTCGTGCCTTTGTAACAATATTTAAAATGGAATTGGAATTGCCAATATTGAGTACCATAAAATCAATACATTCAATGGCGTCTTCAGTATAAAACTCATTTTCTGAAGTGGTAAAATTATTTATAATTGGTGTCCAAGAAAATAATTCAGGAGAGTCTTGATTTGCATAAAAGTTCACTTTTAGTAAACTTAAAATACCGTTTCCACGCTCCATATATCGGTCTAACCAAATAAGGTTATTTGCTACTCTACTTAACATATATAATATTTTTCTGAATTATTGTAATACCCATGTGTCTTTACTGCCACCACCTTGCGAACTATTAACCACCAACGAACCTTTTTTAAGAGCTACTCTTGTTAGTCCTCCCGGGCAAATATCGATGCCGTCTTTACCAGCTAGGGCAAAGGGGCGTAAATCGATACAGCGGGGTGATAATTGCCCATTGATATAGCAAGGTGCTGTTGATAGGCGTAATATGGGTTGTGCAATGAAATTTTCGGGTTTTTTCTTAACGTTGTCCAAATAATCTATTATTTCTGCATCTGTTGCTTCATGTCCCATTAGCATACCGTAACCACCACTACCATCGGTTTTTTTTATAACCATATCTCTAATGTTTTTGGTAACGTACTCCAATTCATCTGGTCGCCCCAATTGATAGGTTTCAATATTTTTTAAAATAGGTTCTTCAGTTAAATAATATTTAACCATATCTGGAACGTAAATGTAAATAGCCTTATCGTCTGCAATACCCGTTCCAGGGGCGTTTACAATATTTACATTTCCTTTTCTGTAAGCAGCCATAATACCGGCAACGCCCAATACGCTAGTAGCGTTAAACTCAAGTGGGTCTAAAAAGTCGTCATCAACACGTCTGTAAATAATATCTACTTGTTTTAAACCGTTGGTGGTTTTCATGTAAACAAAATGATTTTTTACAACCAAATCGCTTCCTTCTACCAGTTCAATTCCCATTAATCTGGCAAGGGTTGTATGTTCATAGTAAGCTGAGTTATAAATGCCTGGAGTTAATAGAACGATATTAGGATTTGCCTTGTCAGAAAGTTCCTTTAGCTTTTTATAAAGCATGTTAGGGTAGTTTGAAACTGACCTCACTTGGCTTTTTGGTAAAATACCCGGAAATAATCGTTTAGAAATTTCTCTGTTTTCCAGCATATAGCTAACCCCGGATGGCGTTCTTAAATTGTCTTCAAGTACATAAAACTCACCATCGTTATTTCTTATTAAATCTACACCAGAAATATGTACATATACGTCATAAGGTACTTTTACGCCTTTCATTTCACGAAGAAAATTTGGGCAAGAGTAAATTAAATCAGCAGGAATAATACCGTCCTTAATTATGAATTGCTCGTTGTAAATATCCTTTATAAATAGGTTTAATGCTTTAAGACGCTGCTTAATACCTTTTTCAATTTTATCCCATTCTTGGGCAGTTATAATTCTGGGTACAATATCAAAAGGAAATATTTTTTCGATACCTTCATTATCATTATAAACCGTAAAGGTAACCCCTTGGCTCATAAATAACTGTTTGGAAAGGTCTTCTTTCTTAGTGAGTTTTTCGGGTGAAGTTTTTTTAAGGTATTCCACAAAGCCTTCATATTGAGCTCTGAATTTACTATTTTCACAGTACATTTCATCCCAAGTGCTTGGTAGTTTGTCGTAAGAGGAGAAAAGATGATTGTTATTCATATATTATAAGCTATAGAATCAAATATAATAAATTGCTAAAAAGTATTTAAAGATTTAACTATTTGTATGAATAAAATTCAGTATTTATTCCAATTCGTTAAAAATAATTCGATATTTTGATGAGTAATCTTTTTTTTGTGGCTTTAATTATGTTTTAAATAATTTTTGTATGAAAGCATGTGTTTAAATTACTAAATTATATTTACTAATAGCACAACTTAAAATTATATTTAATAAAATATTTTTACAACAGGCAACCATTAGCATAAAATTTGCGTCTTTAAAAGTAGAAGGCTAAATGAACTCATCTTTGAAAGTCATACAATTACATAAAAACGAATCGGCACTCATAAAAAGTGCCATAAAAAACGATCGTGAATCACAACAAGTGCTGTATGAGTTGTATGCGCCCAAAATGCTAAGTGTTTGTAGGTTTTATATTAAAGATTTTCAACAAGCAGAAGAAGCCATGCTTAACGGATTTTTTAAAGTGTTTTCCCATTTAAGCAGTTATAGGAGTGAAGGTAGTTTTGAAGCTTGGGTACGGCGCATTATGGTGCGGGAATCCATTTCATTTTTACGGCAAAAGAAAACTATTGAATTTCCTGTTGAAGACATAGATTTTAAAAACGATTATACAAACAATATAAAAACAGATATTGAAGTTGCTCAAATACAAGAATTGATTGATGCACTACCTGAAGGCTATAAAGTGGTTTTTGTTATGTATGCCATTGAAGGTTACAAGCATCATGAAATTGCAGATATGTTGCATATTACTGAAGGGACTTCAAAATCGCAATTATTTAAAGCGCGAAAAATGCTTCAAGAACAATGGAGAGAATTAAATAAAATAACAAGTTATGGAACCAAATAGATTTGAAAATAACATAAAGGAAAAGTTTGAAATAAGAAGGTTGCAACCATCAAACGATGCGTGGGCTAAACTTTCAGAACGCTTAGAACAGAAAGAGGAAAAGCAAAGCAATAAAGCGTATTGGTGGTTGGGTATGGCTGCAAGTGTGGTAGGTGTGTTGTTTGTCGCATTTCAGTTTTTTAATTCTCAAGAAGTAAAACCTATAATTGTAGATGCGCCTACGATTATTCAGCAAAAAGAAAATACTGAAGTTGCAGTTGAAGGAGTTGAAAAGCCAAATGAAGTTTTAAAAGAAGAAACATCAATAAAACCAATAGAAAAACAAGCAATAAAAGATAATGCTGTTGCTGTGGATAAAGGAAAAGTTATTCCAAAAGAAACCAGTAAAACAGTAAAACCAACTACTGTAATGCAAGAAAAATTAACTTTTGAAGAACAAAAAATTCAGGACGTTGTTGCCAAAGTGCACGAGTTGAAAGACCAAAATAAAGAAGTTACAGATGCCGTTATTGATGCCTTGTTGCTAGAAGCCCAAAAGGAAATCAGGTTTAAAAAACCATATAATAGTAGTACCAGCATTGTTGATGCCAACATGCTGCTTCAGGAGGTTGAAACCGATTTAGACCAATCGTTTAGAAGCAAAGTGTTCGACGCTATAAAAGCAAGTTACAATTCGGTAAAAACGGCAGTGGCACAACGTAATAATTAATAAATTCCTGCAAAAGCAGGAATCTCATCAATAAATAGAAGAATAAAACATCATCAATCAAAATCAATTATAAATGCCCATTTTGGGTCAAAAAAACGAACAGTTATGCAAACAATTACTAAGTACTTAACGCTGGCGGTGCTATCTTTAAGTGTGCAATTCATCAATGCACAAGACAGTATTCAAAAGCCCAATAACAAGAATAAAATAGAAACCTTGTTAGAAGTAAAAGAGCAAATTAAAAATGAAGAACGCGAGTTTTTAAAAGTAGAAGTGGAAGCCATTAATAAACGGTTGGAAAACGGACAAATTACGAGCGAAGAAGCCGAAACATTAAAAAAAGAAGCAGCAAAAAAACGCACCTTAAACATTGAAAACCGAATAGCTATTATTGATAACAAAATAGCACTTTTAGAACGTAATGCCGATGGTTACCAAACAAATAACGATGAAAAATCATCTGAAATTGGTGTTAGCATAGGTGGAGACCAGGGTAGATTTGCAGGTTTTAGAATTAAAAAAGAGAACAAGCCTAAAAAATACGACTTGCGTACTACCAGCGATTTTGTTTTGGCATTCGGCTTGAATAATGCCATTATTGAAGGCGAAAAACTAGACGATTCACCCTATAAATTTGGAGGTTCCCGTTTTTTTGAAATAGGGTGGGCGTGGAAAACACGTGTTTTTAAAGAATCGAACTTTATGCGTTTAAAATATGGATATTCCTTTCAAATTAATGGATTGAAACCAAACGATAACCAATATTTTGTTCAAGATGGAAGCCAAACATCGTTAGAGGGATTTCCTGTAGATTTAAAAAAGGCAAAACTATCCGTGTCTAATTTAGTGTTTCCGGTACATTTTGAATTTGGCCCCTCTAAAAAAACAGAAAAAGACACCTATTTTAGATATTCAACCGACAATCAATTTAAAATAGGAATTGGTGGTTATGGCGGATTTAACATTGGAACACGTCAAAAATTAAAATACGAGCTAGATGGCGACCGAAAAAAAGATAAAGAAAAACAAAGCTTTAACACCAGTAATTTGGTGTACGGTTTAAGCGGTTACATGGCGTTTGATGAGGTCGCACTGTATGTTAAATACGATTTATCGCCCATTTTTAAAGACCAAGCCATTAAACAAAATAATATATCTCTTGGGTTACGTTTTGATATGGATTGAGTTGAAAATTATTGAATAATAAAAGGCTTCGTATCAAGCTTTTTTATTTTCGTTTAACGTTTATGTATATGGAAAGTTGCGTGTTTGTGTGCGAGGATTTTCCGAAGGA
>NZ_JAZHYP010000006.1:0-185498 GCF_039650365.1 Mariniflexile soesokkakense | reverse complement strand
GAGTAGTACTAATAACCCATAGGCTTATTGTACGCCTGTTTTTTTATAAAGTTCAATAAATAGATTATTATTTGTTTTTGTGTATGTCACCCTTAGGGTGTTTTTCAATATGTTAAGATATTTGTTTTGATTTTTAATCAAAACGCTGGATGCTAAAGGTGTAAAAACCGATAGCGAGCAGCTATGACTTAAGGTGGTTATAGCGACGGGGCTCACCTCTTACCATTCCGAACAGAGAAGTTAAGCCCGTTAGCGCCGATGGTACTGCATTGTGGGAGAGTAGGTCGTTGCCTTTTTTGGAAGCCCCTTCATTGAAAAATGAAGGGGCTTTTTGTTTTTATATGCTTTTGTGTTTTTTGATAAAATTTTCGGATCCGGAATATCTGAATATTGAGAGAACAGTATTTTCCAATGTCTTTTTTAGTGCAAAGATCTAACTATTTTTAATCTTCACACACAACTTTTGAGATTGATCCCTTTTTGGCTTTCGGACCATTTATCAGGAGCTTTGTATAGCAAATACCCGCTTCTGTCTAGTACCTGTTTTGCTAAATACTTCTGGGACAAATGTCCTGTTCTTTATCTTTGCTTGTTTTGTACACAGTAACTACAGAGATACATCTGCGAGTGTCTCTTTTTTAGTGGCAATACAGAAATAATAGTTCAACATTTGATAACAATAAAGTTTAATGTTAATTAAAATTTTTTCCCTTTAAATTTTCTAACAGTATCTTTTAAAATTAAAATAAAATGGATAATTATATTTTTCTTCATTCTTCGAATTTGTCTTTGAAGGTGTGCTGTTTCCTTTTTTGCAAGCTGTAATTGATTTAGTAGATAGGCGTTTTGTTTTTCATTAACGGATAATTCATCAAAGTTTGAATAAAGCTGTTCTAATCGATTGTTGATAATGGATCCTACAGTATAAAATGATAATTTTTCATTAACAAATAGTTTAGCGTTCAAAGCTTTCCTGTTTCTTAAATCGGAGTTAATATAAACTTCCTTTAAATTTTTAATGGCAGATAACATGTTTGGATTTCCCCATAAGGTTTTAGAACAAAAATTGTTATCTGGATTTTCAATAAAACCAAGTTCAAAGTCTACTAAAAAGCTATTGTTATCATTCATAAATTCCGTATTTCCCGAATAGTTGGTAGCTATTGTAGGTTTTCCCAAATTCATAGCTTCAGCTAGGGTTAGTCCAAATCCTTCTGAGTGGTGCATCGAAACATAACAATCACAATTATTTATTAAATGATTTACACTGTTTTTGTCTAGATCTAGATCAATTATCCTAATGTTATTTTGATCCGATAGTAGTTTATGTAATTTATTTTTTGATTGCTTAAACTGTTGAGCTCCTATTGTTTTGATGATTAATTCAACATTGTTATTATTTCCAAAAGCTTCAATAAATGCCTTAACCAAGAAAAATGGATTTTTTCTTTCTATAGAACTGTGGTAACTAAAAATAAATAAAAAGCTAAATCTGTTTTTATCAAAAAACGATATAGATTCTTGGTTTTTTATAGGTTCAAGGCTCAATTCAACAGGATGTGGAACGGTAATTATAGGACCATTATATACTTTTTTAAATATTTCCTTGCAGTAGGTAGATGCTGTCCATATTTCATTAAAAAGGTTTATTGTTTCTTTAAATTTAGAAGGAAAATATTCAGACTCCCACATTAAAAAAAGAATGGAATATTTATTATTAAAAAACTCAGGATCAATAATGCTTAAAAATGTATCTAGATCGTTTATTGCAATTTGAACTAAATTTATTGAGTATTTAAATTCGTATTTGTAATTAGACTGCCGCTTAATCTTTTCATAATTTATTATATTAATTGGTATATTAAGTTTTTTGGCTGCTTCTATATTTAATTTTACGGCTTCGCCCAAGCCAAACATACTATCGGTATAGCCAATAATATTAAGCCCTAGTTGATGTGTTTTCATGAAATGTTTAAATTAACTTCTAAAGATTGCAGTGAAACCAAGTTGGTATAGGTTCCATTTATTCTTAATAATTCTTCATGGGTACCTTGTTCCACAATTCGCCCTTTTTTCATTACTACAATAAGATCTGCTTTTTGAATGGTAGAAAGTCTATGGGCAATTACCAAAGAGGTACGGTTTTCCATCATGTTTTCAAGAGCATTTTGCACCAATTTTTCAGATTCTGTATCTAATGCTGAAGTGGCTTCGTCCAAAATCATTATAGGAGGGTTTTTGATTACCGCTCTAGCTATGGCAATGCGCTGACGCTGACCACCAGAAAGTAAACTACCACCATCGCCTACGTTGTTTTGGTATTTATCAGGGAATTCGGAAATAAAATTATGTGCGTTTCCAATTTTTGCTGCGGCAATAATTTTTTCCTCATTTGCATCGTTGATGCCTAATGATATATTGTTTGCAATGGTATCATTAAATAAAATAGAATCTTGAGCCACAATGCCCATTTGCTCTCTTAAAGATTTAGTGGTTACATCCTTAATATCAACACCATCAAAAGTGATGCTGCCTTCGTTTACATCATAAAAACGAGTAATTAAATTAGCTAAGGTCGATTTTCCGCTTCCAGATTCTCCTACTAGAGCTACGGTTTTTCCTTTAGGGAGGGTAAGGTTAAAATCTTTTAAAACATAGTCCTCTTTGTATTTAAAAGAGATGTTATTGAATTTTATTTCTTTGGTAAATTCGCTTATTACCTTGGCACCCGTTTTGTCCTTTAATGGATTTTCTGCATCTAAAATAAATGCGACTCTTTCGTAAGCTGCATTTCCGCCTTGTAAAGCATGATTTGCTTTTGTAATGGCTTTTGCAGGGGTTAAAATTTGGTAGGCAAGCCCCATGTAGGCCATAAAAGCACCACCGCTTAAAGATTTATCAATAAGCACTAAAGAGCCTCCGTAAACCAGTAGCACGGAAATTACTAGAATTCCAAGAAACTCACTGGCAGGAGTAGATAAGCTCATTTTTTTGCCAATAGAATTATTAAGCGTATTTATGCCTTCTGTTAAGTCTTTGAATTTTTTTGAAAAATAATTTTCTGAAGTAAAGTTTTTAATAATTTTTATGCCTCCCAATGTTTCTTCTATATTGGATAATAAATGACCTTCTAAGGCAAAAATATCGCCCGATTGACTCTTGATGTTTTTACTTACTTTCGAGATTAAGAATCCTGAAACAGGAATAAAAAAGAGAACAAAAATTGTTAACTTCCAACTTATGGCAAACATACCTGCAAGTGTGAATAGGATGGTTAATGGTTCTCTTATCATCATTAGGACCCCCATAAAGGACACTTTTATGGTATTAATATCTGAAGTCATTCTAGCTATAAGGTCTCCTTTACGTTCATTGGAAAAAAAAGCTACATTTAAACTTATAATTTTATCATAAACATCCTGTCTTAAATCTTTTAAAATACCATTGTTCAAATAAGTCATATATAAAATGGAGAGATAGCTAAATAAGTTTTTTAATAAAAACGCACTTAAAACAAAAGCAACAACCGTTATTAAGGTTATTAAAGAGCCTTTAGAATCATTGAGTTTGGTTATGAAGTAGTTAAGGTAATTTTCTAAATAATTTAAGTTAAAATCTTTAATTCCATTATACATGGGTTTTTCTCTTAGTTTTTCTTCCTCTTCAAACAGAACTTTTACCATTGGCAATAAGGAAAGCATGGATATTGAAGAAAAAAGGGCATATAGAATATTAAAGACGATGCTTAAAATTTGAAATTTTTTATAAGGAATTAGATATTTAAGAAATCTTTTAAAGTTTTTCATTAATTAGGGAATTATAAGAAAGAGGATGTGACTATAAGATACTTTTGTATACTTCTGTATACTGTTTGGCTGCTTTTTCCCAAGTAAACTGTTGGGAACGATTTATATAAGCAGATTTAAATATATCTTTGTTGCCTTCAAACATAGACATTCCTGTTTCAAAAACATTTGCCATTTCTTCTGCATCGAAATTGTCCCAATAAAACGAATGTGTACCGCCTATTTCAGGCAAAGATGTTTTGTTAGAAAGGAATACAGGCTTACCAAATGTCATGGCTTCCAGAACAGGCAGTCCAAAGCCTTCTCGTAAAGAGGGAAAAGCAAAAGCATGACAATTTTTGTAGTAATAAATTTTATCTGATTCCGAAATATTACCTAATAAAACAACTCTATTTTCTAACTTATAATATTGTATTTTTTCTTTTAGAAGTTCAGCATATGCAGTGTTTAATCCTCCAGCTATAACCAAAACGATATCGCTTAAAAACCTTAACATTTCTATCAATGTATGAAAATTCTTTTTTTCAACCACTTGTCCAATTGAAAAAATAAAAGGTTTGTTTGGATTGTACTTAGTGTTATTGATCTCTATGTTTCTCGCTGGGTTATTGTTGAAATTATTTCCATTATATATTACATATTCTGGAATATCTGGAATATGAAAGTGAGCATGGGTGCTTTGCTTGGCAAATTCAGAAACATATACTATGGCAGCACTTCTTTTAATTTTGCTCTTGAGTTGATTGACCCTGAAATCTAAACCTTTCCCAGATTCTTCTTCTAAAAAATTTACGTCATGAATGGTTAATAAGTATGGAACATTTTTAGAAGCAGGTTCTATTTTTGTGTTTTGGTTAACCGAGTGCCACAAATTAAATTTTTTTTTGATTCTAAAAAGTGGATATCTCGTTATTGGCAAATATTTATTGAAGGAGATATTACCATTCAATTCTTTTTTTACGCTATCATTATTACAATTAAGAACTATTTCATGATCGTTTAAAAATTCGGTTTCCTTACTTAAGGCTTTAGCCAAATTAAAATTGAATTGCCCAAAACCACTGTGCAGGTTTTTTATATTGTGTGTTTCTAGAAAAATATTTTTATATGGATATGCTTTTTTCATAAGTATGATTTGTGGGTTTTTAATACACTAATTATTAGAATTGTTTTTATATGATACGAATGTTATTTCTAAAACATTGAGAGAATAATAACATGGTGTATAGATGAAAAAACAAAGAAAAGGTTGCTTTAATATATGGTTGAATTTTGATAAAAAAGAAATTGATCAGCAATTAATATTGGTTAAACTTTTACACACGCTGTTGCTTGCGGTTCTTTGAATAGGCTTATAGTTAACTGTGTCTTTTTTATAAGAATATTTTCGTCAAGAAAATGATTGATCTTTTCTTTAAAAAGTAAAGGTTCGAATTTACTATATAGATATAGAGCGTCTTTTTTTAATTTCTTCGTAGATTTACCATCAATAAGTAAAGGCTTATAATCATTTAAGTGAACTGATATATGATACTTAACATATTTAAAAGTTTCCCAAGTAGCTTTCTCGACCCAGGGAGAAAATATACTAAAGGTTGGTACATTAAGTGCCTTTGACATATTTATTGCTCCGCCTTCATTACCTATAAGTGCGTTGCAATGGTACAAGATACCCAAGAATTTTCGTAATGAAGAGGTATATATATCAAACTTGATTTTAGCTTTTGATTTGGGCGAGCATCTATTATAAAGTTCCTTTGCCTCCGATAATTGCGAAGGCATGTAATTAAATAAAATAGTAAAATCTTTTTGACAAGCAATATGGTCAATAATTTCTGCCATATAAGACAGAGGGTATGTTTTCTGTTTATTACTTCCAAGAATATTGATCATAAGAATTGGATTAGAAAAATTTACACCGTTATTTTCTAAAAACAATCTGGACTTTAATATTTCATTATCTGTTAAATATATTTTTGGAGGACTTGCTTTTTCTTTTACATCACCAAAAAGTGGTTGGAGTAATTTTAATCTATTTTCAACCGCTAGACCTAAATTAGAGGCTTCAGTTCTTTTATATTTTAAGGTTTTTGTATATATAACCCTAGAATACCATTTATCCATTGAGATTTTAATATTGGATCTAGAAAACAAACTCACCAATATGCTCTCCAATTTCCCATAGGCGTCAATAACAACATCATAATTCTCTTGGTTTATAAGTTCCAAAAACCTGTAAAATAACCATTTGCTATTTCGTAAATCTTTAGAAAAGAAAATGATGCTATCAATATGTGGATTGTTAGTAACAACAGCTTCCGTATTTAAGTTTATTAAATAGTGGATATTGGCAGTCGGAATGTTTTTTTTGATTTGTTCACAAAGCATCGTGCTTAAAAGAACATCACCAATCATTTTTTGTTGAATAATTAAGACTTTCATAATTGAAGATATTTTAGAACTTATATGTTATTTTTTATAAAAACTTATTTAATAATATTTTTTTATTGATGCTTTGTCCTTCTTCAAACTTTAGAATATTTTTAATATTCCTTAGAATTTCAGAGGTATAGTACTTAGATGCAAAAAAATAAATTGGTTGCTTTTAACAAATGTTAAATGTTACTTGTTAGATTACTCTTTTTTATGATTAGCCTATGTTTTTGGAGAGCTATAAATATGGTTAAGGAGAAGTTAAGAATGGTCGGTAGAATCAATATGATAATAAAATTACGACCCCTTTGCTTAAAGTATTATTAATGAATGGTTGTATTTAAAAAATGGAGTTTCTATATTTTGAAACCCCATTTTAATTAAAACTAAAATTAAACTCCTAAAATTTATAACCTACAGATACCTGAAAGCTATTGTTTTTTATGCTTCCTCTATTGGTAGAATCTTCATTCATACTCGTTTCAGAATCGTTTATATCAGATAGACCTAAATGATATCTACTTTGAATAAGCATCTTGTTATTGAATTCATATCCCAAACCAAAGTTTAATCCAAGATCCAAGGATTTTATTTGGTCTTTGATTTTTTCAGAGCCAGAATCTGTCATGATTTCATCATCAAACTGTGTTTTAACGTAGTAATCACTTTTTGCACTTAACAAATAACCAATTTGTGGACCTACTTCCAAACTCAAGTTTTTTACTACTTCATATCTTAGCATTATGGGTAGTTGTAAATAAGATAACATGATGTCTTCTTTATAGTCTATACTGAAAGTTGTACCTTCATCTTCAAAATGAAAAGAACCTTTAATTTTTCCTCCTTCCAAAGAATATAACAATTCTGGTAGTAATGAAAATTTTTCGCTTAATTCAAATTCTGCAAGTCCTCCAATATGGCATCCAAGTAAAAAGTTTTCACCATCTAAATCGGTTTTTAAAGTGGACATGTTTGCTCCCGCTTTAATACCCCATTTTACTTCTTGTGCAGTAGCTATTTTGCAAACCAATAGCGTTAAGCTTATTGTAATTAAAATTATAAATTTCATAATGTTCGTGTTTTGATTGATGATTTTTAATAGATCTATTTCTATTATAGAGCAAATATATATTAGCTAAAGGCATTCAACATTTCAAAGTGAAACGAAAGCAAGAAATTTTGATGTGAAAGGGTTTTAAATGTGAGGAATACTAATTTTATAGTAGTGTTTAACTATTAATAATCAAGAGAATATTTATCGATTAAGCCATTTTTTGAATTCACCAGATTTATCAATACTAACAATAACATCAAACTCGGCAACAGGACTTAATTCTAATTTTACTCGACTTTTAGACCAAACAATCATCTGTTGAATGCTAGCAAAACTAACTATGGCCTGTCTGTTTACACGATAAAAATAATTAGGGTTTAGCTTGTTCTCTAGATTTTCCAATGATTGGTCTAAGAGATATTTTTCATTGTTTTTGGTTACTAATTTCACATAGCGTCCTTCAGACAAAAAATATGCAACCTGATCAATAAGAATGCTTTTTATTTTTTGTCCACTAACTACCATGAACCGTTCTTGATAATCTTCCTTTTGCTGCATTGCCTCTAAAATTTTCTGGACATTAAAGGAATTGGAGTTTGAAATTCTATCTTTTAATTTATCAATTGAAGCTTTCAATTCGTCTTCATCTATTGGCTTTAGCAAATAATCAATGCTATTAAGTTTAAAAGCTTTTATGGCGTATTCATTATAGGCTGTTGTGAAAATAATAGGCGTGTTAATGTGTAGTTTATCAAAAATTGAAAAACTAGTATCATCACCTAAATGGATGTCAAGAAAAATAACATCTACAGTATGTTGTGAAAGCCATTGGATGGCATCTTTTACATTATCAATGATCTTCACAACATTAATATTGAAACTTTCTTTTTGAAGCAAGGTTTCTAAATAGTCTGATGCTAATTTTTCATCTTCAATGATTACAGCTTTCATAATTCTTCTTTTATTAGTGGTAGTTTTACATAAAAAAGGTTGTTTGTAATTTCGAATGTTGGTTCTAACTCCGAGATGTATTTGTAACGAGATATAATATTTTTTACACCTGTTTTGGTAGAATCTTCAGTAACTTGTCTAGGTTGAAGATTATTGGTAACAACCAAGAAAGAATCTTTAGCATTTATTTCTATATGTAAAGGTGATTCTACGGTGATAATGTTATGTTTAATGGCATTTTCAATAACCATTTGTAAAGAAAAAGGGGGTAGGTAATCATTAAAATACTCGGAATCAATGCTAATATTGATTTTTAGATTGGAGTCAAATCTCATTTTTTGTAGATATAAATAAGAGTTAACATGTTCTAGTTCTTCTTTTAACGTAATGAGGTTTTTCTTTTTTAATTCTAATGTGTTTCTGAAAATTTTAGAAAATTCTTTAGTAAACCTTAGAGCTTTCTCCTTATCTGTTTTAATTAGGGATGTTAATGCGTTTAAAGAATTGAACAAAAAATGGGGGCTTACTTGGGTTCTTAAAGTTTCAAATTGTACCAAGATGTTTTCGCTTTCCAGAAGTTGGTTTCTTTCAGCTAGCTGTAATTTTTCTAACCGCAACAACTCATTCGATTTTTTATTTCCCTTATAATTTTGATATAAAACCACAATGGCTGCCAAACATAAAATAGTTACTAATATGAGTATGAGTGCCCAAAATCTATTCTTCTCGATTTCTGCGGTTGCTAATTCTTTTTGAGTTTTTAATAATTTAATCTCATTGGTTTTTAATTCATTTTGAAATTTTTCTTCTATTTCGCTGCTAATCTTTTCATTTTCCAAGGAATATATAGAGTCTTTGACTATTGAATATTTTTCGTAGTATTCAAGTGCACTTTTGTAATCTTTATTAAGTTTATGCCATCTGGCCATATTTTCATAATAGTTTTCTTTGTGATGCGGGTAATTAATCTTTTTTGATGCTTCGCCACCAATGTCTAAATATTTTTTTGCAGTATCTAATTTGCCTTGCTCCAAGTAAATATCACCTAAATTTAAAGCTATCATTGATAGGGCATAGTCGGAATTGGTTTTCTTTTGGCTGGCTAATGCTAACAATCCATATTTTTCACCTAGAGTATTGTTATGTAATTTTCGGTAGGCAATAGATATCCCGTGATAGGAAATAGACACCCCATAAAAATTTTCAATTTTCTTGAAATGAGACAATGCCATTTGATAATACTTAATCCCTTCATTGTAATGTTCCAACTCTACTGAAGAGCTTGCTAAATTGGCATAAATGTTTGTTAAGAGCCTGCTATTATCTTTCTCGGTAATGTTTAAAGCCTGAAGTAAATAATCTTGTGCTTTTCTATATTTTTTAAGATGCATCTGCACATAAGATATATTGAGTAAGCTTATTGATTTCCCCGTATTATCGTTTATGGAATCAAAAATAGCATATGCCTTCAATTCTATTTCGAGGGCTTCACTATTTTTACCCATGAAAGAGAGAGCTGCTCCTTTTGCAAGCAATGAAATGGCGTAATTATTTATATTATTTGTTTTTTTTGCAATAGTGATGAGTGAATCGGCAGTCTTTAAACCTACTTCTGGATTATTTGTTGTTTTCCTAATCATTACGCTCAGTTCTTCTAAGTAATCGGAATGTTTTGCTACTTGAGCGCATGTATTTTTTGATAATAACATCAAAAAAAGTAGCATAAAGCAACCTTTAAATGTTAGATTAGCTAAACTTAGTTTCATGTTGTAACCATTGATAAAGTAACATTTCAGTAATTGATCGAGTTGTGGTATCAAAATTAATTTAAAAAATGAAAAAAAATATATTTTAGTAATGAAAGTGAATTATTTAGTAATGAACATGTTATAAAAATCATTTATTGTATTAAAGTTTACTTTCAATGCCTTTTCAAACTTAAATAATACGATAGCTTAACTATAAAGGAAAACATATTAAAATTACCACTATTTTATCCAAGATTTAATATACTAATAGTTTATGTCGTGACTGTATTTTTGAGGCATAAGAGCTCCCCAGTCTCCCGCAATTCCAGTAATAGATAATGTTCCTTGAGGAACCAAGAAGTTGCTAAAATAAGCTGTCGCATAAGTGATTACAGCGGCCATGTCTGCACCATGTCTTATAATTTTTTGTCCATAAAAAGTTTCTTTGTTATCTGCATTTAGAAAATACACATTTTCAATTTCAACTTTTTTACCTTCATAATTTCCTGAGCGGAATTGAGCCATTGTTATGGTTTCAGCTTCTACAAATATGTTTTCAGAATATTTAGCGAATCCATTTAAACTCACTTGATTTATAGCTTTTTGACCGTTAATGTATGTTCCTGTAGCGTTTGCAAGATTTAACCTTATTTTATCACCTAAATGGAAGATGCTTGGAGTGTTAAATCGTATCAAGATACCAGCTGTTGCATCTTGAATGTATACCGAATTATTATCAGCTGTATTTCCGTTTGATGTTATAACTCCTTCAATTAAATACTCTGCTGGTAAGTACCAATTATTTTGATTTTCGTTAAATTTGGATCTTAATTGTGCAATGGTATTAATAACCCCTGTAGCGTTATCATTCTCCAGAATGGTTGCTGTAAATACTTTGTTTGCTCCAATCTCTAAACCACCTGTAGCCTCAATTATTTCAAATTCTATCGAATAATCGCCTAAAACCAAATTGTCATTTATTGGTGTGATTTTAAAGCTTGTGCTTTGGGCATTTTGATTGAATTCTAGAGATATTTCGTTTAAAACGGGTACAGGTTCAGTTTTAAAATGTGTACCATACACAATCCCTTCGGGCACTATAAGTTTAACTCTAGCATGACTTCCATTGGATACTGTATTTGTAGTATTTAATCCAATTACAATTCCTGTTGAATTACCTTCAGAAACAGTTCCTGCTGCGGTGTCAAAATTTAGTTTGTTACCAGTAGGTATTTGAGCAGTTAGTTTTACTTCAGATGCAATATTGTTTCCTAATGAAAATCCAGTAGTTGGATTTTTTAATTTCAGATTTATCTTTTTCTCTGTAGTTAAATTTTGATTACTGCGATGTACTACAAAACTTGTATCCTTTGTTTTGGGTAGAATTTTAATGTCTATTTTATTATTAATAGCTTGCGGGATTGTTGTATAATCAGTATTATACAAAGCACTTCCAGATAATTCTACTGTAATAATTCCATTTGTTATTGCTTTAGTATTTAATTTTAAATGAATGGTAGTAGAACTCATTCCAGGCTCGATAGTATACGCAGGATTTGCAAATGATATTTTAGATGAATCAACTAGGTAATTCTCTTCATCTTCACTACAGTTTAAAAGTATTAAGCTAAAAAGAAAATAGTGTAATAATCGAATAAAGTTTTGTGTTTTCATTGTGTTTTGTTTTTTGATGTTTTATTTTAAAATTTTCTATCCTACATAGAATTGCAGAAAATTGGTTTTTAATAGAATCATCAGTTCAAAGGAACTAATGATTCTATTTTTTTGATTGTTCGTTTTTTGATTGTTTAGACTCTGATGCCTTAATTTATTTGAAGCAAAAATAGAACGGCTTTGTTGTCTAATTTTTATGTATTGTAATGAAAGGGAATAAAATTGTTGTGAAAGAAAATTAAAAATATCGTTTTTATGTAAGGAACGATGCGTGTTTATGAGCGAGGGTTTTTCGCAGGAACATCAGAAGTTAGCAAACATAGCAACGACCAAACGATTGAATAAAAAAAGACAATGTTTTTTACACGGCTTTGTAAACTGTGCTTTATTCGGTTTTTTTCTTTTTAAAAATATACTTTTTCGTTAAAAAGGTTATTGCTAAAAATATTATTAAAAGGATTATTTTTCCAATTAAATATCCAAACCCATATTCAGTTAATCTTTTAAAATCGTTAGTTAATATTTGGATTATATTAACTAGTAATATTATAGAAATTATTGCTGAAATGTAAAAACTTGTTTTTCTCATCATTATTTTAATCAAAAGAGAGGCAATTTCAAATGGCCTCTCTTTGTTAATTCGTTTACTATTTTGTTACTGTTGTAGTTGTTGGAGTGTAAAGTCCAAAAGTTAAGCCTGAAACTAATCCGTTTACAAATGATTGTCTAGTGTGAACTGTATAATTTTCAGCACCATTTGCCATTTGTTTAGAATCAGAAACTCCTACAGGAGCCAGTCCATAAACAACATAATGATTCCATTTAGTTATTTGTGAATTTCCTTTGGCTCCTTCTCCTACAACACTTGTATAAGAGTAGCAAGAAGATAATAACATTGATAAAGCAAATAATATTGCAATCGTTTTCATTGAATTTTTAATCATTCTTTTTTAATTTAAATTAAACATTTATTAATAATACTCATTTAGAGTTTCGTTTGTGCATTGGTTGCAACTGGCTTATACTATTGATTTTATTTCTTCATAACTTTATAAGTAGTATTTTCAATTTTTATATAATACATACCCTTAGTTAGTTGAGAAAGATCAATACTTTGTGAATTGTCAAGCATACCTGAAATAACAGATTTACCAGTTGCATCAAAAAGATTATATTCTTTTTCATTTAAAGGTATTTTACTAGTAATCATTATTTTATTTGTAGTTGGGTTGGGATAAAAAATCAATGTTTCATTATAAGTGTCTGGAATAGATAAAGCATTATCATTTAATTTTATTATATAGCTGTCCACCATGTTAATAGCTGTTTTTTGTAGGGTTTGTTTAAGTATAGGATTTATATCTATTGTGTTTTGAAATCCTGAGGATAAATAGATGTTTTCAGCCTGATCAATCTTAATAGCACAACTATAAACACTCATAGCACCTCCAAATTTTAATCCGCTTGTGGTAACTCCATTATTTGAAATTTTTAGCACGTAATTCTCGGCACTATTATCTGAAGGGAATTTTGTAAGTGTTATTTGGTTACTGCTAAAACTTCCAGCATAATAGCCGTAAATTAGTGCTTCATCTTGTTTGTTTATCGCCAGTGCCATAGCTGTATTAAATCCCAGGTCACTGCTTAATAGTTTAGCCCATTCATTTTGTCCATTTGGATTTACTTTTACCACGAATGAGTTGTAATACATTCTTAATATATCAGAAGAAATTGAACTGTCAGGAACTTCAAATTGTATTTTTCCACTAAAATATCCTGTCATTATAACAGCTCCTTCACTATCCAAATCCAAATCCATTGTAAAACATTGAAAATCGGTTGTAGCAATAGTATTGGCTTTGATGAAGTTTCCGTCACTATTCAATTGTAATAGGTACAACCCATGATAATTGTCAGGTACGGTCAGGAAGAAATCAACATGGTTATCAGGATTAAAATCGGCTGTTTCGTCAAACAATCCAGAAATATATGTGCTACCATCATTTAATACTTTCATAGTGGTAACAATTCCAGGTCCGCCAAATTGTTTAGCCCAAATAAAATCACCATTTGTACTTAACTTAGCTAAGTAACCTTCGCCGTCTTTTTTGGGTGTTAGAGAGAAAATGGAGGTACTTGGGTCAAAATCTACTGTGCCATGGAAATCTCCAGCAATATATATGTTTCCAAAGTGGTCAAGACCTATACCAGCGGTTTGTTCTATATCTTCTCCCTCAAAGCTTTTAGCCCAAATAAAGTTTCCATTTTTGTCAAGTTTTAGTATAAATACATCTGTTTGTCCCGAAGAAGTAAGAAGAAATGTGCCTGCACCAGAATCAAAATCTACAGTTTCTTCAAATGTTCCAGTAATGTAGACATTGCCTTCTGTATCTGTAGTTATATACTTTCCGCTGTCATTAGCTAACCCACCAATGCTTTTTGCCCATACCAATTCACCATTCTTGTTTATTTTAGAAACAAAAATATCAGCATCAAAGCTATGTTCTAAGATGTAAGAACCTTCAGTAGGGTCGAAGTCACAATTATCATTGTAAAAACCTGTTGAATAGATATTTCCTTCATGATCTACATGTATTTTGTAAACAACATCATGAGATTGGCCGCCATAAGTTCCAGCCCAATTAAAGGTTTGAGCTTTTAAATTGGTGTATAATAAAAGTATTAAAGAGGTTAAAAAGTATATTTTTTTATTCATTTTTAAAATAGTATAATTAAAAGCAATTTTTTAATTGGTATTGGCCCAAAATCTAACAAATCAAAAATACTTGGTAACATTTGCTATTTTATAATTGAAATGTATGAAAGCACGGAAAAAAGTATTGAACATGATTATTTGATACATGAATGGGCAATTCAAATTATTGACTAAAATTTATAGTTGTTTAATCAATAATGGGAGAGGCGAGTTGGTTGAATAGACAGATTATCTTTGATGATTTTTTATTTAGTTATATAAGACTTTATATTTCTAAAATCATTTCATATTGAGAAAATACTTTACTAAGCCCATAGTTTTCAAGAAATTTTATGGTTGCTGAATCGGAACTTTCAATGTTTATTATATAAAAATCTGAAAAATAATTGTGACTCATGTGGTCAAAAAGGAGGGAAGCAATACTATTACGTCGCTTTGTGCTTTCTACCGCAAATTGTTTTATTAGCTTGTTTTTTGGGTTGAAGCATAGATATCCTAAAAGACAATCGTTTTCAAAAACACCTATGGATATATGTGTTTTTGTAACATTATTAATAGCTTGAATGTTGTTTTGCCACGATGGGCTAAAATCCCAAAAGGACCTTATTTTTTTCCAGTCGTCAATCTCAAACTGTTTTATAAGATACTTTGATTCCTGTGGATATTTTTTTACGGTGCCTTTGTAAGAATGAAGTATTCGGTTGGTTTTGAAACCAATAGTTCCATAAATTTTAAAAGCTCTAATATTGCTAGTAATAACTTCTAGTATAATATGTGATATGTTTTCTTCTCTAAATTTAGGAAGGATGTAATTGTACAACTGTG
This sequence comes from Mariniflexile soesokkakense, assembly GCF_039650365.1. Classification (NCBI taxonomy): domain Bacteria; kingdom Pseudomonadati; phylum Bacteroidota; class Flavobacteriia; order Flavobacteriales; family Flavobacteriaceae; genus Mariniflexile; species Mariniflexile soesokkakense. The sequence continues at coordinate 170,291 of NZ_JAZHYP010000006.1, read as the reverse complement.
TGGTTAATTGGTAACCTCTTTTATTGGGGACAACACCCGTACCCGCGTTGAAAAATGTTTTTTTTCCTTTAATAATATCAAAACCATGAAGAATGAAAGCAATCAATTTACCATTTTCAAATGCACCAATTGAAAAATTGAGGTTAATTCTATCATTTTCTAATTTATTTTTAAAACTTTCATTCGTAAATTTTAAAGGAATAATATAATCTGAAAAGGCAGAATTAAAAGTATCTAATATAGTATTTAAGTCCGTTCTTTCAAGTGTATTAAATGTTATCATGATTTTACTTTTTTAGGCGGATTAATAAGAGTGTTCCGGAAGTTTTTCAATTAAGTATTTATTGCGTGTAAACATTCTAATGATAATGCCCGTGTTTGGGTTCCGCTCCAGTAAAATGACATCGGTGTATTTTTGTGTAGTTTCTGGTGTCTGCCAGTTAATTACATAACAACCATAATCTTTTGACTCTGTTAGCTTTTTAGTAAGAGATTCTATTGTATTGTAAGTTGTTTGGGATACAAGATTATTATTTGAACCTTTTAAGATAATCGTTAAAGAATCATTCAGTCGAGAGCTATATTCATAGTGCCCTAAATGCCTTAGTGAATCGATTACTCTTGATTGGCTTTCTTCAAAATAATAGTCTGAATGTGATTCGCAACTTCCTAATAATATTGCTAAAAACACGGAAAAATAAAAGCTAAGATTGACCATTTGTAATTCTTTAAATTTTTGTTTTACATCTATAATTTCAAATGCTAATAAAAATATGGGTTGTTTAAATATGTATAAGAAGCCATTGTAATGAATGTGATACATTAAGTCATAAAAGAGAATTACTTGTTTGTAGTATATGCTTTCTTTTGGATGTTTTACAAGAACGGTTTTAATCTATTCATGGTATTATCACCTTTTTAATGGCCGATTTTTCTTGGCTATTTATTTTTACAATATAAATTCCTTTTACTGAGATGGTAATGGTTTCTCGTTTACTATTGCACTCCTTTTTTGACATAATTGTTCTTCCATTCAAATCAAATATGTCTAAAGTATCGATTTTTTCCTCACATAAAATTGTGAATGTTCCGCTTCTTGAAGGTGAAGGAAATATAATAATTTTGAGAGGCATATTGGGTGGGTCTTCATGACTAAGTACATTATTTAATTTAGCATATACACCAAGATTAGAAGCTATATATGTTTTTTGATTGAGCTCCGTCATTGCATAAAAGAGAAAAGGTAAGGTTTCAGTATAATCTCCCCAGCTAGTTTGCGGATTTGCATTGTTGCTTCTACTTTGAAGTTGCGTTGAATTATAATCTCCTAGGATGGTCGCGACATAATTAAAATTAACCCCATTATACAAGAAACGATGTACACCATTTGTTAATTGACTGTTATCATTGTGCCAACTTGCACCACTGTCGTCTGAACGTAGTAAACGATTGCCGTTAGATAATAGGATTGAACTGTTAGTAATTATTGCATCATTAATTGATAATCCGGGGGCGTATGTTGTGCCATAAAAGCTTTCTTCCCAATTGCTTGTATTAGGATTAAACTTGTAAAATGTTCCATTTGAACCTGCAAAAGCAAAAAGGGTACCGTTTAGGGATTTAATTTTGCTTACATTATAAGAATAAGAAGCTAAGTTATAAGTTATATTGTTCCACGTTCCCGATACATTCTTCCATACGCCTGATCCCAAACTCGAAATATGTAGAAGTCCATCGTGCATTTCAAATGAGTTTATTTGTAGTCCTAATAAAGCATGCCTCCAAGAAGAATCAGCGGCCAGTGTTTTGTAATACACGCCATCAGACATGGTTCCTATATACAGCACATTATCAACAACAGTCATACATGTTGGTAAAATTGAAATAGGATGAATTTGTTGTATTTGCCAATTAATTTCATCACTGCTGATATATAAATTATTTTGACTTGCTGCATAAATTTTGTTCTGTGAACTTATAATGGATGAAAATTCAATTTGAGGTAGCCCTTTGGCTAATTCCCATTCTTGAGCAGTACTATTTGTAAAAAATATGAATGTAATTCCAAATACAAACAATTTGATTATCTGATTCATGATTGATTAATTTATTAACGCAAAATTGAGACGATTTGTAATTAACTGAATAGTGAAATGTGATGAAGGTAAATATTTTTGTATCGAATAAATTCGTTTATAACATCAATGAATTTAGTTGCCATCTTGAAACAAGTTAATATCATGTATAGAATCACAAAGTAATTTGACTGTATTCAGAATTTTTAAGATGAAAGTTTTGGACAAAATCAAAACTGGTAAACTTAACAAGAATCAATTAATTAAATTGAATGGCATTGACACTATCATAACATGGTGGTCTTTTGAAAACAATAGTATAACTTGAAACAAACGATGAAATAGAATATATCAATATGCTTTAAAAGAGATATAACAAGTTAAAAGTCTATTCTTAAAAAGGATTTCTATGCTATTGAATTCATACCTTGAATTAAACTAACTGTAAAAAACGGACATAGTATACTATTCGCAGCGGATGGCACGATTTTTACTTTTTTGTAAAAACTTGACATTAGGAAAAACCTAAATTTGTATATTCAACATCTATTTTAAATCTACTTAATGAGCATCAACAAAGAACTGGAGTTAGCTTGGGAATTTGTAAATAAAACAAATCGTTCTATTTTTTTAACGGGTAAAGCGGGTACTGGAAAAACCACGTTTTTGCACCGTTTGAGAATGGATAGTTTGAAGCGTTTGGTGGTGGTTGCTCCAACTGGTGTGGCTGCTATTAATGCAAAAGGGGTTACTATACATTCTTTTTTTCAGATGCCTTTTGGCCCTATTTTGCCTGATACGGATTTGAATGCTTCTAAAGGTTTTAATAGGAAATTCAGCAAAACTAAAATCGATATTATTAAATCTATGGATTTATTGGTTATTGATGAGATTAGTATGGTTAGAGCCGATTTATTAGACGGTATTGACAGGACGTTGCGCCGTTTTAGAAATGGAAATAAGGTTTTTGGTGGCGTACAGGTATTAATGATTGGCGATTTGCAACAGTTATCACCAGTTATTAGAGATAATGAATGGGAGTTGTTAAAGCCCTATTATAAAAACGTATTTTTTTTCAGTAGTCATGCCTATCAATCATGTAATGCAATATCTATTGAATTGAAACATATTTACAGACAAGAGAATCCCAAATTTATAGAAATACTTAATGAAATTAGAAACAATATCCTTTCTGATGCTTCAGCTAAAGAATTAAATAAACGCTATATTCCTGATTTTACACCAGAGCCGGACGCTGGTTATATATCATTAACAACACATAACAACAAAGCGGAGGCTACTAATAGTGCTGAACTGGCTAAATTAAAAACAAAGACTTTTACTTATAATGCTGAAATTGAAGGTAAGTTTCCTGAGTATTCTTACCCAAATAGCGATAAGCTTGAGCTAAAAGTAGGAGCACAGGTTATGTTTGTAAAAAATGATAGCGCACCGGACAAACGTTATTTTAATGGAAAAATCGGGAAGGTTATTCATTTAGATAAAGATGAAGTAGTGGTACATTGTCCTGATGATGATTTTAATATTGTAACCACCCCAGAAATTTGGGAGAATATTAATTATTCTGTAGATGCCGAAACCAAAGCCATTTCAGAAGAAAGAATTGGTGCTTTTACCCAAATGCCTTTACGTTTGGCTTGGGCTATTACTATACATAAAAGCCAGGGTTTAACCTTTGAAAAAGCTATTATTGATGCCCAAGGCGCTTTTGCCCACGGACAAACTTATGTGGCGTTAAGTAGATGTAAATCTTTAGAAGGATTGGTTTTGAAAAGTGAAATTAATTCAAACCAAATAATTAGCGATAGCCATGTTATTTCATTTAATAAAAAAGCAGAACAAAATGAACCTGACGCGTCTGTTTTAGAACTTTCACAGAAAAACTTTCAATTAGATTTGATTTTTGAAGTGTTTGATTTTTATGAGTTTTTATATCCCGTAAACCGAGTTTTAGATATTTTTTATAAGAATAGAACGATTATTCAAGGGCAAATTGAAGCACCACTATTAACTATCAAAAATACGGTAACAAATCTTTTAAAAGTGAGTACGGGTTTTAATACGCAGTTGAAACAACTTTCAAAAGACGACGGACTTCCCGAGTTAAGGACTGATATTCAAGAACGTTTTAAAAAAGCTATTAGTTATTTTAAAACAGAAACTGAAACACATTTAGTTTCATCTTTAAAGATTTTTAATTTTACCACCGATAATAAGGCTGTAGGGAGCGACATTACAAAAAGTATCGATAGTTTTGAAGAGTTATTGCAATCTAAAATATTGTATTTTAATAATTTGTACCAAGGATTTTCTACAAGTAAATTTTTAGAACTCAGAGTCAAAGCTGTATTTCTTTCTAAAGAAGTTCCTAAAAGACCTAAAAAAGCAGTTGTTGATGGTGCCACAAATGTAGAATTGTTTGAACGCTTAAGAATTCTTAGAAATGATATAGCCCAAGAAAATGATTTAATTCACTACCAAGTTTTTGCACAAAAGGCATTATATGAAATATGTGAAACGTTGCCACTTACCAAACAAGAATTGAAAAAAGTGAATGGTATGGGCGATGTGCGTATTAAAAAATATGGCGATGCTATTTTAAAAGTGATTAGAGCTTATTGCGATGAAAATGGTATAGAAACTTCTACCGATGCAGATATTTTTGAAACTGAAAAACCTAAAAAAAAGAAAGTAGACACCAAAAAAGTATCTTTAGATTTGTTTAAATCTGGTAAAAATATTGAGGAAATTGCGAATGAGCGTGAACTTAATGAAAACACCATTTTCGGACATTTGGCGAGTTTTGTAGCTTCGGGAGAAGTCTTGGTTTCAGATTTAATGACAAAGGAGCATTATGATGAATTGTTAGAATTAATTCCTAAGAAAACTTTTGAGAATCTATCAGATTTAAAAAATCAATTGGATGATAAATACAGTTATGGCGAATTAAGGTTGGTTTTAGAACATCTAGCATTAAATATAATTCACAAAAAATAATATGTTTTTTATATATGTAAGGAAATTGATTGAAAAAGACTAATGCCTAAGTTCAAATTATTTAACTACATTAGTAAACCTATGGACGTTATTATAAAATCTTCGCTACATACATTAAAAAAAGCTAAGGCTTTATTAGAAAATTTGACAGACGATACTCTGTGTAACAAATCAGTATCACCATATTACTCCAGTATAGGAACCCATATCAGGCATATTTTAGATTTTTACGATTGTATATTCAGTATCAATTTAGAAAATAAGATAGATTTAACAGCAAGAAGTAGAAGTAAAGAAGCAGAAACATTATGTTGTAAAGCTAAAATGTATCTAGATTCAACTATGGAAAAACTATTGAATTTTGAATTAGAAATGAAAGATTTTATTTTAGTTACAGACGATTTAGGTTTAGGTAAAGTTGAAATCACGTATAGTTACGGAGCGTTGTTTTCGCAGGCTAATAGCCACACCATACACCATTACGCCATCATAAATTATATATTGGAAGGTTTAAGTATTTCGATAAAAGATTCAGATTTTGGACTGAACCCTACAACTCCCAAACAAACAGCTTTAAACTAATAGTTATTTTTTAAACATACTGCTCATTATAATGCGTAAGCCCTTAAAAATTAAAAATACAGCCATAGCACAAATTAAACTAGCTATAATTAATAAGGGAATATAAAGGGAGTTTTCTTTATCAGAAAGTGCCATTGTCATTAAAATTGGTCCAATAAATAAGCTTAATAAAGCGAAAACTAATGTTTTTATGCCTTTTATAAGTATTGTTTTATCAGTTCTTTTAGTTTCCATTTTTATAATTTTTAATTGCTGTACGTACGTTTTTGTGTGTGTTTAAAAGATTTTTTGCTTCTTCTTCTGGAATATTAAGTTCAGCCATTATCATTTTAGTCCCTCTGTCTACTAGTTTATTATTGCTTAACTGCATATCAACCATTTTGTTGCCTTTAACATGACCAAGCTGAACCATTGTGGTTGTAGTAATCATATTAAGAACTAGTTTTTGAGCAGTTCCGGCTTTCATTCTAGAACTTCCAGTTACAAATTCAGGACCAACAATAACTTCAATAGGATATTGAGCAGTTAGCGAAAGCGGACTGTTTTTATTACAAGTAATACAACCCGTAATAATGTTGTTATCGTTACATGTTTTTAAGGCAGCAATAACATAAGGAGTAGTGCCAGAAGCTGCAATACCAACAACAACATCTTTATTGGAAATTTGATATGCTTTTAAATCTTCCCAACCTTGTGTGGTAGAATCTTCGGCAAACTCAACAGCTTTTCTAATAGCCGAATCGCCTCCTGCAATTAAGCCAATTACCAATTCGTGGGAAACACCAAAAGTAGGCGGACATTCAGAGGCATCTAAAATACCTAATCGCCCACTGGTGCCAGCTCCCATATAAAATAGGCGACCGCCTTCTTTTAATTTTGAAACAATAATGCTAACTAAAGCCTCTACTTGTGAAAGAGCTTTTTCAACTGCTAGGGGTACATTTTTATCCTCATTATTAATGTTACTTAATAATTCTGAAATGCTCATCTTTTCAAGATGATTGTAGTTTGAATCTTGCTCGGTTGTTTTTGTAAAATCCATAATTCAAAAGTATGAATTATTGCTCGATTTTAGTCAAAAAGAATATTCTCAACCTCTAATTTTTTATTATTGATAAAATCATATAGTGTTAACTGTCTTAAAATGTAATAATCTTGCCAAAATTTTTCGAGGGAGTTTAAATATTGTAAAACCGCTTTATCTTTTTCCTGTAAAGCAATATTTAAGTCGGTAATGGTTATTTTGTCTAAAACATATCTTTTTTGTGAGATGTCATAACGTTTAATGGCAATTTCTTTTGCTTTTTCTGCTGTTGCTAAAAAGTCTCTTTGGTTAGACCAATTTAGTACGTGCAAATAAATTTCTTGTTCAAAAGCCTGTTTTTCTTGATCTATATTATTGTTGGTTAAGTCTAAGTCTGCTTCAGCCATTTTACGTTTCGATTTTGAAACACCCCAATCAAAAACCGGTATACTAACAGTAACAGAAACATTTTGTTGCTTATTATAGTTGTTAAAAAGGTTGTCAAAGTCATTTCCATTTTGAGAAATACCAAAATTAGCTGCAACACCAAGTCTTACCCGATTATTGCCTTTTTGAAAAGCGAGTTCTTTTTCTGCTTCTAACCGCTTTCTTCTAAATTCTATAACCGCTTTTCTGTTCGATTGAGCTTCTTCTAAAGCTTTATCGATATTTACGTCAAAAAGAGGTAGTTTATCGGGAATATCTAATAGTATATTTTCGGTATCTAACTCTAAATATCTGGCTAAATTTTGAGAAGTTCTTTTTAGTTCTATGGTATTGGTAGTCACAATATTTCGAGAGTTTAGTAAAGTAAGTTCTACTTGTAACAATTCGTTTTCTGCAATTTTTCCAATTTTGAATCGTCCTTGTGAAATTTGATACAGTGTATCTTGATTAGATAGATTTACTCTAGCTATTTCCAACTGCATTTGTGCTTTAAGTAATTGAAAATACCTTTGGCAGGTTGTTACAGATATATCCTCCATTTTTTCAATAAAATCCCTTCTTGATTCTTCATAAATTAAAGGTTCAATTTTTTTGTCCCATTTGAAAGGGTTGTAAAACAGTGAATTTTGATAATATCTTATGGAAAAAGGAACTACAGAGTATCCAATGTTATCATCAAGTCCAAACAATTCAATGCGTTCTAAATTAGAATTTAAAGAGAGCGTTCCTCCTGTATAGGGGATGTTTTGGGCTATAGATAACCCGCCTTCTAAAAGTAATTGATCCTGATTTACAAAAACATCTTGACCTTCATCATTCGTTATTCTACGAACCGCTTTATTGTATTCGGGTAGGGTTGCATTAAATCTTAACTGAGGTAAAAAACTTGCTTTGTAATTTCTAAAGCGCCAATAGTTTGATTGATTTCTATTTAAAGTAGTTTTATAATCTGGTGATTGTTTTTGAGCTAAATTAATGGCTTCCTTTAAAGTGATTTTTTGTGATTGTGAAAACGTAATACAAGGTAAAATCACTATTAATATGAGCAATGTTTTTTTCATCTCTTTGGCTTTGCGTTAATGGTATTGTGCATCATTCAGATCTCAGTGCTTGAATAGGCTTTTTATTGGCTGCTGCTTTTGCAGGAAATATGCCGAAAACGAGCCCTACAATAACAGCAATAAAAAAGGAAATTAATATGGAGTTTAGCGATAATACGGTTTCTATTCCTGAAACTATTTCAATAACATAAGCGCCGATTATGCCGACAATTATACCAATAATACCACCACCAACACTAATTAAAACGGATTCTGATAAGAATTGTAAAATTACATCTTCTTCGGTAGCACCTATTGCACGTATAATGCCTATTTCCTTGGTTCTTTCCAAAACGGAAGCAAGCATAATATTCATTATACCAATACCTCCAATAAGTAATGAAATACCAGCAATAATACTTAATACAATATTGAATATTTGTTTTGTTTTTTGTTGTTGTTGAAGTAACTGAATGGGGATGGCAATTTCAAAATCCAAAACATCATTATGTCGTCGTTTAAGTAACTTACTTAAAACCTCTGCCGTTGCTTTTAATTCGTTTGAGTTATGAACTTGAATGGTTAGTTTATCAATTTGATGATAATTACCTCTTGCAATTCGCTTTTTAGGACCATTTTGATTGTTATTATTAACATCTAAGTCATCGGTTATTATTTTTCTATCTCTATAACGAACTAAAAATGTTTTTAAGGGAATGTAAATATCCTGGTTTAAATCTCTGATACCTAAATCTTCTTGCGCCTTATCAGATATTAATTTTTCTTCAATAACACCAACAACTTGCAACCAAACATCTTTAACTTTAATTTGTTTGCCTAAAGCACTTTCGCCAGTAAACAGTTTTTTTTCTACTTTTTTACCAATAACGCAAACTGGAAGTGCGTTGTTTATTTGATGCCTTGTAAAAATCTTGCCTTTTTCTATATGAACATTAGACACTTTAAAGAATGTGGGTGAGACACCAATAAGCTTAACAGAATTTTGCTTGCCATCATTAATAACGTAAGTATCTAAAATTATTTCTGGGCTTACAACTTTTACACTGGGTATTGTTTTAGTAACACTTAAGGCATCTAACATGTCTAAACCCTTGGAAAATTTTTGAGACTCATTATTTGTAGTTTCCTCATCACTTTCGCTTTCAGTTTCATCTTCAATATCTGGTAAAGGGGTTACAACAATATTATTAACGCCAACCAATTCAAGTTGAGATAAAATTTCTTTTTCGGCACCATTTCCAATGGCAAGCATGGTAATTACCGATGCCACTCCAAAAATAATACCCAAAGCCGTTAAAAACGTTCTTACTTTATTAGTTTTAATAAACCAATATGCTTCATTAAAATTAGATTTAAGTTTTTCTAAAAGTATTTTGTCTATCATGTCTTACTTTAATAGTGTTATACTTTTTTCTTCCATATCGGTAGGTGCATTTAAGTAAACAACATCATTTTCATTCAATCCTTTTTTTATAATAACAACTTCATTGTTGGACAAACCTAACTCTACCTGTTTTTTTTCAATAGAATAACCAGATTTTACGTAGACATAGCTAATGGAATTTTTTGAAAAAATAGCTTCTAATGGAACCATTAACACATTGTCTTCTTGATGCGTTAAAATTCTATTGGACGTAGTCATACCTGGTCTAATATTTTTATTTGTTGAATTAAGCTTAATTAATACTTGAAATAGTTTAATGTCAGATCCTCTTTTGTTTTCACCAACATTGGCCACCTCTGTTACAACACCGTCTATTTCAATATCAGGAAACGCATCAAAACCAATTTTTACTTTTAAATCCTTTTTTATCTTTCGTATATCAATTTCATTACTATAGGTTTTAGATTCCATTTTAGTTAAATCAGGTAAACTAGCCAGTGCGGGTTCCCAAGGAGATATCGTGGTGCCCACTTTCTTTTTATTACCATTCCAGTCTTTAACATAGGTTACCATGCCATCATCTTCAGAGTATACCGTGAACTCCTTTTGTAAATCAATTAATTCTTCAATGCGTTGTTTTATTTTAGAGACTTCTGTACCTACTTCAATCATTTTCGCATTGGCTTGCCTTTTTTTAATAGAGTAATCTTCCTTTTTCTCTTTTAATTCACGTTCAAACTTTTCAATTTTAATTTCTAATTGTCGAATCGTTGCTGGCGGTTCATATATGGAACGTTTTAGTTCTAATTGATTTTCTTCAATATTGAATAGAAGGTCTTTTATAGCGGTTCGCTCTTGTTTTAAAGTTAGGGTAGTGTCAAGTTGCTGTAATGTGTATTTTGATTCGGCACTCTCTAAACTTAGTTGGGCATCATTCATTTTACTGTTTACTTCTGAAGCATCAATTTTACCAATATAATCACCTTTTTTTACTATGGTGCCTTCAGGGACTAAATCTTGTATTTTTAGCTGATAGATATTGAAACGTCTCGCATTAATAGGACCATTGATTTCTTTTGAGCTTGTAGATTGTGCTTCTCCAGAAATGATAACTTCGTTTATGTAAGTACCTTTTACAACTTTTGTTGTTAATAAAACGTCTTCGTCACTAGTGGAACCGAAAAATGAATAAATAAGAATTAAAACAACGATTCCGCTAAAAATGAAGGCTAACCTTTTTTTATTCATAATAAATGATTTTTGATTGAAGAAAACTTTAATTTAGCTAAAAATAACTTTTGTAGGATTTTTTATAGTTAAAATTCTCATAAAGTTAATTATTTTTTTTTGACCAATAAGGATTTAATTGAATAACAAGCTGTTATTGAGTGATTTATTATTTGACTTCATAGTTGTAAATAGAAACTTCCGAAGCTCTAAAATATCCTAATGGATAGTTGTTAGGGTTGGTTTCGTTTTTGCAGTTACCTCTTAATGTTGCTGGTTGAACTTCGAAAGGGCCACCCGATTCGTCTTTGCTTTGCTGTAATAAAATGTTCATATATTCGTAAAAACGTTGTGAGATTCCATGGTTTTGTATAAATAATTTACTTCCTGTTTTAAGGTTTTCATTGGTATGAAATGCAAAAATTTGATTTCCATCGGTAAATTCATCATCATAAACATCCAAACTTACTCTACTTAAATCTGAATTGACAAACTCAAAAAAATAATAGTTTTTAATATTTTTCGGGTCTGTATAAAAAGCTTTTATTTCGGTTTCATTACCCGAAAAACCTGCATTATTTTTTTGTTCTACTTTGTCGATAGAAACAACAGGCATGAGGGTTTCTGAAGCAGTATAAATCTCGTTTTCGTAAACTATTTTAAGGCTGTAAACCCCATTAATTACAGCAATAAATGATTGATTTCTATAGATGCCCGTATCGTTTTCTTCAATAAAATTAAAGGTGTTATTGTTGGTGTCGGTTACGGTTACTGTAGCTCCTGTAGCTGGTAAAACATTAGTGCTGTAGTAGGGAACTGTTTGTGTTAGTTTTATTAGTTGGTTATTTCCGCTAGTATTCTTGTACCAAGTTAAAGATGCATCTATAACAAGTCTAGGTTCTGTTGTTTTTAAATTTAATTGAATAACATCTTCGCATGATATTAAAAAAAGGCAGCATACTATATATCTTATTTTTTTCATTTTTTAAAACTTAAAATTGTATGATATAGATGGCACAATACCAAAAATAGATAATCTGTAGGCTTCGTTTACACTTGTATCTTCATTTTGTCCAAAAGATATGGAAGCGGCATTTTTCCTATTGTAAATATTATAAATGCCAAAAACCCAATAAGATTGCCAACCTTTGGTTTTTTTTGGTTTTGGGGTGTAAGTTACCGAAGCATCTAATCTATGATATACTGGTAATCTATCAGAATTCCTGTTGTTATAATTGGGGACGGTTATACCATTGTAAGTATATTGTCCATTTGGAAACGTACTTGGTTGTCCTGTTTGAAATAAAAAATTGGTGTTAATTTTTATTTTTTTATTTAAATCGTAGCTACCTGTAAAGGAAATATCGTGTGTTTTGTCGTAAGGCGTGTTATACCATTCACCATTGTTTATACCTGTTTCAGTGTTGGTTCTACCTTTTGTTTGTTGCTCAGATTTTGATAGGGTATAGGCTAGCCAACCTTTAAACTTACCTTCGTTTTTTCTTAAAAGGAATTCTAAACCATACGCTTTAGCTTCACCATTTAAGATAACCTGTTCTATGGCATTATTAGCAATTAAATTGGAGCCGTCTATATAATCTATTCTGTTTTTTACTGTTTTGTAATAGCTTTCAAGTTCTAAAGAATACCTATTGTTTTTAAAATTATTAAAATATCCTAATGCAAATTGATTGAGCAATTGTGGTTTAACATATTTGCCACTTGGTGTCCAAATATCCAACGGTGTAGGAGAACTTGTGTTCGATAACAAATGCAAATATTGACTCATTTTATTATAACTCATTTTAATGGAGTTGTTTAAATTAATTTGATAGGCCAAAGACAAACGGGGTTCTATGTTGAAAAAACTGGAGATAACATTACTTCGATTAAAAGACTCTGTTCCTATAGGATCTGCTTTTTCATAAATTTGAAAATCTTCATTAAAAAGAACAGCTTTATTGTTTTCATAAATATTCAATTCATCTTGACCTAAACGAAGGAAGGAACTCAACCGAAACCCATAAGACACGGCCAATTTATCCGACACTTTATGTTCAGCATCTACATAAACGGCGTTTTCTAAAGCAAATTTATCAATAAGTTTAAAAGGATTTACTCCCGAAGTTTCCGATGTTGGGTTTATATCGCCCGGGTTGAACTTATAATAGATACTGTTTAGACCATATTGTAATTTAAACTTATCTGAAATATAATGCTTAAAATCGTATTTTAAGTTGAAGTTTTTAATACCCGAAACCCAATCGAACTCCACGAAACTTAAATTCAAACCATAATAATAATCAGAATAGATTATCGAAACATTTGAAAAGAGTCTGTCTGAAAGTAAATGATTCCATCTAAAATTTAAAACAGTATTACCGTAAGTATTACTAAAACTTTCACTAATTCTGAAAACATCACGTCCAAAATAGCCTGACAAATAAATGCTGTTTTTATCGTTTAGTTTATAGCTTAATTTGGTGTTTAAATCGTAGAAATATGCAATGTTATTATTATCAAAAAGGGGTAAAAATAGGTGGGCATAACTAGACCTACCGCCAAACAGGAATGATCCTTCCGATTTTTTTAAAGGCCCTTCAATAAGCAATCTGCTAGATACTAATCCTATACCGCCATTGGCATGAAATTCGTTGCTATTTCCATCTTTTTGATAGATATCTAAAACAGATGACACGCGGCCACCATACCTAGCAGGAATACCTCCTTTATATAGTTTTAAATCTTTGATGGCATCTGGGTTGAAAACCGAAAAGAATCCGAATAAATGTGACGAGTTAAAAATAGTTGCTTCATCTAGCAGAATTAAATTTTGGTCTACAGAACCACCACGCACATTAAACCCCGAAGCACCTTCACCCGCATTGGTTACACCAGGTAATAAGGTAATGGCTTTAATAATATCTGCTTCCCCCAACACAACAGGGATTTCTTTTATACTGCTCGCTGTTAAGCGATTTACACTCATTTGTGGCGTTTGAATGTTTAATTTTTCAACGTTTTGGGTGACAACTATTTCATTTAAATTTTCTAATGAATCCGATAAGCTAAAATTTTTAGTAAGGTTGTTTGATAGCGTAATGGTGTCACTTTGTGAAGCAAAACCCAAATAGCTTATAATAACTTTATAAGTACCTTGTGGTAAGGTAATAGAATAGAACCCATACTCATTGGTAGTGGTGCCGGTTTTTAATTCAGGAAAAATAATACTAACACCTATAAGGGTTTCATTGTTTTTATTTTCAGAAATAACGCCTTTTAAAGTGAATTTATTTTGAGCGTTTGTAGATATATTGCTAAAACAAAATATAAAAAGAAAACATAATATTATGTTTTTCATTAAAATGCTTTTTTTATAAAAGTATAAAAAAAAGCTCCTTAAAAGGAGCTTTTTAAAATAGTATTTATTTTTTATCTTAGCTTAAGATGCTGTTAAGTGTTTTACTTGGACGCATAGCCTTATTAATTAAAGCGTCATTTGGTTCGTAATAACCACCAATATCTACTGGGTTTCCTTGAATTTGGTTAAGCTCGTTAACAATAGCAGTTTCATTTTCAGTCAATTGCTTAGCGATTGGTTCAAATTCTGCTTTTAGAGCAGCATCTTTTGTTTGGTTTGCTAAAGCCTGTGCCCAATACATGGCTAAATAAAAGTGACTTCCTCTATTATCTAATTCACCTGCTTTACGAGAAGGTGATTTTCCGTTGTCAAGTAATTGACCTGTAGCAGCATCTAAAGTGTCGGCTAAAATTTGTGCCCTAGGATTATTGTTTGCAATTGATAAATGTTCTAAAGAAACTGCAAGAGCTAAAAATTCACCTAAAGAATCCCAACGTAAATGGTTTTCAGTAATAAACTGTTCAACGTGTTTTGGAGCAGAACCACCTGCACCCGTTTCAAACAAGCCGCCACCGTTCATTAAAGGTACAATTGATAACATTTTTGCACTAGTACCAACTTCTAAAATAGGGAATAAATCAGTTAAATAATCACGTAATACATTTCCTGAAACCGATATTGTGTCTTTACCTTCTTTAAGTCTTTCGCAAGTAAATAAGGTTGCATCTATTGGCGATAAGATTTTTAAATCTAAACCAGTAGTATCATAATCTTTTAAATAGGTGTTTACTTTTTTGATTAATTCTACATCGTGCGCTCTATTTTCATCTAACCAGAATACAGCAGGTGTTTCCGAAGCTTTAGCACGTGTAACGGCCAATTTAACCCAATCTTGAACAGGTGCATCTTTAGTTTGGCACATTCTCCAAATATCCCCAGCTTCTACAGTGTGCTGTAATAAAGTATTTCCAGAAGCATCAATAACGCTTACCGTTCCTTTAGATGGAATTTCGAATGTTTTATCATGGGAGCCGTATTCCTCAGCTTTTTGAGCCATTAAGCCTACATTAGGTACAGTACCCATTGTAGTAGGGTCGAATGCACCATGTTTTTTACAAAAATCTATAGTCGCAGCATAAATGCCAGCATAACTGCTATCTGGAATAACTGCTTTGGTGTCTTGAAGTTTTCCTTCTGCATTCCACATTTGTCCAGATGTACGAATCATGGCAGGCATAGAAGCATCTATAATAACGTCACTAGGTACGTGTAAATTGGTAATACCTTTATCGCTATTTACCATAGCTACAGCAGGACCGTTTTTGAACGCTAAATCAATATCTGCTTGAATTTCGTTACGTTTAGCTTCTGGTAAACTCGGTAATTTTTCAACTAAATTTCCAAAACCATTATTCACATCTACTCCAACTTTTTCTAAAGTTTCAGCATGCTTTTCGAATACATTTTTAAAAAACACTTTAACAGCATATCCAAAAATAATAGGATCACTCACTTTCATCATGGTCGCTTTCATATGCAATGAAAACAATACACCGTTCGCTTTTGCATCTGCTATTTGAGCTTCTAAAAAGCTTACTAATGCCGTTTTGCTTAAAACAGTGCTATCAATGATTTCGCCTTGTAATAATTTGAAACTATCTTTTAATACAGTTGCAGTTCCTGCACTGTTTGTATGTACAATTTTAATACTGGTCGCTTCTGGTAATGTCACCGATTTTTCGTTGTGTGCAAAATCGCCAGCCTCCATAGTTGCTACATGCGTTTTAGAATCGCTGCTCCAAGCACCCATCGAGTGTGGGTTCTTTTTAGCGTAATTTTTAACGGCTTTTGGTGCGCGTCTGTCAGAGTTTCCTTCACGTAACACAGGGTTTACAGCACTTCCTTTAATTTTATCGTAACGGGATTTGATATCTTTTTCAACATCGTTAGTAGCTTCATCTGGATAATTAGGAATTGTAAATCCTTGAGATTGTAATTCTTTTATTGCAGCTTTTAACTGCGGAACAGAAGCACTAATATTTGGTAGTTTAATAATATTAGCTTCAGGGCTTTTGGCTAACTCACCAAGTATAGCCAAATCATCTGAAACACGTTGGTCTTCATTAATAAAATCTGGAAAAACGGCTAAAATTCTTGCAGCTAAAGAGATGTCTCTAGTTTCAATATTAATACCAGAAGACTTAACAAAAGCTTTAACAATTGGTAAAAATGAACGGGTTGCTAGTGCTGGAGCCTCATCAGTTTTTGTATAAATAATTTTAGACATTAATGTAACGGTTTTTTATGTTAGTATTTAGCTATAAAGTAAAATGCGATATACAATAACGTTTTCGCGACGCGAATATACAAAAAATGGCTTTTATAAATGCTTAAACGATTAATCAAAAATGTGAATATGATTAATATTTCACAGAATTTTAAAAAAGATACTAACTAATAAGAATTCATTAATTAAATAAGAGAGAAGTTTATAAAAAACAAAAGCCATATCCCTGCAGAATTTAATCTACTTTGACATGGCTTTCTTTGAAATAACATAACTTAATCTAATTGGTATTTTACCAAATCAATTTAGTTCTTAATCTAAATTTTTTCAATTTAAGTGCTATTATTTCAAGGAAACATTTCTGTAATTTTCAAAATGTATTGACCTATTACTAAAAATGCTTCTAATAATTGTTTTTCTTGATGCCATTAATCTTACTTTTCGTTTTAACGTCAAGTTTTTTTAAGACATTGCTTTAATTGTAATAACAATCCTTTCGGCAGTGTTATTTTTTTAAGCTTTCAATTATACTAGTTTCTGCCTATATCGATATGCAGAACTTTTTATAATATCTTGGTTTTTTTGCTACCTCACACTTACACATGCTGCATTAAAACCTCAAAAAACAATTAAAATAAATTAAAGAACGTTACCTTATAAGAAACTAATTCAAATTCACTTTTCAAATGAAACCAGTTTGCACTGTATTTTTTGTTCCTTATTTGCTAAGATAATACACAAATACCGAAAAACCAAGACATTTAACATTTTATATATCAACTACTTATAAACCGAAGTTATTAACTTTTGTTAATAAAAAAAAGCCCTGAAAAATTTCTAGGGCTTATTTTATTTGCTTTTGTAATAATACTTTATTAACGTCTGCGCTCTTTAATTCTGGCTTTTTTACCAGTAAGACCTCTAAAGTAGTAGATTCTAGCTCTACGCACTTTACCGCGTTTATTAACTTCAATTTTTTGTAATGCAGGTAAATTAACAGGAAAAATACGTTCCACACCAATAGTACCAGACATTTTTCTAATGGTAAAAGTTTCTGATGAACCAGATCCTCTTCTTTGAATTACTACACCTCTAAAAAACTGAGTACGAACTTTTTCGCCCTCTCTAATTTCATAATATACAGTAATTGTGTCTCCAGCTCCAAACTCTGGAAAGTCTTTTTTTGCTACAAATTCGTCTTGTACAAATTTTACTAAAGATTCCATATCTTTAAATTTTAATAATGATTAATTCAGAACAACATTCACGATTTTCGCCAGAGGTTAACCCGAAATTGGGTGCAAATATAATTAATAATTAACAATCTACAATTAATAATTATAATTTTTATGGTGTTTCTTTTTGCTTTGAATAATAGGCTAAAATTGAATGTTTAAGGTAAGCAAAAAGTCAGGTTGTCCGCTATATCTTTTGTTTATTTGTGATTACCGCGAAAGGATGAATCGACAATCAAAGTAATAATTGTAAATTCTATGCTTTTACAAGCATAGAATGGCATTACTCATTCAATAAATCAGGTCTGCGTTCTTTAGTGCGTAAATAAGCTTGCTCCTCACGCCATTTTTCAATTTTGGGGAAGTTGCCACTAAATAAAAGTTCTGGTACTTTTGATCCTTTATATTCTCTGGGTTTGGTGTAAATGGGGGGGGCTAATAAATTGTCTTGAAATGAATCGGTTAGGGCAGAAGTCTCATTGCCTAATACCCCAGGTATTAATCTTATAATGGCATCACAAAGTACTGCGGCAGCCAACTCGCCACCAGACAGTACATAATCGCCAATTGAGATTTCTCGTGTTATAAAAAGGTCACGTACCCGTTGGTCAACACCTTTATAGTGTCCGCATAAAATAATAATGTTCTCTTTTAAGGATATTTGGTTGGCAATACCCTGTTTTAAAGTCTCACCATCTGGTGTCATGTAAATAACCTCGTCATAATCACGTTGAGCCTTTAATGCTGAAATACATTTATCAATAGGCTCAATCATCATTACCATACCAGCACCACCACCAAATTGGGTATCGTCAATAGATTTGTACCTGTCAGAAGCATAATCACGTAAATTATGAAAATGGACTTCAACTAAATTAGCTTCAATAGCACGTTTTAAAATAGAGGCTTCAAAAGGACTTTTAAGCAATTCTGGTAAAACGGTAATAATATCAATGCGCATCGTTCTGTATTAAGAACTGCAAATATAATTGAATTAATGAATTTTAGGAATGTGGTTTTTAGGAATGTCTTGTCCTGAAATATGGCTATATGCTAAAATTTATAATGACCGCTAACGACTTGGTATAAAATAATTTTAATGTTTAACCTCTAGCGCTAAACAAATTCAATCGATTTTAAAAACTAAAATTTTTCATCTGTAAAAAAAAACCTAATTTTCTTATCAATACCCTTGTTAAAAACAATCATTAAATAACTAAAAACTTATTAGATAATAACTATTTAAATTTTGTAAATTTGCCTGCGTTTATAAGCGCAACATGACAACTACAGCAAAATACATTTTTGTAACCGGAGGGGTTACATCATCATTAGGAAAGGGCATCATTGCAGCATCACTTGCCAAACTACTTCAAGCCCAAGGATATCGGGTAACTATTCAAAAACTAGATCCGTATATTAATGTAGATCCAGGAACCTTAAACCCATATGAACATGGTGAATGCTATGTAACAGAAGATGGTGCCGAAACCGATTTAGATTTAGGACACTACGAGCGTTTTTTAAACGTACCAACCAGTCAAGCAAACAACGTAACTACAGGGCGAATTTACCAAAGTGTTATACAAAAAGAGCGTCGCGGAGAGTTTTTAGGTAAAACGGTTCAAGTGGTACCTCATATTACCGATGAAATTAAAGAACGTATTCAGCTTTTAGGAAAATCGGGCGATTACGATATTATCATTACTGAAATTGGAGGAACGGTTGGCGATATAGAATCGTTGCCATATATAGAAGCCGTGCGTCAATTACGTTGGGATTTAGGTGACAATAACGGTATTGTTATCCACTTAACTTTAGTGCCATTTTTAGCTGCCGCTGGCGAGTTAAAAACGAAACCGACACAACATAGTGTTAAAACCCTGATGGAGAGCGGTGTACAAGCCGATATTTTGGTTTGTAGAACAGAGCATGATTTACCATACGATTTACGTAAAAAATTAGCCTTGTTCTGTAATGTTAGAGAAGAAGCGGTGATACAATCTATCGATGCTTCGACCATTTACGATGTACCAAATTTAATGTTAGATGAAGGTTTGGATAAAGTGGTGCTTAAAAAATTAGGTTTAAAAAGTTCTGTACCCGATATTACCAAATGGAATCAATTTTTAACCCGTCATAAAAATCCAAAAACCGAAATTACTATTGGTTTAATTGGGAAGTATGTTGAGTTACAAGATTCATATAAATCGATTCTAGAAGCGTTTATTCATGCAGGTGCAGAAAACGAAGTGAAAGTAAATATAGAGTCAGTACATTCTGAATATTTAAATGAAGATAATATCAAACTAAAACTAGCTCATTTAGATGGAGTTTTAGTAGCGCCAGGTTTTGGTGAACGTGGTATTGAAGGTAAAATTGATGCGGTACGATTTGTCCGCGAAAATAATGTGCCATTTTTTGGTATTTGTTTGGGGATGCAAATGGCAGTTATAGAATTTGCTAGAAACGTATTGAATCTTAAAGATGCAGATTCTACCGAAATGAGTCCGGATACTAAAAATCCGGTTATAGGTTTAATGGAAGACCAAAAAACCATTACCGATAAGGGAGGTACCATGCGTTTAGGCGCTTGGGATTGTGATTTAAAAATGGGTAGTGCTGTGCGTGATATTTATAAAGCAGAAAGCATTAAAGAGCGTCACAGGCACCGTTACGAATTTAACAGTAAATATAAGCAACAAATGGAAGCTGCAGGTTTGATAGCCACTGGTCTAAATCCTGAAACAGGATTAGTGGAAATTGTAGAATTACCAAGCCATCCGTGGTTTGTTGGGGTGCAGTACCATCCAGAATACAAGAGTACCGTTGCCAATCCACATCCATTATTTGTGGCATTTGTTAAAGCGGCTTTAAATTATAAAAAGAAGAAGTCAAGTGTCAGAATGGCACAAAATTAATATTGGTCAGTTTTTTGATTATTAACAATGCTCAGACCTCACTGGTATAAAACTTGTGAGGTCTTATATAGATAAAACATGGAAGAAAAAAAATTAGATGTTAATTCGATAATAGGATTTTTACTTATTTTCGGAATATTAATGTATATGCTTTGGCAAAATCAACCAACGCCAGAAGAAATTAAAGCACAAGAGAAAGCAAAACAAGAGCAAGTTGAAGCCGAAAACAAAGCTAAAACACAAAACCAAACTAAAGTAACTTCTGCCGAAGATTTTAAAGTTGGTACAACCGATTCACTTCAATTAGTGAATTTAAAAAGCAAACTAGGTGTTTTTGCTTATTCTGCTGCCACAGCATCAAAAGAAGAAACCGTTGTAGAAAGCGATTTATTAGCTTTAAAATTCCATAATAAAGGAGGGTACCTTTCTGAAGTAAAGCTTAAAAAGCATACCGATTTTAAGGATAGACCTATCTATATCATTAAAGACAATAATGCTTCTTTAAATATTAATTTTGGTACTACCGATAGTAGAATTCTAAATACTAAAGATTTATATTTTCAGCCAACGGTTACAAAAAATGGGAAAGCCACAGTCATTTCCATGAAGCTAAAGGTGTCTGAAACTAAGTTTTTAGAATATAGGTACGAGCTAAAAGAAGGTGATTATATGTTAGATTTCACCATCCGTTCACAAGGCTTGAGCGATGTAGTAAACAGTTTGCAACCTGTTAATTTAGATTGGAATATAAAAACCTACCGTCATGCTAAAAGTATTTCTTATGAAAATAGATACACCGAGGTGGTTTTCGAATACGAAGATGGAAAAGATGATTATTTAGGTCAAAGTGAATTATCTGATGATACTGCTGAAGATGTAACCTACGTAGCCTTCAAACAACATTTCTTTACCTCTATTTTATTGGCAGATACACCTTTTAAAACTGGTGCTTTTGAATCTAGAAACTTAGTTCAAAACGAAGATATCGATACGGTTTATACTAAAGCTTTTTCGGCAAAACTGCCTTTGGAATTTGCTGGTGGTGAAATTAATAAATCGATGGATTTGTACTATGGCCCAAGTGATTTTAAAATTTTAAATAAATACGATAGAAATTTAGATGAAATAGTACCATTAGGTTGGGGTATTTTTGGATGGATTAACAAATACGTTTTTATTCCTTTATTTGCTTTGCTTGGTAAGTTTTTACCATATGGTATTGCTATTATCGTGATGACGATTTTAATTAAATTGATATTGTCGTTTGTTCAATACAAACAGTTTTTATCGCAAGCGAAAATGAAAATTCTAAAACCAGAATTAGATGCTATTCGTGCGAAGCATAAAGACAATAAAATGAAAGCGCAACAAGAAACCTTAGCGCTACAAAACAAGGCAGGAGCAAGTCCTATGGCAGGTTGTATACCAGCTTTGGTGCAGTTGCCTGTGTTTTATGCACTGTTTCAATTTTTTCCATCGGCGTTTGATTTAAGACAGAAAAGCTTCCTTTGGGCAGAAGATTTATCATCTTATGATACCATTGCGGAATTGCCTTTTAATATTCCGTTTTATGGCGATCACGTTAGTTTGTTCCCAATATTAGCCTCTATTGCTATTTTCTTCTATATGCGATTAACAACGGGCGACCAAATGGCGTCCCAACCAACACAAGAAGGCATGCCAGATATGGCTAAAATGATGAAGTATATGATGTACTTTTCTCCAATTATGATGTTGTTTTTCTTCAACAATTACGCATCAGGATTGAGTTTGTACTATTTTATTTCAAACGTTATTAGTATTGGTATCATTTTAGTAATTAAAAATTACATTCTTGATGAAGATAAAATACATGCTCAAATTCAAGAAAATAAAAAGAAACCTAAAAAAGAAAGTCGTTTCCAGAAGAAAATGAAGGAAATGATGGAGCAGGCAGAGCAGCAAAAACAAATACAACAAAAACGCAAAAAATAAGTATCCTGCAAGGTTTTTTTAACCTTGTAGGTATTAAGCAAAGTTTAAAAAGCTGCCATTAAATCAATTTGGCAGCTTTTTTGTTAGATACAATTTGACAAGCAATGTTCCGTTTAATGAATAGAATAAGTATAAGTTTTTATGAAAACAGTTTTTTTAACCTTACTTTTATTAATAGCGACCCTTATTTCAGCCCAAGAAATCAATCAATTGGATGCTAATGGAAAATACCATGGTATATGGAAGAAGAATTTTGAAGGTACAAACATAGCTAGATATGAAGGCGAATTTTTTCACGGAAAGGAAATAGGGACGTTTAAGTTTTATAAAAATATAAAGAATAAGGCGGTTTTGACGGCCACTAAAGAGTTTAATGAAAACGATTCTAAAGTCAATGTTAAGTTTTTTGCTTCAACAGGAAAAGTTGTTAGTGAAGGGCAAATGGATGGTAAAAAGTATATTGGTGAGTGGAAATATTATCAAAAAACCAACAATAAGCTTTTAACTTTAGAGTATTATAACGACTTAGGCAATTTACATGGAGAGCGCACTGTATATTACCCAAATGGGCAATTGGCTGAAAAACAACACTATAAAGACAGTAAGCTAGATGGAGTTTCTGTGGTGTATTCCGATAAAAATGTGTTGTTAAGTGAATTGGTTTATGTGAATGGTGAATTGCACGGGTATTCCAAATATTATTCGCCTAAAAACGAATTGGTTGCAGAGGGTCTATATAAAAATGATAAGAAAGTGGGTGTTTGGAAATATTATGAAGACGGCAAACTAACAGAAGAAAAAGATTTTACTTACGTTCCTAAGTACGTTAAAAAGCAATAAGAAAAACTTATTATAGCTATAAATATAAATCATGGTAGCATCTTTATGTTACCTTTTTTTATTCATAAATTTGTAAAATGAAACGAGTTATAATTGGACTTTCTGGTGGTGTAGATTCTAGCGTTGCAGCTTATTTGTTAAAGCAGCAAGGGTATGAGGTTATTGGGTTGTTTATGAAGAATTGGCATGATGATTCGGTAACGATTTCAAACGAATGCCCTTGGTTAGACGATAGTAACGATGCTATGTTAGTGGCTGAAAAATTGGGTATTCCTTTTCAAACAGTCGATTTAAGTGAGCAGTACAAAGAACGTATTGTAGATTATATGTTCCACGAATATGAAAGAGGAAGAACACCAAATCCCGATGTGCTTTGTAACAGAGAGATAAAGTTTGATGTGTTTATGAATATAGCCTTAGAACTTGGTGCCGATTATGTCGCGACAGGGCATTATTGCAGAAAAGGAACCATTCAAAAAAGTGGTAAAGAAATATATCAGTTATTAGCAGGTAAAGATGATAATAAAGACCAGTCGTATTTTTTATGCCAATTATCACAAGCACAATTAGCAAAATCATTGTTTCCCATAGGTGAATTAACCAAACCACAAGTCCGTGAAATAGCTATGGAATTGGATTTGGTAACGGCAGATAAAAAAGATTCTCAAGGGCTTTGTTTTATTGGTAAAGTGAAATTACCCGATTTTCTTCAACAGCAACTAAAACCAAAAGAAGGTATTATTGTTGAAATCCCCTATAATCAAGAAATTTTTAGTGTAGAAGTACCCAAATTTCATTCAGAAGAAGAAAAATTAGAGTATTTATCACGCAAAATCAGTTATAAAGTTGATTACGGAAAAGTAGTTGGCAAGCACCAAGGGGCACATTATTTCACAAAAGGCCAACGTAAAGGATTGGCTGTTGGAGGTACTTTGGAACCTTTATTTGTAATAGATACCGATGTTGAAGAAAACGTTATTTACACTGGGCAAGGTAAGGAACATCCTGGATTGTTGAAAAAAGCACTTTTTGTTAGTAACGAAGAACTGCATTGGATTCGAGAAGATTTGGCTTTACAAGTTGATGAAACCATACAAGTTCAAGCTAGAATTAGATACAGACAACCTTTGCAAACTGCGACGCTTCATAAAGTAGACGGTGGTTTGTATGTGGAATTTGAGGAGTTTCAATCGGCAATAACCGAGGGGCAGTTTGTGGCGTGGTATTTAGAAGATGAGTTAGTTGGTTCGGGGGTTATTTCTTAACTTGCAATAACTTAATTCTATTTGCAATGAAAAAAAAACTGTTTTTTCTAATATTGTTGTGCACTCCTATCTTTTTTCTTGCACAACAAGATGCTTGGGTATATTTTAAAGACAAACAAGATGTCTCAAATAGGATAGCAAACCCCAACACTATTTTAACTCAAAAATCCATCGACAGAAAGGCCAGGCACAATGTAGTTATTGATGCCCGAGATGTACCTGTAAACGAAACCTACATTTCCCAACTTAAAGCAGCGCTAGGTATTATTGTTATGGCAAAATCTAAATGGTTTAATGCGGTGCATGTTAGAGGTAGCGAAACCGATATTAATAATTTAGTAACTAGTTTTTCTTTTGTAGACCATATAGAGTTTGCCGATAGAAGCTTGAACAATTCAAAGAAAGTACAGCAAAAGCAACAATCAAAATTCACTGAAACGTTAACTACTTTTAATTATGGTAACGCTACAAATCAAATTCAAATGATTAAAGGCGACCAATTGCATTTAGCAAACTATACAGGAATAGGAATGACGGTGGCTATTTTAGATGGAGGCTTCAAAAATGTAAATACAATGATTGCTTTTCAGCGGTTAAGAAATGCCAATAATATTTTAGGAACTTACGATTTTGTAGATCGAGATACCATTGTTTATACTAATACAACAAGTAATCACGGAACTTTAGTATTAAGTACCATGGCTGGTTATGTTGAAAATCAATATGTAGGTACAGCTCCAGACGCGTCTTATTATTTATTTGTTACAGAAGATGGTCCTAATGAAAACCCCGTTGAAGAAAGTTATTGGGTAGAAGCTGCTGAACGCGCCGATAGTTTAGGAGTAGATGTTATAAACTCGTCTTTAGGGTATACCACTTATGATAATCCTAATTATAGTTATACTACTGGTGATATGAATGGGAATACCGCTTTTATTACTAGAGGTGCAAATATAGCTTTTGAAAAAGGAATTTTGGTAGTTAATTCTGCAGGAAACTCAGGAAATAATAGTTGGGGTATTGTTGGAGCACCAGCCGATGCTCCCGGAGTTTTTTCAATTGGAGCAGTAAATTTTGATGGCAATTATGCTACTTTTAGTTCACGTGGAAATAACACTCAACCTACTCACAAACCAGATGTTGTAGCGCAAGGGCAGGCCAGTGCGGTAATTACCGAAACTGATGTTATGGCTAATGTTAACGGAACATCGTTTAGTTCACCAATTATGGCAGGAGGCATTGTGTGTTTATGGCAAGCCTTACCAAATAAAACGAATGCCGAAATTATGCAGTTAATTCGCGAATCAGCTTCACAATTTAATTCGCCAGATTATTTTTTAGGTTATGGTATTCCTAATTTTCAGGTGGCTTTAAATACGGTGTTATCTGTTGAAGATGAGTTTCGTGACCAAGAGATACACATTTTTCCAAACCCAGTGAGAGACCTTGTTTATTTTAAGTTGCCTACCAATGAAAACCTTATTTTTGTAAATATTTTCAGTATGTTAGGTAAACACTTGCTAAGTAAAGTCATTACACCTACTAATAGTCAAATTGAAATGTCATCATTTTCAAAAGGGATGTATTTTTTACAATTGGAGTCTTCAAATACATCAAAAACTATAAAAATTATCAAGCAATAAATGGCAAACAGAATTACCCAATTGTTTCATATAGAGCACCCCATTATTCAAGCCGGTATGGTTTGGAATAGTGGTTGGCGCCTGGCATCGGCAGCAAGTAATTCTGGTATTTTAGGATTAATTGGAGCAGGTTCTATGTACCCTGAAGTATTGCGAGATCACATTCAAAAGTGCAAAAGGGCAACCAACAAACCGTTTGGTGTAAACGTGCCTATGTTGTATCCTAATATTCAAGAAATCATGGATATTATTGTAGACGAAGATGTTAAAATAGTGTTCACTTCAGCAGGAAACCCAAAAACTTGGACGTTGTGGTTAAAAGAACGCGGGATTACAGTTGTGCATGTGGTAAGTAGCGTCAAGTTTGCTTTAAAAGCACAAGAAGCAGGTGTTGATGCTGTGGTTGCTGAAGGTTTTGAAGCCGGTGGGCATAATGGACACGATGAAACCACAACGTTCACATTAATTCCAATGGTTAAAGAACAACTCCTAATTCCTTTGATAGCAGCTGGAGGTATTGCCACTGGTCGCGCCATGTTAGCAGCAATGGTTTTGGGTGCCGATGGTGTTCAGGTTGGAAGTCGATTTGTTGCCAGTACAGAAAGTTCGGCACACGAAGCTTTTAAACAAGTTGTAGTAAATGCCAAAGAAGGTGATACCCAATTAACATTAAAAGAATTAGCACCAGTACGTTTAATAAAGAATAAGTTTTATAACGAGGTACAGGAACTATATAAAACAGCGCCTACACTTACTCAGTTAAAAGAATTATTAGGTAGAGCACGTGCCAAAAAGGGTATGTTTGAAGGTGATTTAGACAATGGTGAACTTGAAATAGGGCAAATTGCGGGGTTAATACACGATATAAAACCAGTGGCTCAAATAGTTGAAGATTTGTTGTATGAATTTAATTTATCCAAAGAACAAGTTGTACACTTATAAAATAAAACAAATAAAAAAGGGAAAATTAATTCCCTTTTTTTAATATAGAAACGAATTAGCCCTAATATTTTAAATCCCTATAAAATAAAAGCTTGGAGTTTCTTAAGTGCTATAAATTCTTATATGAGAATCACTTTTTAGGCTTAACGAATTTATGAAAATTCATTTGGGTGTTTTTTTAAGTTTATCATAAGTTACTAACATTTGTTAATTTTTTATCATTTGAATGATTTTTTTTAAAAATGGCTCTAAGCTATTCCTAAAGACTATTTTTGCAGAATGCAATTAAAAAACTACACCAAAGAGTTTAAATACAATTGGCAATTAGCAGCCCCAGTTATGTTAGGGATGCTAGGGCATACCTTTGTTGGTTTTGTTGATAATGTAATGGTTGGACAATTGGGAACGGCAGAACTAGCTGCCGTATCGCTAGGCAATAGTTTTATGTTTATAGCCATGTCTTTGGGTATAGGTTTTTCAACGGCTATTACGCCCTTAATTGCCGAAGCAGATGCTGAAAAGGACTTTGAAAAGGGGAAATCGATATTTAAACATGGGTTGTTTTTATGCACTATGCTAAGTATTGCACTTTTTCTAATGGTACTTTTAGCAAAGCCACTTATGCATTTAATGAAACAGCCCGTAGAGGTTGTAGAGTTGGCAATTCCATATTTAGATTTGGTAGCTATTTCATTGATACCGTTAATTGTTTTTCAGGGGTTTAAACAGTTTAGTGAAGGCTTGTCATTGACACGTTATCCCATGTATGCGACTATTTTAGCAAATGTTTTGAATGTAGTTTTAAACTATTTACTCATATTTGGGAAATTTGGTTTTCCTGAAATGGGTATAGTAGGCGCTGCTTACGGTACACTTATATCTAGAATCATCATGGTTTGGTATTTGTGGCTTTTATTGAAATTAAAAGATAAATCGAAAGCATATGTATTGAACCTAAAGTTTTTTGTGTTGGATAAATTAATGCTTAGAAAGCTACTTGATTTAGGAATGCCCAGTGCGATGCAAATGTTTTTTGAGGTAGGGATTTTTACCGCTGCTATTTGGTTAAGTGGTTTGCTGGGAAAAAATCCACAAGCGGCAAATCAAATTGCATTAAATTTAAGTTCTATGACTTTTATGGTAGCCATGGGCTTAAGTGTAGCGGCTATGATACGAGTAGGCAACCAAAAAGGACTGCAAAATTATGTCGATTTACGCCGTATAGCCTTTTCTATATTCTTATTGGGTATTTTCTTAGCGTTTTGTTTTGCTGCCATGTTCTTTTTATTGCACAACCAATTACCAAAATTGTATGTGGATTTTGATGATGCCAAGAATTTTGTAGATAATTCCGAAGTTGTAAAAATAGCCTCCAAACTTTTAATAGTCGCTGCGGTTTTTCAAATAAGTGATAGTATTCAAGTTATTTTTTTAGGTGCATTACGTGGTTTGCAAGATGTTAAAATACCAACCATTATCACCTTTATTTCGTATTGGCTTATTGGTTTTCCTATTAGCTGGTTTTTAGGAAAGGAAGAAGCTTATGGTAGTTTTGGTATTTGGTTAGGTTTACTGGCAGGGTTAACAACTGCGGCTATTTTATTATACATTCGATTTAACTTTTTAACTAAAAAGTTTATTAAAGACATTCGGTAAAATATTAATTGTAGATGAAGTTATTAAAAGCGTTTGATAAGATTTTAGCTGGTTTTGGCAATATTAGAGCCATGGAGCGAACGCACATAGATACATATACCGAAGGCTTAATTTCTAAAATTGAAGGAGAATTAATCGCTGAATCTGAATATGGAAAACTTTTTGTGTCTTTTCAGAATTTGGCAGACTACGAGTTTTTAAATATTACTGTTTTAAGCGGAAGTAATATAAAAACCTTTGATGGCAGTACCCTTGTTTTTATAAACGGGAATGATAAAATAACTTATTTTTCTGATACTAAGGAGATTGAGTCAGATTATTCGAATGTTTCTAAGAGATGGTTAACTAAAATAAGTTTTGTGATAAATGATGATGATAAGAAAATGGTTTTAGAACGAAAATTTGAAAAGATATTTCTTAATTATAAAAAGAAATCAATACCAATGAATAAATATGATTAATAAATTATTGACTGTTTTTATTTCAATAGCTAATAAATTATAACTTTGATTAATTAAATAACTTAAGTGCTATTTTTGGTACTTGTAACTAACAAATTAAAATGAGCCTTCCAAAATTTATACTTGGTGATAATACCGATTATCCAAATGCTATTTATGTGATTCATACTGAATTTCCTAGATTTATTATCAATCTTGAAGATGATGAAATTGAATGGTTTGAAGATTTTGATGATGAAGATGAAAAGGAATTACTAGCCGAAACTGAAAATATGGTGAAATTGGCTACCGAGTTTTATGATAATGAAATTTTAAAATACGAAGAGTAGTTGCGTTAAGGATAGAAGTGGAAAGCCCACAGCGACCCCAAAGTATCGGGGGAGCGAGGACTTATAACGGATAGCCTGACCCGATAGGGAACGCCAAAATAACTTTAAAATGATAGAACAGCTTTTAGAATACGATACCAAACTATTTTTGTTTTTAAATAAATTAGGTTCTCCAACTTGGGATAATTTGTGGCTAGTTATAACACATGAAGCTACTTTTGTACCCTTATATGCCATTTTATTGTTTCTTTTATATAAAAAATTCGGACTTAAAGCCCTATTGGTTTTTGTAGTGCTTGTGGCTTTAATGATAACGTTTACCGACCAAATTACGAACGTGTTTAAGCGTGGTTTTCAAAGACCTCGACCTTGTGGCGAAGTAGATTTAATAGACCACATACGTTTTATTGCTGTGCGTTGTGGAAAGTATGGGTTCTTTTCGGGGCATTCATCAAACTCTATGGCGGCAGCCGTTTTTGCTGGGTTGATGCTGCGCCCATATTATAAAAATTTAATATTTATTTTACTTTTTTGGAGTGCTGTTGTGGCTTATAGCAGAATTTATGTAGGGGTACATTACCCTTTAGATATTTTTTGTGGCTTAACTTTTGGAGCAATAGCTGGTTTCTTATTTTATAAATTGGCGAACTATCTTTTAGTTAGGTTTAAAGCAATATAATACCTTAAGCGATTACTTTTAAAGCTTTCTCAAGTATTGAAATATTAATAACTGGATTTTTTACCATTATAAATTCACCATCAATTTGTGTTTGAAATAATGGTTTATCTTTTTGTGCTATTTTTAATTGTTTTGTTTGATAACAATCGACTTCTTTTAAAATATGATGAAGCTTTAAAAACATTAATATACTAAATAAGAATATTTTAAATGCTCCAATTTTTTTTACAATAAGTATGTCTAACTTGCCATCTTCTAAAGATGCCTTTGGGGTTAAACTTACATTGTAACCCATTTGATTTGAATTTGAAATAAAAATTAAAAAAGGCTTATGCTGAATGGTTTTACCGTTTATAGAGGTTTCAACTTCGACTAACTTATTAACTTTTTTTAATGATTTTAAAGTGGCCTTAATGTAGCTAGACAGGGTTCTTTCATTAGATGCTTCGTAATTTTTTATTACTTGCGCATCAAAACCAATTCCGGTATTGCTAAAAAAGTAATGGTTATTTAACTGCCCAACATCAATTTTCTTTGTAGACTGTTTTTTAATTAATGCAAGTGCATTATTAATGTTCTTTGGAATGTTTAGATTAGAGGCTAAGCCATTTCCAGAGCCAATAGGTATAATCCCTAAAGCAATATTGGAATTAATTAAGCAAGATGCGACTTCATTAATGGTACCATCGCCACCACATGCTACAATAATATCTGCATTTTCGGTAATGGAGTCTTGGGCTAATTTAATTGCATGTTTTTTATAACTTGTAGGTTTTATAACTATAGTAAAGTCTTTTTTGTCAAAATGTTTATTAAGAAGTGCTAAATCAATAGTGTTATTCCCCCTTCCTGCTTTTGGGTTTAGAATAAAGTGTATATGTCTCACTACTATTTTATTAATTTGAGGCCGTTATTGCGATACAGGTAATCTGCCACTTGATAAAATGAAATGGTTTCTTCCAACAAGTTAGTATCAATAGGCTTAGGTATTAAATTATCGTTATCTGTTTCCCATTCATAATAATTAACAACATGTTGATCGCTTAAAATCATTAACTTTTGGTCTTTTAGAAGTCCTAAATTGCGGTAATTACCTATAAAGGCACGTTCATCGGCTTTTTTCATTTTCATAATATCCAATCCGAATAAATTAGAAGAATAATCCCAATTTAAAAGCGCAAATAGGGTAGGGAACATATCAATTTGCGAACTTAATTTTTCTATTTTTTGAGGGGCTGCATTTTCTAGGTTGAAAATCATGGCAGGAATGCGGTACTTATCTATATTTAAGTTCCAGCGTCCTGCACTACTAGCACAATGGTCTGCCATAATTACAAACACGGTATTATTAAACCAAGGTTTTTTTTGGGCTTGTTTTAAAAAGTTGCCGATGGCGTAATCGGTATATTTTATGGCCCCTTCTCTACTAGTACCCGAAGGAATATCAATTTTATTTTCAGGATAAGTAAATGGACGGTGATTGGAGGTGGTCATTACAAAATTAAAGAAAGGTGTTTCGGTAAGATATGCCTCATCGGCTTCCTTAATAACTTTACTGTAAATATCTTCATCGCAAACGCCCCAAGCATTTTCAAAAGAGACTTCATCATCATCAATATTGGTTCTCTTTGTTTTTATATCTGAGTCTAACAAAAAACCTCTTCCTCTATCAATTATATTAAAACCGTTTCCTCCAAAATAGGTGTTCATATTATCAAAATAGCCATCACCACCATAAAAGAAATTACGCTCGTACCCTTGTTGATTAAAGACTTCTCCAATAGTGAATAAATTGGTGTTATTATCACGTTTAACAATGCTTCTTCCAGGTGTTGGTGGAATTGATAAAGTAATGGCTTCCATACCTCTTACGGTACGTGTGCCAGTAGCATATAGGTTGGTGAAAAATAAACTTTTGTTTGATAGGGAATCGAGGGTTGGTGTTATTTTTAATTCGCTTCCTAATGAATTAAGATATGAAGCACTTAAACTTTCAATACAAATAAAAATAACATTGGGTTTTTGAGCAGGCTGTAAGCTGTCACTATGCGTTATCGTTCTAAAAATTTGTCTTTCATTTGGTTGTAGAAATTCGCTATTGGGAGCTGTTAATTTTTGTTTTACTTTAGCGAAAGCCTTATCTTCATCAATAGTATTATAAAACTCGGTGTATGATAATTCGTTGCTTCTAAAAGCAGCAAAAAAGGAATAGATACCTGTTTTTGCCAATTCGTTGTTGTATCTATTGTTAAATTGTTCCGCATCTTCATTTTTTATAAAAAGCGCGAATATGGCAGATGTAAGAATAATTAATATTGTTGGGATTAATTTTTGTTTAAATACAGTCTCGTTATTAAAGGTTTTTTTGAATATGTTTGCTTTTTTAGTGATGAGCATAACTATAAAGAGCACAAAAAAAATAGCACCTAATAGCAATGGGATTGGGTAAGATTCATTAATGTTTTTAACAACCTCATAGGTGTAAATTAAATAATCTACCGCTATAAAATTAAAGCGACGTTCAAACTCTTCCCAAAAGGTAATTTCAGCAAAAAAAGAGAATAAAAAAATGAGAAGCCCTAGAGAATATCCAATATAAGTAATTATGCGATCGAAAACAGATCCGTGTAGTTTTTTAGGAATGATTAATAAATAAATAGCATATGGTAACGCAAAGAAAGATACGGTACCAACATCAAATAGAAAACCAATTAAAAAGGTTTTAATTAAAACAAATAGGGAAGCATCTATTTGTGGATAGTACCAAAATGTTAAACAAAACCTTAATATAAATGCAAGTGATATAAATATTAAGATGTATGCTTTTAGTAATTCAAAACGTTTTGGGAAAACTTTATTCCACATATTATTTGGTTGGGTTTGTCGTTTTTAATTAAGAATAAAATTATTCTTTAAGAGGAACGGCTATTTTAACATCGTCCCAAGCCATAGTTAATGATAGGCTATCAGTAGAATTATCGAAAGCTATGGTAAATTGTTCTACGGGCGAATTTAATTTTTTAACAGGAACTTCAATATCTACAACATCATAATTAGGGTCCCACATGGGTTTCATTTCAGAATTTACACCCCAAGAGTATTGTTTAGAATTAAAAAGAACCGTCCAGCTACTGTCTCTAGGAACCGTCCATAGCGTATACTTTCCAGCAGGTAAAGTCATACCTTTTATAGAGAGGTTTTGATTGGTTTCAAAAGTAGTTGCTTCATTGGCACCTGTTCTCCAAACCTGATTGAAAGGCACTAAAGCACCAAAAACCTCTCTTTCTTTCTTGTAAGGTCTGTTGTAGAATACTTTAAGTTTCAGGTCGTTCAATTCAAACTTGACGGTGTCTTTCGGACTCAAACGTTTTTCGAAAATATTTTCAACAAAACAAGAATATAAAAATAAGCCAACGGCTACTATGGTTAAAAGTATTAAAATGCGTTTTAAAAAGGTATTCATAAACTGGGATTTATTTGGTATAAAGATACTTTAAAAAGTAATGATTTCTAAAATGCAAACGTAGAATTCTTTAGTTTTGTTTTATTCGCGAAAAAAAATATTTTTTTTGCAACACTGCACTTTTTTTGTCGTCTTTAAAATGAACTAACTAGAACTAAAAGTAAAATTAGCATGTTTCAGGTTGACATTATAGAACAATGTAAACAAAACAATCGGAAAGCACAATTGCAGTTATATAACCAGTACTGCGATGGTATGTATAGTGTTGCCAAACGATTTTTGAAAGATGCTGATGATGCTGAAGATGTTGTGCAAGAGGCCTTTATAAAAGCCTTTTCAAAACTTCATCAATACAAAGCAGAAGTCACTTTTGGAGCTTGGTTAAAACGTATTGTTATAAACAAAAGTATAGACTTCTTAAAATCTAAAAAACAACGACTTGTTGAATTAGAAGAGGTGCACCTCAAAGTTGTAGATACTGTTGAAGAAGACAAATGGTTGGTAGAAGACGCAATTACATTAAACGATGTAAAAAAGGCAATTAATAATTTACCCGAAAAGTATCAGTATGTTGTCATGCTTTATTTAATTGATGGTTACGACCACCAAGAAATTTCAGAGATTTTAAATATTTCTGAAGTCGCATCACGTACACAACTATCTAGAGGTAAAACAAAATTGCAAGAACTGTTAGCACTTAAAAGAAATGGCACAAGATATTAAAGAATTATTCAAAAAGGATATACAGACGCACGAAACGATGCCAGAAAACCATCAAGAACGATTTCTTAAAAGGTTAGAAGGTGCATTACCAATGGAAAACGAATATAAATTTGGTTGGTTAAAAGTAGCTGCTAGTGTTGTAGTGTTTTTAGGTTTAGGTTTAGGTGCTTTTAAGGTTTTAAAGCAAGAAATACCATTGCCAAATAATGTTGCTACAAATACTGTTGAAACTAAAACCTTGGGTGATATATCACCTGGATTAAAAAAGGTTGAAGACTATTATTTAGCAAGTATAAACTTTGAGTTATCCAAAATAGAATACACGCCAGAAACTAAAGAGGTTTTTGATGGTTATGTTGTTGAATTAGAAAATCTTGATAAGGAGTATAAGCGCTTATCGGTTGAGTTAACCCAATTTGGTCCCAGGGAGTTAACAGTAAATGCATTAATTGATAATTTGAAAATTCGTTTAAATCTATTGCATCGTTTAAGAGCACAATTAAAAGAATTAAGCACTTCTGAACCAGGAGTTGAAGAAGTAAATAAAATCATCTAAAAAATCAAAAAATGAACAAATCAATTATAAAAATAAAGCTTTTTGTTTTAAGTTTTTTTGTTGTTGGGACTCTGTTTTCACAACAAAAACTAACTAAAACAGCACAATCTATTGATGTAAATAAAGATGTTACTATCAACCTAAACACGAGTTATACAAACATTGTTTTTGATACTTGGAATAAAAATACAATAGAGATTGAAGCCTATATTGAAGGTGAAATGTTAAGTGGAGAAGCCCTTAAAAAGGCATTAAAAGATTGGCAAATAACTGTTGATGCTTCAAAAAGTGTTGTTACTATTTCAACAAAAAGCGGCGATTCCAATTCATGGTCGCATAGTTTTACTGGTCATGATGACGATGCCGTACATGCCGTTTTAAAAGAGTTAAAGTTTGAATTGGCAGATTTACCTGAATTGCCCGAACTGCCACCGGTACCAGAATTACCCATGATGCCTGAAATGCCAGAATTACCAAATTTACCAGAAGGGATAAGCAAAATGCAGTTTGATTATGATGCTTACCAAAAAGATGGTGAGAAGTATTTAAAAGAGTACTCAAAGAAGTTTGAATCTGATTACGGTAAAAATTATGCCAAAAAAATGGAAGCTTGGGGCGAAAAATTTGGTAAGGAATGGGGAGAAAAGTATGGCAAGGAAATGGAGGAATGGGCTAAAAAATTTAATGGTAAATGGGAAGCACAATATGGAAAACAAATGGAGGTTTGGGGTGAACAATTTGCTAAGCGCATGGAACAGCAGACAGAAAGACTAGCACAACAGCAAAAACGTATAGCGGTTGAACATGAAAAGCATATGCAAATAAGAGAAAATCTATCACAAGAACGTAAAAAGTTAGCAGATGAAAGACGTGTTTTAATTGAAAAAATGGTAGGCGAGAAGTCTAATGTTAATGTTAAGAAAACCATTAAAATTAAAATGCCAAAAGAGGCTAAGTTAAAAGTAGATGTAAGGCATGGAGAAATAGAGTTTGCTGCTAATATTGATAATTTGAAAGCTAATTTAGCGTATACCAAGCTTACTGCACAAGGCATTAATGGGAGTTCTACTTCCATTAATGCTTCTTACTCACCTATATATGTAACCTATTGGAATTTAGGGCAGTTGAACCTTAATTATGCTGAAAACGTAAAATTGAATAACGTAAAACAGTTGGTTTTAAATTCAAACTCTTCAAATGTTACCATTAACAATTTATTAGGAAATGCTGTTGTTAATGGAAATATAGGTGATTTAAAAATTTTAAAAATTGATGATGCGTTTACTAATTTAAAGATTGTTCTTCAAAATAGTAACGCAACCATTTCACTTCCTAAAGTAGCTTATAATTTGCAGCATATTGGGAACCATACCCGTTTTAGCCATCCAAAAAAATCTTCAAAAGATACCTCAGAAATATTTTCTACAGGGAATATAAATAGTGGGAAAAGCATTGTTATAAATGCTAAATATAGTAATGTTACGATGAAGTAATTAGTTGCTAAGCTTTAAAATTCTAAAGGCTCCTTGAATTACAAAAACAAATACAACAGAGCCAATTATTAAATCCGGTTTATTGGAATTTAATAGATTGACCATTACCCCTGCGGTTATAACCCCTAAATTAATAATAACATCATTTGAAGTGAATATCATACTTGCTTTCATGTGAGCTTCGTCTTTGCTTTTTGATTTTTGTAGCAGGTATAAACAAATACCGTTAGCTATAAGCGCAAAAATTGAAATGACAATCATTGTTGAAAAATCGGGTAATTTTTCTGCCCCTAAAAAACGTCTTACAACTTCAACAAAACCCATAAAAGCCAATGCTATTTGAAAATAACCAGCAAGTTTTGCAATTTTCTTTTTTTTAATTATAGATCCACCCACAGCTATAAGGCTAAGTCCATAAACAAAAGCATCTGCTAGCATATCTAAACTATCAGCAATCAATCCCATTGATTTTGAAATGATGCCTGTACTTAACTCAATTAGAAAGAAAGAAAAATTTATTAAAAGTACTGTGCAAAGTAATTTTCTTTGATTTATATCTTCGGAAAATTCTGTTTGGTTACTTTGCTGATTTAAAAGCTTTTTACACCCCAGATTTAGTTCTATAAGTGATTGTTCTATCTCGTCAATTTGTCCTAAATGATAAACGGTTAGTTTTCGGTTTGGAATATCGAAATCAAGGTGCTTTATACTTGATAGATTTTCCAACTTCATTCGAATTAAATTTTCTTCTGAAGGACAATCCATTTTCTTAATTTCAAAAATTGCTTTTTCCATCTTTAAACAATCTTTTTGATTTCTTCGATAATAGTTGTGGTATCTGCTAAATAATCAAACCACAATGTGTTTTCATCCCTTTTAAACCAAGTAAGTTGTCGTTTTGCAAAGCGTCTGGAATTCTTTTTTATTTCAGAAATAGCAAAATCGAGTGTCCATTCACCTTCCAAATAGTTGAACAATTCTTTGTAGCCTACGGTATTTAAAGCGTTCAGTTTTTTGTAAGGAACTAGACTTTTAACTTCATCCAAAAGACCTTGTTGTACCATAATATCAACACGTTGATTGATACGGTTGTATATGGTTTCTCTTTCGGCTGTTAAACCAATGGTGATGGTTTTAAAGTTTCTGTTGATGTCTTTTTTGTTTAGAAAAGATGAATATGGTTTTCCTGTGCCAATACAAATTTCTAAAGCACGAATAACCCGATGCGGATTATCAATAGCTATACTATTGTAAGAAGCAATATCTAATTCTTTAAGTTGATTTTGTAGAAATGGCAATCCTTTGGTTTCTAAATCGGAATTTAAAGTTTGTCTAATGTTGGCATCAACTTCAGGAAAATCATCCAATCCCTTGGTTATGGCGTCTACATACAAACCAGAGCCGCCAACCATAATTACCACATTGTGGTTTTTAAACAAATTGTCAATCGTATTTAAAGCATCTTTTTCAAAAGCCCCAACGTTGTAATTGTCTTGAATGGATTTATGATGAATAAAATGGTGTTTTATCGCGGCTAATTCTTCTTTTGAAGGCGCAGCAGTGCCAATACTCATTTCTTTAAAAAACTGTCGAGAGTCTACCGAAACAATTTCAGTATTAAAATAATTAGCCAGTTTAATACTTAAAGATGTTTTACCTATGGCTGTAGGTCCAACTATGGAAATTAAATATTTAGGCATGTTGTAATTTATGTCCACAATTATAGCAAAACTCGGCGTTATCTTTATGTTTTTCAGCAGAACAACTAGGGCATGATTGCGTATTAAGGTGTAATTCGCCTTTTTCTAGTTCTTGCTTTGGTTTGTTTTGCGCGGTATATTCAGCCGATACAATACCAGTTGGTACAGCAATAATACCATAACCCAAAATCATAACTAAAGATGCAATAAATTGGCCCAAAGGTGTTTGCGGTGCAATATCACCAAAACCAACCGTAGTTAGCGTTACTATACACCAATATACACTTTTTGGGATATTTGTAAAGCCGTTTTCTTCACCCTCAACTAAATACATAATAGTGCCTAAAATAATAGCGACTATTACAACCGTAAATAAAAACACCGATATTTTAGCACGACTTGCCTTTAAAGCTCTTACTAAATTGTTGGAAGCTCCTAAATAACGCGCTAGTTTTAAAATTCTAAAAATACGCAATAATCGTAGCGCACGTAACGCTGCCAAAGCATGTACACCACCAAAAATTAATGAGATGTATTTGGGTATGGTAGATAGTAAATCAACAATACCATAAAAACTAAAAATGTATTGAAATGGCTTTTTTACTGAAATAATTCTTGCAATATATTCGAAAGTGAATAGAATGGTTATCATCCATTCTGAAACATTAAGAATATTATGAAACTTAGCATCGATACTTTTTACGCTTTCTAGCATTACCAATAAAATACTGGTAATAATGGTTACCATTAAAACGAGATCAAACAGCCTACCAGCAGGAGTGTCTGCTTCATAAATTATTTCATGGAGTTTTGTTTTCCAGTTTTTTTTTTGCGGTATACTCATAGATTCAAAAGTAATAAAGATTTATTACTTCTTTTTTATTAAAATAAGAGAATTGGTTTGAATGTCTACTATCTTATTAAAAAATTCTTTTAAATAAGGGTAATATTCAGGTTCGAAAACCACTTCATTAAACTTAATTCTAAATATGAGGCTAATTGAATTGTTGGCTAAAGTGTTTGAAAAAATTATTTGTCCTTTACCATCTGGTAAATTTAAAGCAAGATCTTTCGGTTTTTCTAAAATAGTGTAGGCATCATCAAAATTTAGTTTAAACGTATAATAATATGTGTCTTTATACCCAAAATCTATGGGATAAGTTCTTTCTTGAAGCTTAAAAGGGTTTTCATTAAAAAACTTCATTATAAAAGGGTTTAAATAAATGTTGTTTCCTGATACGTTATCTTCATATTCAATATCATAAGTTTCTATAAATTCTGGACTTGTTTTGCCTTCACTTAATACTTTGTGATTTGATATTTCAATATTTGGATATTTATCTTGAATTTTATTAATATATACATCCCTATTTGGGTAATATGCCTTTCTTGAGTTTAATGCGTGGTAGCCCGTGTTTTTTGCGTACACATTACCAGACATGTTTTCTTTGGTGTCTAAGTTTAATTCAACTTTATACTGTATAGTAGATGCTTTTTCAGGCTCAATATCAATCCAATTACTTTCTTTTTTAAAATCTAAAATACGTCCATATCCATTTAAACACTTAAAAGGAATGTCTCCAAAGCTTAAGTATTTATCAGTTGCATCTAATAAATATGTTTTATCATTAATTGTGGCCTGTACTATTAAATAATTAAATTCTGAAATGACTGGGAATATTTTTGTTGCAAACCCATTGTTTCTTGTAGAAAGTAATATGGGTTTTACATCTATTCCTGCATCTTGCAATAGATTGTGAAGTAAAATGTTTATTGAAGAAATATTACCGGATTTATTTTTAATAAGGTCTTTAACAGAAACCTCATGAAATATTCTATATTCATCGTTCCAAGTGTAGTTTTCCTGTACATAATTATAAACGCTTTCTGCTTTTCTTAAAGTATCGACTTCACTTAGTATATCATTGCTTAATAATGCTTCGGTATCAACCGATTTTACAAGTTGTTTTCCAATATTAGCATCTTTTCTTAGCTCATCATCAACTGTTTCCCAAGTTTTTGTATAGTTATCTACAATGCCATCAAAACCTCTAAATATTTTTAGTTCATATTCAACTCGAGCTAAATAGTTCGATTTACTTGTCATGTGATCTTCTTCAATAAAAGCAGGAATATTTTGCATAGCATAAATGTATTTGCCACAATGTGCTACACCACCATTAAAGGCTCGTAAACATTCTTTTTCTACCGCTGTAGTATTGGTTTTTAGTTTTCTGCCACCAATCAATTTTATGTTGTATTCATAATTACCAGGAATGCTTGCTCTGTATTCACTATATAATTTGGGGATGTCTTCTTGAAAACTCCAACCTTTATAGTTAAACATAAATGGAGAACTAAGAGTATAGCTATAGCTTATTACAGACCCTTCTTTAATATTTGGTAGTGTAAATTTTATTAATGTGTGGTTCTCATCATATTTTTCCTCAAAAATATCTTTCCTGTCTAGTTTCGTTGTAACTATGTTGTTGTCATTAAGGTTGTAAGTTGTTGCAATAATGTTTTTTGCTGTTTCGGCACCTTTGCTATTATTATACAAATAAATAGTAATGTTTGCTTTGTCGAAACCTTCTCTATTTAAAATTTTTACTTTTCGTTTTACCTCGGTTTTAAGTTTGAAATCATCTTGATCTACATAGCTATTGCCAAAATCGTATATAACGAGGGCGTTGGCTGTACTGTCTTTTGCAAAGGTTGAAGATTTAATATCATCAAACGATACATTATGATTTTCTGAATTGTAATTTTCTTGTGCAAAACTTAATAGGCTAAAAAGAGCAATTAGGGGTGTAAGATTTTTTTTCATGATTTCGTTGGCGTTTATTTAAAAGATTTGTCCTAAATTTCTTAAAAAATTTTAACCAAACAAAATTATTTTTACTCTATTGTTTTTTCGAAGATACGTTTGAATAATATGTTGGGTGTCTCTATTATTTTTCATTGGCGTAATAATAGATTCTAAAACCTCAATATTGTTAATTTGATAGTTTAAATTGAAAAAACCCAAGCCTTTAAAAACGCCATTTTCTATTAATATGGCACTACGCTCATCAATATCACGGCCTTTATCAATAACAACCATGTTTTTGTTTTTATAACTGTTTTTATTGATTAACGCTTCAACGCGTTTGTTATAAGATTCAGCAGGTTCTTTTTCAATGCAGGCACCATCACAAGTTTTAATGTCGTAGTTAAAACAACTGGTTTTGGTTTTGTATAAGCCAGTTAGTTTTTGGCACAACTTGTAATCTTCGACTGCTTTGGATATAAAGCTTTTTCCACTCTGTTTGTTACTAAAAGTTGTTATGGGATTTTTACGACCATCTACCACATCAATTTTTAGGTTTATATAGCTCTTATCGTCTACAAAGCTATAAAGCGCATGTGTAAAAACGGTACGCCGTAAAGACCTATTATAAATAGGTTTAACACGTTTTATTTCTTCACTTTCCTTTAAAAGTGCTACAAGTTCACTACCAGTTGCTTCATAGGTTACAGCAGTAACCTGAGCTTGTATTTTTTTAGATTTTTGATTGGTATTTGTAAAGTGTTGGTTAATGCGTTTTTTTATATTATTACTTTTTCCAATATAAATAATTTCTCCATCGGCTTTGTGAATGTAATAGACACCGGTTATTGAAGGTAAGTCATTAATAATATCTAAATGTCTTGGTTCAAGTTGAAGCTTTGGGTTTAATCGGATGGATTGTTGGATGATGCTTTTAGTTGTGTCTTTATCTAAAAGCATTTGGAATAATTTAACCGTGGCTAACGCATCGCCCGATGCCCGATGCCTATCGGCAACAGGTATTCCAAGGGAGCGCACTAATTTCCCTAAACTGTACGATGCTTGGTCTGGAATTAAATCTTTAGCAAGTTCTACGGTACAAAGAGACGGTCGTACATACTCAAAACCTAAACGGCTAAATTCTGTGCATAAAATACGGTAATCGAACTGTGCATTGTGGGCTACTAAAATACAATCTTCTGTAATTTCAACAATGCGTTTTGCAACCTCATAAAATTTAGGTGCATGGCGTAACATACTGTTGTTTATACCTGTAAGATTTACCACAAACGGTTGTATATCGCGCTCTGGATTAACAAGACTTATAAATTGATCTACAACTTGGTGGCCATCAAATTTATAGATAGCTATTTCGGTTATGCCTTCTTCATTGTACTTGCCACCAGTGGTTTCTATGTCTAATATTGCGTAAATTTGTTTTAAAAGTTTAAAAGGAAAAAAGTATGGTTTTAAGTGTGTAATTTTTATTTACTTACACCATCCACAATTCATTTTTCATTGTTAATTATCAATTGTTAATTTATTTCCGTTCTCCAAATATACTACTTCCAACGCGAATCATGGTACTTCCACAATCAATAGCTAAGGCATAATCACCACTCATTCCCATGCTAATGGTTTCAGGTTTAAAATTAAAAGATTCATGTGATTTTAAATCATCAAAAGTGGTTTTTAACAACGTGAATTCTTTTTTAATCTGATTTTCATCTTCAGTAAATGTCGCCATTCCCATAACACCCACAACTTGTATGTTTTTTAATTGTGAAAACGCTTCAGATTTTAATATATTGAATGCTTCCATAGTGGTCATTCCAAATTTTGAATCTTCCTCAGCTATTTTTATTTGAAGCAAACAATCAATAACTCTATCATGCTTTTTCGCTTGTTTGTTTATTTCTTCCAGCAATTTGAAATTATCAACCCCATGAATTAACTTCACAAATGAAGCCATGTATTTTACTTTGTTACTCTGTACATGCCCAATCATGTGCCACTCAATATCCTTTGGCATAACGTCGTGTTTTTCTGCCATTTCCTGAATTTTGTTTTCACCAAAAACACGCTGACCCGCATTATAGGCTTCCATTAAATAGTTAACGGGTTTTGTTTTCGAAACAGCAACCAAAGTAACATGCTTTGGTAAAGTGGATTTTATATGATTAAGGTTTTGCTTTATACTCATTAATAGGTTTAATTGTTTATACGCTATATATTTAACTAATATACAAATCTGCAAATCAACAAATCAACATTTTTTCAGAATTCATAAATAGTAACGCCACTTCGTAGTTTTGGTTCTATAAAAGTGCTTTTTGGAGGCATCGTTAAGTGGTTATCAGCAATGGCCTTTAGTTCGTCAATCGTAATAGGTACTAGTCCAAAACCTACTGTAAATTCGCCTGAATCTACTTTGCTTTTTATGTTTACTAAGTCGTTTTTACCATGCGAATAACTTATGCGGGTATTGTTGCGCACGTCGGTAATTCCTAAAATAGGTCCTAAAACGGTTTTATGCAAAATTTGAGTATCTAAAGCATCGAGTGCTGTG
Source organism: Mariniflexile soesokkakense (assembly GCF_039650365.1). Taxonomy (NCBI): domain Bacteria; kingdom Pseudomonadati; phylum Bacteroidota; class Flavobacteriia; order Flavobacteriales; family Flavobacteriaceae; genus Mariniflexile; species Mariniflexile soesokkakense. Next base: position 126,567 of record NZ_JAZHYP010000006.1, on the reverse strand, counting down.
TGGAATTGGTGATAGGTCTTTCGTAAAAAAAGCGAATAAAAATGCCCATCTATATACATGCTAAAATGGTGTTTTTTTGTAGGTTGATATAATTCTGTACCTCGTTTTTCAATGCGAAATACCGCATCGAGTTGAATTAAAAACGCTTTTTTTGTTAACCCATTTAGGTCTTTTACAAGTCGGTTAAACTCGTGAATTTTTAATTCAGATTCAGGAATTAAATAGCTCATAAAAAAATTATAAGCTTCTTTACCTGTATGTTGCTTGTTTTCTAATTTTAGTTCTTCTGAAAGTAAATTGGAAGATGCAGAACGGTGGTGCCCATCGGCAATATAAATGGTATCAATAGTATAAAAGGCTTGCTTTATTTTTTCAATTAGTTGTATGTCATCTACAGGCCATAAATAATGTGTGTCTCTAAGATGTGTTGTAAACTCATACTCGGCCCGATATTTTTGTACTTCAGAAATGGCATATTTAATAACGTCGTTATCAGGATAGGTAAGGAGTACAGGCTCTGCATTAAACCCTACGGTTTTTAAATAGTCTTTAAAAATGTTTTCACGGTATTCAATGGTGTCTTCGTGTTTTTTTATAACATCGTTTTTATAGTCTTCGGTACTTGCAGCTGCAATGATGCCAGAAAAGGTATTACCATCACGATTAACAATTTTATAAATATAATAGCAAGGTGTTTTATCTTGAATAAAAATGGTAGCCTCTTTGAATTCTAAATAGCGATTTTTCACCAAAATAAAGCGTTCTTTTCCACGAATGTTTTTATTGTATTTATATCCCGGGTTTACAACATGTAAGAATGAAAACGGATTGTATTCCAATCGTGCTTTTAGTTCTGCTTTAGAGTAGCTTTGGTACGAGCGTGATGCAACAAGTCCAACTTTATCTCGAGTGGGTCTTACTGCTTTAAAAGGGAGTATTTTCGCCATTAGTTTGCTAGTTTTCAGTCTTAGCTATCAAGTTTCAATGCTTAAAGCAGGAACTACGATTATTTACTTTAAAAACTGCGACGCAATTTTTTCTGCTTTTCTACTTTTAGAATAATTATAGAAACCTTCACCAGATTTCACACCTAATTTACCAGCTCTCACCATGTTTACCAATAACGGGCAGGGGGCATATTTTGGGTTTTTAAAACCATCGTACATCACGTTTAGTATTGATAAACAAACGTCTAATCCAATAAAATCGGCTAATTGTAGTGGCCCCATGGGGTGTGCCATCCCTAATTTCATAACGGTATCAATCTCATGCACACCAGCAACTCCATTGTATAAAGTTTCAATAGATTCGTTAATCATAGGCATTAAAATACGATTGGCAACAAACCCAGGAAAATCATTTACTTCAACAGGGGTTTTGCCTAAACCTTTAGATAACTCCATGATGGTTTTAGTTATAGCGTCACTGGTATTGTATCCACGAATAATTTCAACCAATGGCATTATAGGCACAGGGTTCATAAAATGCATCCCAATTACTTTGTCTGGTCTTGAAGTTGCCGCTGCTATTTGTGTTATGGAAATTGAAGATGTGTTTGTAGCTAAAATGCAGTCTTCATTACAAGCTTGGTCTAATTGTTTGAAGATATTCAGTTTTAAATCGACATTTTCGGTAGCTGCTTCAACTACTAAACTTACATTTTTAACACCTTCAGCAATACTAGTAAAAGTGCTGATGTTTTTAAGCGTATTTTCTTTTTGAGTCTCTGTAATGATTTCTTTTGCAAGCATTCTATCCAGATTTCTCGCAATATTACCCATGCCATTTTTAAGCGAAGCTTCGCTAATATCAATAAGGTTAACCTTAAATCTGTTTTGAGCAAAGGTATGTGCTATACCATTTCCCATTGTACCCGCACCAATTACAGCAATATTTTTCATGGAACTAGAATGTTTATTGTTTTCGTCATTACGAACGAAGTGAAGTAATCTGTCAATTTATAATAAGATTGCTTCGTACCTCGCAATGACACTAATAACTTAAAAACAATTAATAATTTGAGTAGCAACACGCAAAGCCTCGGTACCATCATGAAGCGTTACTACGGGCGATGAATTTGTATTAATAGCATGTGCAAAAGCTTCCAACTCATCAAGAATGGAGTTGTTGTTTGCCACATGTGGGTTATCAAAATAAATTTGTTTTTTTTCACCTTCAGCATTTTGGAGTACCATATCAAAATCTCCCGGACTTTCAGGAGCGTCTTTCATTTTTACTACCTCACACTTTTTATCTAAAAAGTCTACAGAAATATAGGCGTCTTTTTGGAAGAATCGTGCTTTACGCATTTTTTTAAGCGAAATTCTGCTAGCAGTCAAGTTGGCTACACAACCATTTTCAAACTCAATACGTGCATTAGCAATATCGGGCGAGCTACTAATTACCGCTACACCACTAGCACTAATATTTTTTACTTTCGATTTTACAACACTTAAAATAATATCAATATCATGAATCATTAAATCCAACACCACAGGCACATCAGTACCACGTGGGTTAAACTCTGCCAATCGATGCGATTCTATAAACATCGGGCTCTTAATTTCGTCTTTTACTGCCAAATAAGCAGGGTTAAAACGCTCTACATGCCCAACTTGTCCACGTAAATTATGTTCCGCCAAAAGTTCTCTAATGTGTTCAGCCTCTTCAACAGTATTAGTAATCGGTTTCTCAATAAAAATATGTTTTCCATTAGCAATCGCTTTTTTAGCACAGTCGTAATGTGATAACGTAGGTGTAACAATATCCACCATATCTACAGCATCAATAAGCGCATCAATTGAATTGAAAAATTTATACCCAAATTCCGCCTCTACTTTTTTGCCATTGGCTTCATCGGCATCATAAAAACCAACAAGCTCGTATTTATCAGATTGTTTAAGAAGTCTTAAATGAATTTTTCCAAGGTGGCCAGCACCAAGTACACCAGCTTTTAGCATCATATTTTTACGTTTTCAACAAAAATAAGATATTTAACACATGAATTTAACTATTACTCGTGAAATTTTAGTGAAAAATTATCAGGGCGTTCCCCTTCGGGTCGGGTTTTCCGCGCTACATGGTAGCTTGCTTCAACCCCTAACGCGGGTTTCTTTGTTAGATGCTTTACTCGGTCTGTGTTTTTTGGTTTGTTTATTAAAATTGTTTAATCAAAAGTTGTAATCAGTACATTAAAAAACATAAAATTAATTCCTGTTTAAACTTTATAAGCTAAAAATGTTTAACTAATTTTACCTTATAAACCATACAATCATTGAAAGACACTTTTAAGCATAAAGGATTGAGACAACAGTTAGTTAACGTTGTAAAAAACAAAGGAATAACAAATGAAGCTGTTTTAGGAGCTATTGGTAAAGTACCCCGGCATTTGTTCATGGATTCTGGTTTTTTAGATTATGCATACAAGGACATGGCTTTTCCTATTGCGGCAGACCAAACTATTTCGCAACCCTACACTGTGGCATTTCAAACCGAATTATTACAAGTAAAAAAAGAAGATAAAATTCTAGAAATTGGGACAGGTAGTGGTTACCAAACAGCTGTTTTATGTGAGTTAGGGGCAAAAGTGTATAGTATAGAACGCCAACAAGAGCTGTTTAAAAAAACAAGTAAATTTTTGCCAAAATTGGGCTATCGCCCCAAGAAACTTATTTTTGGTGATGGCTACAAAGGTTTGAAAGAAGAAGCCCCTTTTGATAGTATAATTGTAACTGCTGGCGCTCCTTTTGTACCAAAACCCTTATTAAGTCAGTTAAAAATAGGAGGGAGGTTGGTAATTCCGGTGGGCGACGATGTGCAAATTATGACTCTTTTTATTAGAAAAGACACTAAAGAATTTGAACAACACGAGTTTGGCGAATTCCGTTTCGTGCCTTTGTTGGAAGATAAGAATTAGTTTTTTCCAAAACCCAAAACCTATTTACTATCCGGTAAATAAGAATTAGGGATAGGATTTCTTCTGTTTTCGTTATCCCAAAAAACGTTCACAATCCACCAACGGGTACCATCGTTAAGTAATTGAATGCTGTTAATGCCGCGCATAAACGGCTCATCATCGGTTTTGCTGTGAAACGATTCGAAGGTACTAAATACATGTGCCATGTTACCAAAAGCATCAACGGTTCTGTGTATTTCTTTTTCAATAAAACCATTTTCAACTAGCCATTTTCCAGAACTTTTAATATAATCATCTGGTTTCATATAGCGTATTTGAAACTTACTTTCATTATTTTTACCCGAGGTAATTAGTTTTCCATCTGGGTGAAATAAAAATTTAAAAAGTGACCAATCTCTTTTTTTACCTTTTTCACCAGATATAACTTCATATAGAGAATTGATGGTACTATCAATGGTTAATACATTTTTAGAATAATCTTTAGGTGCATCCTTGCCTTTTTCTTGCGATTGTGCCGTTAAGGATATAAAACAAATTGAAAACAGAAGTAGACTTTTTTTTATCATTTTTTCACCAAATTATTATCAGTAATTTTATTTAAAGTTTTTCTTAACACGGTCTAAATCACGTTTATTATCACGGTCTTTTATTGTTTCGCGTTTGTCAAATAACTTTTTACCTTTGGCTAAAGCAATCTCCATTTTAGCATAGCCATTTTCGTTTATAAACAACCGTAATGGTATAATAGTAAGTCCCGAACTTTGAACTTCTTTATGTAATTTTTTAAGTTCACGTTTGTTTAAAAGCAATTTTCGTTCCGCTTTAGGGCGGTGGTTGTAATAATTACCAAAAGCGTATTCTTCAATGGTAGCATTAATTACAAAAAGCTCACATTTTTCGTTAAACTCACAAAAACTTTCGGTAATAGAAGCTTTACTACTTCTTATCGATTTTATTTCGGTACCCGTTAGCACAATACCAGCCGTGTACTTGTCTAAAATTTCAAATAGAAAGCGTGCTTTTTTGTTTTGTATGTTTATGTTTTTTTGCATCGACAACAAAACTACATAAATTTATTTTTAGTAGCAGATTACTAATATTTAAAAGTTAAATAAAATTTAATACATTTCATAACGAAATAAATACGAGTAAATTCGCTTGTTGTTATTTTGAACAATTTACTATTTATATGAATAAAATAATTGTATTTGTTTTAATGTGCTTCTGGTCTTGCGCCAGCGTTAAAAAGTACAACGAGCAAATAACACGTTTACACGCCGTTGAAGACTTGAAAACCGATGTAGATAAAGTGTACCGGCAGTTAAAAAAGAACCACCCAAAACTGTATCAGTACACACCTAAAGAGGTGCTGGATTATAAGTTCGATAGTTTAAAAACATCAATAACTACCCCAATAAATTCCCGAGAGTTTTATAAAAAGTTGGCGCCCGTTGTTGCCCAAGTAAAACAGGGGCATATATCGGTGGGTTTGGCTAATATGCATTTCACAAAAAAGGAACGCAAGAAATTAAAAAAGGAAAAGTTTGAATTTTACGATTTAGATTTTGAATATTTAAATGATAAACTTTGGGTTTCCAATACAAAAGGGGAATATTCCACGCTAATTGGAAGCGAAGTAGTAAAAATAGACAATGAAAAAGCTGATGATTTACTGAATATTTACAAAACACGATTTTCATCTGATGGGTATAATAAAACACTTTACAATAAATACGTTGGCAAAGGATTTTCGGCATTGTACTATAAAGATAAAGGTTTTAAAGACAGTTTAAGCGTTACTTTTAAGTTGAATGATTCACTATTCAATAAAACATTCAAACGTGTTGAAAAAGAGAAGAAAAAAGATTCCATTGCCTTAGATAGCTTAAAACCTGCTGAAATTGTAAAACTTACTCCATTAGAAAAAAAGGAACTTAGAAAAGCAGCTAAAGTAAAACGACAGTTTAAAAGAAAACACGGTTTTATTAATAAAGCAGAAGGCTATACACGGAATTTCAAATTTTTGGAAGCAGATAGTATGGTGGCTTACATGAACATAAAATCGTTCTCCAATGGTAATTATAAGAAGTTCTATAAGGAAAGTTTTGAGATGTTGGATTCACTTAAAACCAAGAGCCTCGTTTTAGATTTGCGAGATAATGGAGGTGGCAGAATAGCCGAGATTGATTATCTCTATGCCTATTTAACAAACCAAAATTACAATTTGGTTGAAGAAAGCGAGGTAAACACTCGCTTGCCATATTTCAAATATTTAATGAGTAACACTATGCCTTTTGTTGTGAAAGTTTCAACAGTTATTGTATCTCCCATAATCATTGTTCAGAATTTAATAAAGACAAAAAGGAAGGACGATAAAATATACTACAAACTAAGGTTTTCAAAAGAAAAAGAACCACATCCTTTAAACTACAAAGGGCAATTGTATGTCATAATTAATGGGAGTTCTTTTTCGGCGTCATCGCTACTTTCAACACATTTAAAAGCGAATAAACGTGCTGTTTTTGTGGGAGAAGAAACAGGTGGTGCTTACAATGGTTGCGTAGCGGGTATTTATAAAGTTTATGAAATGCCAACATCCAAACTTAAAATTAGAATGGGATTGATGCAAATTGAGGCACCTCAAAAACAAACTCCAGATGGTTATGGCATTAAACCCGATGTTGAAATTGTTCCATCTATTGAAGACAGAAAACAGCACAGAGACCCCGAACTAGATTGGATACTAAATGGCACTAATACGAATGAAAAATTAGTGGAATAAAACAAGTTGGTTTAAAAGATTCTTAACTATAACGTGTTTTATTTTCAATGTAATAGAAATAACAATTCAGATTATTTAAGATTTCTTTTTTATTGTCTTACCATAAAACATTTGTATTTTTGTTTTCGATTTTTTATAAACATACTTCAATAATATAATATGAATTCATACGATGTAGCCATTATAGGCTCGGGTCCTGGAGGTTATGTAGCAGCCATTCGTTGCGCACAATTAGGCATGAAAACTGCCATTATAGAAAAATACAACACACTTGGCGGAACGTGTTTAAACGTTGGTTGTATACCAAGTAAAGCGCTTTTAGATTCTTCACACCATTATGAAGATGCCATCAAGCATTTTGAAGAACACGGTATTGAAATTCCGGGTGACATTAAGGTGAACCTTGAAAAAATGATTGCCCGTAAACAAGCGGTGGTAGATCAAACTACAGGAGGCATCGATTTTTTAATGAAGAAGAATAACATTGATGTGTATCAAGGTTTAGGGAGTTTTAAAGATGCTACGCATATTACAATTTCAGGTGATGAAACTATTGAAATTGAAGCAAAAAACACCATTATAGCAACAGGAAGTAAACCTTCAAGTTTACCTTTTATCAATATTGATAAAGAACGCATCATAACGTCTACTGAGGCTTTAAAACTTAAAGAAATACCAAAACATTTAATTGTTATTGGTGGAGGCGTCATTGGTTTAGAATTAGGTCAAGTTTACAAACGTTTAGGTTCAGAAGTTTCTGTGGTTGAGTTTATGGATCGTATCATACCAACTATGGATGGAGGACTTTCAAAAGAACTTAACAAGGTATTGAAGAAACAAAAATTTAATATCAACATATCTCATAAAGTAAAATCTGTAGAGCGTGTAGGTGATGAGGTTATTGTAAAAGCAGACAACAAAAAAGGTGAAGAAATCGAGTTTAAAGGCGATTACTGTTTAGTATCTGTAGGGCGTCGTCCATATACCGATGGATTGAATGCTGAAGCAGCTGGAGTAAAATTGACTGATAGAGGTCAAATTGAAGTAAACGACCATTTGCAAACAAGTGCTAAAAACATTTATGCTATTGGAGATGTGGTAAAAGGAGCCATGTTAGCGCATAAAGCTGAGGAAGAAGGCGTATTTGTAGCTGAAACGTTAGCAGGACAAAAACCACATATTGATTATAATTTAATTCCAGGCGTGGTTTATACATGGCCAGAAGTTGCTGCTGTTGGTAAAACAGAAGAACAACTTAAAGAAGCTGGCGTAGAATATAAAACGGGGTCTTTCCCAATGCGTGCTTTAGGTAGAAGTAGAGCCAGTATGGATTTAGATGGTTTTGTTAAAATTCTAGCAGATAAGAAAACAGATGAAATTTTAGGAGTTCACATGATAGGTGCTCGTGCAGCAGATATGATTGCAGAAGCTGTTGTAGCTATGGAATTTAGGGCTTCTGCTGAAGATGTATCGCGTATGTCTCATGCGCATCCAACATTTACAGAAGCTATTAAAGAGGCTGCTTTAGCGGCAACTGATGATAGAGCATTGCATATTTAATTAATTCCAGTAAAGGCAGGAATCTCAATATAAACAAAAAGCGAACCATTTGGTTTGCTTTTTTGCTTAGAAGGGGTTCGGTTAATCTAGTTTTTTCATGATATTTTGCCACACTAATTCGTAATAAGCTTTATTTAAAGGCACAAAGTGATTGTCTTCACCAATATTTTCTATAAGTCTTTTAAAGGTTTCTAGGGTAACAAATTTTAAAGCTTCAACTTCTTCTTCTTGTAGTTTTAATTTTGAAAGCGGTACTGTGATTTCGGCAATAAAGGTGTTGTGAAATTCATTATCTATAATGCCATTTTCATAGGATTGAAAACATTCAAAAATACCAATGGGCTGTAAAGAACTTTCTAAAACTGTGATGCCAATTTCTTCTTGCACTTCTCTAATAGCACCTTGTTCTGGAGTTTCTCCAGCATCTATATGACCTGCAACTGAGACGTCCCACATAAGCGGACAAATAGTTTTTTTTGCAGAACGTTGTGATAGTAACACTTCTCCTTGTTTGTTATAAAACCAAACATGAGCCGTATGGTGGAAATAGCCTTTTTGGTGAATTACTGACTTTAAATCAGACGTTCCAGTTGGGTTACCGTGTTTATCTACAATGTCTATATATTCGTCCATAAGAAATTATAAAACGTCATTGCGAGCTTTTAATAGAAAAAGCGAAGTAATCTCATAATACTTGCTCTAAAGTTTATTCTGAAGCAATCAATAAACAGATCGCTTCGTCGTGTCTCTTCGCAATGACGAGTAAATTAAATATTATTTAAAATAACTAAAAGTTTCACCTTCTTTTATGTTAAGTAAACTTTCGTAAATAAGTTTTATAACATTTTCCACATCCTCTTTGTGTACCATTTCTACGGTGGTGTGCATGTAACGAAGTGGTAATGAAATAAGTGCCGATGCAACACCACCATTACTATATGCAAAAGCATCGGTATCGGTACCTGTGGCACGTGATAAAGCGTTGCGCTGAAATGGTATTTTTTTAGCATCGGCCGTATCTGTAATTAAATCGCGCAATTTTTGTTGTACTGCAGGAGCGTAAGCAATAACGGGCCCTTTACCCAACTCTAAATCGCCTTGTGTTTTCTTTTCAATCATTGGGGTTGTTGTATCGTGAGTTACGTCGGTAACAATGGCTACATTGGGTTTAATGGTTTGCGTAATCATTTCGGCACCACGTAAACCAATTTCTTCTTGTACAGCATTGACAACGTACAATCCAAACGGCAAAGTTTTTTTGTTTTCTTTTAATAATCGGGCTACTTCGGCAATCATAAAGCCACCCATGCGGTTATCTAGTGCACGACACACAAATTTATCGCCATTTAAAATATGGAATTCATCTGGATAGGTGATAACGCATCCAACATGAACACCTAATTTTTCAACATCGGCTTTGGTTTTGCAACCACAATCAATAAAAATATTATCTGGTTTTGGAGCTTCTTCCTTTGATTTATCACGGGTATGGATTGCAGGCCAGCCAAAAACACCCTTTACTATGCCATTTTTTGTATGGATATTTACTACTTTACTTGGTGCTATTTGGTGGTCGCTTCCGCCATTTCTAATCACATAAATCAATCCGTCATCCGAAATATAATTTACATACCAAGAAATTTCATCGGCATGCCCTTCAATAACTACTTTGTATTTTGCTTTTGGGTTTATAACGCCTACAGCAGTACCATAGGTGTCGGTAATAAATTCATCAACATAAGGTTTTAAATAATCCATCCACAGCTTTTGTCCTGTCCATTCGTACCCAGTAGGAGCTGCGTTGTTTAAATATGACTCTAAAAAGTCCATCGACTTTTTGTTTAAAATGCTCTTCATCGTATTGTGTTAAAGTTTTGCACTAAATTAATAATATAAATAGAAAAAAAATGTTTTAAAGATTGTAAATTGTTAATTTTGAAAGATTATTGCTCCAATAGTTTTATGAAGAATTTTATAATATATCTATTTTTACTTTGTCCTATTTTTTTCTTTGCTCAAGTTAAAGATGAAGAAGAAGATACTTCGGAATACGAGTATATGTTTATTGAAGGTGATTCAGTGCCTCAATCCGTAGTAAACTTAAATCCTATTTACATACTTGGCGATTTAAAATTTCCCAGTAAAGAAGACCGTATTAAGTATTTAATTTTGCGCAGAAAAACCCTTAAAGTATATCCATATGCTAAATTAGCTTCCGAAAGGTTAGATTCATTAAATTCACGATTAGAATCAATGAAAAAAGAAAGTGATAAGCGCCGTTATACTAAAATGATTCAAAAATATATTGAAGGTGAGTTTTCGGATGAATTAAAAAAATTATCACGAACCGAAGGACAGATTTTAGTGAAATTGATACACCGCCAAACTGGGAAAACAACCTTTGGATTGGTTAAAGAACTCCGTAGTGGGTGGCGTGCGTTTTGGTATAATACCACAGCTAGTATGTTTGATATTTCCTTAAAGAAACCTTTCGACCCCAAAAATGTGTATGAAGATTACCTTATTGAAGATATTTTACAACGAAGTTTTAAAAACGGTTTGTTGGTTCGACAAAAACCCGCAGAAGAATATAGCTTTTATGATTTAACAGATATCTGGATAGATAAACAGAAAAAAAAGTAAGTTGTCATTTTATAAACAAACACCATTGCAGGAACGACTAAATGCCATTTCACATGCCATTGGTGCTATTTTTGGTGTTTTAGGATTGACTTCTCTCATTATTTTTGACAGTGGTAAAACCGACTGGAGTCTATTTAGTGTTATTGTGTACGGTATTTCTATAATTACTTTATTTACAGCTTCAACACTATACCATTCGGTAAATGACGAGGTTAAAAAACATTACTTTCGCATTATAGACCACATTAGTATTTACTTTCTTATTGCAGGAACTTACACCCCAGTATTGTTAATTACGTTACACCAGAGTTTGGGGTGGACTTTATTTTATGTGGTTTGGGGAATTGCTGCTTTTGGTGTGATTCTAAAACTATTTTTCACAGGGAGGTTCGAACTATTATCAACCGTGTTGTATTTGGTAATGGGTTGGCTTATTGTGTTAGACTTTACAAACCTATCTAAATTAATGGATAGTAATGGCGTGTTGCTTTTGTTTTTTGGTGGGTTAGCATATACTGTTGGTATCATCTTTTATGCTATAAAAAAAATTCCATACAACCATGTAATTTGGCATGTGTTTGTGCTTACGGGTGCTGTATTTCATTTTTTTATGATTTTCTTTTATATCATTTAATATGATTAAAATTGTACCAGCAACAAGTGTAACTGATTTTGATTGTATTTCAAAATTAGCTCACATTATTTGGCATGAACATTATATTTCAATTATCAGTTTAGAACAAATTGACTATATGCTTGTTAAATATAATTCCGTTGAGGCTTTAGAAGATCAAGTTAATCAAGGATTTTTGTTTTTTTATATCACTTACAATGATGTTCCTGTTGGTTATGTAGGGGTTAAAAAGGAAAGCGATTTTTTATTTCTAAGTAAACTTTATGTGTTGAGCAAGTATCGCGGAAAGAAAATAGGAAAAGCAGCTATGCAATATGTTATTAAATTAGCAAGCTCATTTGCTTTATCAAAGGTTAAGCTTCATGTTAATAAATATAACGCTAATTCTATTCTTGCTTATGAAAAAATGGGCTTTGTAAATGTGGGTTCTTTGGTAACAGATATTGGAAAAGGCTTTATAATGGATGATTATGAAATGGAGAAAACAATTGACAATTAATATTTTACCTAACACCTAATCCTCAATCACATCTTTATATTCTTCAAAGAAAGCTTCAAATAAACTCATGTGTTCATTAAAAAACTCCATCACCTCGCGCCAAGTGTTTTTGTTGTGAATAGATACTTTTTGCTTTAAAGGCAGGTAGATTCTAGAAATTTCTTTTTCGTTTTCAAGAAGATGTGCTTCCTCAAAAACAGCTTCAGGTAAAAAATCATCTAGAAGAATCGATTTTAAAGCCAGTAGTTTTTCCCAGTATTTAATACGGAGTTCCAAATCGTCTTCCAAATCAAGAGCAACTAAAGCAGATTTAGTATCAAAATGAAATTTAAAACTAAAGCCTTTCAATTTTGTGTCGTACAAAATCCATTTCCGTGGAAACGATTTCCCAAAACTCGTCCAAAATTCTTGTCGTAATAATCTAGATTCTTCTTTTGAAAACATTTTTTATAGTTTCAAAGTTTTTAATTTCGTCTACCGTCTTAACTAAATCAAATAAGCCACTCCAACACCTACAACAATAGATATAAACTTCGATAAATTAAATTTATGTCCGTCGCCACTTTCAAATAAAATAGTGGTAGAAATATGGAAAAAGATACCAATAACAAAGGCATTGATTATTTGTGAATAATCGGCAATCGCTTCCCAAGTATTACCTATAAAAGTGCCTAAAGGTGTCATAAATGCAAATACCAATAAAAACCCAGCAATTTGTGTTTTGCTGTATTTAGATTGAAATAAAAACATAGTAATTAAAGTTGCAATAGGAATTTTATGTACTAAAACCCCGTAAACCATATCGTTGTGGTCGTGAATAGAAAAACCCTCTAAAAAACTATGAATACACAAACTAATAAACAACGACCACGGAAACGCCGTTTCGTGTTTATGGATGTGCACATGCCCATGTTCGGCACCTTTCGAAAACAGTTCCAGTATTATTTGTAGCAAAATACCGCACATAATAAACAACCCAGAACGTTTGGCATCTAAGTGTTCATACACTTCGGGCAACAATTCAAAAAGTGTTAATGCTAATAAAAACGAACCACTAAAAGAAAGTAGTAGCTTGGTATTCCACGATTTTTGATTTTTGGTAATGGTAGCTAAAATAAAGCCAAGAATAACAGCCAGTATAGGAAACAGAAATTTGTTCATTTAAAATATAACCTACTTAAAATTTAATTAATACTATTTAAAAATCATCACTAAACGTTCCGATGTTTTTTTGTTAAACTTACGCAATTTATAATCGCCAAAAACATCTAATAAATAAACCCCAGCCTGTTCAAAAAGCGCTTCAAAATCGGCTAAAGTAAACGCTTTAACACGCTCTTGAAAGTTGTGGTTTTTATCTTCGGCAGTGAAATTAATATCTTTTACAATATAACCGTCTTTCACATAACGCTTTAAGTTAAAATCAATACCATCAACCGTTTTCACTTCTTCAGGCACTAAATTATCAATTATAAATTCACTATTCATAAAATCAATTACCCCAAAACCAAAGTCGTTTAAATCTGCTTTAATCGCTTTTATGGTGTTTAAATTGTCTTCATCCTTATCAAAATACCCAAAACTGGTAAACAAATTAAAAATGGCATCAAACGGTTTGTTGAAGGGTTTGCACATATCATGCACCTCAAAATGCAACGTATCGTTTTCAAACTGTTTCGCATAGTCTATACTATTTTCGCTCAAATCGGCACCTGTAACATCGAAACCTAAAGAGTTTAGGTACACCGCATGTCTCCCACGGCCACAAGCCAAATCCAGTATTTTTCCATTTTCCGGAATATTCAAATAACCCGTAAGCGTATCCATAAAATGTTGCGCTTCGGTATCGTCTCTGTCTTTATATAGAATATGGTAAAATGGCGTGTCAAACCAAGAAGTAAACCAAGTAGTTGTGTTTTTATTCATATTTTTATTTTGGGGTTACCCCCGAAGAAATATCCGGGGTCAGGCTTTCCGCTATATCTTTTAAAAACATCATTGCGAGTACGAAGCACTTAGCTATCTGCCAAATTATAGTTCTCAACAAAGTGCACTGCAAATCAGTTTTAAAAAGGATGCCACTTCAATCCTTAACCCATTATCAGCAAATGCTGGTTAATTAACCGCAAAATTACGTTATTTTTGCAATCTATTCGAGATAAAAAATGGAAGAAAATTTTAATATGTTAGCCAAAACCCTATTTGGTTTTGAAGAATTACTAGCAAACGAACTAACACAACTAGGTGCACAAGACGTTAAAACGGGCGTTCGTAGTGTGTTTTTTTCGGGCGATAAAGGTTTTATGTACAAAGCCAATTTAGGTTTGCGTACCGCTATAAAAATATTAAAGCCCATACATACATTTACGGTAAATAACGAGCAAGATTTATATGACAACATATATAAAATGGCTTGGGAGCTGTATGTAAAACCTACAGGAACCATTGCGGTAGATGCTACTATCCATTCCGAGTTGTTTACCAACTCGCTATACATTGCACAAAAAACCAAAGATGCCATTGTCGATAAGTTTCGCGATACCACAGGCGAACGGCCTAATGTCGATTTAAAATTCCCAGACCTAAAAGTAAATGTGCATGTAGATAGACATCAATGTACCATTTCGTTAGATTCTTCGGGCGATTCCCTGCACAAACGAGGGTATAAATTAGCCACTAATATTGCGCCCATAAACGAAGTGTTGGCAGCAGGATTGATTATGTTATCGGGTTGGGACGGACAAACCGATTTTATGGACCCCATGTGCGGTTCGGGCACCATGCTTATTGAAGCTGCTATGATAGCCTGCAACATACCACCAAACCTCATGCGAAAAGAATTCGCATTCGAGCGTTGGAACGATTGGGATGTAGATTTATTTGAAAAAATTGAAGCATCGCTACTTGGTAAAACTCGAGATTTTCATCATAAAATCATCGGATACGATAAAGCGCCAAGTGCTGTAAACAAAGCTATTGAGAATGTGAAAAATGCCCAATTAGACGATTTTATAGAAGTAAAACACGAAGACTTTTTTAAAACCCAAAAAGGCGGCGAGGAAAAGCTACACATGGTATTTAACCCACCGTACGGCGAGCGTTTAAATATAGATATGCAAGAGTTTTATAAAAATATTGGCGATACCTTAAAACAAAGTTACCCAGGTACCGATGCTTGGTTTATAACCAGCAACTTAGATGCTTTAAAACATGTAGGCCTAAGACCTTCTCGTAAAATACATTTATTTAATGCGAAGCTGGAAGCACGTTTAGTTAAATATGTGATGTATGAAGGTAGCAAAAAGGGGAAGTATATGAAGTAGATTTTTTTTTGAGTGCGCTTTTTATAAAGAGATTCTGTTTGTCTTTCATAACGAAGGCTTTTTATGCATCGCTATTTCAGGACAAGACATTTTTATTATTGGGTTTATAGGTTCACTAAATCCGCTTATTTAACCAATCTTTTACCTCATAAAAATTTTGAGGTGCAACTCCATGTCCAACCGGAAATTCAGAATATTTGTTGGCAATGTTTAAGCTATTTAAATACGGTGCGGTTTGTCGTGCCCAATCTACCGGAATTACTTGGTCGACACTTCCGTGAGAACAATAAAAATCAAGATTTGAATAATCTTTTGTGTCCATGTTTCCAGGCAAAATATCTTTATTTACATAACCACTCAAAGCAATAATGTTTTTAACCTTTTCAGGATAGGTTAAGGCTACGGCATAACTTAAAATACTGCCTTGGCTAAAGCCTAAAAGCGTGATGTTCTTTTTGTTTACAGGATATTCAGCAATGGCCTCATCTATAAAAGCAGCAATTAAATCACGTGATTCTTTAGCTTGCTCGTTATCGTTCCACTTGCCTTGTTCTTCATCAAAATTAATAGCATACCACGCATTGCCATAAGGTTGCATAGGGTAGGGTGCGCGTACCGAAATGATGAAAAGTTCCTTTGGTAATTCAGATGAAAATGAAAATAAATCGTTTTCATCGCTACCATAACCGTGCATCATAATGAGTAAAGGTGCGTTTTCTGTTAAAGTAGATTTTCTAATAATATGTTGTAAAGAAAGCGAAGTGTTTGTCATGGTTATTTACCTAGATTTGCAAATAGTTTTTGATATAATTCTCCAACAAGCGGTACCGTTTGCGCTTTTCTGGCAACGGCATTGGCGAAACCAAATATAAAAAGTACTCCAAAAAACATATAAAACCCAAAGGTAATAAACCAACTATCAAAAATGCCCACTATATAACCAAGAGCAAAAAACGTTAGCCATAAACCAAGTGCTTGTCTTATGTGAAAACTGGCAAACGCACTTTTGTTTTCATTATTTAGGTAAAAAGCTATTATGGTTCCAAAAATGGTTAAGTAGCTAATAATAGCGTTGTTTCTTCCTGCTTCAATATCTTGTTCTGTCATATTTATGAATTTAAAGACACTTTATTGTTTGCAATAATACCATATATATTTCCTTTTAAAGTTTCATTTTCAAAAATAGCGTTTTTAGATTTTGAAATAATATGCTTTATAGAAAAAGTGTATTTAGTATCTGGATTAAAAAGTGTGATATTCAGTTTGTTTCCAATGTTAATTGGGGTTGCTTCTAAACCAAATCGAGTTTTTCCTTTGGTTAAAATATCGATGGTTTTCTTGGTTGTAAAAACAGTTTGTAAAGCGCCAAAAGCACTTTCTAAACCAATGCTTCCATAAGCAGCATAATCAAACTCTATTTTTTTGTGTTCAATATCAATAGGGTTGTGGTCGCTGGTAACCATATCAATGGTACCATCTTTCACAGCTTCTACCAAAGCATCTACATCGGTTTGCGTTCTTAATGGCGGCAATACTTTAAAGTGAGTGTTAAAATCGGTTAAAACCGCATCGGTAAAGTATAGGTTATGAATGGCAACGCTACAGGTAATATCCAGTTTTTTCTTTTTGGCTTCTCGAATCAATTCCACCGATTTTACTGTTGAAATGGTTGGGATATGCAATTTCCCACCCGTATACTCCAACAAAAACAAATCGCGCGCCACTTGAAGTTCTTCTGCTAACGCAGGAATGCCTTTTAAACCAAGTTTGGTACTGGTAATATGCTCATTAACCACACCGTTTCCTGCAATTTTATTTTCTTGCGGAAACGAACATACCAAACCATTAAAATTACTGGCATATTGTAGTGCAATTTTCATCAGGTTAGGGTTTACTATTGGTTTTTTATAATCGTAAAACGCCACGGCACCAGCGGTATTCATGTCGTAAAGCTCTGCTAAATCGTCCCCTTTACTGCATACTGTTAAAGCACCAACAGGTAATAAAGTAACAGCGTTGTTAGCTGCTTTTGAAGTGACATACGTAATATCAGAATTTGAATCTATTACTGGATTAGTATGTGCATTCATTGCAACTGCTGTAAAACCTGATGCAGCTGCTGTTTTTAATCCGTTTGCAATGGTATCGCGTTCTTCAAAACCAGGTTCTCCAAAACACACACTACTATCAAACCAACCTTGCGAAATATGAAGGTTTTCAAAAGCAATTTCTTGATAGTTTTTCGGGTTTTTAATAGTGTTGGCAATCTCTGTAATTACACCATTTTCTATTAATAAATCCTGAGTTGTATTGTGAAACTCGCTTTTAGAATCTATGATGGTGGCAGATTTTATAAGTATGTTCATTTAAAGTATTTTAATATGAGCATTTCAATAATCAATAACGCTAGTGCAAAAATAACAAACCATTTCCATAAGGCGTTAATTTTTGCATCACTTTTTATAGTGTCGAAAATCTCTGTAATCGAATCGCTAACAGTTACGTTTTTTGAAGCTGATAGATTTCTGTAAACCAAACTACTTTCGTTTCTATTGTAATTATAACTAACGTTTTTAATGGTTTCGTTTTTATCTTTAATAGCATAAATATGGGCTATTGAAGGCGTTTCAGAGGTACTAATCACCACTTTGTTATTAAAATATTGCTGTTTTGGTATGATGGTAATCTCAGCATTTACTAATGATAGAATATCATCTTGCTGCAATGTAGTTTCAACATCAAAGATGTTTTCTTTTCCAATAGTATAATATAAAGCAGGATTTTTAAAGCTGAATTTTCCAATATTATAAAGTGTGGGCACTATTAAAGGTGAATTTTTAAAACTGGAATTAGTACCGTTTAGGGCTGAAGTAAATACAAATGTATTTTTAGTATGGTTTAAAAAAGGTTTTCCATCTTCAAATTTTAAAATAGCGGCTGCGTTTTTAGAGGCTATATTATAAAAACTGGCAGTTGTTGGGTATTGAAAATTATCAACTTGTTTTTCAAACACACCAGAATTGTATAAAGGATGCGAATAATTAATTGTGGTGATGCGTTTTTCGGTTTGAATTATTTTATTAAAACGACTTCCAAAATTAATAAGTAATTGATTATAAGATTCTATATTAATAGCTGTTGAAGGAATAACAACAAGCGAACCGCCACGATTTGTAAACGATTTTAAGACATCAACAAGTGCATTAGGGATGTTGTTTAATTCATTCAAAATTATAACATGCTGTTGGTCTATAAGCGTATAATTTAATTGATTTTCATGGATTGAAATAAAATTAAACTCATCTTCAGTATAAATACGTTTTAAAAATGTATCGTCCTCTGCATTAACAGCAAGTACGTTAATTTTAGAAGTTTGATTGATATTAAAATACAAACTGTTATCAAACTGTAAATTGGCATCGTCAATAGTGATTTTTCCATTAATAACATCATTAACTGGAAGTGAAAAAGAGGTTTCAATCTGGTCTTTAATAGCAACCGAAGTTTTAGCAATCAATTCATCATTATTAAATAGTGAAACGGGTAAGTTTTCAATAGTTTTCCCACTATTTTTTAAAGTCACTTTTAATTCTACAGACGAAGCTGTAGTGGCTGTAATATATGCTGAATCGATAGCTACGTTGTTGTTGTTTATAGGTTTTAACTTTACTAAATGTAGATTGGTTAACGAGTCGATGTTAGGAATGAAACCAGACTCATCCTTTTGAAAATCAGAAATAAACACAATATTTTTCAAGATGTTTTTTTGCTTACTGAAAAAGGTATTGCTTTTTATAAAAGCTGCATCAAGGGTTAATCGGTTAGCAGAATAATCTAATTGCAATAAATCATTTTTAACGGCTTTTATTGTAGTATTTCTAAAGGTTTCATCGTTTGTAATGATGCTTATTTTTTCGTTTTCGGGCACAATACTAATAATATCTTGTACCGCGCGTTTTAAAAGCTCACCTTGGTTACCTTTAGCTTGCATGCTAAACGAATTATCTAAATAAATAACCGTTTCTTTTTTAGAATTAAAAGTATTGGTATTTGTAGTAAATGGTTGTGCAAACGCTAGAATAATGGCAGCAAGCAATAAGAGTCTGGTACATAGGACTAACCATTTTTTTATTTGAGAACTTTTTCGGGTTTGTATGGAGGCTTCTTTTAAAAATGCGACGTTAGTAAACGCTTCTTTTTGAAACTTACGCAACTGAAATAAATGAACAATAATAGGGATTAGCAGTAAAAATAAAGCGTAAAGAAGTTCGGGGTGTTTAAACTGCATTGTGTTTTATATTTTTCAAATATAAAAAATGAAAATGAATAATTGATTGTATGTTGACATTAACAAAAGAAAATATAATCTTTTAAAGCATGCATATTAAGTGTTTTTAAATACCCTCTTATTTCTTTTTGTGCTGTTTTGTTGGCAACAGTGATAATGCTTTGAGGCTTTTTTATATTTGAAAGCGCATTAAAATCTTTCATTGTTTTTCCGTAAATGGCTTTGCCGATTTTTTTTGGGTTATCGCAAATCCACTCAAAAGGAATTTGTTTTTCCAATAA
Source organism: Mariniflexile soesokkakense (assembly GCF_039650365.1). Taxonomy (NCBI): domain Bacteria; kingdom Pseudomonadati; phylum Bacteroidota; class Flavobacteriia; order Flavobacteriales; family Flavobacteriaceae; genus Mariniflexile; species Mariniflexile soesokkakense. The sequence goes on along the minus strand of NZ_JAZHYP010000006.1, from coordinate 106,641 downwards.
AATACTTGCCATTAATTTCCCTTTGGTGCCAGCGCCCCAAATGGTTAAGGTTTTTTCTTTGTTGTAATCAATCTCTAAAAAGTGGCGCAGTTTTAATTCTGTAAAATGATTTTGCGCATAATGGATGTGGGTTCTAGAAGTGCGTGTGCTGTAATCGCGCCATTTGTGCAATACCACATCACAAGGAATACATTTAAAGTTGTGTTTATAAAACCGAAAGGCTAAATCATAATCTTCAGGATATAAATGCGGATTAAAAGCATCACAAGCCATTAAATCGTTTCTATGCAGCATCCAACAAGGAGATGGAATTACGCATTCTTTATAAATTTCAGAATAATTATTACCTGTTTTGGTTAAGTTATTTAGCCAAGTTTCATAACTTTTATAACCTTTACCAACACCGGTTTCACTAAAATATTCAACCAAACCAACGGCAACGTGTTTTTCGCCATGCGTTGTTAAGTTATTTAGTAAAACTTCCAATTTGTTTGGTAGCATGATGTCATCGCTATCCATTCGGGTGATATAGTCGCCTTTACTCTGCTTAAAAGCGAGTTGCAATGCATCAATAATACCACTTCCTGTGTTTTTAAAAAGCTTTATCCTGCTGCCTTTATCTGCGAAAGCGTTAACAATATCATAGCTATTATCGGTTGAACCATCATCAACAATAAGCAATTCCCAATTGGTATATGTTTGATTTAAAATAGAATCAATACATTCGCTTAAATAAGGCGCTGTATTCTTAAAAGGCGTTAAAATACTTATCAACGGTTTTTGCATGCAGCGAATATACATAATTAAGCTTTTTAACAAAACCTTAAGATGCGGATGTGTAACATAATAGTAATTTGGGCGTCAATTAAAAAAATTAAAAAAAATCATTAATGAATACCAAAACTTTAACCGCTTTATTTGCCTGTATCATCTTAGCAAGTTGTAGTGCTACAAAAACATCGGGTAACGATTTAGCTACCAACCTACCAATTGAAACTTCAATAAACTTAACAAAAATTGAAAACGATAAAGCACCTGTAACTATCAATCCAGGGCGTTTTAAGGAGCAAACAGTCACGTATCGTATACCAAAAGTGGTACAAGGAACCTATGCTGTTAGTGATTTTGGTAAATATATAGATGATTTTAAAGCATTGGATTATAACGGAAATACATTGCCTTTTAAAAAAACAGATACCAATACTTGGACGATTTCCAATGCAAAGCAATTAGATAAAATCACATATTTCGTTAATGATACATACGATACTGAAGTTTCAGGTAGAATTGGATCTGAAAACCCTTTTTCACCAGCTGGTACAAATATAGAGCCCGATAATTACGTATTAAATCTTCACGGTTTTATTGGGTATTTCGATTCATTAAAAAATAATCAGTATAAACTTGATGTAACTGCTCCTGCCGATTTTGTTCGTTCATCTGCATTACCAGACACCGCGTCAAAAACAAGTGAAGATGGTACTAGTATAACAACAAGCTATTTGGCACCTAGATATTTTGATATTACCGATAACCCAATGATGTACGGTAAACTTAGTGTTGAAGAGTTTAAGGTTGGTGATATTAAAGTGGTTTTAAGTGTGTATTCGCCAAATAAAATACATTCTGCAACGTCTATAAAAGATGCTATGTATAAAATGATGAAAGCACAAAAAGCCTTTTTAGGAGATATAAATAGTACCCCACGTTATGATATTTTTCTTTATTTATCTGAGGAAAAAGACGATTCGCCAAAAGGGTTTGGAGCTCTCGAACATCATACATCTACCATGGTGGTTATGCCAGAATCTATGGAAGAAGATGCATTGGAAGATAACTTGATAGAAACGGTGTCTCACGAATTTTTTCATATTGTAAGTCCGTTATCAATTCATTCTGAGGACATTCATTATTTCGATTATAACAATCCAACGTTTTCGAAACATTTATGGATGTACGAAGGGGTAACCGAATATTTTGCAAATTTATTTCAGGTAAACCAAAATTTGATAGATGAAAACGAATTCTATAATAAAATCATGGAAAAGATTCAACGTTCCAAAACAATGAATGATGCCATGAGTTTTACCATTATGAGTGAAAATGTATTGAAAGCACCATATAAGGACGAATATTATAATGTGTACCAAAAAGGTGCATTAATTGGTATGTGTGTAGATATTTTAATGCGTGAAGGAAGTAATGGAAATAGAGGGATTTTATCCTTAATGAAAGAACTATCAAATAAATATGGTAAAAACAAGCCGTTTGAAGATGATAAGCTTATTGATGAAATTTCAAGCATGACTTATCCTTCTGTTCATGACTTTTTAACTGCTCATGTTGTTGGTGATATTCCAATTAATTATAATGAATTTTTTAATAAAGTAGGTTTAGAAATAGGCGAAGGCAAAGTAGAAACTAATTATATATTAATGAATGGCGCACCAATAGTTAGTGGAGACCCACAAACAGGCACTATATTTTTTACAGATATGGTTTTACAAAACAGTTTCTGGGTAGATAATGGTGTTCAGCCAAATGATGTTATCAAATCTATTGATGGCACAGATTTATCTATGCAAAATGCAAATCAAGTATTGCAAAGTGTATTTATGTGGAAACCAGGTAAAGACGTGGAAGTAAAATTAGAGAGAGATGGTAAAGAAGTAATTATAAAAACCAAAACAACCCCAAGCTACACAATGGGTGAAGGAATTATGGAAAAACCAGATGCTACACCTGCTCAAAAAACATTAAGAGATGCTTGGTTAAAAGGATAAATAATTTACTGTTTTTGGATTACGATTAACGGTTGATGAACTTTGTTTGTCAATCGTTTTTTTTTTTTTTTGAATGTCACCTTGAGCGCAGTCGAAAGGTCAATTGATGTTAATAAGTTATTTAATATTAAAACCCTTCAAACACACCCAAACCAAACAAGGCAAAATCATATTTCACAGGGTCTTTGGCATCAAGCTTTCTTAAAGCAGTATCTAATTCCAATAAGGCTTTGCCATCATTTTGTTTTCTGGTAAGCAAACCTAATTTTCTGGCAACATTCCCCGAATGCACATCCAATGGGCAAGACAGTTGAGCAGGAGAGAGGCTGTTCCAAATACCAAAATCAACGCCGGTTTTATCATTTCTAACCATCCAACGTAAAAACATATTGATGCGTTTTGCTGCCGAATTTTTTAAAGGATCGCTAATATGTTTTTGGGTGCGTTGCAGATGCCCTACTTCAAAAAAAGTGGTTTTAAATTTTGAGATGGCATTTTGAACAGAATGTTTTTCAGCGTTTTTTGTAAAAATAGCTTCCAATCCGTTATGGTTTACATAAATGTTTTTTAGGCACTTTATAAACTGAATAGTATCATTTCCATTAAACGTTCTGTGTACAAAAGGTTGTAGCTTTTCTAAATCGGTTTCTTTATAATTCATTATAAAATCATAAGGTGAATTATCAAGCAATTCAACCAACCGTTTGGCATTGTTAATAATACTTTTTCTATTTCCCCAAGCAATAGTTGCCGTTAAAAAACCCGAAATTTCAATGTCTTCTTTCAATGAAAATTGATGCGGTATTTGAATGGGGTCACTTTCAATAAATTTGGGGTTATTGTATTGCTCAACTTTGTTTTCTAGAAAGTCTTTTAGTTCGTTTTTGTTCAAAAATTTCAAATTTAAAATTCAAAAATAACCTTATTTTTTATTAATTACGAGTTAAGTCTTCTTTATAATTCATAGTAAATCAAGGTTTTGTAAAATATTATTTAGATTTATTCTAAATAACTTGCACAAACTGATTTCTGTACATATTTTTGCGTCAAAATTAACTATTTATATTAAGTCTAAATAAAAACAAATGAAAAAACAACTAACCATCATTCTCTTTTTAACGCTAAATCTTTTTGGATTTTCGCAAAGTGGAACCGTAAAAGGTATTATAAAAGATTACAACAACACCTCACTATTCGGGGTCAATGTGAGTGTTAAAAACACTATAAAAGGAACACAAACTAATGACACTGGCATTTTTGAAATTTCTGGAATTAAAAACGGAAATTATGTACTTGCTATTTCTTATTTAGGTTTTAAATCTAAAGAAATCGCTTTTAAACTAAATTCAAATGAAACTATCAATTTAGGAATTATCACTCTTTATGAAGGAGATGAAATTTTAGATGAAGTGGTTATCAATGGAAATAGAACCAATAAGTTTTCAAGAAAAGAAACGGCTTATGTGTCTAAACTTGCATTAAAAGATATTGAAAACACACAGGTTTATAGTACCATTACAAATGAATTACTACAATCACAATTAGTTACAAATTTTGATGATGCTCTTAAAAATGCTGTTGGTGTAGAAAATTTATGGACCTCTACCGGTCGAGGTGGTGATGGTGCGGGGTATTATTCGTTAAGAGGTTTTTCGGTACAACCGGAATTGGTTAATGGCTTACCAGGTTTAACCAATGGTACTATTAATGCAGCAAATATTGAGCGTATTGAGGTGGTGAAAGGCCCTTCTGCTACCTTATTCGGTAACTCGGTTACTGCTTATGGAGGTTTAATAAATGTAGTCACTAAAAAACCATATGTGGGTAATGGGGGCGAGCTTTCGTTTACTTCGGGCTCTTATGGTTTAAACCAAGTTACAGGCGATTTTAATACGGCTTTGGATAAAGACAATAACATCTATTTCAGGTTGAATACATCATATGCTACCGAGCAAAGTTTTCAAGATGCCGGTTTCCGAAAATCGTTTTTTGTAGCGCCGTCACTTTCATATAAAGTGAGTAATAAGCTGTCGTTTTCATTTTATGGTGAAATTACACAGGCAGAACAAACAAACCCGACTTTTTTATTCTTAAACAGAAGTGCTCCTTCGGTAGCAACAAATCTTGAGGAATTAAATTATAACAATAAATTATCTTTTACAAGTAACGATTTATCGCTTGAAAATCCAACGCAGAATTATAGAATTCAAATGGATTATAAATTGTCTGATACTTGGCAATCTCAAACATTGCTTTCAAAAAGTTCTACTTCAACTAAAGGTTATTATACGTATTTATACGATTATGGTATTTTAGAAGGTAATACATTTTCTCGTTTTTTAAATAAGCAAAACGCTAGTACATTAACCACCGATATTCAACAAAATTTTATAGGCGATTTTAAAATTGGTTCTTTAAGAAATAGAGTGGTTATTGGTTTGGATTATTTTAATGCTACTGAAACTAACAATAGTACAGGCTATGCGTTTTATGGTAATGTAACACCTCAAGGTGGATCTAATGGAGATAATCCTTTTACGACAGATGTTGAAACGGATAACTATCCATTATCTACAGCTGGAGTTGATGCTGTTTTGGCTTCTCAATCTGTTGGAAATTCAAAATCGAAATATAGCATTTATAGTGCCTATGCATCTAACGTTTTAAACTTTACCCAAAGTTTCTCTGCTATGGTGGGACTTCGTTTGGATAGGTTTAATAATGAAGGTTCTTTGGCAAATCCAGATGATGATTATAACCAAACTACATTTTCACCAAAATTCGGACTGTTATTTCAGCCTATTTTAAACAAATTATCATTGTTTGCCAATTATCAAAATGGTTTCAAAAACGTAGCACCAGCATTGGTAGGCGACCCAGGCGCAGGACCTCAAACTCTGAAAACATTCAGTCCAGAGCAAGCAAATCAGTTAGAGTTTGGTGTTAAAACAAATCTTTTCAATAGCAGATTAAATGCTACTGTCAGTTATTATGATATTAAAGTAACCGATAGAGTTATTACAGATCCAGATTCTCCATTCAACAAAATTCAAGGTGGAGAAGTGGTAAGTAGAGGTTTTGAGGTTGAAATTAACGCGAATCCAGTAAATGGGTTAAACGTTCGTGGTGGATTTAGCAACAACTATAGTGAAACAACAAAATCTGATAATGCTAATATTTTAAACAGAAGACCGCTTGAAGCTGGTCCAAGAAATCTATATAATTTATGGGCAAATTATGAATTTCAAGAAGGAAGTTTAGATGGCTTTGGTTTAGGTTTCGGATTTAATGGTTCTAGTGAGCGTTTTGCTATAAACTACGCATCAACAGGTGAGTTTGTTTTGCCAAGTTATACCATTGTCAATGCGTCTATTTTTTATGCAGCAGACAAATATACTGTTGGTGTTAAATTGAATAACGCATTCAATAAGGAGTATTATAAAGGATGGTCAACCATCAACCCGCAAGCACCACGAACCTTATTGGCAAATGTTACTTATAGATTTTAATATTATTCACTAAAAATACTAAGGGCAATTAAAAATTGCCCTTTTCTACTTGAATATGGCATATAAAAAAAGCATTCTTTGGCTTCATAAAATTTTAGGATTGGTAACAGGTGTTGTTGTTTTTATTGTTGCAATTACGGGCTGTTGTTGGGCATTTAAAGAAGAAATTGAAAGTCTTTACACTGAAAATTATACAGTTGAAATTCAGAATAAACCTATTTTAACACCAACAGAAGTTAAAACCATAGGGAATACCGTTTTTCCAAATAACACTATTCACGGAAGTATTTTTAGCAACAGTAATGAAGCTATTGAGATTATTTTTTATGATGCCTATCCTGAATTTTATCAAAGTGTATTTTTAAATCCTTACACAGGAGATGTCATGCATATCGAAGATCATTTTTCTGGTTTTTTCTCTTTTATTTTAAAAGGACATATACGTTTATGGTTTCCAAAAGATATAGGAGAACAAATTGTGGGTGCTTCTATTTTAATATTCATTTTAATCATCATTTCAGGATTCATTTTATGGCTCCCAAAAAAGCGTAAAAACTTAAAGCAACGCTTAAAATTTATTTGGAAACCTACAACGGGTTGGAAACGAAAAAACTTCGATTTACATGCTATTGTTGGCTTTTACATTTGTTCACTGGCATTAATTTTGGCATTTACAGGCACTGTGATGTCATATAACTGGATGAAGTATGTGGTTTACAGAGCAGCAGGCGGGGATAAAGTACCCCAATTTATCATTCCACTAAATGAAAGTGCTACTGCAAGTTTGGATAGCGAAACTTTTGCTATTGACAATTTAATTGTGAAGCTTAAACAGGAATTACCAAATGCTGTTAGTTATGAGTTACACTACCCTGAAACAGATTCTTCGAGTGTCTATGTAGAGGTTTCAAACAGTAAAGATGTTTTTTACGATACCGATTTTCGCTTTTACGACCAAAATACCTTAGAAGAACTTGAAACACCTGGAGTTTATGGTAAATATAGCGATACCAAAGTAGCCGAAAAAATTCTTCGAATGAATTACGATATACACATAGGAGCCATTGGCGGTTTACCAGGGAAAATTATTGCTTTTTTGGTTAGTTTACTTACGGCAACCTTGCCAGTAACCGGCATTCTTTTATGGTATGGCAGAAAATATAAGAAGGAAAAGCCAGTAAAAACAATCGATGAACGGTAGAATTTAACTTTTAAATACAAAATTCTGAAGATTGAATAAACTAAAATTAGAATTTATAGCGTTATTTAGCAAAAATAAATAATGTATTATGAAAAAAATGATTGTCCCAATTCTTGCACTCTTTTTTATGAGTTGTGAAGAAGAATTACAGAAAACAGTTGATTCTGCCACTGCTATTGAAGCTTTAACCGAATATGCAATAGTGAATAAGGTTTTTCAAGATGCTGGTAATAATAGCGGAGACGCTGTTTTAAGTTCTGAAAATTCAGCATCTAATTCAAAAATGAGTAAAACGAGTAGCGACGGCCCAATAATAACTGTTGAACCTTTGGATTTTACTACGTTTCCTAAAACCATAACTATTGATTATCAAGAGGGTGTGTTGTGCAAAGACGGCATAACACGTAAGGGAATAGCTACTATTATTTCTACCAATTGGTATGGTGTAGCAGGTAGTGAACATTCTACAACTTTTAACAACTATTACCATAACGATTATAAAGTTGAAGGGACACATTATGTGAAAAATTTAGGTAAAAATGGAACTGGTGATTTGCAATACAGTGTTATCATTGAAAATGGAAAAATTACCACAAACGCTGGTAAAACCATCAATTATACCGAAAATTCCACTAGAACTTGGGTTGCTGGCTCTGATACACCATTTAATATTTGGGATGATGAGTATATGTTAGACGGTATGCAATCTGGAATAAGTTCAAAAGGAGTTGAGTATTCATTAACTATAGAAGAATCATTACATTTTGTGTTATTACCAAGAGGTATTGAGTCTGGTATTTTAGATGTTAGCGTTGGAAGTATAGACAATATTAAATTAAATTATAACACTAAAATGATTACCATATTTGGTAAAGAATATCCTTTTGGAAACTAATTAAAGCATCAAAATAAAATAGAAAAGGGTTTGTTGAATATTCAACAAACCCTTTTCTATTTTATTTAAAACTGTTTTTTTTTTAGTTATTGGTTATTTTCCCATCAACCATCACCAGTTTTCTATCAGCTAAATTAGCAAGGTCTTCGTTGTGGGTTACAATCACGAAAGTTTGTCCAAATTCATCACGCAATTTAAAAAATAAGCTATGTAAATTTTCGGCAGATTCACTGTCTAAATTTCCTGAAGGTTCATCGGCAAAAATTAAATCAGGGTTATTTATTAGTGCTCTAGCAACAGCAACACGTTGCTGTTCTCCACCAGAAAGTTCGTTAGGCTTGTGGTGGTATCGATGTGATAATCCTAAAAAATCCAAGAGTTCTTTAGCTCGTTTTTCAGCATCAGCTTTTTTGGTGCCTTTAATAAAAGCAGGCAAGCAGGTGTTTTCCAGAGCAGTGAATTCAGGCAGTAACTGGTGAAACTGAAAAATAAATCCTATATGTTCGTTTCTAAACTTCGCTAAGGCTTTATCGTTAAGTCCATTAATGCTAATATTGTTTATGGCAAGTTCGTAGGCTTCTTTAGAAGAAGCTCTATCTAAAGTGCCCAAAATTTGTAATAAAGTTGTTTTTCCTGCACCCGAAGCACCTACAATAGAAACAACTTCACCTTTTTGTACATGAATATCTACGCCTTTAAGAACTTCTAAATCCTTATAAAATTTATGAATGTTTTTTGCTTGAATCATAACTGTAAAATAATAGCGTGAAAATACTACTTTAAGCTGTGCTGTACAATTAAGAATTGTTTTTATTGCTATGTTCTATTTATCCATTATATTTAACAAACATTCACCAAAATAAATTAATCAATTACGATGAAATCAACTTGGAGTAAATTACATTTAACGCTAAAGATTGGACTAATAGTATTCGTTTTGGGATCTGGACCTCTATTAATTTTATTAGGACTTGATACATTAGGAATAATTGACGCAGGAAATGGTGTAGGACCTGGAATATTAGCAATGCTAAGTTTTTATCCTTCAATAATTCTGATTATTATTGGTAGTATTATCACATACCGGAAAAGAAATAAATTGTCACTGTAAAACGTTTGCTAACACAAAATAAACTGCATTGAAAACGCAGATTATTAAGAACGTTAAGTATTACAAAAATCATTAAGAATGCCATATAAAAATTTTGAAGAATATAACATGCAGGTTACCGATGATGTGAAAGAGAGGTATAAAAACATTATTGAAGATTTAGGTGAAAATACCGAGCGCGATGGTTTGCTAAAAACGCCAGAGCGTGCTGCCAAAGCTATGCAGTTTTTAACACAGGGGTATCATCAAGACCCTATTGAAATTCTTAAAAGTGCCATGTTTAAGGAGAGTTATAACGAAATGGTTATTGTAAAGGACATTGAGTTGTATTCGCTTTGCGAGCACCATATTTTACCATTTTTTGGAAAAGCGCATATTGCTTATATACCAAATGGGCATATTGTTGGTTTGAGCAAATTACCCAGAATTGTTGATGTGTTTGCTCGCCGTTTGCAAGTGCAAGAGCGATTAACTGAACAAATTTTAGATTGTATTAACAACACTTTAAAACCTCAAGGTGTTGCGGTTGTTATTGAAGCGTCGCACATGTGTATGATGATGCGTGGTGTGCAAAAGCAAAATTCGGTAACCACCACCTCGGGTTTTCGTGGGCAATTTGAAAAAATTGAAACCAGAAATGAATTTTTAAAATTAATAGGGAAGTAGTTTGTGGTATATTTATTGCAATGTGTTCATTAACAATACAATATCATTATAAATGAATTTAGAAAAATTAAATAAATACAAAAAACTAGCATTAAGTATCGTATTCGATATTATTGGTTTTATAACCATCATAGATATTATTTGGGCTCCACTTTCGGGGTATTTAATAAGTAAAATGTATAAAGGAACCAAAGGTAAAGTAGCTGGAGTTATTTCGTTTTTAGAAGAGATTATACCAGGTTTAGACATTATCCCAACCTTTACTATTATGTGGTTTATAACTTATGTTTTTAGTAAGGAAGAAAAAACGATTATTGAAATTGAACAATAAAAAAATCCCTTTCAAACTTGAAAGGGATTTTTGCTTTTTACAAATTATAAGTCAATCCAACAGTTATGTTTCGTCCCATATTGAAAATACCATCAGGTTTTAAACGCGATAGGTGGTTGATATAGGTCTTGTTAGTCAAGTTAGTTCCAGATAAAGTAACAGCAGCTTCGTTTTTAAATAGTTTAAAGCTTCCACCCAATCCAGCACTTAATAAATTATAACCATTCGTACTGGTTTCAAAAGCACTGATATTATTTTGATTAAAAGTGGTTGTTAATTTTATAAATGAATAACCTTTATTTAACCACGGTTTATCAAACTCAACCCTTAAAATATTTGTTAACGAATTTGCAGGAATCAAAGGCAAGTAATCATTGTTAGCCTGTTTTCCTGTAACAGTTTCAAAACTCGATTCTATATGCAACCAATCTAAAGGGTGCGGGTGGATGTGTAACCCAACTTCACCTCCATATAAATTGGCATCGTTTTGTAAATAAAGAAAAACCGGCTTGTTGTCAATTTCGCTTCCGTCAGGCGATAGATAAATGTAGTTATTGATTTTGTTATAAAAACCGTTTACAAAAAACTCAACGTGTTCATTCTTAAATTCTAAAGCAATATCCGATTGGAAGTTTTGTTCATTATCTAAGTCAGGATTTCCAATTTCATAACGGTTGGTGCCTTCATGAGAACCATCGGAAGTTAACTCAGCTAAATTGGGTGCCCTAAATCCAGAGGCTAAATTTACACGTGCCGTAACGTTGTTGGCAATATTGGTTTTAAAACCTAAAGCACCGTTAAAACTATTGAAATCTTTTTGTAAACCCGTGGCAATATCAATGTGTCGGTTATCAAAGCGTGCACCCAATTGTACATCTACTTTTTCAAAGTGAATGTGAGATGTTGCTAAAACCCCTACATCATTTGTGGTAGCGTCGGGAATTAATTGTTCTTCTCCGTAATTGGAGTTTGTTTGGTTCATGCCTTGTACGCCAACTATGGTTTCAAATTTTCCTAATTTTGGCAGGGTGAATTTAACATCATAATTGGCTGTTTTTAACTTCATACGAAGTGCAGCTTCAAATGCTTCCTCATTATGTTCCTCATGCTCATCTTCTTCCTCATCTTCATCGTGATGGTGTTCTTCAAATTCTTTTCTATCATTATAGATATATCCTAAATTAATATCTAAACGAGATTTATTAAAGAACACAGTCGATTTTGAACTAAATAAATGGTTTGTGATATTTTGATAAGGAAGCATCGGTGTTTTAAGAGTTGATTGTTCTCCAATTTCTTCAGGAATACCTAGTTTTGAATTGTTTACATTGTAACGAAACTCCGTTTTAAAGCTATTTTTTTGGTAACCCAAGCCAGCTTTAAAATCTTGCTCTCTAAAACGTGTATTGGTAACGCGGTAGGTATTGGATTTGTAATCGGCATGTTCGGTTAAGCTTCCTCTAAATAGGAATTTAAAATGCTCGTCCGACGATTTGTATCCAGCATTGGTATTAAAACCCTGCGTATTGCTAAAATAATTACCACTAAAATCAGCACTAGAAGTATTGCTTTGAGAAAACTTTTCAGGATTTAAATAGAGCACACCACCAAGCGCATCACTACCATAGAGTAGAGAAGCGGGGCCTTTGATAACTTCAACACTTTCAATACCCGAATCGCTTAGCCCTAAACCGTGCTCATCTCCAAATTGTTGATTTTCCAAACGCACCCCTTGGGCATAAACCAATACCCGATTGGAACTTAACCCACGAATAACAGGTTTTCCAATACTCAAACCAGTTGTAACACTTTCAACACCAGCAATATTTGTAATACCATCTGATAAATTTACGGCACCTTTCGCTTTTAAATTTTGCATGGTTTTGTGTTCTACCTTCATCACATTTTCACTTTGAAGTTTATGAAACGGTGTAGAAACTATAACTGCTTCCATTTCAATGGCTGAAGGTGTTAAACTTATTTCTAAGTCGGTTGTGTTGGGTATGCTTACGTTTACCGATTTTGTTTCGTAACCTAATATGGAAACCAGAATTTTATAGTTACCAGAAGGAATGCTTTCTAAAGAGAAAAAACCGTTTTCATTGGTTGCGGTGCCTTTTTCAATTTCTGTAAAATAGATATTAGCATAAACCAAACCTTGTTTAGTATTGGCATCAACAACGGTTCCTTTTATTGAATTTTGTGCATATAAGTTTGTAATTGCTAGGAATAGCAACATATTTAATAATATTCGCATGTAGTAATTTTTTAATTTAATAATGTTTTTTACTGAATGGTTTTCAGTGAATGTGAAACTATTAAACTAAAAAAGGAGGTCCACGAAGTGCTGTTTGTAAACGTTGAAACCTACTTAAAAATTGATATTGGGAAACAATTTCTAAAGTGCTTTCTTTAGGAGAAATTAATTCAACATTAAAAAAAGTAATGGTGTAAGAAGTGCTTAATTTGAATTTATAAAAGTCACAATCTGTATTTATTTCGTGTAAATGCGTTGATTTTTCACCTTTACAAATATCGTGTTTATGATGCGCAAAAATATGAGCAAATTTAGCACCTGCAGGAACTAACAACAAAAATGCAAGCATTAATGTTATTATTTTAAAAGTGATATGTTCCTTTACTTCTTGCATTAATCTACAAAACGTTTCAGTCCAATGCGTTTTAACATCTTTTTTTCGAAATTCCAGAAAAATTTATATTGACCAAATAACCAGCCAAAGAAGACTAACATGAATTGGTACATGACGAATAACAAAACAATACGAATAAACCAATATCCAAAAGTTCCAAAGCTTTCAGAAGTAATGTTTAAATAATTTAAAATGGGTTGCCCTATAAATGATGCCGTAGAACCTGTAATAGCAAATACAATAAAAATTATAATTATTTGCCAATTCTGTTCAATACCCCAACGTTCTTTTAATTTTTCCACAAATCTTATTTAAGCTGCAAAAGTAATTAAACAAGTTTAAATTCTAGGAATAAATGGCCCTAATCTTTGGTTGTAATTAAGTTGAAAATAGATAAAGTAATTATATAACTTGTAATTTACTTCATAACCATAATCAATACCAGACCTATAATCAATTTGCATTTCATATAAATTCGGGTTGTAACGTTGTGGTTGTATAACACGATTGTTCCATTCATTTACATAAATTAAGTTTCTGTTTTCTAAATACTGTTGAGAATAGAAGCCTTCTGGTTTTGCAGAGCTTGCTAACCAATAATTAAAACCAGGTTCAATAATAATAATTTCGTATTCTAGTTCATCATTAGTAATACTTACAGTATCACTAAGCTTGGTGTTTTCTGATATTTCATTTTTATTAGAGGTAGTTGGCTTTGTAGTATTGCAACCAATTGCAAAACAACAAATGAGCAGAATGTATATAATTGATTTCATCTTTTTAAGTTTTAAGATTCTTAAGTCAAAACTACTACCCAATATACTTTTATAAAAGTTACAATGAGTGAACTCTGTTTTTGAGTTAGTATAACAGTCTTTTCTTTTTACTTAAAATTACAAAAACCATTCTTTAAATAGTTGCTTTTTAATTAGTTTAACAAAAAAATACCAAACATAAAGTTTGATATTTTTAATTTGAAACTCCAAACTTTTCACTTTTTAAATTTGGTTGTTAAAGGCACAAAAAAAGTCCTAACTACTAAGTTAGGACTTTTTAAATGGTTTAGGTAACAATTTTTGTTTCCTATTTTAAGATACTTATTATTTGTTCTGCTAATTCAGTGCCAATTCTATCTTGTGCTTCGTTTGTAGCAGCACCTGTATGAGGTGTTAATGATAAACCAGAATTCATTAATAATTGCATTTCTGGTTTTGGTTCGTTTTCAAAAACATCTAAGGCTGCACCTGCAACTTTACCGCTTTCAATAGCTGCAACTAGAGCTACTTCATCAACCACACCACCACGTGCAGCATTAGCAATAAACACCCCTTTTTTCATCATTTCGAATTCAGGAGCACCGATAACATACTCTTTTTGAGCAGGCACGTGTAAGGTAATAAAATCGGCTTGTTTTAAAACCTCTTCTTTAGAAATGGTTTTAATATTGAAGTTTACTTTTTGACCATCAAAGAAATCTAATTCTAAATTAGCGTTTTCAATAAACGGATCGAAAGCAATTACTTTCATACCGGCACCTAAGGCTACTTTTGCTGTTGCTTGACCAATTCTTCCAAATCCTAAAACGCCCAACGTTTTTCCTTTAAGTTCAACACCTTTAGCGTAAGCTTTCTTTAATTTGCCAAAGCTAACATCACCTTCAAGAGGCATCTCTCTGTTTGAGTTATGTAAAAAACGTGCTAATCCGTAAAAGTGACCAAATACTAATTCAGCCACAGAGTGTGACGAAGAAGCAGGCGTATTAATTACATGTAAGCCTTTACTTTTTGCATAGTCAACATCAATGTTATCCATACCAACACCACCACGACCAATAATTTTAATGCTTGGGCAAGCATCAATTAAGTCTTTGCGCACTGTTGTTGCACTACGCACTAATATAACGTCAATTTGTTTTTCGTTTATGTAATTTGCTAATTGTTCTTGTGCTACTGTTGTGGTAATCACTTCAAAGCCACCTTTTTCAAGAGCTTCTTTACCAGTTTGTGAAATACCGTCGTTTGCTAATACTTTCATTTGTTGTGTTTAAAGTTTAAAGTTTAAAAGTTTAAAGTTGAAATAACAGTTAACTTTTTACTTCAATTTATAATTTATAATTTATTTTTTCAAGTTTGAGTAAGTACTGAAAACTGTTACTGTGTACTGCAAACTAATTTTAAGCTTTACTTTCTAATTCGCTCATTACTTCTACAAGTGCTTTTACACTTTCTATAGGTAAAGCATTGTACATAGAGGCTCTGTATCCACCAACACTTCTGTGTCCGTTTACACCGCTAATTCCCGCTTCTTTAAGCATGGTTTCAAAAGTTTCCTTTAAATTTTCATTTTCTAAAGTGAATGTAGCATTCATTAAAGATCGATCTTCTTTTGCAGCAAAACCTTTAAATAATGGGTTTAAATCTATTTCAGAATACATTACTTGAGCTTTTAACTCGTTCATTTCTTCAATTGCTTTTAGTCCACCAAGGTTTTTTAACCATTCTAAAGTTAGCATAGAAGTATAAACCGAAAACACAGGTGGTGTATTGTACATACTGCCATTGTCAATATGAACTTTATAATCCATGATTGATGGAATATTGCGAGATACTTTTCCTAAGATATCTTCTCTAACAACTACAAGTGTTGTTCCAGCAGGTCCCATGTTTTTTTGAGCACCAGCGTAGATTAATCCAAATTGAGAAAAATCTAATTGACGTGAAAAAATATCACTACTCATATCGCAAACCATTGGAATGTCCGATTTTGGAAACGATTTCATTTGTGTTCCAAATATAGTATTATTTGATGTGCAGTGGAAATAATCGTAATCTGAAGGGATATCGTAAGCTTTAGGGATGTAATTAAAGTTTGCCTCTTTTGAAGACGCCACTTCGTAGATATCATCTAACTTTTTAGCTTCTTTAATGGCTTTTGCACTCCAAGCGCCCGTGTTTAAATAACCAGCCCTTTTTTCTAAAAGATTCATGGCAACCATTAAAAATTGAGTGCTAGCACCACCTTGTAAAAACAACGCTTTGTAACCTTTGCCTTCTAAACCCATAAGTTCTAATACTAATGCTCTGGCTTGTTCCATGACATCAATAAAACCTTTACTTCTATGGGATATTTCTAATATAGATAATCCTTCATTATTAAAATCAAGGACTGCTTGAGAAGATTTAAGAATTACTTCTTGTGGTAAAATACTTGGTCCTGCACTAAAGTTATGTTTCTTCATTTTGTTGTAGAATTTAAAGATGCAAAGTTGCTAATTAATTAGAAATTTAATGCTAAAAATTCAATAATTTTTTTAAGAAATTGCTAACAAAAATTCAATAGAATCGACACTATCCGCATAATCCCAAAGTTGAGGTTTTTGAGTAGCCCCAAATGCAATTTCGGTTTCTGAAAATCCGTTAGAAACAATGCACTGAATTTGACTCTTATCGGCCTTTAACTTTTCTTTTAATTGATTCACATCATCATAATATTCGTAAAAAACGGTGGCAATAGGTGAAGCGTAACTTGCATCTTCTTTAATCATTAAAAAACCATTTTCTAGCATATCAAATTCGCTCATTAAATAAACGGCTTTATTGTAGTCGTAATTATTAGCGTATTTTGCTTTATCAATAATAGGATGCCAATGGTACATACCATTAAAAAAGGCATCAAAATTATAGTTTTTAGGCACAAATAGCTTGGAAACGTTTCGGCACCCCAGTCCATAGTATCGAAAAATATCTTCTGAAAGGTTTTTTAAATCGGCTTCGGTTTCCTGCCCTGTTAAAACAGCAACCGAATTTCTGTTGTTTCTTAAAATAGATGGTTTTCCTTTAAAATAATATTCAAAATAACGCGCTGTATTGTTGCTGCCTGTGGCAATTACAGCATCAAAATTGTCTATTTTAGCTTCGGTAAAAGTGATTTTGCCTTTAAATTCAGGTTCAACAAATTCTAAATATTTAGCCAAATAGGGCAACAGGTGTTTATCGTTAGATGATTGTTTTACCAATACATCATGCCCCGTAATAAGTACCGATAAAAAATCGTGAAAGCCCACCAACGGAATATTCCCCGCCATTATAATAGCCACCTGTTTGGGTGTAATAGGACCTAAATTATATGGGGTAAGCCACTTGGTTAAATTATCGTGGGTTAAAGCAGCAACCCAACCGTTTATGGCAAACGCCATATTTTCTTTGGTAAACCAGCCATTATGTTCTTCTGCCAATTTTAATTGATGCTTAAAACCACCAAAGAATACTTCGTTGTGTTCAATATTATCTTTTTTTTGAATAATTTCATTAGAAAATTGACTTAAAAAATCTCCTAATTTCACAAATGCGTAAATTCTTTGTTGTAATTGCATGCTTAATTTGGTTATGAATACTTTTGGCGTTATTTTTGCGAATACAAAGTTAGAAAGAAAATACACTATGGCAATTATTATAACAGACGAATGTATAAATTGTGGTGCTTGCGAACCTGAGTGCCCAAATACAGCAATATATGAAGGCGCAGACGATTGGCGCTATAAAGACGGTACCAGTTTATCAGGTAAAGTGGTATTAACTAACGGTACTGAGGTTGATGCCGATGAAGCGCAAGAACCTGTAAGCGATGAACTTTATTACATTGTGCCCGATAAATGTACCGAGTGTAAAGGTTTCCATGATGAGCCACAATGTGCTGCGGTATGTCCTGTAGATTGTTGTGTGCCTGATGACGACCACGTTGAAACCGAAGAGGAGCTTTTAGCAAAACAACGCTTTATGCACCCAGAAGAGTAATTCAATTTACAATTGATAATTAACAATTAAAATGAATCCTGAGCGTTTGCTTGGGATTTTTTTTGTGCTTTATTAGCTCTATATATTTAAAGTGACTTTTGTTTTTGTAGGTGGATTTTTATTATATTTGTGAGTAATATGATGTGGATATAGACTGTTGTACTTTTTTAAGAGAAGTGTGCAATTGTTTATATCCAATTGTTAGCTTGCATTTAAAACGAACATCGAGAATTGAATAACAATAAGACAAAAATTCAAGAAGTATATATCCCATTTTTAATAGTTTCGATAGGAACTATTCTTTTTTACAATATTTTTCGTTGGGCTTTAGACATTAAACATGGGATTTTACCTTTGAAAGAAGACTTGTTGAATTTCTGGATTCCTTTTACTATTCCTTGGATACCAATTTTAATTTGGTTACGAAGAAGAATTCGAATTTTAAATATTAGAAGCAAAAGAGACAATGGATATTTCATTTATCAATTTGCTGTGGCAGCTGCAATTGCAGTACCAATAATTATAAGTCAAAACTATATTGAGAAAAGTTCTTTTGATTTAATACAAATCAATTCATTAGAAGAAATTAAAGAATTAAAAAAAGAAAAATACTTTAAAATAAACTATTTTGAAATCGACCGAAACTCGAGTCTCACATTTTCTACATCGAGAACATCAGGCAGATATAATGACAATCTAAATTTTTATCGCTATTTCGCTTGTCCTTTTAAGTTTTCTCAATCTATATGGTATGGAATTGAATTTAAGAAAAATTTAAGCAACCGTATTTCTGATGCCACAAAAAATTCAGAATATAGGCGGTTTATCAAAAAATCAACCAAAGATTTTGATAATTATAATTTTAATGATGTAACATATTTTGAAAAACTTGGAAATTCAGATAAGCGAGATGGATTTATCGAAGCTGTTCAAAGAGGTTTTACGGAAATAAATGAAAAGCAAGAAATTATTCTAATACCAAGAACTGATAATTTTAATAATAGATTAGGCAGTTCATTTTATTGGATTTTTGGCTCATTTGGAATTGGAGCAATAATTTTATTAGCTATGGTTTTAATACCAAAAATTGACGAACAAGAACTAACTGATTTTAAGAAAAATAAACCCTTAAAAGAAGATGATTTAAAAGATGTTTTAAGTTTTCTAAATCCATTTGGTGAAAATAAAGCTACGGCTATTCTTTTGCTTCTTAATATTATTGTGTTCATAGCTATGATTTTTTCTGGACTAAATATAGTGTCACCAACTCCATTAGAATTACTTGAAATTGGAGGTAGTAGAAGATTTGAAGTACTAAACGGAGAATATTGGAGGTTAATTACATCAATATTTATTCATAGTGGAGTTTTGCATTTATTTATGAACTTAATTGGTCTTGGTCTTGGAAGTAGTTTATTAGAAAAGGTTCTTGGTTCTGTTAAACTAATAGTAATTTATGTCATTTGTGGTATACTTGCAAGTCTTGCGAGTATCTATTGGCACGATAACACAATTAGCGTAGGAGCATCAGGAGCAATCTTTGGGCTTTATGGACTGATTTTGGCTTTTACAGTATTTAAAATTTACCCAAATTATATGCGTGGAATGACTTGGATGCTTTTAGGACTATATGCCGGTATAAGTTTATTATTTGGATTTTTTGGCGGAATTGATAATGCAGCTCATTTTGGCGGACTGATTAGCGGATTTGTTATTGGAGGAATATTAATTTTAATTGATAAGGAAGAACTGAAAAAAAACGCAAGCCAACAAAGAACTGAGCTCTAAAAAAACACATCTTTACAATCTAAAAACACTTCTCCGCAATATTTAAATGACACCTTTGTTATTTGCCGTTAAATACTCAAAGCATATACTTTAAATAATTAATGAATTAACTACATTTGCACTCGCAAAAACCAAAGTCTTGGTTTTGTATTTATTATTTTAACATTATTACAGATGAAAGCAGGCATTGTAGGATTACCAAACGTAGGGAAATCAACTTTATTTAATTGTTTATCAAACGCCAAGGCGCAAAGTGCAAATTTTCCGTTTTGTACCATAGAGCCTAATATAGGTGTGGTAAATGTGCCAGACAAACGTTTAGAAAAACTAACTGAATTGGTAAACCCTGTGCGTGTACAACCAGCAACCGTAGAGATTGTTGATATTGCAGGTTTGGTAAAAGGTGCCAGTAAAGGCGAAGGGCTGGGGAACCAGTTTTTGGCAAACATTCGCGAAACCGATGCTATTTTACACGTTTTGCGTTGTTTTGATAATGATAATATTGTACATGTTGATGGCAATGTAAACCCTATTCGCGATAAGGAAACCATCGATATGGAGCTCCAACTTAAAGACCTTGAAACGGTTGATAAAAAACTTGAAAAAGTAAAGCGTGCAGCAAAAACGGGTAATAAAGAGGCTCAAAAAGAAGAAGCGGTTTTATTAAAAATTAAAGCAGGTTTAGAAGCAGGAATTTCGGTTCGTGCACTGGAGTTTACTGAAGATGATTATGAAGATTTTGTAAAGCCATCGCAATTTATTACTGAAAAACCAGTGATGTATGTATGTAATGTAGACGAAGGATCGGCAGTATCGGGTAATAAATATGTAGAGTTGGTAAAAGATGCTGTAAAAGACGAAAACGCCGAAGTTTTGGTGTTGGCAGTAGGTACAGAAGCCGATATTAACGAGTTAGACGATTATGATGAACGCCAAATGTTCTTACAGGATATTGGATTGGATGAAGCAGGTTCTGCGAAGTTAATACGTGCAGCTTATAAGCTTTTAAAACAGCAAACGTATTTTACTGCGGGTGTAAAAGAAGTGCGTGCTTGGACTATAGATATTGGTGCTTCTGCACCACAAGCAGCAGGCGTTATCCATACCGATTTTGAAAAGGGCTTTATTAGAGCCGAAGTTATTGGTTATGATGATTATGTGTCTTTTGGAAGTGAGGCAAAAGTAAAAGAAGCAGGCAAAATGCGCGTTGAAGGAAAAAATTACATTGTGAAAGATGGCGATGTGATGCACTTCCTGTTTAATGTGTAGTTTTATTAGATAGTTAGATCCTTAATTTTTAGATACTTCGCTTTTAGAAAAAAGCTCGTATAAATACGTCATTGCGAACGCAGTGAAGCAATCTGTTTGTCATTTCCCTAATCATGGTTTTAGGTAAAAATAAAAAGATTGCTTTGTCGTGCCTCCGCGCAATGACGCTGTGTTTGAACATCGTAATTTCGTTTTACATTAAAATCTTATAATTTCCGCATCGTTTATATTCGCTTCATGCAATCTAAAAACAAATTTATTTCAGGCATTTTAATAGGGATTTTAGGCATCGTTCTATTTTCATCAAAAGCCGTTATGGTAAAACTGGCGTATCAATATCAAGTGGATGCCTTGAGTCTTTTGTTGTTGCGTATGGTTTTTTCATTTCCTTTTTACTTGATTATTGCTATTATTTATAGCCGTAAAGAAAATCCAGCAATTGTTTTTAAAAACGATTATTATTGGCTTGCCTTTTTTGGGATAGTAGGCTACTATTTATCCAGTTATTTCGATTTTGTGGGATTGGTATTTATAAAAGCAAGTTTAGAGCGTATTATATTGTTTTTGTATCCAACCATTATCATTGTTTTTAATAAGTTGTTTCTTAAAAAACCAATCAATTTAACACAAGTGCTGGCTATATCTCTAACCTATATTGGCATTCTTATCACCTTTTGGGGCGAAGTGGCTATTTCGGGTACTGATACCTATATCGGCGGATTTTTCATATTACTTTGTGCATTAACTTACGCCTCTTATTTAGTGGGTAGCGGTTGGTTGATACCAAAGTTTGGTGTGGTTAAGTTCACATCCTACGCCATGATTATTTCGTGTATTTGTGTGTTTATTCATTTTGGCTTGTTTTCTAAAGTAGATATTTTTGGTCTGCAATGGGAAGTGTATTTGTTAGGGTTTTTAATAGCAATTTTTGCTACCGTTATTCCTTCTTATTTGGTGTCTGAATCAATCAACCGTATCAGTTCTTCAAATTTTGCGGTTATTGCAGGTTTCGGTCCCATTTCAACTATTATATTAGCAGGTGTTTTTTTAAATGAAATACTTACATTATTACAGTTATTTGGTGCTTTAGTGGTTATTTTTGGTATCTTATTAGTCTCTTTAAAAAAGGAAAAGGCTAGCAAATAGGGGTTCTCAACAAAATCTGTATGATATTGTTAATTACTTTGTGTAATGGCAGTTTCATTTTTTATAGGGTTGTATTATATTAGCGTCCAATCACGAAATTTTACTCAATTCTATGGCTGAATTAACCAATTATACTGAAGACAATATACGGTCATTAGACTGGAAAGAGCATATCCGTATGCGTCCAGGAATGTATATTGGTAAATTGGGTGATGGGTCTTCACCAGATGATGGTATTTACATTCTTTTAAAAGAGGTTTTAGACAACTCCATTGATGAATATGTCATGGGAGCAGGAAAAACCATTGAAATTTCTATTCAAGGTAGTAAAGTAACTGTTAGGGATTACGGTCGTGGTATTCCGTTAGGAAAAGTAGTAGACGTGGTTTCTAAAATGAATACTGGTGGGAAATACGATTCGAAAGCCTTTAAAAAATCGGTTGGATTAAATGGTGTAGGTACTAAAGCGGTAAATGCTTTATCATCTTTTTTCAGAGTTGAATCTACACGTGATAATAAATCGGCTTCCGCAGAATTTGAACAGGGTAATCTAATAAATCAGGATTTATTAGACGATACAACACGGCGAAAAGGAACTAAAGTGTCTTTTGTCCCAGACGATATCATTTTTAAAAATTATAAGTACAGAAATGAATACATCGTTAAAATGCTTAAAAATTATGTGTATTTAAACCCAGGTTTAACCATAGTTTTTAATGGTGAAAAGTATTTTAGCGAACATGGACTTAAAGATTTATTGTCTGAAAACATTAACGAATCCGATAGAGCATATCCTATTATTCACTTGAGAGGAGACGATATTGAAGTTGCTTTAACACATAGTAAAACACAATATAGCGAAGAGTACCATTCGTTTGTAAACGGACAAAATACTACACAGGGCGGCACGCATTTAAATGCGTTTAGAGAAGGGTTGGTTAAAACCATTCGCGAGTTTTATGGGAAGAATTTCGATCCATCTGACATTCGAAAATCTGTTGTAAGTGCCATTGCTATTAAAGTCATGGAGCCTGTTTTTGAAAGTCAAACCAAAACCAAATTGGGTTCTACCGATATGGGTGGCGATTTACCAACAGTTCGGACGTATATCACCGATTTTTTAAAAACCTATTTAGATAATTATTTACACAAAAATCCAGATACGGCCGATAAAATCCAACGTAAAATTCTGCAAGCAGAACGGGAACGTAAAGAACTTTCTGGTATTCGTAAATTGGCTAAAGACCGCGCTAAATCTGCCAGTCTTCATAATAAAAAATTGCGTGATTGCCGAGTGCATTTTGGCGATACTAAAAACGAACGCAATTTAGAGTCAACCTTGTTTATTACCGAGGGTGATTCGGCTTCAGGAAGTATCACCAAATCGCGGGATGTAAACACACAGGCAGTTTTCAGTTTAAAAGGTAAACCATTGAATTGCTATGGTTTAACTAAAAAAATTGTATATGAAAACGAAGAGTTTAATTTGTTACAAGCAGCACTTAACATTGAAGAATCTTTAGAGGATTTACGCTATAACAATGTGGTAATTGCCACTGATGCCGATGTGGATGGGATGCATATTCGATTGTTGCTAATAACTTTCTTTTTGCAATTCTTCCCAGAAGTTATTAAAGAAGGACATTTATACATTTTACAAACCCCTTTATTTCGTGTAAGAAATAAAAAAGAAACTATTTATTGTTATTCTGAAGATGAGCGTAGAAGTGCTATAGAAAAATTAAAACCAAAACCCGAGATAACCCGATTTAAAGGACTTGGTGAAATATCGCCGGATGAATTTGTACATTTTATTGGTGAGAACATTCGTTTAGATCCTGTAATGCTTGATGATAATATGTCTATTGAAGATTTGTTATCTTTTTATATGGGAAAAAACACACCAACACGCCAAGAATTTATAATCGATAATTTAAAAGTAGAACTAGACATTTTAGAAGAGAATTAAACTATAATTATGTTATATAATAAGAATAAAAAAACAGAAGTTAAGCGTAATTATGACTATTTATCCGTAGTTAATCATAAAATAGCAATAATAAAAAATGCAAGAAAGTTAGGCAAAACTAAACTGAACGGCGCCCCTAAAAATAAAAGAAGTTAATGATTGAAGAAGGTGACGATTTAATTAACGACCAAGACGAGCCAAAAGAAACCATTACCCGTGTTACGGGCATGTATAAAGATTGGTTTTTAGATTACGCATCGTACGTTATATTAGAACGTGCTGTTCCCGCTATTGAAGACGGTTTTAAACCCGTGCAACGCCGTATTATGCACTCTATGAAAGATTTAGATGATGGGCGTTACAACAAAGTAGCCAATATAGTGGGGCATACTATGCAATACCATCCGCATGGAGATGCTAGTATTGCAGATGCCATGGTGCAAATAGGCCAGAAAGATTTGCTGATAGATACACAAGGTAACTGGGGGAATATTTTAACTGGCGATAGTGCTGCCGCATCACGTTATATAGAAGCACGCTTATCAAAATTCGCTTTAGATGTTGTTTACAATCCTAAAATAACCGAATGGCAGGCGTCCTATGATGGTCGTCGTAAAGAACCAGTTAACTTACCCGTTATGTTTCCGTTGTTACTGGCTCAAGGCGGCGAAGGTATTGCGGTTGGACTTTCAACTAAAATATTACCACATAATTTTATTGAACTTATTGATGCTTCCATCAAACATTTACAAGGCAAACGTTTCACCATTTTTCCAGATTTTCCAACAGCAGGTATTGCCGATTTTTCCAATTATAACGATGGTTTAAGAGGTGGGCGAGTACGTGTGCGTGCTAAAATATCTCAGTTAGATAAAAATACATTGGCCATTACCGAAATCCCGTTTGGAACCACTACATCATCGCTTATAGATTCTGTTTTAAAAGCAAATGATAAAGGGAAAATTAAGATTAAAAAGATTGAAGACAATACCGCTGCTGAGGTTGAAATTTTAATTCATTTGCCTTCTGGGTTATCACCCGATAAAACCATCGATGCACTGTATGCATTCACCAGTTGCGAATCATCTATTTCGCCATTAGGTTGTGTTATCGAAGATAATAAACCGTTGTTTGTTGGCGTTACAGAAATGTTGCGTCGCTCTACCGATAACACCGTTCAACTTTTAAAACAAGAACTGGAAATACGCCTAGGAGAGTTTGAAGAACAGTGGCATTTTGCTTCTTTGGAACGAATTTTTATTGAAAACAGAATTTATCGAGATATTGAAGAAGAAGAAACTTGGGAAGGAGTTATAAGTGCGATTGATAAAGGACTGAAACCTCATATTCAACATTTAAAACGTGCCATTACCGTAGAAGATATTGAGCGTTTAACAGAAATAAGAATTAAGCGTATTTCGAAATTTGATATAGATAAAGCACAGCAAAAAATTGATGCTTTAGAAGAACAAATTGCCGAAGTAAAGCATCATTTAGCAAATCTTATAGATTATGCCATCGCCTATTTTACAAGGCTAAAAAAGGAGTATGGCGCAGGGCGTGAGCGTAAAACGGAAATCCGTACGTTTGATGATGTAGATGCTACCAAAGTGGTTATTAGAAACACCAAACTCTACGTGAATAGGGAAGAGGGCTTTGTTGGGACATCGTTACGTAAAGACGAATATGTTTGCGACTGTAGCGATATAGACGATATTATTGTATTTACCAAAGAAGGTAAAATGATGGTGACCAAAGTCGATTCTAAAACCTTTATTGGTAAAGATATTATTAATGTAGAAGTGTTTGATAAAAAAGACAGTCGTACTATTTACAACATGATTTATCGAGATGGTAAAAGTGGTCCGTCTTATATAAAACGTTTTTCGGTTACTGGGATTACCCGTGATAAGGAATACGATTTAACCAATGGAAATAAAGGCTCTACAGTATTGTATTTTTCTGCAAACCCAAATGGAGAAGCAGAGGTTGTTAGTATTTTGCTTCGTCAAGCTGGTAGCATTAAGAAGTTAAAATGGGATATCGATTTTGCCGATATTTTGATAAAAGGTCGAAATTCCAAAGGAAACCTAGTTACTAAATATCCTGTAAAAAAAGTAGAATTAAAAGAGAAAGGTATTTCAACCTTAAAGCCACGTAAAATATGGTTTGATGATGCCGTACAGCGCTTGAATGTGGATGGTAGAGGCGAATTGTTAGGCGAATTTAGAGGAGAAGACCGCATACTAATTATCAACCAAAAAGGGATAGCAAAAACCATAATTCCAGAAGTAACCACACATTTTGATAGCGATATGATTGTGATGGAAAAGTGGATTCCTAAAAAACCTATATCAGCTATCTATTTTGATGGAGAAAAAGAACGCTATTTTGTAAAACGTTTTTTAATTGAAAATGAGAATAAAGAGGAATGTTTTATTTCAAGCCATGATAAATCTCATTTAGAAATTGTTTCTACCGATTGGATTCCTATGGCTGAAATTGAGTTTACTAAAGAGCGTGGAGTAGATAGAAAAGACAATTTACTTGTAAACTTAGAAGAGTTTATTGCTGTAAAAGGAATTAATGCACTAGGAAATCAACTGACTAAGGATAAAGTGAATCAAATTAGTTTGTTAGAACCGTTGCCTTATGAAGCACCTGAAGAAGTACATGCCGATGATTTAGAAGTTGTAGATGAAGAAGATGTTACATCAGTTTCCAATGACACTACAGAAGATGATACCAAAAAAAGTGATGATTCTGATTCTAAAAGTGATGAGGATAAATTAGACGATAAAGGACAAACCAAACTATTTTAAAAACTAAAGCATATGGTTTTTAGGCTAATAATAGTAGTATTGCTAGTAATAATTGCTTACTATTTGTATCGTATTTTTAAAGGCAACAGAAATTTTTAATTTTTCTTTTTTCTTTGAATTCTGAAGTTTAAAAATTCAACAAATAGCGAAAATGCTATAGCAAAGTATAGATAGCCTTTTGGGATAGCGCCAACGGTATTGCCTAATAATTTGGTATGGGATAAATGAGCTGCTTCTGTAATTAGCATAAATCCAATTAATATTAAAAAGGCTAAACCTAGCAATTGCATGCTGGGGTGTTCATTAATAAAACGGCGAATGGGGTTTGCAAAACCTATCATCACGATAATGGAAATAACGACTGCAATTATCATTAAAACGAGATTATAGTTATGGTTTGGGTGTAAACCGTTTGTCATACCAACAGCAGTTAAAATTGAATCGATGGAAAAAATAAAATCAATAAGCATTATTTGAATAATAGCTTGTGTTAGGCTTTTTATTTTTCTGCCTTTTAATTCATTTTCATCATGTAATGGCATTTCTACTTTTTCATGAATTTCAGAAGTACTTTTGTAAATTAAAAACAAGCCACCTCCAAATAAAATAATAGCTTGCCAACTAACTGCTATATGTAACCATGATAGCTCAAGGGTATAAAAAGGTTCTTTCAAACCAATTAAAAACGTTACAAAAAACAATAATACAATGCGTTGCACCATGGCTAAAAGTAAACCAATGGTTGTAGCTTTTGATTGTTGGTGCTCGGGTAATTTATTGGCAGCAATAGAAATAAAAACAATATTATCAATACCTAAAATAATCTCTAAAAAGGTAAGCGTTAAGAGCGCCATAATGGCATCGCTGGTAAGCAAAAAATCTATCACAATGTAAAAATTTAGTATGTAAAATTAATTAAAATTTATCTACTCGATTAAGATTTTATACTAAATATTTTAAGTGCGTTTTAGTTGTTTTTTAATTTTTTCTATAGCCGCTTCAATAGATTTTTCGGGTTCAATAATGTTATATTCACCCCAAAAGGCAGGGTCTTTAAACCCGGATGTTTCATCTGCTAAAATAGTAGTGGGTTTTAGCATGTTTTCTTTGTTTTTAACTAATTTAGGGTTGTTAATGCGCCAATCTGTAATAGCCATCTCACTGTTTAAGGTATATACGCTGTTAAATAATTTACCTTTCCAATTCACTTTAAAGGTTAGCAAAATATTGCTGTATGCATAATGCCATTTTCCATTCTGGGTACGGTAGTTAACACGGTAAGTTGCTTCGGTAGGGTACACATCTACTTTTCTTGGTTTTTTCCGAATATACATCTCGCTAGATAATTCTTTGTTTTCAACATTCAATCTAAAAACAGCATTCGTTAATGCTAAAGTTTCAGAATCTATATAAAGTTTTCCGTAGTACAAAGGTTCTATAATGCCTGGTTTTTGATTAAAATTGATAACATAAACAGGTTTGTTGTTAATTTGGGTAGATTCACCAAAGCGGAACTCATATAAAGCAATAGCTTCATCCGTAAATATATATTCTGGGTATTTTATAATATCGGTATATAAATTACTAAATGGACCACCTTGAAGTTTTACAGCCAGCGTGTCTAGCCGTGTGTAATCGGTACTTTTTCTAGACTTTATAAGTTCAATAGCATCGTTTTTAAAATTGCTATAAGGTTGTTTGTGTATTTGCACGACGGCTTCAGATAATGAAGCATTTTTTCGTCTCTTTTTAATAGTTTCTCTATAAAAAGCAGTCATTAATGCATTATCGTTGTTATAGGCATTACTTCTGTTTTTTAAGGTTTCTCGTAATAGGGTTTCAGCATCTTTAAAGGTTTTGATCTCTACTATATTCAATTCAGTAATAGCGGGTAGCAGTTTGATTTTTGTATTGGTGTTTAATTCAGAAATTTTCATTTCTTTTTTTTGATAACCTAAATGAGAAAACGTAACAGATTTAGCGGCAAGCGAATCTGGTATTTTTAAAGCAAACTCACCATCTGAGTTTGTAATGGTACTAATATTTGTATCTTTTATAATGATATCAGCAAATATTAAAGCGTCGTTAGAAGCATCATCTAAAATTTTTCCTTTTATCTCTATAAAAGATGTTGAAGTTTGCGCATTAATGTCCTTCATGCCATTAACAAAAAAGAGGCAGGTAAGTATAAAAAGTAGTAAGCGTTTCTTTTTCATGATATATTGCTAACCAATAAATTAGTTAGTATTAAAATACAAAAAAAAACGCTTATTTAGATTGTTTACGCAATATTTATTTGTTATAAGCTCTTGTTTTTAAACGCTTAATATTCGATTTGTTACTTTTTGTTACCGTTGCTATCGGTAAGTGTCTTCATAAAGGCAACAATATGAGCTTGTTCCTCATCAGTAAGATTTAATTCATCAAAAGGCAAAGTCTGGTGTTCTATATTAAAACCTAGGCCGTTACCACCGCCTTTATTGTAAAAACTTACTACTTCTTCTAGAGTTTCATAAACACCGTTGTGCATGTATGGTGCTGTTTTTTCAACGTTTCGTACGGTTGTTGTTTTAAAAGCACCTTTTCTTTCTTTGGTATTAAAAAAGTAGAAGCGCCCTAAATCGTCATCTAGTTTTTTATTTTGTTTTGTGTCTGGAACACCTATAATTTCTAATTCCGTATCGGTAAAATTAGGAGGAACCGTGCCATTGAATACTGGTGGAAAATGGCAAGTGGCACAAGCTGCTTTTCCCATAAAAATGTTAAACCCTTTTTTCTCAGATTCTGTTAATGAGTTTTCTTTACCATTTATGTTGTTATCAAATTTAGAATTGAAAAGATTAAGTGTTCTAATATATGAAGAAATGGCATGCCTTACATTAAAATCGTCTCTGGTATTATTATATAATGAATCCATTAATTTTTTGTATTGTTTATCGTTTTTAACACGTTTTACAATAGAATCCATTGGCAAGTTAAATTCATCATGATTATTGGCAACACCTACTATTTGCCCCTCTAAACTCCCAGCACGGGCATCTAGAAAATATAATTGTTGATAGCCAGAATAGGTTAATGTTGGGGTGTTTCTTTTTTGTTTATTGTCAAATGTGGTTCTACCATCGGTAAAAGCTAGGTCTTTTATATGGCAGGTAGCACACGCCATCGTGTTATTTTTTGAAAGTCTAACATCATTAAACAACTGCTTACCTAAAAGTTCTTTTTGTTTTAAATGGGTAGTGTCGCTCTTGTAATCGGTAAAATAGGAAGTATTTAAAGCATTTGGAGCAAAAAGGGACAACATGGTGTTTGAAAGCGCCATTTCAAAAGGAAATTCCACACCCCAATCGTCTTGTGTTTCAACCAATAATTTTAATTGGGGATCGGTGCTGGTTTTGATGAAAGTATATCTGTCAAAATCAACAAAATCATCATTTAATTGTTTTATAGAAGATTGAAATTGCCCTAATAAAGCTTTATACAATTGCTTTGAAGTGAACTTGTCTTTAAATATTTGAATTAATTTAATTAAGGTTTCATAAGTAAATTGACTTTCTTTTAAAGATTGTGATAACACCGAAGAATCAAAACCTGTAATACCGGTAGTAGCTACCCTAACTATTTGGTTTCGTAACAGCCAAATGATATGATGGTCTTTCAAATTTATAAAAGTGTTTTGTTTAACCAGTTTTAGTCGGCTACTTGTAATGTTCACCACGCTTTGCAGCTCGCTAATATCAATAGGTGTTTCGTGGATAAGTTCTTCAATAACCTGAAAACCAAAAGGATTGTTTATTTTTACATCGGTTAAGTCTTCTTCCTTAACCTGTAAAATATTAGGTGCATTTAATGATTTGTAGTTGTTCTGATCTATAAAAGCCAAAATAGGTTCTATAGTTTTAAAATGCATGCGTGCTATTTTATAACACGCTATCTTATCTTGTGAATTTTTTAAAGTTGACAAAGAATCTATAGTGTTTATACATTTGCTTAATTCTGAAAGGTAAAACGTTTCAATTCTTTTGTCTGTTGAAATAGGTTGTGTGTTATTTTTTTCTTTTTCACAAGAAAATCCTGTTAAAAGCAAAAGACATATACCAAAAGTATATGTCTTAGCTCTTATAATCAATAAGGTGTTATTCATTTTATATTATCTATCTAAACCTGTAATTACGTATAGCATTGAACCCTCTTTACTTGAGCTATCGGTATAATTTGCTTTTGGATCTGTAAATGATGAACCATCGGCAGGTACCCAACCATGATTTTGTGTAATTAATATAAAGGTGTTTTTGCCATTTTTTACTACATCGGTAACATCAATCATACCAGTAATTTCCCAAGTATTTGAAGTTGTACCGTAACCTAATGTTGCTGCTCTATCTTGATCGCATTCTAGAACAGTTTTTATTTCACCTGTTGTTAGGTTGTATTGGTATAATTTGGCATACCCTGTAATTGCAGTGTTTAAATGAGCATATCCGTTCGGGTCTTCCTGAATGTAAGCATAGTTTTCAGTAACTAAAATGTTGTCTGGAGAATGGAAGCCATCTGCTTTTCCACCTACTTTATCACCGTCTAACACACAGGTTATTTTTGCAGGACCAGTTGGGTTTGTATCATTTAAAACTACTTTATAAATTCTGCCTAAAAAGCTTCCTTTTCCAGCTAAACCGCTGCTGCTACGACCAGTAACACAAAAGTAAATTTCTCTTTGGTTTGCTGCAGAACCACGTCTCCAATCAATATCTTCTAATCTAGAGAAGCCCATAACGCCTTTGGCTTTAGCTTCAGCATCCAATAAATCGATTTGTGTTTCTTGTAGTTGAACAAATTCGGCTGAATACTCGGTTCCTTCAACCATATCCATTTCAAAGTTAACACCGGCCGAAGTTACTTTTAAGCCATATAACTTTCCATCATCAAAATTACCTCTACTACCAACATACATACCTAATTGACCAGAAGGAACAGAGTTGTTGGATTCATCATCACCAATAAAAACCACTGTTTTGTTTGGATAAGCATCTTTTCCAATTGGCACAGCGTTTTCGGTAGACCATTGTCCTAATTTAGGTAGCATCATAGCAGAATCTGCATTATCAGCCGATTTGTAAGGGTTTGTTGCAAACACACCTTTTGAAGAACCACCCCATTCGCCACCAGAAAGGTATAGTGGACCAAAACCGTGTTCTTGAGGAGTAATTAAAGTACCTGAACATTGTGCAGTAAAAGCAGTAGAAAATGCATTTACAATATACTCACCGTGAATAGGCTTTAAATCTTTATTTAATTTAATTCTAGCAATCGAGTAATCTGCTTCAATATTGTTTATTAAAGTAAAAGTACCGTTACTTTCAGCAAGTAAACCAGCACCATCTGCCATAGAGCCGTAAACAAAGTTTGGAGTACCTT
Source organism: Mariniflexile soesokkakense (assembly GCF_039650365.1). Lineage (NCBI taxonomy): Bacteria > Pseudomonadati > Bacteroidota > Flavobacteriia > Flavobacteriales > Flavobacteriaceae > Mariniflexile > Mariniflexile soesokkakense. The sequence continues at coordinate 74,292 of NZ_JAZHYP010000006.1, read as the reverse complement.
CTATTTTATCTTCAGAAGAAAGTAAAGGCGTTACTACAATTGAAGAGAAAGCAGAACTTACTTTTAATAAGTTTGGAGTTTTTGATGCTGTTAAAGGAGGAAATTCAGCAGGTGTAAAATCTTCTCCATCTAAACCGTCTTGCCCATCGGCACCATCTTTTCCGTTAATACCGTTTATGCCATCTTCACCTTCGCAGCTAATTAGTAAAGCGCTTGTTGAAGTAACGACAAATAAGAATAAAAATAGTTTTAGTAATTTGTTCATAATCTAATATTTTTTTGGTTGTTATTTTGATGTCAAAGGTATTATTAGAGGGTTTTAAGTTTGTTAAGGCAACACTGTGGTTTAATTAATTTAGGGTTATTGTAATGTAAAGAAGGTTACTTGTATATTACCTGCAGTAGCTTTTATGTACCTAATGTTATATGAAAATTAAGGTTGGGAAAATGTAATTATAAGAGCAGAATTAGGCTATGGTGTTTCATTTTAAAGAAATCAATAGAATTCTTAACTTATTTTTTAGATTTCTCAAATTAGAATAACTGTATATTTACACTTTAAATCTTACTATTTATATGCCAACCGATTGTATTTCATTTAAAAAAACAGGATACTTTTCTTCACTTATTTGTGATTATTTAGATGAAAACCCAGAATTGCAACCTTTTTATAATAGATTTCCAAAGCTTGAAAATTTTAAGGAACAGATTGAAGAGAAGCAATCGTCAGTCCAAGTGCAATCGAGAACCGTTTTAGTTGAAACTTTAAAAAAGCAATACCAAAACATTGAAACTTCCGAAGCTACCTTAAAAAACATTGAAAGTTTAAATTCTGAAAACACTTTTACCATTGCAACGGGGCATCAATTAAACCTGTTCACGGGACCACTTTATTTTCTGTATAAAATAGTGTCGGCTATCAATCTTTCAAACAAATTAAAGTATACATACCCAGAGTATAATTTTGTACCAGTTTATTGGATGGCAACTGAAGACCACGATTTTGAAGAAATAAACTATTTCAATTTTAAAGGTAAAAAAGTCCATTGGAATAAAGAAGCTAGTGGAGCAGTTGGAGAACTTTCTACCGATGGGTTAGAAGCTGTGTTTGATTTGTTTTCTTTAGAGCTAGGAATGAGCAAGAACGCCCAATATTTAAAAATACTTTTCAAAGAAACTTATGTAAAGCATCAAAATTTGGCTAATGCCACTCGTTTTTTAGCTAATGAATTGTTTAAGGAATACGGTTTGGTAATTATTGATGCCAATGATGCCTCATTAAAAAAACAATTTATTCCTTTTATGGAAGATGAATTGCTTAACCAAACGTCTTTTAAAAATGTTTCCGAAACAAATAAGCAAATAAACGAATTAGAGAATCAACCGTATGGTATTCAAGTAAACCCACGAGAGATTAATTTGTTCTATTTAATCGATAATTTAAGAGAACGTATTGTTTTAGAAGAAGGTGTTTACAAAGTAATCAATACTGGTATATCATGGAGCAAGGCTGAGATACAAAAAGTGCTTTTAGAGCACCCCGAACGGTTTTCGCCCAATGTAATTATGCGTCCTTTGTACCAAGAGGTTGTTTTACCCAATTTATGCTACATAGGTGGTGGTGGAGAGTTGGCATATTGGTTTCAATTAAAGAAATATTTCAATCAGGTAAATGTGCCTTTTCCTGTATTGCTTTTGCGTAATTCGGTGTTAATTCAATCTGAGATTCAAGCTGAAAAACTTCAAAAGTTAAACATTTTAAACGAAGATATTTTTTTAAAGCGTCATGCCTTCATCAATAAAAAAGTAAGAGAAATTTCGAATGTTGATATTGATTTTACGGAACAAAAACAACAATTAAAGCAACAATTTGAAACTTTATATAAACTTGCAGAACAAACCGACAAGTCATTCTTAGGAGCCGTAAAAGCACAAGAAGTGAAGCAGTTAAAAGGCTTGGATGCTTTAGAAAAACGACTGCTTAAAGCCCAAAAAAGAAAACTGTCAGACCAAGTTTTAAGAATGACCGATTTACAAAACGAGTTGTTTCCCAACCAAAGTTTGCAAGAGCGAAACACCAATTTCTCTGAATTTTATTTAGAATATGGTAAGCAGTTGATACCGGAATTAATTGAAAATTTAGAACCTTTAAAGTGCGAATTCGTTCTGTTGAAAATTAAATAAAAAAATTGTAATTCGTAATTCGTCATTCTAAAATCAATTACTATTTTTGCGCATGCAACATGACAAGGTACTTATTTTAGACTTCGGATCGCAATACACTCAGCTTATTGCCCGTAGAGTTCGAGAACTCAACATTTATTCCGAAATACATCCATTCAACAAAATTCCAACTAATTTTCAAGAGTATAAAGCCGTTATACTTTCTGGTAGCCCTTTTTCAGTAAGAGGCGAACAGGCTTTACACCCCGATTTAACTAATATTAGAGGTGAAAAACCGTTACTAGCGGTTTGTTACGGTGCGCAGTATTTAGCGCATTTTTCGGGTGGTGAAGTCGCTCCTTCTAATACTAGAGAATATGGTCGTGCTAAATTAGCTTTTATTAAAGAAAATGAAGCTTTCTTTAAAGACATAAATGTTGGAAGTCAAGTATGGATGAGTCATAGTGATACCATTAAAACATTGCCAACAAACGGTGTTTTAATTGCTAGTACCCATGATGTAACCAATGCAGCTTACAGAATTGAAGGTGAAGATACGTATGCCATTCAATTTCATCCAGAAGTATATCACTCTACTGATGGAAAGCAACTATTAGAAAACTTTTTAGTAGAAATTGCAGGCTTAAATCAAGATTGGACGCCAGATTCTTTTGTTGAAGAAACAGTAGCGGCTATTCAAGAAAAAGTAGGGAATGATAAAGTGGTTTTAGGTTTGTCAGGTGGTGTAGATTCTACCGTAGCTGCTGTTTTATTAAATAAAGCTATTGGCAAAAACCTATATTGCATTTTCGTTAATAACGGATTGCTTCGTAAAAATGAATTTGAAAGTGTATTAAATCAATACGAAGGCATGGGACTTAACGTAAAAGGAGTTGATGCTTCACAACGTTTTATGGATGCTTTAGCAGGTATTGAAGACCCAGAATTAAAACGTAAAGCCATTGGTAATGCGTTTATTGAGGTTTTTGATGATGAAGCGCACAAACTTACCGATGTAAAATGGTTAGCACAAGGGACAATTTATCCAGATGTTATTGAAAGTGTTTCCGCAACTGGTGGTCCTTCAGCAACTATAAAAAGTCACCATAACGTAGGTGGGTTACCCGATTTTATGAAACTTAAAATTGTAGAACCATTACGCGCTATTTTTAAAGATGAAGTAAGACGTGTTGGAGCTACTTTAGGGATTGATCCAGAACTTTTAGGGCGTCATCCATTTCCAGGTCCAGGATTGGGGATTCGCATTTTAGGCGATATTACTGCCGAAAAAGTACGTATTCTACAAGAAGTTGATGCTATTTTTATAAACGGATTAAAAGAGTGGGGACTGTACGATAAAGTGTGGCAAGCAGGCGCCATGTTATTACCAGTAAATAGTGTTGGGGTAATGGGCGATGAGCGTACCTACGAAAAATGTGTAGCACTTAGAGCTGTAGAAAGTACTGATGGTATGACAGCCGATTGGGTAAATTTACCTTACGAGTTCCTTCAAAAAACATCAAACGACATAATAAATAAAGTTAAGGGCGTTAATAGAGTAGTTTACGATATCAGTTCGAAACCACCTGCAACTATCGAATGGGAGTAAGTTTTGTTAAAATTGAATCCCTAACATTTTGATAAAGTTGTCGTTACAATATTTATAAGTTATATTTAGTGTATTAAATGACTTAGTTATATAAACGAAACGTATATAATTAAGTAGGACTAGATGCTTGTTGGCTATGCCTTTATTTTTGGCATGTTATATGTATATAGTAAAACACCATTTTGTTCTTAACGCAATTTAAAAAAATAGATTTACATGATTAAATTCTTTTCCGTTTTATGTTTCGCATTAGTGTTCAACTTAAATGCTGTAACAGCTCAAAACTTTAGCACCCACCAAGTTAAAAAAGGAGAAACTATTAACGGTATTGCTATGCGTTATGGTGTAGGAATATCTGATATATACGCTTTAAACCCAGACGCTAAAAAAGAATTAAAAGCCAATACTATTTTAATAATTCCTATTTCTAAAGCAACAAAACCTACGGTTACTACAACAAAAGAGTTACAAGGTTTTAAAGAACATAGAACTAGTAAAAAGGAGACCTTATACAGTATAGCAAAACGTTATGATGTTACTGAAGATGAGATAAAAAAGCACAATATTTTTTTATATGCCAACACTTTGCAAAAGGGAGATAAACTTCAAATACCTGTTTTCAAAATAACAAAAGAAGAACCTAAAGCAGCTACCAAAGTTTATTTAGTAAAGGCTAAAGAAGGCAAATGGCGCATCGCTTATAAATTTGGCATTACGGTACAAGAACTTGAAGATTTAAACCCAGGTATGGGAGAAACACTACAGGAAGGGCAACAAATTTATGTGCCAAATATTGGTGGTGATGCTGTTAAAGAAGTTGATGAAAAATACAGCTATTACAACGTTTTGCCTAAGGAAGGTTTTTACCGTTTGAAACTTAAATTGGGCTTAGAACAAGACGAATTGGAGGCTTTAAACCCAGAGTTAAAAAACACTGGTTTAAAAGAAGGTATGGTTTTGAAAATTCCGTATACAAATAATATGAACGTAGCGGGTGAAACCATTTCTAAAAAATCACATTTAGAAACTAAAATAACTAATTTCGATACCAAGCATATTGCGGTTATGTTACCTTTTAGGTTAAATCGTGTAGATTTCGATTCTATTACAGATATAAAAAGTAGTATAAAAAAGGATCCGTATTTAGATGCATCACTCGATTTTTACACTGGAGTTTTAACTGCACTAGATTCTCTAAGAATATTAGGTGTTTCACTTAAAGTTGATGTTTACGATACAAAATATCAAGTAAGTGAAGTCATTAAAATTATTAACGAAAACAATTTTAAAGATGTTGATGCGGTTATTGGACCGTTAACAACTGAAACCTTTGATAAGGTCGCTACCGAGTTGCGCCAATACAATATACCCGTAATATCGCCAATTGGTACCAATTTAACATTGTATGATAATGTGTTTCAATCACGACCTTCAGACGATTTGTTGAAAGACAGAATGGTAAATTTTATAAAAGCAGATTCGTTAGAAAAAAACATTGTTGTTGTTTCAGATACAAAAAATGAAGCAGTTGCAAATAGTATTAAAACGATGTTTAGTTATGCAAAATCGGTTTACTCTAGAAAAGGGAAAACGGGTAACGATTTAAATTTTCTTTATGTAGAAGATATACGAAGTACTTTAAAACCAGGAAGAAACTATGTGTTTTTAGAAACGCAAAGCGAAGGGTTTGCATCAAACGTTGTAAGTATTTTAGCGTCTTTAAATAGCTCCAGTACCGAAATTATTTTGGTAACAAGCAATTTTAATGCGGCTTTTGAGGGCGATCAGGTTTCAAACGACCATTTATCTAAACTACAGCTTCATTTTGCTACAGCTTCAAAATCGTATAGCGATACCGAAAGTAATTCTTTTGTGAAGCGTTACACACAAACTTATAGCACAACACCAAGCAAGCGTGCCGTAAAAGGATTCGATTTAACTATGGATGTAGTATTGCGTTTGGCCTCAGCTAAAGATTTATACATGTCTGTAAACAGTGCGCCACTTACTGAATATGTTGAAAATAAATTTGCCTACAAAAAGAAACTCATGGGAGGTTATTATAACGATGCTACTTATATAGTTAAGTATAAAGATTTAGAAATAGTCGAGGTAAAATAGCCCAGGTGTTCAACAAACAGTTCTTAATAGATTTAGCGCATACCAAAATGCCATTTGGGAAGTATAAAGACCGCTATTTAATAGATTTACCCGAATATTACGTAGTTTGGTACCACCAAAAAGGGTTTCCTAAAGGAAAATTAGGCGATATGCTTAAACAAGTGTACGAACTAAAATTAAACGGGCTGGAAGAATTGATACGGAATATTAAGAAGCAGTATCCTAAGTAGGGTTTTGGAAGTGTCTTGTAGCCTAGTTTTTTGGCAGCTACTCTAGGTAAGATTCCACTACAATAGTATCGAGATCCTTTTTAAGCAATAACTTTTAAGTTGTCAGTCTATTTTTGATTTTTTTTTAAGCACCTGTTATCCCGCCATTTGTTTCTGCTCGTTCCCTGGAGCTCATGAGGTCTTTACGGTTTTACTTTCTAATCCATTCTTAATGGGTGATGGGTGTAATGCCATAAAGTTTGCCTAATTGGTTTTTATTAAGTTTTACAGTACTAATTTCGTCTAATTACTTAGTGATTTTTATACATAATGTTTAAAATTGTATAGATTTCTTCAGGATGGGGTCAGAAGTGCCTTTTACATTTAGTCTATGATTAGTCGTATGGAGTAGCGTTTAACTTTGCAAGTAAAAACAAAACCGGAAATCCGTTAGGATTTTCAGAAGGACGAAAGAACAAGGGATGATTTATATGTGATATAGTCTTTGTTGTATGTCGTTTTTAGTTGAACTCATCTTCAAACGAATCGTCCCATTTAAAAGCATTCACAATCCAGCCATTGTCATTTTTGTAATAAGTAAAAATCAGACGAATTGCACTATTTGCATATCGGATTATGTAAGTTTCTCTTATTGCAATATCTGATATGGTCTCATTTCTTACTTTTAGTGTCCCTATTGATTTACCAAATCTTTGGTTAATTAAGTTTAGGTATTTAATGGTTTTTTCCTCTATTGATTCTAATTCATTTTGAGGCATTGGCCAATAGGGCGTTAATTCGTCAAATGCTTTAGAAATATTATTATCCATAAACAAGTAAACTATCTTTTTTGAAGTTTCTTGAGTTTGACTAACATCTTTTAAGAACAAATCTTGACCGAAAATTTCCAAACTAAAAAAGGAAAGAATTGATACAATAACTATTTTTGTCATATTTGAGTTTTGTAACTGTGTATGTAAAAATAATATAAACTTCGGAATATATTAAATATTCACTTACAACTATAAATGGTGTTTTTAAAATTTGAGAAACGTTGCAAGAGATTTTTTACTAATATTTATCCATTGCGTGGACACATGAAAAAAAAATAAAATGTATTTACATGGTTTACACTATTTTTTAAACTAATAAATTAGTCTTTTTTTAAAGCCGTTAATTCAGCAATTTTACAAATAACCTCGGTGGCTTTTATCATGCTTTCAACAGGGACATACTCGTAGCGCCCATGAAAATTATGTCCGCCAGCAAATATATTAGGGCAGGGCAAACCTTTATAGCTTAATTGCGAACCATCGGTACCACCGCGAATGGGTTTTATAAGCGGTTCAATATGAAGTTGTTTCATGGCTTCTTCGGCAATATCTACAATGTACATTACGGGTTCAATCTTTTCGCGCATATTAAAATATTGGTCTTTTATTTCAACACTTATTACTTCCCAGCCGTATTGCTCGTTTAATTCTTCGGTTAATTTTTCCATAACTGCTTTACGAGCTTCAAAATGCCCGAAATCGTGGTCACGAATAATGTATTCCAAAACAGTTTCTTCTACTTCGCCTTTTATGGAAGATAAATGGAAAAAGCCTTGGTACGCATCGGTATGTTCGGGTGTTTCCAAGCGTGGTAACGAGTTTATAAACTCTTGGGCTATGTACATAGAGTTTATCATTTTACCTTTGGCATATCCTGGGTGTACAATTTTACCCTTTACTTTTACAACAGCACTAGCGGCATTAAAATTTTCGTATTCCAGTTCGCCTATTTGGCTACCGTCCATGGTGTAAGCCCAATCGGCCCCAAATTTCTCAACATCAAATTTATGAGCACCTCTGCCAATTTCTTCATCGGGTGTAAAACCTATACGTATAGTGCCGTGCTTAATTTCGGGGTGGTTAATTAAATATTCCATAGCTGAAACAATTTCGGTAATGCCTGCTTTATCATCGGCACCCAATAGGGTAGTGCCATCGGTAGTAATAAGGGTTTGCCCTTTGTATTGATGTAAATCATCAAAATAATCAGGAGATAATACTATGTTTTCAGTTTCATTTAAAACAATATCCTTTCCATTGTAATGCTCAATAATTTGAGGTTTTATATTGGCACCGGTAAAATCTGGCGATGTGTCAAAATGCGAAATAAATCCAATAGTTGGTGTCTTGTGGCTTACATTACTTGGCAACGTCGCCATAATATAGGCGTTTTTGTCAATGCTAACATCTTGCAAGCCAATAGCTTCTAGTTCTTCGGCTAACTTATTTGCTAAATCCCATTGTTTATCAGTACTTGGAGTAGTATTTGATGTAGGGTCTGATTCGGTGTCGATAGTAACATAACTTATAAAACGTTTGATAATGTGTTCTTTTGAAATCATTTTGAAATGAATTTTACAGTTTTATGGTAAAAAATTTAAGAGATTGATTGTGATAAACAAAAAACTTATAAGGTTTAAAAGTACGATTATTAATTTTTTTGGCTTTTGAAAAGGATGATTTTTTATTTAGAATATTTAAGAGTACTTTTGCATAAATAATACAGATGTACAAACTATTACTTCGCCCGTTATTTTTCTCGTTCGACCCCGAAAAGATTCACTATTTTACATTTTCATTAATAAAAACAGCTTCTAAAATACCAGGTTTTACTGCCCTTTTTAGAAGTTTATATGTTGTAAATGATAAACGGTTGGAACGAAACCTATTCGGAATTACTTTTAAAAACCCAGTTGGTTTAGCGGCAGGATTTGATAAGAATGCGGTGCTGTATAATGAATTGGCAAATTTCGGATTTGGTTTTATAGAAATAGGCACTGTAACACCCAAAGCGCAAGTAGGAAACCCAAAAAAGCGTTTGTTCCGTTTGAAAGACGATCAAGGCATTATTAACCGTATGGGGTTTAATAATGAGGGCCTTACGGCTGCTATTGAAGCGCTTAAGAAAAACAAAGGTAAACTGATTATAGGTGGAAATATTGGTAAAAATACCAACACCAAGCCAGAAGATTATACTAAAGATTACCTAGAGTGTTTTAATGCACTGCACCCGTATGTAGATTATTTTGTATTAAACGTAAGTTGTCCAAATGTGGGAAGTCATGCCAAACTAAATGACAAAGAATATTTAGAAGAGCTAATTGGTGCTGTGCAAAAAGTAAACAAGACATTTGAAAAGCAAAAGCCCATTCTTTTAAAAATTGCTCCAGATTTAAATAACAACCAATTAGATGAAATTGTAGAACTGGTTGCCACAACTAAATTAAATGGCGTTATTGCCAGCAACACATCAACCGATAGAACGGGGTTAAAAGCGCCTAGCGAACTATTGAAAGCAATTGGAAACGGAGGATTAAGTGGACAACCTATTAAGGATAAAAGCACAAATGTTATTAAATATCTAGCCGATAAAAGTAACAAGACATTCCCAATAATAGGAGTTGGGGGTATTCATTCCGCCGAAGATGCTTTGGAAAAGATAGCAGCTGGTGCCGATTTGGTGCAAGTTTACACGGGATTTATTTATGAAGGTCCCAGTTTGATAAAAGCTATTAACAAAGCGATTCTAGCTAAAAAATAAGAAATTATTTTACAATCTTTTTTGTAATCGTCGCACCATTATTTCTAATGGTTAGCAAATACATGCCCGAATTCAGTTTGCCTACTTGTATTTGGTTATTTACCAAATTACCAGACATCACAATATTTCCTGTTAAGTTTGAAACATAATAACTAACATTGTCTTTTGGATTAGGTGTGTCCACAAAAAGAATGTCGCCAGAAATAGGGTTTGGGTACACTTTAACCGTAGGGTCAGAAATTGGTACATCAATAGTTTTAATAAAGATATTGTCAATAGCAATATCACCATCCCAACTAACACCCCTTACAGCTCTAAAACGCACGTGAATAGTTTGGTTGGTGTATACCGATAAATCGATATCTCGAATTAAAAAAGCATCCTCTTGACGTTTTTGTTGGCTGCCAATAAGCGCAGGAATCACATCGTTTATATAACCGTCTTCAGTTTTAATATCTACGTGCAATTCACCAATATTTTTTCCAAACATGTGGTATGAAAATTCCAATTCAGAATTTGGGTTACTAACATTTATACATGTTGAAATTAATTCGGCGACATCACCAGGTTTAGCCCCAGAAGCTTCCGCATACATATAGGTATTTGCTTTACCATTTGTTGTTTTAGATAAAATGGGTCCCGTATTTCCAGAAGCAGTTTCTCCTTTGTTTAACAACCAATTATACCCATGTTTTGTAATGTCGTTTACTGTCCAATTCACATCACTTTGTAATTGGTATGATTCAAAATCTTCATTAAAAAGAGGTGTTACATTGCCAACCTTTATAAATTTTGAATACGTTTTTTTTATGGATTTCGATTTGTTTGTAACGGTTAAGGTTACATCGTAAACACCAGTTGTAAAAGTATGTATTGGGTTTTGTATGGTATAATCAACAATACCATCATTATCTATATCCCAAGCCCATTTAGTAACGTTTTCACAATTGCTTTCAAAATTCACTGTTAAACTATCATTACAAGTTTGACTCACATCTGCAGTAAAATTGGCATTGAAAGTTGAACACGCTAAATAGTTTTTAGCAGTAAGGTAAAAGGCATACATACGCGCTAGTTGCTGTTGTGAAAAATGCGAACGGCAACCTTTCATAGAATATGACATGATGTTGGAGGCATCAGGCGTATAACTATTGCCATGAACATCGGTTTCTGTCCCAAAATATTGGCAAAAATTATTTATGTTTTTGGTCGTTAATTTTGGGTCAGCAGGTGTGTCGCAAATACCATCACCATCGGTGTCACAATTGCTTCCATCTACTAATTCAGTGGTTTTGTTGTCATCTGCACCGTGGGTGTGTACTAACGAAAAGAAGTGTCCCATTTCGTGGGCTAATGTAGAATCGTTGGCAACACAACTGTTTTTGATTACAATAACATCGTTTCTACCTTGGTTGTCGGTGTAACCGCAAATACTTTCATCTGAATCATTGTCAATATAATCAGTAAAATAAATATTGATTAATCCGGGAACGTTGTTGGTTTCTATTAAGTTCCTTTCATCGCCTTTTTTCAAATGGCATAAGCTATCTTCATTTATATAATTGATGCCCTCACATAAAAAGAACTCCATAAAGGCGTCGGCATAAATACTGTTTAAATTGGCAATAGCTGTATTAAGGTCTGCTTCACACATTCCTCCAGTACCGTTAGAATTTCTAATAACGTGCGCTTTAACAGGAATGGCGTTAATTTGATTTGTTTTTGAAGCGTTTTTAGACAGCTTTTTTTGCATAAAAACCTGCTCGAAGTTTTTAAGTTGCGGTTTTAAACTGTTATAATAATCTAAAGATTCTTTTGTGCTAAGGTTTCCACATGAATTTGCTTCATTTTGAGCGAAGGTATTTACGCCAAATGATAAAAATATCAAGAATAAAAAAGAAGGTAATGTAGGTTTTAAAATATGCATTTGGGGAAAACATTTTTTCAAATATATTCCTTAATAGAGGTTGTCAATAATAAAAACGTTGAACTGTAAGATTTATCGACTATTCGGCAATAAGTTTGTTGGTTCTACTTTTTCCATCAAAACTATTCAATTTTATCATATACATACCTTTGTTTAAGTTAGTTAAATTTATGTCTGTTTTAGTGAGGATATTGCCTATCGGAATGTCTTTAACCAAATGACCTAAGACATTATAGAGTTGAATCGATTTTAAGTTAATATTTTGAATGTTTGAAACCGTAATACGTCCTGTGGTTGGATTTGGAAATATTTTTATGTTTTCAATAGGGTTAGCGCTAGGTGTACTTAATACTGAAGAATTATAAGTAAAAGTAATAGTGCCCATTTTATTACCATTTATGGGAGCTGTTGTGATTTTAAAAACACCTACCCGTGGGTTGCTTATGGTGTTTGCAGAGGTATAATCGTCACCATCATCAGTTCCCGCATCATAAGCAAAAACGTCTAGAGTGAATGTATCTTTCCAGCCGTTGTTAAAAGCATCATTACCAGACCTTAAATTGATGCTGTTTACAGCAATAAACCAATCTGGACTTGGTGCAACCATAGACACTAAAGTTACTAAAGGAAAGTTTTCTGTTACTTGCAGGTTATTAATTGTAAATGTTCCAATAGCACTACCTAAACCACCAGCATTTATCCATTGGTTAGCTTTATTAGCAGAAATGGCGGTGTTAACTTCATTCATAAAATTGGTGTTGTTGCCTAATTCGGCTACATCTTTAATGCCGTTAGTTATTGGTGAAACTACACCTAATTCAAAAAAATCGTTAGCGGTGTTATGAGTAGCTCCAACAAGGGCTGACCAATGTGCACCTCCGGGAACCGAAGTATGGTTGGTTTCATTCCAAATAGTCGTGAGAGATATATTATAATCAGCTGTACTTTGACAAAAACCACTTATTGAAAGTATAAGTCCGAAAAATAAAATTGAAGTAAAGTTTTTCATAGCGCAATCTGTTTTTTTAATTTAAGTCGACTACTTTTGTAGATGCTTACAAATTGAAATGTTTTACTTGTTTTTTTGAATAAGCTTTTATAAAAATAATAGTATTTTTAGCATCGTATTTTAATTAAAATAATGTCAAGCCAAATAAAGATTATAGAGTGCCCACGAGACGCTATGCAAGGCATCAGGCAGTTTATTCCCACAGAGAAGAAAGTGCAATATATCCAATCTTTATTGCGTGTTGGTTTTGATACTATTGATTTTGGTAGCTTTGTGTCTCCAAAAGCCATCCCACAAATGGTAGATACTGCAGAGGTATTAGCCCAATTAGATTTAAGTAAAACAAGTAGTAAGTTATTAGCAATTATTGCAAATACCCGTGGCGCTGATGATGCCAGTAAACACGCCGAAATAGCATATTTAGGCTATCCGTTTTCAATATCCGAAAATTTTCAAATGCGAAATACACATAAAACTATTGCACAATCTATAGTAACGCTTTCTGAAATTCTAGAAATTGCAAATAAAACCAATAAAGAAGTGGTGGTTTATATTTCTATGGGGTTTGGAAATCCGTATGGTGACCCTTGGAATGTTGATATTGTAGGCGAGTGGACTGAGCGATTGAGCAATATGGGGATTAAAATATTGTCTTTGAGTGATACCGTAGGTAGTTCTAATCCCGAAAGCATACATTATTTATTTTCCAATCTAATATCTCAATACACGAATATCGAATTTGGAGCCCATTTACATACCACACCTTCTACGTGGTTTGAAAAAATAGATGCCGCTTATAAAGCAGGCTGTAAACGATTTGATGGAGCCATACAAGGTTATGGCGGTTGCCCTATGGCAAAGGACGAACTTACGGGTAATATGCCTACCGAAAAACTATTATCATACTTCACTTCTCAAAAAAATAATAGCTTAAATGCGCTTAGTTTTGAAAGCGCTCACAACGAAGCTACTAAGATTTTTAGTATGTACCACTAAATTTACGGGTTCTAAAAATCTAATAATTAAACATTTGTAATTTTTATTTAAATTTAATCTAAATAAACTTTGTGATTCTCATTTTGTATTTTATTTTTGCACGAGAATTAATTTATTATTTATATCAAGTCTAAATAAAATGAAGAAAATCTTATCACTAATTGCCGTCGCTACTGCTTTAATCACATCATGTTCAAATGATGACGATAATTCAAACCCAATAGAAACGCCATCAACTTACGTATTTACACGCAGCAATACTTCAACAGTTAATTTTGAAGGACAAACTACGAGAATACAAATGGCAGATGAGTTGGTAAATGCTTTAAAAGATAACACAAAAACAGATGTAGCATTACAAGCAATGTTTGCACATGCGCAAAATGATAATGATTTTGCTAATACTACTTTAAATGCTTCAGATAAAAATGTTCGTAGTAAAGTAGCTGCTTCAACCGATTATTTTTCAGCTAACACGACAGTTTCAAACGCCATAAAAGCTGATTTTGAAGGGTGGATTACATCACAAGTAACAAATGTTTTTCCTAATTGGAATACCGTTGCAACTGCAGGAAATGCAGGTCAATTACAACAAGCCGGTGGGGGAACCATACGCTACATAAATGGAAAAGGATTGGAGTATAACCAAGCCTTAGCTAAAGGATTGATTGGTGCTTTAATGATGGACCAAATATTGAACAACTACCTAAGTCCAGCAGTTTTAGATGCAGGTTCAAACATTGCAGATAATAATAATGGTGTTTTGGAAACTGGTAAAAACTATACGTCTATGGAACATAAATGGGATGAAGCTTACGGATATTTATACGGTAGTGAAGCTAATCCTGCTGAGCCAGTATTGGATGCAGATCAATTTTTAAGTGAATATATTGATAGAGTTTCTGCCGATTCAGACTTTTCAGCCTTAGCGGATGATATTTTCAATGCTTTCAAATTAGGAAGAGCTGCCATTGTTGCAAAAAATTATACAATTCGCGACCAACAAGCAGAAATTATTAGAGAAAACATATCAAAAATACCAGCGGTAAGAGGTGTATTTTATTTACAAGTTTCAAAAGCAAATTTAGAAACTAATAAAGCTAGTGCATTTCATGCGTTATCAGAAGCTTACGGATTTATTTATAGCTTACAATTCACAAGAAAACCAAATTCAATAGAGCCTTATGTAACTAAAGCAGAAGTTGATGGTTATTTAGCACAACTTATGGCTGGAAACGGTTTTTGGGATATCACAGAAACCACTATAGATAACATATCTAATGCTATAGCTGCTAAGTTTGGTTTTACAACCGCACAAGCTGCTACAGTTGAATAAAGCTATATTTTAGTTTTATTAAACTAAAGCAGATGGATGTATTAAATAGTTCATCTGCTTATTTATATTTGCAAACTATTTAAAGTAATAGGAATATGATTAAAAAAATTGTTTCGATAGTCGTTTTAGCTTTGGTAATTGCTGCGTGTAGTAGTTCAGAAGCTGATGGTGATAAAAAAGCAGCCGATAATTTTGATAGACAAACCATGCTTATCAATTGGGCAGATAACATCATCATTCCCGTTTATCAAGATTTGAATACTAAATTGGAAAGTTTGGTAACCGCTAAAGATGATTTTGTGGTAACACCAAACCAAACCAATTTAGATGCGTTACGTACCGCATGGTTAAATGCTTATAAAGTATGGCAATATGCCGAACTGTTTAACATTGGTAAAGCTGAAGCTATCAATTATGGGTATCAAATGAATGTGTACCCAACGACGGTGGCCGATGTTGAAGCCAATATAGCAAGTGGTACTTACGATTTGACACACGCCAATAATAACGATGCGGTAGGTTTTCCTGCTTTAGATTATTTGTTGTACGGTGTTGCTTCGGGTGATGCAGCCATCTTAAATGTTTATACCGCTAATGACAATGCTGCTGGTTATAAAAAATATGTGTCTGATTTGGTAAATCAAATGAAATCACAAACTCAAACCGTTTTAAACGATTGGACTTCAGGTTATAGAGACACGTTTGTAAATAGCACTTCAAATACAGCAACCAGTTCTACAAACAAATTAACAAACGATTTTATTTACTATTACGAAAAAGGCTTACGAGCCAATAAAATAGGAATTCCTGCTGGTAATTTTTCTACAAGTCCGCTACCTGATAAAGTGGAGGCTTTTTACAATCAAGGGTTATCTAAGGTTTTGGCTTTAGAAGCGATAAATGCAGTTCAAAATTTCTTTAACGGAAAAGCTTATAATTCAACTTCAACTACCAATAGTTTTAATGCTTATTTAGATTATTTGAATATTGCCAAAGGAGGCGAAGATTTAAGCACTTTAATTAATAATCAATTAAATTTAGCACGTACGAAGTTAGAGGTTTTGGATGCTAATTTTACCAATCAAATAAATACCGATAATTCTAAAATGACTATTGCTTTTGATGAATTACAAAAAGCAGTCGTGTTATTTAAAGTTGATATGGTACAAGCTATGAACATTAGTGTAGATTATGTAGATGCTGATGGCGATTAGTAATAATAAAAAATAAAGCAATTAAAGATTCTCTAATGTGTTAGGGAATCTTTTCGTTTTTATATGGATTTCAATTTAAAAACATATCTAGCTCAAAAAACCGATGCAGCACCTTTGGCGGTATTCCGTATCTTGTTTGGTGTTATGATGCTGTTTAGCCTCATTCGGTTTTGGGCATATGGTTGGATTGAAACCTTATACATTAAACCTAAATTCCATTTTTCGTATTACGGTTTCGAATGGGTGAAGCCATTAGGTGCATACACCTATCTTATTTTTACAATTTGTGGTATTTCGGCGTTTCTAGTAGCGTTAGGATTAAAATACAGACTCGCTATCACCGTCTTTTTCTTGAGTTTTACGTACATCGAACTCATGGATAAAACCACCTACTTAAATCATTATTACTGCATTAGTCTGTTAAGTTTTTTAATGATTTTTTTACCTGCGAACGCTTATTTTTCAGTAGACAATATTCTTAAAAAAACAAGTTTTAAAACCATACCTAAATGGACCATAGATAGCATCAAGTTGCTTTTGGGCATTGTTTATTTTTACGCAGGTTTAGCTAAAATTAATTCCGATTGGTTATTAAAAGCCATGCCATTAAAAATTTGGTTGCCCTCAAAATACGATTTGCCTTTTTTAGGTGAAGGTATCATGCAGCAATCGTGGTTTCACTATACCATGAGTTGGAGTGGTATGTTGTACGATTTAAGCATTCCGTTTTTATTATTGTACAGAAAAACACGTTGGTTTGCTTTTGTTATGGTGGTGTTTTTTCATGTGTTTACAAGTGTGTTGTTCCCCATAGGCATGTTTCCGTATATCATGATTGTTTCTACGCTTATTTTCTTTGATGCAAAATTCCATCATAAAATCATAGAAATAATAAAACGCATTATAAAACCTTTCGCAAAAACGCATACTGTCGAATATAAAGAAGCTTTCAATTTCAAAAAACAATATATAATAATACCTGTTTTAGCAGTGTTTTTCAGCATTCAATTACTTTTGCCATTTCGCTATTCATTATATCCGGGAGAGTTGTTTTGGACAGAAGAAGGCTATCGTTTTTCATGGCGCGTCATGTTAATGGAAAAAATGGGTTATACCACATTCACTATTAAAGATGAAAAAACAGGAAGCTCCTTCATGGTTAATAACTCCGATTTTTTAACGGCGTTTCAAGAAAAACAAATGAGCTTTCAACCGGATTTTATTTTAGAATACGCACATTATTTAGGCGATCATTTTTCGTCACAAGGCCATAAAAACGTACAGGTTTTTGCCGAAAGTTACGTGGCATTAAACGGGCGATTAAGTCAGCCATTTATTGATAAAACGGTCGATTTATATAAAGAAAAAGAGTCATTCAAACATAAAACATGGATTTTACCATTTAAAGATGAAATTAAAGGATTTTAAAATAGTTTTGATACTGCTTTTAAGTATCACATCGCATGCACAATACAAAATTTCTGGTAAGGTTACCAATGCGAGTACCAACCAACCAGTTAACCAAGTAGAAGTGTACGATAAAGTTTCTGGGTTAAGAGCCACCACAAATGCTTTGGGGTTTTATGAGTTTGAAACCGAGAAGAAAAACATCACTTTAGTATTTTTTTCTTATGAATTTGATGTGACAGAAACCACCGTAACAATCTCTGAAAATACGGAAATTGATATGGTTATAAATCCGTTGGCTGTTAAATTATCAGAAGTAGAAATTTCAACTCGAAAAGCAAAAGTATTCGAACTATCACGTTTAAGAGATGTGGAAGGCACTGCAATTTATGCAGGGAAAAAAACCGAAGTGATTTTGGTGGAACAATCTATGGCAAATTTGGCATCAAACAATGCGCGCCAACTTTACAGTCAGGTAGCAGGTTTAAATATTTACCAAAACGATGATGCAGGTTTACAGCTTAATATTGGAGGTCGTGGTTTAGACCCCAATCGAACCGCTAATTTTAATACCCGACAAAATGGGTACGATATTAGTGCCGATGTGTTGGGGTATCCGGAAAGTTATTATACGCCGGCATCCGAAGGGTTAAAGGAAATTCAGGTGATACGTGGCGCTGCTTCGTTGCAATATGGTACACAGTTTGGAGGGTTAATCAACTTTAAAATGAAAGAATCAAACCCTAACAAAGCTATAGAGTTAATTACCAGAAACACTTTAGGTAGCAACGGGTTGTACACCAATTTCACTAGTTTAAGTGGAACCAAAGATAAGTTTAGCTACTATACCTATTTCAACTACAAAAAAGGCGATGGGTTTAGACCAAATTCAGAATTTGAATCTAAAAACCTTTTTGTTCATTTAGGTTATGCGTTTAATGATAAAACCAAACTAACTGGCGATGTTACCTACATGCGTTATTTAGCGCAACAAGCTGGAGGTTTAACCGATATTATGTTTGAAGAAGATCCATACCAAAGTAATAGGGCTCGAAACTGGTTTCAGGTAGATTGGTTGCTGTATAATATTAAATTGGCTCATGAATTTTCAGAAAAAACAAACTTTACGTTAAACTTTTTCGGTTTGAAAGCATCTCGTATTGCTTTGGGTTTTAGAACCAATCGCGTAGACCAAATAGACCCGGGAGCTGAACGCGATTTAATAAAAGGTGATTTTAAAAATTTTGGATTTGAAACCCGTTTATTAAGTAAGTATAAAGTAGCCGAAAAAGACGCTACGTTCTTAATAGGCGCTAAGTTTTATAAGGCAGATAACTACCAACAACAAGGACCAGGAAGTGATGGTATGGGGCCTGATTTTAATTTTTATACGGAAGAATATCCCAATTATTCCAACCAATCGCAATTTGATTTACCAAACTTTAACATAGCTATTTTTGGGGAGAATATCTTTTATGTAACAGATAAATTTTCGGTAACTCCAGGATTTCGTTTTGAATATATTAGAACGCAAAGCGAAGGTTTTTACAAGAATATTAATACCGATGCGGCAGGCAATGTGATTTTTGAAGAAACAGTTGAAGATAATCGAGATTTCGATCGTTCGTTTGTATTGCTTGGTTTAGGCTTGAGTTATAAGCCAACAGTAAGTTTTGAAGCCTATGGAAATATATCGCAAAATTACCGTTCGGTAACATTTTCCGATATTAATATCATCAATCCTGCATTTGCCATCAACCCAAATATTACAGATGAAAAAGGTTTTACTGCCGATTTGGGAATTCGTGGTAATTACAAAAGTATCCTATCCTATGATTTGGGTGTTTTCGGGTTGTTTTATAATGGACGTATTGGTTTTGTGCAAAAAGTACAAAGCGATAATAGTATTAAAAATGAACGTGGTAATGTTGGGGATGCCGTTATGTACGGTGTAGAATCCTTGTTTGATTTCAACTTAAAAAAAATATTTAATTTAAGTAACGACTTCAGTTTTAACTATTTTATTAATACATCTATCATTAATTCTGAATATACCGAATCGGAAACGTTAGGTGTCAAAGGAAATAAGGTAGAATTTGTGCCAGATTTAAATCTTAAAACAGGATTGAAATTCGGCTATAAAGACCTCTTAGCAAGTGTGCAATACACTTATTTATCACAACAATTTACCGATGCCTCCAATGCGGTTGGGGGTAATATAAGTGGTGTTATTGGAGAAATCCCTAGTTATGATGTTTTAGATGTATCATTGGCATACACCTACAAACGTTTCAAGCTTGAAACAGGTATTAATAATTTACTAAATAACGCCTATTTTACAAGACGTGCTACAGGGTATCCAGGTCCAGGAATTATCCCATCAGCACCAAGAAATTGGTATACAACATTGCAGATAAAAATCTAATAAATTTCTTTAAGTTTTATTTAACATTTCCATATTAAACTTTCTTACAAAAGTTAGGTCTAATGCACGAACCTAACTAAAATAATCAACATTGAAAAAACTAGTGCTATTGCTAACGTTATGTATTTCAGCATCATTATTTGCTCAAAAATTCACTTTAGAAGGCGTTGTTAAAGATCAAAGTGCTAATACTTTAGAAGGTGCTACGGTGTACCTTCAAAGTATAAAAGATAGTATCCCTATATCTTATGGAATAACCAACAAGAACGGCGAGTTTTCATTACAAGTTAATACCGAAAACGATTCTAAAGCCATTTTCAATATTGCTTATTTAGGTTACAGACCATATAGACAAGATATTACTGTGCCTAACGGAAAGGAACTAAACATGGGAGCCATTACTTTAAACGATCAGGTTGAAGAATTAAACGTGGTATCTATTATTGGTAAAGCGCCTCCTGTTTTAATTAAAAAAGATACCATAGAATATAATGCTGATAGCTTTAAAACCATGCCTAACGATAAAGTAGAAGATTTATTAAAAAAATTACCAGGTGTTGAGATCGATTTAGATGGTATTATTACTGTAAATGGTGTTACTGTTGAGGCTATTAATGTAGATGGCATGCGTTTTTTTGGTGAGAAAAACGGTTCAATTGCTTTAAAAAATATCCCTAGTAATGCTGTTAGTAAAGTGCAGGTAACCGATTATAAAACCGATATGCAGAAGTTTACTGGTGAAGAATCTGATTCTGGTACTAAAGAAATAAACCTAAAAATAAAGAAAGGACAAAACAAAGCCTATTTTGGTGATGTGAATTTAGGATATGGCACCGATGAGAAGTATCAAGCCAACGCCAACTTGTTTCAACTTATTGATGGCAAGCAATTAGGTGTTATTATGGGAACTAACAATATAAACATGTCTAGAGGTTTTAATTCATTACCCGATGCTGATTCTAGTAATGGCTATATAGAATCTGATTTTTTAGGAACCAATTTTTCTAAGGGAAAATGGAACGAAACCCGTGTAAATGCTGATTATAGATACAGCAACCAAAGCATAGATAGAGCACAAAAAAGTTATACCGAGAATTTCTTGCCTGATTTGAATTACATCACTAATGCAACTAGTAGTGGTTTTAATGATTCTGATAGGCATGATGTGGGTTCAGATTTAAAATTTCTTATTGAACCCAAAAACAAAAGTTCTAGGAATAATGTACAGTTATCAAATGTTACCAATTTTAACACCTCAAATAACGATTCGTATTCAATGGTAGACAGGACTTCTGAATATGCCAATGGCGATTTGGTAAGTACCTATTTTTCAGAAAGTAACTCCAGTAGTTCCAATTACAATTTTAATAACGATTTTAGCGTAACCTCAAGAGTAGGAAAAAAGAGAGACTACTTTAATATTGGACTTAGTACTACATTCGATAAACAAGATGCCGAAGGTTCAAACTATTCTAAAAATGATTTAGAAAATAGCAACACCAGTGTTGTTCAAGACCAAATATCTAACAACAATAATTCAGGAGCTAGAATAAATTTAAATGCCAGATGGAGTAAAGAGTTATTTAATAATTTTAGAATAATACCCAGGTATAATGCCACTGTAAATAGCCAAAAAGATAAAAAGTTCATTTATGATTATAATGAAAATACTGAGAATTATGATGATTTTAACGATCAAATAAGTATTGATAGTAGGTATATAAACACAACCATAAGACCATCATTAGGACTGCGCTATGATTATAAAGAATTTCGTTTTGAGCTAGAAGGTTCTTATACCAATACTTTCAGAAACTATGAAGATAACATTATAGAAGCGCGTAATTTTAAAAACGAGTTTGTATATGTAACTTATTCTGGTAGAATACGATACCGTGATGAAAAAGGTTATAAAAACATCACTTTTGATTATGACCAAAATGTTAACTTACCATCAATTAGCCAATTACAGCCCATTGCTGATGTTAGCAATATTACCAATATAAGAACCGGAAACCCTTTTTTAGAACCAGCTATAAGTCATGAGGTTGGTTTAAGATATCAAAACAATATTGCGTTTAACAATATTAATGTTACAGCAAATGCCAAGGCTGAATTTGTACAGGACAAAATTATTAATTCAACCATAACAGATTCAGATTTAATACGCTATACAACCTACGAAAATATAAATGGCGACTATAGTATTTCAGGAAATACTGGAATTTCAAAATCGTATTTCAGTAAAAACACAAATTTCAATATTAATTTAAGGCTAAATGGCGATTATAATAATATTAAATCTATACAAAACGCAATTAAAATCACAACAAAAACCAATACACTCAGGCCTTCATTATCTTTAAGCTATTCATACAACAAGAAAATAGATATCAGTACGTCTTACAGTTATGCGATGACGAATACAAAATACGACACCAATACATTTAGCGAGAATGATTATTTTGTACAGAATGTAAGGTTAGAATCTTCAGTCTTTTTTCTAAAGGATGCGTTTTTTACTAATAAAGTTTCATACCGATATAACAGTAGGGTGGGCGATGATTTTGATGGCGCCGCTGTTTTTTGGAATGCAGGTTTAGGGATACAGCTATGGGATAATAAAGCAACTTTAACAGCTGTTGGCTACGATATTTTAGGAAAAAATAATGGGTACAATAGGTCGATTTCTGAAACGTCTATTCAAGATGTAGAGAATAGAATATTAGAACAATACTTTATGCTAACCTTTGTTTACAAATTTGGGCGTTTTGCGGGTCAGAATATGAATATGGGCGATAGAAACCAAAACAGGCCAGGTGGAGGTTTTAGAAGACGTTAAGATTGTTAGATAATTTTTTAAACAACATTAGATAAGTTGGTTCTTTTAGTTTTTTAAATATTCTAAAAGACAAAATGTTTTTAATCACTATTTTTTATTCCTTAAATTTTACACGATTCAAACAGAAAAAAATATGTATATTTGCACGCAATTATAATCATAATTGCATCATGACTGCACACGAAAATAAAATTCTAGGAGAAGGGTTAACCTACGACGACGTTCTACTAGTTCCCGCATACTCAGAAGTACTTCCACGCGAAGTTAATATTCAAACAAAATTTACACGAAACATTACTATTAATGTGCCCATTATTTCGGCGGCTATGGATACCGTTACAGAAAGCAAAATGGCTATAGCCATGGCACAAGAAGGAGGTATTGGTGTGTTACATAAAAACATGACCATTGAAGCACAGGCTTTAAAAGTTAGAAAGGTGAAACGTGCCGAAAGTGGTATGATTATAGACCCTGTAACGTTACCACTTACAGCAATAGTTAATGATGCAAAAAAAGCGATGGCTGAATTCGGTATAGGCGGTATCCCTATTGTAGATGAAAATGGCACGTTAAAAGGTATTGTAACCAATCGAGATTTACGTTTCGAGCACGATAAAAAGCGTCCTATAGTTGAGGTTATGACGAGTGAAAACCTGGTAACCGCTGCTGTTGGAACGTCTTTAAAAGATGCCGAAATCATTCTTCAGCAACATAAAATTGAAAAACTTCTTATTGTTGATGATAACTACAAACTATCAGGTTTAATAACCTTTAGAGATATCACCAAATTAAGCCAAAAACCAATGGCTAATAAAGACCAATACGGGCGTTTACGTGTGGCTGCAGCTATTGGTGTTACTGGTGATGCGGTTGATAGAGCTGAAGCCTTGGTAAATGCAGGTGTAGATGCTGTGGTTATTGATACAGCCCACGGACATACTAAAGGTGTGGTTGGTGTTTTAAAAGAAATAAAAGCAAAATTTCCAAATTTAGATGTTATAGTTGGTAACATTGCAACAGGATCAGCCGCGAAATATTTAGTAGAAGCAGGAGCCGATGCCGTAAAAGTTGGTATTGGTCCAGGTTCTATATGTACTACACGTGTAGTTGCAGGTGTAGGTTTTCCTCAGTTTTCTGCAGTTTTAGAAGTAGCAGCCGCTATAAAAGGTACAGGAGTTCCTGTAATTGCCGATGGTGGTATTCGCTATACTGGTGATATACCTAAAGCTATTGCCGCTGGTGCAGATACCGTCATGTTAGGGTCGCTTTTAGCAGGGACAAAAGAATCCCCAGGTGAAACCATTATTTATGAAGGACGAAAATTCAAATCGTATCGTGGTATGGGTTCTGTTGAAGCGATGAAAGAAGGTAGTAAAGATCGTTATTTCCAAGATGTTGAAGACGATATTAAAAAATTAGTACCAGAAGGTATTGTAGGGCGTGTACCTTACAAAGGAGATCTATATGAAAGCATCCATCAGTTTATTGGTGGTTTGCGTGCTGGTATGGGCTATTGCGGTGCTAAAGATATTGCCACTTTAAAAGAAACAGGACAGTTTGTGAAAATTACAGCGAGTGGTATTAACGAAAGCCACCCCCACGATGTAACCATTACTAAAGAATCTCCTAATTATTCTAGATAGGTTTATTGATAGAGATAGATAATTATAAAATAAAAAAAAGGTTAGAATTTTTGGATTCTAACCTTTTTTTTGGTTCGTTAACGGCTCTTTTTAAAAAACGTAGGGCTTTAGCAGAACTTTTCTATAATCCGATCAGGAGGTTTATTGATAGCCATAAATTTTCTAAACCCCCTTTTTTGTTCAATGTTTATTATACTTTGTGGTGCGTTCGTGCTTATTATTTGTTTCTTTTTTAATTTTATTTCTGTCAATTCGTTTGCGCACACAAGTCAAGAGCGCACTTGCTCCTATGGCCATAGTCACTGCAATAACATTGAATAGTATATCTTGATGGTCGAACACACGATTAGGCAAGATTATCTGGATGCATTCATCTAGCACTCCAATTAGAGAAGTAAAAATTAAAGCAAGAAAAGCAGGAGCAAGAATGAGTTTTTTTTGATGTACTCTTTCTACAAGCGCTTTGTGTATAAATATTGCTAATACGCTATACTCTATCACATGACTACGCTCCGATGCTCCCAACCTGAATATGAACATAACATAAACGGCAATTATTCCTAACAGTATTGATATTTCACTCTTACTTGGCTTTGTCCGCACCCCGTGAATAATGATAGCTGTGCCCACCAGCAGAATACCAAGCACAAAAAAAAATGCTTGGACGTTTTGATCCCGTAATTGACATGCCAGAGGGCGTCCCATAAAAAGAGTAGCGTAAATAGTATTAAACACTATAAATGCCCAAAACCAAAGTCGTTTTTCACGTGAAGATGTAAAAAGAGTCATTGTATTCAATAGTTTTTTATTAATGTCAGTCATGTCATCCTCAATCTAGCTTGTCAGCAAGTAAACGAATTTGTTTTTTTCTGGCAAAGTCAGATTAAAAAGGTTAGTGAATCTTCAATTAATAACTTAATGGGTACTTTTATTTATTTTTTGATAAAAAAAAGCTATGTGCTGGTATAAACTTGCCCTCTGTGTGGTTTTAAAGCATCTCGAATGGGTTTCATGTTTGCTTCATCTACAACCAAATATGCAATAGTATGCACATCACTTACATTTTCAAAGCCTGTAATGGGGATGTCTAATTTTTCTAGTTTAATGTATTCTTTTAAATGAATTTCATGATGTTGTGCAATCTTACTGGCATCTGGACCATGAAAATCCCATATTAACTTTAATTTTCGCATACTATTAAATAAAAATAATAATTGAAAGGTAAAAAATATATCATTTAAAATAGAAATATTTTATGTTTTTAATCGTTTGTAAAAGCAACTTGCATTATAGCTTTATATTGCTATTTTTGTGCTATCATATAAATTTTATTCAAATGAACTTTAAGTATTTATTTATTTTAATTTTTTCAGTATTTATTTCAAATGTTAACGGTCAATCTGCTAATAAAGAAGTGTTGTTTAGTGTTGACGATGAACCTGTTTATGTTTCAGAATTTTTAAGGGTTTATAATAAAAATTTAGATTTAGTTCAAGACGAATCTCAAAAAGATGTCGATGAGTATCTGTCTCTTTTTACCAATTACAAACTAAAGTTAAAAGAAGCAAGAGTTTTAAAAATTCAAGAAAAACCAACATACATACGTGAGTTGGATACTTATAAAAAGCAGTTGGCAAAAAGTTTTATTACAGATGCTAAAGTAACAGATGCCTTGGTGCAAGAAGCATACGAACGTATTTCTAACGATGTCAAAGCGTCTCATATTTTAATAAAAACTCCAGAAAACGCAAATCCAAACGATACCTTAGCGGCATATAATTCTATTGTGAAATTACGTAATCGCGCTTTAAAAGAAGGGTTTGAAAAGGTAAGGCAAGAAGTGCATAACGGACAAACGGTTTATGGTGAGGACTTAGGCTATTTTTCAGGTTTTAGAATGGTTTACGCGTTTGAAAATGCAGCGTTCAACACTAAAATTGGTGATATTTCACAACCGTTTAGAACTCAGTTTGGGTATCATATTGTATATGTACAGGATAAAAGAAAATCCAGAGGCGAACGTACTGTTGCCCACATTATGGTTGTAGAAAAACCAGGTGATTCTTTAGCTGAAAAGCCAGAAGATAGAATTCAAGATATTTATAAAAAGCTAAAACAAGGTGAGGATTTTGAGGCGTTGGCTAAACAATTTTCAGATGATACAAATTCGGCATCAAACGGTGGTATGTTAGCACCATTCACTGGAGGACAAATAAACGCCATTGCTTTTGAAGATGCTGCTTTTGGTTTAAATGAAGTTGGAGACATGTCCGAGCCTTTTAAAACGCAATACGGGTGGCATATTGTAAAATTGTATGGCAAAAAACCAATTGCATCTTTTGACGACATGAAACCAGAACTAGAGGAAAAAGTGAAACGTGATGAACGGTCTAAATTAATTGATGAAGCTTTATACTCCAAACTTAAGACAAAATACAATATTCCAGAAAAACAACCAGCTTTAGGGTATTTCGCATCTATTTTAAATGATGATTATTTTAAAAGTACTTGGCAGCTTCCCAAAGATTTTACAGCAGATAAAGCACTTGTTAAAATGGGAAGTAAACAATTAACCTATAAAGATTTTGGCGATTATTTAGTTTCGGCCCAGCGTAATACTGCTGCAAAAACCGACTTTAAGTCCTTGGCTTCAAAACACTATACAGAGTTTTTAAACACCAATTTAGTAGCATACCAAGAAGATAATCTGGAGACCGAAAACAAAGAATATGCCAATGTAGTTACCGAGTATAGGGATGGGTTATTATTGTTTGATTTAATGGAAACTACTATTTGGAATACAGCTAAAACCGATTCTTTAGAAATTGAAAATTACTACAACACGCACAAAAACAAATACCTAACACCAAAACGGGTAGATGCAGTAGTAGCTTCTTCAAAAGACAAAAAAACCCTAAAAAAAGTAGCAAAACTTTTAAAAAAGGGGATGGCATTACAGCAAATTAAATCGCTTGTTAATAGCAATGATAAAATAGACGTTATCTTTACAGTAGATATTATGGCTACCAGCCATCAAGCATTACCAGAAGGGTTTTATTTTAAAGAAGGAATCTCTAAAATATACAATCATAATAACGCTTTTGTTTTGGTTCAAGTAAAAGACGTGTTGCCCGAAACTCTAAAAACATTAGAAGAAGCTAAAGGTTTGGTGATAAGCGATTATCAAACATATAAAGAAGAAAAATGGCTAAGAGAGTTGGCAGAAAAATATAAAGTAGTTATAAACCAAGAGGCTTTAAAA
Source organism: Mariniflexile soesokkakense (assembly GCF_039650365.1). Taxonomy (NCBI): domain Bacteria; kingdom Pseudomonadati; phylum Bacteroidota; class Flavobacteriia; order Flavobacteriales; family Flavobacteriaceae; genus Mariniflexile; species Mariniflexile soesokkakense. Next base: position 46,535 of record NZ_JAZHYP010000006.1, on the reverse strand, counting down.
AGCGTGAAATCTCAAATAAAAAACGAATAAGTGCAAAATAAAATCATCCTCTTTTCTCTCTTAGTATTAGTTACTTCGTGCGATTTTTTTAAAAAAACGGACGACAGAGTTCCTGTTGCAAGAGTTAATGACACCTATTTGTATGATGATGATATTAAAGATTTAGTTTCTGAAGGCACTTCTAAAGAAGATAGTATGCTGGTGGTTCAAAACTTTATTAATCGGTGGGCTACCCAGCAGTTGTTTATAGATGGTGCTAAAGTTAATTTAAGCGAGTTGAAACAGGATGAGTTTAATAAGTTAATACAGCAGTATAAAAATGATTTATATACCAAAGCTTACATTGAGGCTTTAGTAAAAAGAGATATGGATACGGTTGTTACAAGGCAAGAAGCTGAAACCTATTACAACGAAAACAAAGATGTGTTTAGATTAAATGAAGAGTTGCTTAAGTTTAGGTACATTCATTTAGATGAAAACATTATTAACTATAGTACGATTGTTGAGAAGTTTAAACGATTCAACACCAAAGACAAAAAAGACTTGAACGCTATTGCCATACAGTTTAAATCCTACTCGTTAAAAGACACAATCTGGATTAAGGCTAACCAAGTAATTAGTAAAATACCTGCTATTACTCCCGAAAATAAAAATCAACTGTTAAAAAAATCTAATTTTGTACAACTCAAAGACTCATTAGGAGTATATTTGATGCAAATTAATGACGTTTTGTTGCGAAATGATACGGCTCCGTTAGAGTATGTAAGACCGACGATTGACCAAATTGTTGTTAATAAAAGAAAGCTTGAACTTATTAGAGAACTAGAAAAAGATATTACTAAAGATGCTATTAAAAATAAACAATTTGAAATTTACAAATAATTTGAAACAACTCTTTTTTTTATTCATAACCCTACTAATAGTACAAAGTGTATTTGCGCAAGAACTAATAAACGACGAAGTGGTCGAGCAAGCATCTAAAAAGGTAGATTCAATTAATACCCAAAATGCTAAAAAAGTTGACGGGGTTGCAGCAGTTGTGGGCGACTATATTATTTTAGATTCGGATGTTGATAAAGCCTATTTACAATTACAAGCACAAGGCGTTAATACTACCGATATAAAAGCATGCGAATTATTCGGGAAGTTGTTAGAAGATAAACTGTACGCACATCAGGCAGTACAAGATAGCATTGTTGTATCGGATGCAGAAATAAGAAAGAATGTAGACTATCAAGTTGAACAATTTTTAGCGCAATCTGGTAAGTCTATGAAAGAGCTTTTGGAGTTCTATAAAAAGGACGACGAAAAAACGTTTAGGGATGAAATGTTCGAAATCAATAAAACCAACCAGTTAGCATCAAAAATGCAAGCTAAAATTGTTGAGGAAATTGAAATAACGCCAGAAGAAGTACGTGCATTTTTTGAAAAAATTCCTAAAGAAGAACGCCCAACATTTGGTACCGAGTTAAAAGTAGCTCAAATTATTGCAGAACCTAAAATATCTGAAGAAGAAAAGCAACGCGTTATTAACAGATTGAAGGAGTTTAAAGCAGATATTATTGAAAACGGAGCAAGTTTCCGTTCTAAGGCTGTTTTGTATTCTGAAGACCCAGGGTCGGCAAGTAAAGGTGGAAAATATACCTTGAACAGAAAACAACCACGAATGGTTAAAGAGTTTAGGCAAGTCGCTTTTTCACTTCAAGAAGGTGAAATATCGGAGCCTTTTGAAACTGATTTTGGTTATCATATCATTCAATGCGATAAAATTAGAGGGCAAGAATACGATGTAGCCCATATTTTATTATCACCTAAAGTTTCGACTGAAGCTGTTAAAGAAGCAAAAGAGCGTTTAGAAAAAATTAGAGAGCGTATTGTTGATGGTAAAATATCGTTTGCAGATGCTGCAAGAGAAGCGAGTGATGAAAAAGAAACTCGTGGTGATGGAGGCCAATTAATAAATCCAACTACGCAAGATTATAATTTTGAATTGACTAGGATGGAACCAGAGTTATATTCACAAATACAAAGTTTAAAAGACAATGAAGTTAGTTTGGTTTTAAAAGAGGAAGACCGAACAGGTAAAACAAAATTTAAAATTTTAATGGTTACCGATAGAATAGACCAACACGAAGCAGATTATGCCCGCGATTACTTAAAAATAAAGCAATTAGCTTTAGATGAAAAAAAGATAAACGCAATTGCAAAATGGCAGGAAGAAAAGATTTTAGATACCTATATAAAAATTAGCGGAGCGTATAGAAATTGTGAATTTTCTAATAATTGGTTAAAGAAATAAGTATGTCTGATGTAGCTGCTATAGAACAATTTGTAAAACGATATAAAGATTTAAAAATTGAAATTGCCAAAGTAATTGTTGGTCAAGACGAGGTCGTAAATCAAATATTGATTTCCATTTTTTCTGGCGGACATTCATTACTTATTGGCGTACCAGGTTTAGCAAAAACCTTAATGGTAAATACTATTGCGCAAGCCCTAGGGCTCGATTTTAAACGCATTCAATTTACGCCAGATTTAATGCCTAGTGATATTCTTGGTAGTGAAATTTTAGATGAAGACCGCCATTTTAAATTTATAAAAGGGCCAATATTTTCTAATATTATTTTGGCAGATGAAATTAACAGAACACCTCCAAAAACGCAAGCAGCATTACTAGAAGCCATGCAAGAGCGTGCAGTAACAGTGGCGGGTCATCATTATAAACTGGAGTTGCCTTATTTTGTTTTAGCTACCCAAAACCCTATTGAGCAAGAAGGAACGTATCCGTTGCCAGAAGCACAATTGGACCGTTTTATGTTTGCAATCAATTTAGATTATCCATCATTTAAAGAAGAGGTTGAGGTAGTAAAAGCAACCACTTCAGATAGCCAAGTAAAAGTGAACGCACTTTTTTCAGCAAAAGAAATAACAGACTTTCAGCATTTAATTAGAAGAATACCAGTTGCAGATAATGTTATTGAGTACGCTGTAACTATGGTAGCGAAAACAAGACCCAATGGAGATACAGCTGGTGAATTAGTTAAAAACTATATCGATTGGGGTGCAGGACCAAGAGCTTCTCAAAACTTAATTTTAGCAGCTAAAACTCATGCCGCTATTCACGGTAAATTTTCTCCCGATATCGAGAATGTTCAAGCGGTAGCTTACAGTATTTTAAGACACCGAATAATTAAAAACTACAAGGCAGAAGCAGAAGGAGTTTCTGAAACACAAATAATCAGAAGCCTTTTTTAATTTCCCATAACTAATTGTTATTAAATCGTCATTAATAATCTGAAAATATTGAAAAAAATATAATAAGATTAATTTAAAATGTGACTATAATAAATTGCAATATGGAACAGTTGTATTGCAGCGTTTGTTTTTACTTCTAAAGATTAATTTTGTAATTTGCCGAACCTAAAAAAAATAAATCAGCATGCTTCCGTGCAAGTGCTATTATCACAATTCATGCAAATCAATTTGATTTAATTGAATTTAACATTGAAAATATTTTTCCTATGAACATTTATGAAGATTACATCAAGGAGATCGAAGAAAGAAAAGATCAGGGGCTTAATCCAAAGCCAATTGATGGTGCCGAATTGTTAAGCGCAATTATCGAGCAAATTAAAGATTTAGATAACAATTATAGAGAAGATTCTCTCAATTTTTTTATTTACAACGTAGTACCTGGAACTACCAGTGCCGCAGGTGTGAAAGCTGAATTTTTAAAGGAGATCATTCTTGGGAAATCTGTAGTTAAAGAAATTTCACCTGCCTTTGCTTTAGAGTTACTATCGCATATGAAAGGTGGCCCTTCAATTGAAGTACTACTTGATATCGCTTTAGGTGATGATACTGCTAAAGCAAAAGCAGCAGCCGAAGTTTTAAAAACACAAGTTTATCTTTATGAGGCGGACATGTATCGTTTACAGGAAGCTTATAAAAAAGGTAGTGCCATTGCTAAAGATATTTTAGAAAGCTATGCAAAAGCGGAGTTTTTTACGAAACTTCCAGAGATTGAAGAGGAAATCGAAATAGTTACTTTTATAGCTGGTATTGGTGATATTTCTACGGATTTATTGTCGCCAGGAGGAGATGCGCATTCAAGATCAGATAGAGAGTTACACGGTCAGTGCATCTTCGAGCATAATAAAGAGATGCAAAAGAATCTTTTAGCATTAAAAGATCAACATCCAGACAAACGTGTAATGTTAATTGCTGAAAAAGGAACCATGGGAGTTGGTTCTTCAAGAATGTCAGGAGTAAATAATGTGGCTTTATGGACAGGTATTCAAGCAAGTCCTTACGTACCATTTATCAATATAGCTCCAATTATTGCTGGTACAAATGGTATTTCTCCAATTTTCTTAACGACCGTTGGTGTAACAGGAGGTATTGGAATTGACTTAAAAAACTGGGTGAAACAAAAAGATGCCGAAGGAAACACGATTTTTGATGCTGACGGTGAGCCAGTATTAGAGCAAATCTATTCTGTTGAAACAGGTACCGTTTTAACAATAAATACAAAAGAGAAAAAACTATACCACGGAGATCAAGAGGTAATGGATATTTCAGCTTCATTAACGCCACAGAAAGTGGAGTTTATCAAAGCAGGAGGTTCTTATGCTATTGTATTTGGTAAAAAATTACAAACATTTGCAGCTAAAACTTTGGGAATTGATATTCCTCAAGTATATGCACCATCAAAAGAAATTTCTATTGAAGGTCAAGGTCTTACTGCTGTTGAAAAAATATTCAATAAAAATGCTGTTGGCAATACACCCGGAAAAGTATTGCACGCAGGATCAGATGTTCGTGTAGAGGTAAACATTGTTGGTTCACAAGATACAACAGGTTTAATGACTTCTCAAGAGCTAGAATCAATGGCAGCCAAGGTTATTTCACCAATTGTTGATGGTGCTTACCAATCTGGTTGTCATACCGCTTCAGTTTGGGATAATAAATCTAAAGCCAACATTCCAAAGCTAATGAAGTTTATGAACGACTTTGGTTTAATCACGGCACGTGACCCTAAAGGTGTTTATCACTCGATGACGGATGTAATCCATAAAGTATTAAACGATATCACTATTGATGATTGGGCTATTATTATTGGTGGCGACTCTCACACGCGTATGTCTAAAGGGGTTGCTTTTGGAGCAGATTCCGGTACTGTTGCGTTAGCCTTAGCTACAGGAGAGGCAACCATGCCAATTCCACAGTCTGTAAAAGTGACTTTTAAGGGTGACATGAAGAGTTATATGGACTTCCGTGATGTGGTTCATGCAACACAACAGCAAATGTTAAAGCAATTTGGAGGCGAGAATGTGTTTCAAGGACGCGTAATAGAAGTTCATATTGGAACATTAACAGCGGATCAAGCTTTTACATTTACAGATTGGACTGCTGAAATGAAAGCGAAAGCTTCTGTTTGTATTTCGGAAGATGAAACTTTAATCGAATCATTAGAAATCGCTAAATCTAGAATCCAAATCATGATTGGGAAGGGTATGGATAATGATAAACAAGTACTTCAAGGATTAATAGATAAAGCAAATATAAGAATAGCAGAGATTAGATCTGGTGAAAAACCAGCATTAACTCCAGACGCAAATGCTAAATACTTTGCAGAAGTTGTTATTGATCTTGATAAGATTGAAGAACCTATGATTGCTGATCCAGACGTGAATAATGCGGATGTTTCTAAACGTTATACACATGATACAATTAGACCATTGTCTTTTTATGCTGGTACTAAGAAAGTAGATTTAGGGTTTGTAGGATCTTGTATGGTTCACAAAGGAGATATGAAAATTTTAGCTCAAATGTTAAAAAACATTGAGGTACAACAAGGAAAAGTTGAGTTTAAAGCGCCACTTGTAGTTGCACCTCCTACTTATAATATTGTTGATGAGTTAAAAACAGAAGGTGATTGGGAAGTTTTGCAAAAGTATTCAGGATTTGAATTTGATGATAATGATCCTAAAGCTGCAGCCCGTACTAAATACGAAAATATGTTGTATTTAGAACGCCCAGGTTGTAACCTTTGTATGGGTAATCAAGAAAAAGCTGAACCAGGAGATACTGTAATGGCGACTTCTACACGCTTATTTCAAGGAAGAGTTGTAAAAGATTCTAGTGAGAAAAAAGGGGAGTCTTTATTATCATCAACTCCAGTTGTGGTTTTATCTACAATTTTAGGTAGAACACCTAATTTAGCTGAATACCAAGCTGCAGTAGTTGGAATTAACTTAACAAAGTTTAAACCTTCTAGTAAGTTGTTGGTTAAGTAATTAAATTACAAAATAATAATTTTAAAGCCCGAGTTTTAACTCGGGCTTTTTTATTTCTCTATAGAAGGTTTATTTACTTAATATATTAATAATTAATTGATTTCTATTTTAACAATGATAAAAATAGAAATCAATTTTTATAACCAACCTATTATTTCGTATATTGTATTAATCAAAATTGAAAAATATAACATTATGGCATTTGACATTGATATGATAAAAGGGGTTTACGCTAAAATGCAGGAACGCGTTGATACTGCCCGAGAAATTGTTGGTAAACCATTAACCCTTTCTGAAAAAATATTATACAATCATCTTTGGGAAGGAAATGCAACCACCGCTTATAAAAGAGGAAAAGATTATGTGGATTTTGCTCCAGATAGAATTGCATGTCAAGATGCAACGGCTCAAATGGCTTTATTGCAATTTATGCAAGCTGGAAAAAGTAAAGTGGCTGTGCCTACTACTGTACACTGCGATCACTTAATTCAAGCTAAAGATGGTGCAGCTGTCGATTTAAAGCACGCTAACAGTGTAAGTAGTGAGGTGTTTAACTTTTTAGAGTCTGTTTCAAATAAATATGGTATCGGTTTTTGGAAACCAGGAGCAGGTATTATTCACCAAGTAGTATTAGAAAATTATGCATTCCCAGGAGGTATGATGATTGGTACCGATTCGCATACTGTAAACGCAGGTGGTTTGGGTATGGTGGCTATTGGTGTTGGTGGTGCAGATGCGGTTGATGTTATGGCAGGCATGGCTTGGGAGTTAAAATTCCCTAAGTTAATAGGAGTTAAATTAACAGGTAAATTATCTGGTTGGACGGCACCAAAAGATGTTATTTTAAAAGTAGCTGAAATTTTAACTGTAAAAGGTGGAACCGGAGCTATTGTTGAATATTTTGGACCAGGAGCCACCGCCATGTCTTGTACCGGTAAAGGTACTATTTGTAATATGGGAGCAGAAATAGGGGCTACCACATCTACTTTTGGTTACGATGAATCTATGGAACGCTATTTACGTTCTACAGATAGAGCCGATGTTGCTGATGCTGCCAATAAAGTTAAAGATTATTTAACTGCTGATGCTGAAGTATATGCTAACCCAGAACAATATTTTGATCAAGTCATTGAAATTAATTTATCAGAATTAGGACCATTATTAAACGGCCCATTCACACCAGATTTATCTACGACAGTAGGTAAAGATATGAAAGAGAAAGCAACCGCTAACGATTGGCCAATTGCTGTAGAATGGGGATTAATTGGGTCTTGTACCAATTCGTCTTACGAAGATTTATCGCGTGCCTCTTCAATAGCACAACAGGCTTTAGATAAAGGTGTTAAAATGAAAGCAGAATTAGGAATTAATCCAGGTTCTGAACAAGTAAGATATACTGCTGAAAGAGATGGTATTCTTCAAGTATTTGAAAAATTAGACGCTAAAATATTTACAAACGCTTGCGGACCATGTATAGGGCAATGGGCTAGATATAGCGACCCAAAAAACGCACCAAAAAATAGCATTGTGCATTCATTCAATAGGAATTTTGCTAAACGTGCTGATGGGAATCCAAATACACATGCCTTTGTGGCGTCTCCAGAAATTACAGCAGCTATCGCCATTGCAGGTCGTCTGGATTTCAATCCAATGACTGACAAGCTTATTAATGAAAACGGAGTGGAAGTGATGTTTGATGAACCAACAGGATGGGAGTTACCACCAAAAGGATTTGCCGTTCAAGATAACGGGTATTTAGCACCTGAAGCAGATGGAAGTCATGTACAGGTTAAGGTGTCTCCAACTTCAGAGCGTTTACAATTATTAGAACCTTTCGAACCTATTGGAAACATAATAAATGGCGCTAAATTATTAATTAAAGCTTTTGGAAAATGTACAACCGATCATATAAGTATGGCTGGACCTTGGTTACGTTTTAGAGGACATTTAGATAATATTTCTAATAACTGTTTAATTGGCGCGGTAAATTCTTTTAACCAAAAAACAAATTTTGTTAAAAACCAATTAACAGGAGCGTATGGTGGCGTGCCAGATGTACAAAGAGAATACAAAAAAGCAGGTATTAAAACGATAGTTGTGGGTGACCATAACTATGGTGAAGGATCTTCTCGCGAACATGCTGCTATGGAACCAAGATTTTTAGGTGTTGCGGCTGTTATTGTGAAATCGTTTGCACGTATTCACGAAACAAACCTTAAAAAACAAGGGATGTTAGGTTTAACATTTGCTAATGAAGCCGATTACGATTTAATTCAGGAAGATGATACTTTCAACTTTTTGGATTTAAATGCATTCGCTCCAGACAAACAATTAACTTTGGAAATTGTACATGCAGATGGCACTAAAAACCTTATTAAATTAAATCACACTTACAATCAAGCACAGATAGATTGGTATAATGCAGGGTCTGCTTTAAACTTAATTAAAAGACAAAACGCATCTTAGTTTATTATAAACCTGCATGCCAAAAAAACTTGTAGGTCTTTTTTATTTTATAAATCCAGCTTTACGGCTGGATTTTTTGTTTTAGAGATTGAAGTAAAAATCATTTATAATTGTATTTTTACCGAAATACTTCTTCATGAATACAAGAGAAAATCAGCTAAAGGCTTTCGATAGATTATTAACCATTATGGACGATTTAAGAACTAAATGTCCTTGGGACATGAAGCAAACAATGGAATCGTTACGCCATCTAACCATTGAAGAAACCTATGAGCTTGGTGATGCCATTTTAGATAATGATTTAGAGGAAATTAAGAAAGAATTGGGTGATGTACTACTTCATATTGTATTCTATTCTAAAATAGGAAGTGAAACCAACGATTTCGATATTGCCGATGTATGTACTAGTATTTGTGAAAAACTAATTAGTAGACATCCGCATATTTATGGAGATGTAAAGGTTGAAAACGAAGAAGACGTTAAACGAAATTGGGAAAATTTAAAGCTAAAAGAGGGTAAAAAAAGTGTTTTGGAAGGTGTACCGAATAGCTTACCTGCCTTAGTTAAAGCAAATAGAATACAAGAAAAAGTAGCTGGTGTTGGTTTTGACTGGGAGCATCCTAACCAAGTATGGGAAAAAGTTGAAGAAGAACTTGCGGAGTTTAAGGCTGAAATAGAAAATGGAGACCAAAAGGCTATGGAAAGCGAATTTGGCGACGTTCTGTTTTCAATGGTAAACTACGCCAGATTTTTAAATATCAATCCTGAGAACGCATTAGAGCGAACCAATAAAAAATTCTCTAAACGATTTCAATATTTAGAAGAAAAATCAAAAGCCATTAATAAACCATTAAAAGATATGACTTTAGCCGAAATGGATGTTTTTTGGGAAGAAGCCAAAAGTATTTAATCGTCTTTAATGGCTTATTTGTCTTAAACACAATAAAATTGTTAATTAATAGAGAAATATTTGTTTTATTTAGCTGAATATTTAATCATTAGTAATGTATTTAAAAACAAGCTTTCACTTATTTTGTATTGTTTTTGTACTGTTTATATATAATCCAGTTTTTTCTCAAAATATAGCTCCAATATTAACAGCTAGAGGCAATCAGTATTATTGCCCAAACAGTCAAATTAATATTGTTACAGATTTTGATATAGTTGATCCCGATGATATAGGAATAGAAGCTCTTTTTGTGCAAATATCAACAGGTTATGTTTCTAATGAAGATACTTTGTTGCTTTTAAATTCACCAGCAAATATTATAACTTCGTGGAATGCCTTAGAAGGGAAATTAACATTAAGTGGGGTAGCATCTGCTCCGGTTAGTTATGTTGATTTAATAGCTGCGATAAAAAATGTTGTTTTTCAAAGTACAAGTAATAACCCATCACATAAAAGTTTTTCAATTACAATAGGTGATGCTAACTATTTACCTTCAACGGGGCATTATTATGAATTTATCTCTAACTATGGAATAACTTGGACAGAAGCTAAAACGGAAGCAGAAAATAAATTTTATTATGGATTACAGGGATATTTGGCGACTATTACTTCGGCTGAAGAAGCTCAATTAACTGGAGAACAAGCAGCAGGAGCTGGCTGGATTGGAGGTACAGATGAAGAAACCGAAGGCATATGGAAATGGGTTACAGGGCCCGAAGCTGGTACTGTTTTTTGGAATGGAGGAAATAACGGGTCTACACCAAATTATGCCAATTGGAATATTAGACAACCGGATAATGCGCATGGAGGATCAGGAGAAGATTATTTACACGTAACAGATCCTACTATTGGGAATAGAGGCGCATGGAATGATTTACGAATAGGGGGAGATGGTCCAGGGCCTTACCATCCTAAAGGTTATATTGTTGAATATGGTGGTACGCCAGGAGATCCTGTTTTAAATATAGCTGCAAGTACAAGTATTTATACCACGTATATCGAATATACTCAATCAGCATCCAGATGTGATAAAGGTCTCGTTACTTTAGAAGCAAAAGCAACGCAGGGCGGTGATGTATTATGGTTTGATGCACCCACAGGAGGAATACAATTGTATAAAGGGGATTCTTACACCGTAAATGTAAATGCAACCACCACCTATTATGTTATTGCTTCAATAAATGAATGCCTAGCAGGAAGTAGTAAAACAGCTGTTACAGCTACGGTAACACAAACGCCCGTTATAAACAATGTGAATAATAGTTTTATATGTGGAACAGGCAGTGGCATTTTATCAGCTATAGGATCGGCGGGAATAGTAAATTGGTATGATGCACCAATAGGTGGTACCTTATTATATACAGGAACATCATATACCGTTTCAGTGCTAGCAACCACAACGTATTATGTAGAGGCATCTTTAAATGGTTGTGCAAGTGCAAGAACTCCTGTAACTATGGAGGTTTTTCCAGTACCAGAGTTTGAAGTATTAAATTTTCCTGTAGTTTATTGTTTGGGAAGCAGTCCCATAACTTTGGCAACATTTAATACCAAAGGAAACTATACATATCAGTGGAAAAACGATACGGGTCAGGTTATAAGTGATTTGCCATATGTTGAAGTAAATTCTGGAGGATTATATACAGTAGTAGCTACTTCAAGTAAAGGCTGTGATGCAGATTTATCAATTTTGGTAAAAGAATCGGATTTAGCAACCATAACCTATGAAGATATAACAGTTATTGAAAATTCTGAAAATAACAGTATTTCTATTAATGCTAATTTAGGTATTGGAGATTATGAGTTTTCTCTGGATAATAAGAATGGTTTTTATCAAGATGAACCCTATTTTGATAGTGTAAAAGCAGGTTCACATATTATTTATGTGAACGATAAAAATGGATGTGGAGAGCCTACATCATTGGAGATTTTTATACTTGGTTTCCCAAAATTTTTCACACCAAATAATGATGGCCAAAATGATACTTGGAAAATTATAGGTTTAGGTACCCAATATACCAATGCATCAAAAGTTAGTGTGTACAATAGATATGGTAAATTGGTTAAGCAGTTAAATGCTAAATCGGCTAGTTGGGATGGTACTTTTAGAGGTACATTGTTGCCTAATTCAGATTACTGGTTTGTTGCAGAATTGATTGAATTCTCTGGAAATATTAGAACTTATCGTGGGCATTTTAGCTTAGTTAGGTAATAAAAGCAAAAAAACTTAGGTAAACCTAAGTTTTTTTAATATAAATTTTTTTTGCTCTACGTTTAATAAAGCTCTTTAATTTTACTAAGCTTACTCTTCCATAATTTTAAAGCATCTTTATGGGCTTTTATATTGTTGTGAACTTCTTTTACAAGTGGATTATCGTCCTCAACATTTGTGAAAAATTGTAAATTGTTTTCTAATTGATTGATTTGACTTCTTACTTCATCAATCTTTTTTCTAATAAAGTGACGTTCGTTATCTAAATCTTTATTATCATCTGAAGCACTAATGGTATCAAGTTTATTTTCAAACTTAATCATTTCTACTTCATTTTTATCCATTTTTAGACTAGTAAGAAAATCTTCAATAGCTTTATTGAACTTACCTTCTATATAACGTTTATCATTTGGAACCCGTCCTAAATCCTTCCATTTGTTTATAAACTCTTTTACGCTTTCAATATCTTTTTCTTTATCACCAATTGGTTTTAAATTTTTTAACACGTCTAATAATGCAAGTTTATTATTAAAAGCATCTAAACTCTCTTTGTTAGCTGCATTTCTAGTCGCATGTAGCTCATCAAAATAGGCATTACAGGCTGCTTTAAAACGTTTCCAAATTTTATCGCTGTCTTTACGGGGTACATGTCCTATTTTTTTCCAATCGCTTTGAATTTTTTTCATCAATGCGGTTGTTACATCAAAGTCATCGTTGTCTTTGTTGTCTTCGGCAATTTTAATTAAATCTAATTTTTTTTGAAGATTGGTGTATTGGTCTTTTTTAAGGTCTTTATAAAATGCATTTTTTTGCCTGTTAAAAGTTCTTACAGACTCCTTGAATTTGGACCAAGTGCTTTCGTTTACTTCTCTAGGTACTTTGCCAATATTAAAAAATTGCTCCCTTAATCCTTCAATCTCCTTAATTTTCTTTTGCCAAGCATTGTGGGAATTGGTGTCTTGGGCATTAATAGCATTAATGTTTTCTATAATTAAAAGTTTCTTATCAAGGTTATTTTCATAAACCTTATCTATATTTTGATAATAAACTTGACGTTTATCATTTATTTTTTTAGTAGCTGCTTTAAATTTTTCCCAAATAACTTCTCTGTATTCTTTGTCTACCGGACCAAGTTCTTCTTTCCACATTTTATGAAGTTCTTGTAACTCTCTAAAGGCACGCATCACATTATCGTCCTCGGCTAATTCTTCAGCCCGTTCAATTATTAATAACTTACGTTCTAAATTATGCTTAAAATCTAAATCGCGTAAGTCTCTGTTTAAATGTAAAAAATCGTAGAACATTTCTACATGGTGGTGGTAGCTGTTCCAAGCATTATTGTATTTATCTCTAGGTATAGGACCAGTTATTCTCCAACGTTCTTGTAGTTCTTTAAAGTGCTTGTAGGTGGTGTTTATGTTTTCTTCAACATTAATTAAGCCTTTCAACTCTTCAATAATTTCAAGTTTATCTGCTAAATTTTGTTTTAAGTTTTTTTCTAAATTCTGGTAATGTGCGTTTAGTTTTTTTCGGTATTCATTATAAGCTTCTTTGTATCGTTTTTGTACGGGCGACATATAATAAAAATCTATTTCGTTACCACCATCGTTTAAAAACTCCTCTTTCTTTTCGTCTAATAACGCTTGGAATTTGTCTTTAAACTCACTGTTAATGCTTTCAACATGCGATTTTATGGCCTGTACCTTTTCGTTTTTAATAAGCCTTTCCAATTCTATAGCAAGTGCTTCTAACGACATGGTATCATAGGCTTTTACTTCAATAATATGTCTGTCTTTATTGCCTTCATCTTCGGCATCTTCAGCATTAGAATCTTCTATTTCATTTAAAACTTCGTCATTTTGGTTGTCTGTGTCTTTAGTTTTGTTGCTAGCATTTTCATTTTGGTCAATAGTTTTTTCTTCTGAAACAGGCGTTGTATCTTCCGTCTCAAGAGCATTCGTTTCTACAGGCTTGTTTTCTTCTGTGATGCTATCCGAATGGCGTACATTCTTGTTAACTTCTTCTTCTCCTTCTGCTTTTGGCAGGTTGTTTATATCAGACATTTTAAAAATGTTAGGGTTCTTTAAATTTGTTTTGAGTTTAAAGATACTAACAAGTCTATTATTTACAAAGTACTATAAGGGGTTTTAACGCTTTGGAAGTTGTTTTAATATAATTTCCAGATAGACCAAGCTTTTTCAGCCTGCAATTTTAGCATATTTAGACCGTTAATGGTGATAGCTTGTTGCGCTTTGCCCAATCTTAAAAATTTGGTTTCTTCAGGATTATAAATTAAATCGAACAAAATATGGTTGCTGCTAATGGCATTGTATGGTATGTTAGGGCAGTTTTCTATATTAGGAAATGTGCCTAACGGCGTGCTATTTATAATAATTTGATGGTTTTTAATATCGGCTTCCGTAAGCGAATCATAAGTAAAACTAATATTTTCTGATTGTTTTCTGGAAACATAGTGGTAAGAAATGCCTAACTCTTTAAAAGTATAGGCAATGGCTTTACTGGCGCCACCTGTGCCTAAAATTAATGCACTTTTATGATGTGGTTTTAAAAAAGGTTTTAATGTTTTTTTGAAACCATAACAATCTGTGTTATAACCAACTAGTTTGCCTTTTTTTGTAATTTTTATAGTGTTTACCGCCCCAATGGCTTTGGCTTTTTTATTTATTTTGTCAAGAAATGGCATCACCTCTTGTTTATAAGGTATGGTAACATTTAATCCTTTTAAACCTTTTGTGTTTTTTATTATTGAAGGAAATAAATCGATACTTTCAATGTCGAAATTCTCATAAATAGTATCGGTTATTTGCTCATTTTCAAACTTTTCTTTAAAATATGCTCTTGAAAATGAGTAAGATATATTTTTACCTAAAAGCCCTAATTTATTCATTGATTTTTTTGGTTTTTTGTCCGTAATATTCAAGTGCCAAAACTATGGCAATTCCAAGGAAAATAAAAGCGATGGCGTAATAAGTATCAGAATTTAGCTTAGGAACGTAACGTTCGTAGTTTAAGACCACTTTTGTTCCTGTAGAATCTAGTATGTGTGTACCATCTTCTTTTAATTTGTAAATGGTGTTCTTCCAAGGCCATACAACGCCTAGAGAGCCTACTATAAAACCTATAATAGCCGAAAGTGTAATGCTTTTATAATGCTTTAAAATATAGCTTAACATGTGTGAAAAGGTAACCAAGCCTGTTACAGAACCTAGTGTAAAAACAGCTAATACTTTTAACATTCTAATGCGTTCAGAATTATTAATAAAGGTGAAGTTACCTCCAAAAACCTCATAAAATGTGTCAAATAGTGCATTCACCGAATCCACCAAAAGCAATACATAATTTCCTAAAAGGATGAGTATAAACGAGCCAGAAAACCCCGGAAGCGTCATTCCAGAAACGCTTATTATACCACAAAAAAACACGAACCACAGATTGTCGTTTTCTTTGGCAGGATTTAAAAAACTAATACTTAAACCAATTAAAATACCTAAAGCTAATGATGTGTAGGTTTTATAATTCCAATCTCTAAAATCTTTGTTGATATAATAAATAGAGCCGATAATCATGCCGAAAAAAACACTCCAAATATATAATTCATAGTGTTTAATAAAGTAATCCAATACTTTTGAAACACTAAAATAGCTTACAACCATTCCGAAGAAAAGCAAGCTTAAAAAACGACCATTTATATAATTATAAAAACTTTTGAAGCGTCCGTTTATGAGCAATTTAAAAGCTTTTCTATTTACTTTTCTAAGAGAATAAATAAATTCTTCGTAAAAACCAGCAACAAAAGCAACAACACCTCCAGAAATACCGGGGACTTTATTGGCAGCACCCATGCCCAATCCTTTTAGAATTAGAAATAGTTTGTCTTTTAGTGTTCGGGTGCTTTCCATTATTGCTTTTTTGAACCTACTTTTTCTAGAATAAAAATAGTCAAAAATCCAAGAACCACTAAAATAATTGCAAATGCTAATTGATTATCACCTTGAAACGAAAAAGGGGACACACTTTCTTGTAACAACGGACTTTTTATTCCTTTAGAATCGGTGTGCCATGTCAAAGTATCTTTCCAAGGCCAAACTTTGTTTAACGATCCCAAAATAAACCCTGTAAGTAAAGCCAAAGTTATATTATGATAGTTTTTAAAAAGCCATTTTAAAACATGACTAAAACTAAGCAGGCCAATAATGGCTCCTGCAACGAATATGGTGATTTTTTTTATATTAACATCATGAATGGCATCGCTTAGCGTTTTGTAAGCTCCAAGAATTATTAAAATGAAAGAGCCTGAAATACCAGGTAAAATCATAGCACATATGGCTATGGCACCTGCAAAAAACAGAAATGAATTACTTTCATTATTTGCTTGTGCGGGAAGCATGGTAATATAAAAAGCAACACCCGTACCAATTAAAAAAGCAATAATTACGGTTAAATTCCATTTAGTTATTTGCTTGCCTACAAAGTAAATGCTGGCTATAATTAACCCAAAAAAGAACGACCAAATTAATACGGGATGGTTTTCTAAAAGAAATTTTGCAAGTTTCATAAAAGAAACATAGCTGATAATAATACCGCTTAAAAGTGCCAACACAAAATTGCCATTGGCTTGTTCCCAAAAAGACTTGATGCCTTTGTTGAATAATGTTTTAAAAAGAGAAACATTAATATTGCTAATGGTAGAAACCAATTCTTCGTAAATTCCAGAAATAAAAGCAATGGTACCACCAGAAACTCCAGGAACCGCATCGGCAGCACCCATGGCTAATCCTTTAAAAGAAATGGTTAAATAGTCTTTAAAACGTCGTTGCATAGTTTGATTATTAGGCTAAAACCAAAGGTATGTATTTTAGCTTGACGTTTGACTATTGATTTTCTTTTAGCAAATTTTTAACAAGTAGCTTATTGGCCACTTCAGGGAATAGTTCGTCTATTATAAATGTATACTCTTCATTATAGCATAAGCCATTTTTTAAATGAAATATGCCTTTATCGTTTTCATTTAATGAAAAATATAACCCAGCTAAACGGTATTCTAATTCGGCATTCTCCGGATAAAACTCAACAGCTTGTTCAAAATTAAAAATAGCTGCTTCGGGTTCTCCCAACTTTATTAATAAATCGCCACGAGACAACCAAGTGCTTAGTTCGTAATTGCCTAGCTCTAATGTTCTTTTAAACCCACGTTCGGCTTCTTCAAAATGGTTTAAACGTTGATTTATTTGAGAATATAACTTCCAATAGGTTACATTTTCAGTATCAATATTAATGGCTTTATTGATGTAGTATAACGCTTTTTGGTAATTGCGTTTTCTGTTGTAATAACGTGTTATGGCAATCCAACCTTTGTCTAATAAGGGGTCTTCGTGTACCGTTTTATAATAATATTGAACTGCTAAATCATCATTCTTTAATTTTTCGTAGCAGAAACCAATGCGTAATAGTGCAAATGATGTTGGTTCATCTAGTTTTAAAGTAATGGTGTAGTTTTCTATAGCTTCTTCAAAACGTTTTAGTTTTTCTAGTACTTTACCACGTTCTATATAGGCGCCAACAAAAGTATCGTCTGAAATAATTGCAAAATCGAATGCAGCTAATGCTTTTTTGTAATTTTTAAGTGTGTAATATTGTTTTCCTAATTGATGCCATGCTACTTCGCAATACGGATTTTTGTCTAAAAATACGTTCAAGTAGTCTATAGCTTCTTCTGTTTGATTTAAATATTCAAAGCAATAAATAATGTTGTAAAGTGCCGAATAATCTTCAATATCTTCTTCTAAACATTTCATGAAGAATTGTTTGGCTTCTTCAAATTGGTCTAGAAATAAGTATTCCATTCCAATGAGTGAATACAAATCAACCACATCATCAGTTAGCTCCAAAGCTTTTTTCAATACTTGAATAGCTTGCTCATGATCATCTTTTTTAGAGAAAATATTAGCCTTTTGAATATAAATTTCTTCATTCATTGGGTCTAAATTATAAAGCTCGTTCAGTAAAGTATCCGCTTCAATTAGTTTATCTTCAAAGACATAAATTTCAACTTTGAAAAGTCTTAAATTGATTGAGGTAGGATGTTGGTCCAAGCCCAATTTTATAGCCTTTTTAGCTAAAGCTATTTTACCCTGATTAAGATAGTGGTGAATGATGTTTTCAAATTCTTCGGAATCGAAGAATAAAACATGATTTGTTTTTAGCATCGATTCAAACTTGGTTAATGGTAAATCGTTATTGTCATCATGACTAAACTCCATAAGCACATTTGTAAAGTTCTACTTGAATAAATTTAAGCTTCTATTCCTTTTTATTAGTCGTAATAATCAAATGTTTTTAACAAAGTAATGAACACTTATAGTTTTTGTGCTAATAAAACAATATTGTTTACTGGTTATCAGTAAGTTGTATTTGGTTGTTTGTTATTGAATTTTATTTAATATATCGATAATAATCGAACAGCCTTTGGTTATTTCATCATTTGAGATGGTTAAAGGCGGTGTAATTCGAATGGCTCTAGGCTCAAAAAGCAACCAAAATAGTATTAAACCTTCGTCTTGACACTGCAAAATTACGGAGTTTGTTATGTGGGCTGAAGGGGTAATGATGGCAAGCATGAGTCCTTTTCCTCGAACATCTTCAATGAGAGGATGCACCAGAAGTTTACGGAATAACTGTTCTTTTTCTAAAGTTTGAGCCATTAAATCGCTTTCAGTTATTTCTCTTAAAGTAGCAAGTGCCGATGCTGCTATTACAGGATGCCCACCAAAGGTGGTTATGTGACCAAGTTTGGGGTTGTCTTGCAACAAATTCATTAATTTGCTTGATGCTGTAAAAGCACCAATAGGCATGCCGCCGCCTAAGCCCTTACCCATAACTAAAATATCTGGAATACAGTTATAGTTTTCAAAACCAAAAAGTTTTCCTGTTCTGCCAATACCTGGTTGAATTTCATCTAAAATCAATAGAGCCCCAACCTCGTTGCAACGTTTTCTAACTTTTTCTAAATAGCCATTTTTGGGTTCAATAAAGCCTGCACCCCCTTGTATAGTTTCTAAAATAACCCCAGCTGTTTTTGATGTGATTTTAGTTAAATCTTCTTCATTATTAAAATTAATAAACCGAATATCTGGTAATAAAGGTCTAAAAGCTTGTTTACGTTCTTCATATCCCATAACACTCATAGAACCCATGGTATTACCATGGTAAGCATCTTTTGCTGAGATGATTTCACTTCTACCCGTGGCGCGCTTCACTAATTTTAAGGCTCCTTCTATAGCTTCTGTACCGGAATTGACTAAATAGGTGCTTTCTAAAGGATGGGGTAGGTTTTTAGCCAATAATTTAGCAAGTTCTACAGCAGGTTTTTGGATGTATTCACCATAAACCATCACATGAAGATACTTGTCTAATTGGGCTTTAATTGCATTTATAATCTTAGGATGATTATGTCCTAAAGGTGTTGCCGAAACACCAGCAACAAAATCTAAATATGCTTTATTATTTGTGTCAAATATATAGCTTCCTTTAGCATGTGAAACTTCCATGGCTAATGGATGCGGGGTTGTTTGTGTTTGGTATTTATAGAAATCGGACCTCACTGGTTATTTTTTTGATAGTTCTATTAATTGTGCTCCCCAAATATTGAAGCTGTCTGTAGATTGTATATCATAAATTAAACATCGAGGAAAATTACCATCATTTTCATTTTTAGAAACAATGGTATATTTTTTCCATTCGTTTGTTAAGTTTATTTCTTTACTGTTGTAGTGAGTGTAGTCATTTCCGTTTTCTTGTATTGCTATTTTAATGATTCCAGTACCTTTTAACCATAAAGTCCACATTAAGTTTTCTACATTTTTATTTATCACGTGATTAAGATATCCTTCACCTAATGTTTTACCAGTAATTATTTTTGTGATTTTCCCACCATTTGGGTCAGTATCATTAGTCGGTCTAATTAGTATATCAACTTTTTGCCATTCCAGGGAGTTTATATCATTATTAAACAGCAATGTTTTTTTAGAAGAACTTTCTTCATCAGGAATATTTCTTGCAGCTTTGTTTATTATAAAATTTTGACCAGCTAATTTGATGCGTTCCAGTAATTCTTCATCAAAGAAAGCATCTTGCGGAATATAGTCATCTAAACCTTTTATAACAGGTAAAACTACAGGTTCATCTTCTTTAAACAAATCGTCAATACTAAGAGGGCGTTCGTCTTCTCGCCAGTCAAAACCTTTAAGGAGTTTTTCTTTTTCAGGGTATTTGGATTCTGGGTACAAATTACCATCAACTTGGTTGTAGCGTGTGTATTCCTCTATATCTCCATCGGCAAAAAGAATGGATATACTTCCAGATTTCGCCTTATCAATACCTATAAGCTCTTGCTTATCGTTTCTGGCATAAAAAATAGACTCTGCATTTTTAACAATATCTACTTTTCGCAGTTTGTTTTCGTCATTAAATAAACCGGTCAATCTTATGCCGAAAATTTGGTTGAAACCCGTTTTGCTAATGGTATCCTTACTTATTATAAATGCATTGTTGAATACGAGTAGGGAATCTAGTTTTTCGGTTTTTGGGTTTGAAATTAAGTGAATGGTATCTCCTGTCATTTGGTTTTCAACATTCCAAAGGATAGGCCGTCGTTTGGTTGAAAACACATCTGTTGATGATAAACGTGCTAAATTTATAAGCTGTGTAATGCCTGTTTTTTGGTTTGAATGTATAGAATCAGCTTTTCCGCTTAAATCAGATTTATATATTTTGGCATTGTAATAAGCTCTAACTATGCGGTTTTCTGGTTTGCCGGTCATCATTATTTTGTCGGCATGCATATAGATGGAGTCGTTTTCTTGCTTTGTAACAACTAAAGCACGTTTAGTAATAAACAAAGAATCTTGAGCTTTGAAAACTTCGGCATAATGGCCTTTAGCTATACTGTGATTTATAGTATCGGTTACTTTAATATTATTGGTTGCCGATGCAAATTTTTTGGTATCATCAAAATACAAACTATCTCCTTCTATAATCCTATTGTTATAATGTATTTTAGAATTTTTAACGGCATATCCGTTTTTGTTTTTGGTATCGTAAAACCCCTTTTCGGTGTAAGTTTTACTTTCGGTAGTTGTTATGGTTGAAGGCCCATATAAATAGGCATAACCCGTATCAGAATAAAAATCGAAATAATTAGAGTTGATGTTGGCGTCGTTATTAACCAGTACAACCTCATCTACAAATTGGTATTTTTTTTGTTCCATGTAATACCTTCCAACCTTGCTAGTGATAGTGCCCGAAGTATCTTTAACAACGGTGCCTCTGTTTTTATAAAAGGCTTGTTGTTTTACACGGTCATAATACAATGTGTCTGATGAAATGGTTGAATTTGGGTCTTTTAAAACCACATCGCCACTGGCGAAAGCTAATTGGGTTATACCACTGTATTCAATATATTTTGAGGTCATGTGAATCGTATCGCCTTGAATCAATTTTACATTTCCGTAGGCTTCAATAAAATTTTCACCACTGTAATAAATGGCTTTATCGCTCCACATATTAATGCTACCTTGCATAATATGTACTTGTTGCATCTCATCTCGGGTTAAAACTTTTGCCCCAGGGTAATTTTCTTCATCAATAGTTAACCTACCAGCATATTCAATTTCAATTTTCTTTTTTTCTTGAGAATGGATGATTTCTGGTGAAAATAAGCAAAGAAGCAGTATGATATATAAAGTTTGTTTGTTCAAGTTCTAAAAGTTTGCCGCAAAAATAACGATAATTATATTGTATAATTGTTCTAAAACAAAAAACGCTCCAAAAATATTTTTGGAGCGTTTTTAAGTACGTTAATTAAATTACTTTCTAAAAATAGTTTGTTTTCTATCAGGTCCAACAGAAACGATGGTAATAGGAATTTCCAGTTCTTTTTCTAAAAACTCAATATACTCGTTTAATGATTTTGGAAGTTGAGACGTTTCAGACATACCTGTTAAATCTTCTTGCCAACCACTAACTTCGGTATAAATAGGTTCTACATTTTCTGGTTCAATGTTATAAGGAAAATGAGAAATAATATCACCTTTATATTTGTAAGCAGTACATACTTTCAGGGTTTTGAAACCAGAAAGCACATCACCTTTCATCATCATTAATTGAGTAACACCGTTAACTCGACATGCGTATTTTAATGCCACTAAATCTAACCAGCCACAACGTCTTGGACGACCAGTTGTAGCTCCAAATTCATTACCAACACGGCTCATGGTTGCTCCATCTTCATCAAATAATTCGGTTGGAAATGGTCCAGAACCTACACGTGTAGTGTATGCTTTAAAAATACCAAAAACTTCACCAATTTGGTTTGGCGCTACACCTAAACCAGTACAAGCACCTGCAGCAGTTGTGTTACTAGATGTTACAAATGGATAGGTTCCAAAATCGATATCTAACAATGAGCCCTGTGCACCTTCTGCTAAAATAGTTTTACCTGATTTTTGTGCTTGGTATAGATATTCTTCTGAATCTATAAATTTTAATGATTTTAAAACTTCAACAGCTTTAAAGAATTCTGTTTCAAGTTCGGCTAAATTATATTCAATATCTACGTTGTAAAAAGCAATCATCGACTCGTGCTTATCTGCCAATGTTCTATAACGTTCTTTCCAATCGCTTAGTTCTAAATCGCCCACACGGATGCCGTTTCGGCCAGTTTTATCCATGTAAGTTGGTCCAATTCCTTTTAGGGTAGAACCAATTTTAGCTTTTCCTTTTGAGGCTTCACTTGCAGCATCTAATAAGCGATGCGTTGGTAAAATAATGTGCGCTTTACGAGAAATAACTAAAGACTTTCTGTAATCTACATTTTGGGCTTCAAGTTTGTCTAACTCCCCTTTAAAAATCACAGGGTCTATTACTACACCGTTACCCACTAAGTTAGTGGTGTCATCGTGAAAAATTCCAGATGGAATGGTGTGTAAAACGTGCTTTTGTCCATTAAAAACCAGTGTATGCCCTGCGTTTGGACCTCCTTGAAAACGTGCAATAATGTTGTAGTTGGAAGTAAGTACGTCAACAATTTTTCCTTTGCCTTCGTCTCCCCATTGTAGTCCTAGTAGTAAATCTACTGCCATTGTAAAAAATAGTTATTTAGTTGATTTTCTATTTCCGTAGAAATAAAGTGAATGATTATTAATTTCAATATCGAAAACTTCTTCGATGGTTTTTTTTATAGATTGAATTCTTGGGTCGCAAAACTCGATAACTTCACCAGTATCTGTTAGTATTACGTGGTCGTGCTGTCTATCAAAATAAGATTTTTCGTAATGTGCTTGGTTTTGACCAAATTGGTGTTTTCTAACCAATTTACATTCAAGAAGTAATTCTATGGTATTGTAAAGTGTAGCGCGCGATACGCGATACTTTTTGTTTTTCATGTTAAGATATAGTGATTCTATATCAAAGTGTTCTTTGTTATCATAAACTTCTTGCAGTATAGCGTATCTTTCGGGTGTTTTACGATGCCCGTTATTTTCCAAAAAGTTAGTAAAAACACTCTTTACTATCTCCTGATTTTTTGTTTCTGCGTTTTCATCCATAATTTCGTCGCAAATTTACACTTTTTTTACAGTCTAGTAACCTTATCTATACCATTAATTTTTTTAAGTTTATCTAATAGCTTTTTTAAGAGGGTGTTATTTTTTACGACCACGTTAATTTTTCCAGAAAATAAGCCACCTTCACTTTCAAAACTAATGCTTTTCATGTTTACATGCATGTTCTCGGAAATTATTTTCGTAATGTCGTTTACTAACCCTATGTGGTCTATGCCTGTAATTACAATTTGAGCAGAAAATTCTTGTTGTGAGGAATCTGCCCATTTTGCAACCATGATTCTATAGGCATAATTTGATTGCAAACTTAATGCATTAGGGCAGTTTTTTTTGTGAACTTTAATACCTTCAGAAACTGTTAAAAACCCAAAAACATCGTCACCAGGAATTGGGTTGCAACAACTTGATAGTTTATAGTCTAATTTTTCTTCTTCTTTTCCAAAAACTAACGAATCGTAATTAGTAGTGATTTCTTCCCTTTCAATCTCCTCTTTTTTAACGCTTGTTTTCCTAGATATTTTACTTTTAATAAAACTTATTAAAGCATTACTTCTAGAAGATGCATAGTCTTTAAGCATATTGTTGTCTATGGTGCCAATGCCTACTCTGTAAAAAAGATCTAAACTTGTTTTAAGTTTGAAAAAGCTTACCAATTCGTTTACGGAAGCTTCATTAAGAGTTATTTTTAACTGCTTTAATTTTCGTCTGAGTATTTCCTTGCCTTCTTCGGCTAAGTTTTTTTTGTCTTCTTTTAAAGCTGATTTTATTTTGCTTCTTGCTCTAGCAGTGGTTGCATAGTCTAGCCAGTTAGGATTTGGTTTTACGGCATCAGATGTTAATATATCAACTTGATCACCACTTTGTAGAATGTGGTTTAAAGTAACCAGTTTTCCATTTACTTTGGCTCCGCGTGTTTTCATACCAACTTCGGTATGAATATGAAATGCAAAATCTAGAGGTGTAGCACCTTTAGGAAGCGATTTTAATTCGCCGGCTGGGGTAAATACAAATATTTCTTTTGAATATAAATTGAGTTTGAACTGTTCTACAAAATCTACCGCATTGCTTTCGGGGTTTTCCAGTGCTTCTTGCAGTCTGTTTATCCAATCTTCTAAATTATCTTCTTTTTCGCTTTCTTGTTTATATTTATAGTGGGCTGCATAACCTTTTTCGGCAATTTCGTTCATGCGTTCACTACGTATCTGTACTTCAACCCAACGACCTTTTGGGCCCATTACGGTAATATGTAATGCTTCATACCCTGTAGATTTTGGTGAAGAAATCCAATCGCGAAGTCGAATTGGGTTAGGTCTAAAATGATCGGTTACTATAGAGTAAATTTTCCAAGCTAAAAACTTTTCGCTAGAAGGCGCGCTTTCATAGATAATTCTGATAGCAAACTTATCGTAAACCTCATCAAACGATACACCTTGTTTGAGCATTTTTCTTCTGATGGAAAAAATAGATTTAGGACGTCCTTTGATGGTATAGTTTAGGTTTTCTTTATCTAAGGAGTTTTTTATTACTTCGCTAAATTGTGCTATGTATAGGTCTTGCTCTTCTTTACTTTCCTTTATTTTGTTGAAAATATCGTTGTAAACATGTGGTTCTGTATATTTTAAAGATAAATCCTCAAGCTTGGTTTTAATATTATAAAGTCCAATACGATGTGCTAAAGGCGCATAGATATATAAGGTTTCCGAGGCTATTTTTTCTTGTTTATCAAGTTGCATCGAGTCCATGGTTTGCATATTGTGCAAACGGTCTGCTATTTTTATAATAATAACCCGTACATCATCATTAAGTGTAAGCAGCATTTTTCGAATGTTTTCTGCTTGTAAAGACACGTTCATGTCTTTTTCTTTACTTAATGAAGAAATTTTTGTGAGCCCATCTACAATGGTTGCAACGGTTTTTCCAAAAAGGTCTTCAATGTCTTTAATTTTATAATCTGGACTGTCCTCAACCACATCATGCAATAATGCAGCAGCAATGGAAGTGGCATCTAATCCTATTTCTTGCGCCACAATTTTAGCAACAGCAATGGGATGGAAAATATAGGCTTCACCCGATTTTCTGCGCTGGTCTTTATGTCCATCTACGGCAACTTCAAAAGCTTTTCGAATTAGTTTTTTATCATCGTCAGTAAGGGTTGTGTAACTAACTTTTAATAACTCTTTGTAGGCTTTGGTTATGGTTGCGTTTTCTTTTTCGATTTCTTCCTCTGTCATAAATTAAAAGTAACATAAAGAATATTAACAACCAATAGTATTGTTAAATTTTATAATGATTTTTATAGGTTATAAATTTAAAAATGAAACCAGTTGAGATACGGCTTTTCCTCTGTGCCCAATACTGTTTTTTAAGCTTAAATCCATTTCTGCAAACGTTTTTTCATAACCTGTAGGTTTAAAAATGGGGTCATAACCAAAACCTTGTTCACCTTGTTTCGTTTTAGTAATTTCTCCTTTACATATGCCAGTAAAGGTGTGTTGTTGGTTGTTAAGTTGTAGCGCTACAACGGTTTTAAATTGGGCATTTCTAGTTGGGGTGTTTTTCAATGCTTTTAGCAATTTATCCATATTGTCGTTGGCATTGCGTTGTTCACCTGCATAACGTGCCGAAAATACACCTGGGTCGCCGTTTAAAGCCTCAACTTCTAAACCAGTGT
Organism: Mariniflexile soesokkakense; assembly: GCF_039650365.1. Taxonomy (NCBI): domain Bacteria; kingdom Pseudomonadati; phylum Bacteroidota; class Flavobacteriia; order Flavobacteriales; family Flavobacteriaceae; genus Mariniflexile; species Mariniflexile soesokkakense. Next base: position 20,299 of record NZ_JAZHYP010000006.1, on the reverse strand, counting down.
CATCTGCAAAACAATCGTAACCATATTTTTCTTTAATATATGTTGCTTTTTGAATGGCATTGCCTTCAATGGTGTTTTCTGTTTCGGGAATATCTTCAAAACATTCAATGTCTTTAAGACTAAGTAGTTTAATGTGGTTAGGGATTAAAGCCTGAACTTCTTTTAACTTGTTTAAATTATTGGTTGCGAAAACGATTTGCATTTTTTTTGAGTTTAACGGCAAAATTAATAGGAATCATTTTAAAAATTTGTATTTTACATGATAATAATCATCTAATAATGAAGGTGGCTATTGTAAATTTATAAAATAACCAAAACAAATAAATATGACAGTAAATTTTCAGTACGTAGGTGTAGATGTAAGTGAAACCCTTTCAGTGTTTACAGAAGAAAAACTAAAAAAAATATTTAATAAATATGAATTTTTAATAGGCGCCACCGTTTATTTTAAGCAAGATGAAAACAAACACGACACAGGCAAAATATGCAATATAGAATTAAGTTTACCTGGACCCCGAATTTTTGCAACATCAACCGAACGAAACTTTGAAGTATCGGTTAGGGAAACTATAAGCGACTTGGAGCGCCAATTAGAAAAGCGAAAAGAAACTTTTAAAACACATTAGTCAATTAAACAATTAATAATGAAAAATCAACAATGGGAAATCTCTAATGAATATTTTTAAACTATTCATTATTCATTATTCATTATCTATGGTGATAGGGTTCGTTTTTTAAAATAGTGAAGCCTCTATAAAGTTGCTCGATAAAAAATAAGCGAATCATTTGATGGGAAAATGTCATTTTTGAAAGTGATAGTTTCCCATTTGCTTTGTTATAAATATCTTGAGAAAACCCGTATGGACCACCGATTACAAAAACCAATTGTTTGATACCAGAATTCATGTGTTTTTGTAAATATTCCGAAAAAGCGACAGAATCTTGTTGTTTGCCATTTTCATCTAACAGAATCAAAACATCAGTAGCACTTAATTTGTTTAAAATAAGTTCGCCTTCTTTCTGTTTTTGCTGTTCTTCACTTAAATTTTTAACATTTTTTACATCGGGAATAATCTCAATTGAAAACTTAATATAAAAGCCTAATCGTTTGATATAGTCGTCTATTAACGATTGTAAATCTTTATGATCGGTTTTTCCTATGGCAATTAATTTGATGGTCATAATGGCAAAATTAACACATAGTATTTATGAATAATGAATTTAAATATGAAAATTTTATAAAATTCATAAATGTAAAATTTAAAAAAGTAAATCTATTTCTTATTTTTGTGGCAAATCAAGCCTTAATTATGATAACACAAGAGCAATTTGATCACGAAGTCAAGTCAATAATTTCTAACGCCATAAGAGAAGATGTTGGAGACGGCGATCATAGTTCATTAGCATGTATTCCAGATAACGCCAGAGGGAAAGCAAAACTTTTAGTGAAAGATAAAGGCATCATTGGTGGTGTTAATTTTGCTAAAAAGGTTTTCGCATATGTTGATAAAAACTTAAAGCTAGAAGTACTTATTGAAGACGGTACAGAAGTAACTTATGGCGATGTGGTTATGTATGTAGAAGGCTCATCACAATCTATATTAAAAGCTGAGCGTACCGTATTAAATGCTATGCAACGTATGAGTGCCATTGCAACAAAAACCAAAATGTTTGTAGATTTATTAGAAGGTACTAAAACTAAAATATTAGATACAAGAAAAACAACTCCAGGTATTCGTGTGTTAGAAAAGTGGGCTGTTAAAATTGGTGGTGGTGAAAACCACAGGTTTGCATTGTACGATATGATTATGCTGAAAGACAATCATATCGATTTTGCAGGAGGTATTACCAAAGCAGTTGAAATGAGCAAACAATATTTAAAAGATACAGGTAAAGATTTAAAAATAATGGTTGAAGCCAGAAATTTAACCGAAGTTGAAGAAATTCTACAAAACGATGGTGTTTATAGAATTTTACTTGATAACTTCGATTATGAAGATACTAAAAAAGCGGTAAAAATGATAGGTGATAAATGTTTAACAGAGTCTTCTGGAAATATTAATGAGGCAACCATAAGACATTATGCTGAATGTGGTGTAAATTATATTTCATCAGGAGCTTTAACACATTCAGTTCATAATATGGATTTAAGTTTAAAAGCCATCAAGTAGTTTTACTTACTATATTTTTAATGTCAGTATAATGAGCTTTTATTATACTGACATTTTTAATTTTAATAACTTTGTTATGAATTTTAACGTAAATAATTAATGACAAAGCCCCTTGACGAAAAACTCGATGAAATTCCAATTGTAAATGTTTTGGTACGTTTTTTTAAACGCGTTAAACTACCTGGGCTTGAAGGATTATCGTTTTACGATTTATTAGAACTATATATTACAGGCATTGTTAAAGGTGCTTTAACTACTAGAGCAAGTGCCATTGCCTTTAGTTTTTTTATGGCATTATTTCCTTTTTTGCTGTTTGTATTAATCGTTATACCTTATGTGCCTATTGATGATTTTAAAATTGAGTTTTTACGCTTTTTAGAATCATTTTTACCACCAAGTACTTCCGATTTTTTCTTTGAAAGCATCTTTGAGGGGATTGACCAATCGCAACGTGGTGGGTTATTATCATCGGTATTCGTTTTATCCATTGCACTTATGGCCAATGGAGTAAACGCCCTGTTTTCAGGTTTTGAAAACTCATACCATGAGCAATTATCTAGAAATGCATTTAAGCAATATCTATACGCATTAGGAGTAGCTCTAATTTTGGCTTTTTTATTGATATTTACCATTGCTGTATTAGGTTATTTTCAAATTTATGTGGTGCAAAAGGTATTAGATACCTTGCATAATAAAGGGTACAATGTTGCAGAGCAAAGTGTATTTTGGTTTAATATGGTTAAGTATGTGTTTTTTGTGATTATGGTATATATGGCTACAGCTACCATGTATTATTTTGGCACTAAAGAAGGAAAACATTCTAATTTCTTTTCAGTAGGAGCTACATTTACTACTTCTTTAATTATAATATTGTCTTTTTTATTTGGAATTTATATTGAAAATTTTGGTCAGTATAATAAATTATACGGCTCTATTGGAGCACTTTTAATTCTTATGTTTTATTTGTGGTTAAATGCAAATATTTTATTGCTTGGTTATGAGCTAAATGCATCTTTAAATAAATTGCGTAAAAGGTTTTAGTTTATGCAGTATTTCATAGACGTTATCATACCCATTCCACTTCAAAAGTTATTTACATATAGCATAACAGCTTCAGAATCTAATTTTTTAAAAATAGGAATGCGTGTCGCAGTACCTTTCGGAAAATCTAAAATTTACACGGGTATTGTTGCCAAAATCCATAACGAAGCTCCAACAGTTTACGAGGCAAAAGAGATTCATCAAATACTAGACGAAGGTCCTATTGTAAACGAAAAACAACTTCGCTTGTGGCAGTGGATGGCGAATTATTACTTATGTACAGTAGGCGATGTGATGCGAGCCGCTTTACCTAGTGCTTTTGTGTTGGAAAGCGAAACCATTATCACAAAGCACAATAAATTGATTGATGAATCTATTTTGTTAGATGATGAATTTCTGGTTTATGAAGCCTTGCAACACCAGTCGTCATTAAAAATCCATGATATTTCTAATATTCTCGATAAAAAAAATGTGCTTCCCGTTATCAAACGATTGATAGAAAAAGAAGCTATTGCTGTTGAAGAGGAAGTGTATGAAAAGTACAAGCCAAAATTAGTTAGGTATGTAAAGCTTAATTCAAATTTTACATCGGAATCATCTCTTCAAAAATTATTAGAAGATTTAAGTCGCGCACCAAAACAGCATCAAGTTATTTTAACTTTGTTTTCTATTTCAGCCACGACCAAAAAGCCCGTAAAGGTAGCCGATTTATCAAAGGAAAGCGATGCGTCTCCTGCCATTATAAAATCATTAATAGATAAAGGTATTCTTGAAGAATATTTTATTCAAACAGATAGAGTTCAATATTCTGGTGATGAAAATGAAGATTCAAAAGATTTAAATGAATATCAAAACACAGCTTTAAAAGAAATTAAAGAGTGGTTTAAAGACCAATCTGTTGTATTGCTTCATGGTGTAACATCTTCCGGTAAAACCGAAGTATATGTAAAACTTATTGAAGAGGTTTTAAGTAAAGGAAGCCAAGTGTTGTATTTACTTCCAGAAATTGCTTTAACCACGCAATTAATCACCCGGTTGCAAAATTATTTTGGCGAACAAGTAGCGGTATTTCATTCTAAATACTCATCCCACGAACGCGTTGAGGTTTGGAACAATGTGCTGAACAATTCCGCGAAAGCGCAAATCGTTTTAGGTGCGCGTTCCTCTATATTTTTACCATTTGAAAGCTTGGGATTAATTATTGTTGATGAAGAACATGAGCAGTCTTTTAAGCAATTCGACCCGGCACCACGTTACCATGCACGCGATACGGCTGTTGTTTTGGCACATATTCACGAAGCGAAAACCTTATTAGGTTCTGCAACGCCCAGTTTAGAAAGTTTTTTTAACGCGAAACAAAATAAATACGGTTTTGTTGAAATAACCAAACGTTTTAACGATGTTTTAATGCCCGATATTGAGTTGGTCGATATCAAAGAGAAACTAAAAAAGAAGCTTATGAAAGGACATTTTAGCGATAGACTTATCGAGGAAATGACCGAAACTTTGCATGAAGGCCATCAAATAATTTTATTTCAAAATAGACGCGGGTTTTCTCCTATTGTGGAATGTAATACTTGTGGACATTCCCCACAGTGCCCAAATTGCGATGTGAGTTTAACGTATCATCAATATCGTGATCAATTGCGTTGCCATTATTGTGGGTTTGCCGAAATTATGCCAAAAACTTGTTCCGCTTGCGGAAGTCCGGAATTGGATAACAAAGGTTTTGGAACCGAACAAATAGAAGAAGAAGTAAAACTCTTGTTTCCAGATTACAAGGTAGCTAGAATGGATTTAGATACCACACGTGGTAAATATGGCTACGAAAAAATAATTACCGCTTTAGAACAGCAGGAAATTGATATTTTGGTAGGAACCCAAATGCTAACTAAAGGTTTGGATTTTAGAAACGTAAAGTTGGTTGGTATTATGAATGCGGATAACATGCTAAACTTCCCCGATTTTAGAGCGCACGAACGCAGTTTTCAACTCATGTTGCAGGTGTCGGGTAGGGCAGGACGTACTGAAGAACGCGGGAAAGTGTTAATTCAAACCTATAATCCGCAGCATAATATTCTACAACAGGTTTCTACTAATAATTATATAGAAATGTATAACGAACAAATGAACGATCGTTATAATTATAAATATCCGCCTGTTTATAAACAAATAAAAATCACTTTAAAGCATAAAGATTTTAGTAGGGTAGATACAGCTTCTATTTGGTATGCCAAATCTTTACGGAATGTGTTTGGAGATAATATTTTAGGACCCGAATCGCCACCAATAGCCAGAATTAGAAATCAGTTCCATAAAAACATTTTGGTTAAGATTCCTAAAAAGCAGTCGCTATCAAAAACAAAAGAAGCTATCATTAAAATAAATAATAGCTTCTTGAATGTAAAAGATTTTCGGTCGGTTAAAGTAATTTTAAATGTCGATAACTTTTAAATTTAGTTGGTTAAACTTAAATATTATTTAAAGCATCAACCAGTTGGGTCTTCTTGTTTCTGCTTAATGGAATTTCGTAAGCACCAACTTCAACATTTTTACTGTTAAACCTGTCAATTTTATCTAAATTCACAATATATGATTTGTGAATTCGTAAAAACTTATTTTCAGGAAGTTCTTTTTCAAAAGATTTCATAGTAGAAAGTACTACTAAGCTGTTTTCTTCCGTAACAAGTTTTACATAATCACCAAGGGCTTCAATCCACTTGATGTCTTTGATGTAAACTTTACGTTTTTTCAAATTGCTTTTAACAAAGATATGTTCACCCTCTTCTTCGTTAAAATCTTGAGTTAATTTGTGTTGCTCTAGAGCTTTCTCTACAGCTACATTAAAACGTTCTCTCGTAATTGGTTTATGTAAATAATCGGTAGCATCGTAATTGAATGCTTTAAAAGCATATTCGGTTTTACCGGTTACAAAAATAATTTGAGGCTTGTTGTTTAATACATCTAAAAGTTCAAATCCATTTAACACTGGCATTTCAATGTCTAAAAAGATTAAGTCTACTTGGTGTGTGTTTAAACCATTTTTGGTTTCTAAGGCACTACTGTACTCTGCAATTAAGTTTAGAGCGGGGTGGTTCTCTACTAACTTAACAATAGAGAGACGCTGTATTGCTGAATCGTCTACTACTACACAGTTTAAAGTCATAACATTTATATTATTTCGGTTAAGATATCGACAATAGTACAAAAAATTCGGCTAAAAACCAAAAAACATCGTTAAACTGTTGAATTTAACATAATTTTAACATTTATTCCTTTATGCAAATATAGCCTAAAATATACTATGAATATAGTTGTGTAATATGTATTTATTAACTATTTTTGCACCCAATTTTTAACAATAAACACGATTTTTATGAATCATTATGAAACTGTTTTCATCTTAAATCCCGTTTTATCTGAAGATCAGATAAAGGAAACAGTAAAGAAATACGAAGATTTTCTTGTTTCTAACGGCGCTAAGATGGTATCAAAAGAAGATTGGGGGCTTAAAAAATTAGCTTACCCTATTCAAAACAAAAAAAGTGGATTTTATCACTTATTCGAGTACACTGTTGCTGGTGAAGTTATTAACACTTTAGAAGTAGAGTTTAGACGTGATGAGCGTTTTATGCGTTATTTAACAGTAGCGTTAGATAAGCACGCTATTTCATGGGCAGAGAGAAGAAGAGTTAAACTTAAACAAAAAGCTTAATTATGTCATCTATAGAACAACAATCTAAAGGAAAAAAAGACGGAGAAATTAGATATTTAACTCCTCTTAATATTGACACAAACAAGAAGAAGAAGTATTGTATGTTTCAAAAATCTGGAATCAAATATGTTGATTACAAAGATCCAGATTTTTTATTAAGGTTTATAAACGAACAAGGTAAAATTTTACCAAGACGTTTAACAGGGACTTCATTAAAGTATCAAAGAAAAGTGGCTGTTGCTGTAAAAAGAGCACGTCATTTAGCTTTAATGCCTTACGTAGCCGATTTATTAAAATAAAATACCGATAACAATGGAACTTATATTAAAACAAGACGTTGAAAATTTAGGATTTAAAGACGATGTTGTAACAGTTAAGAACGGTTATGGTAGAAATTTTTTAATCCCTCAAGGACAAGCTATTATGGCTACGCTTTCAGCTAAAAAAGTATTAGCGGAAAACTTAAAGCAAAGAGCTTATAAAGAAAAGAAAATAGTTGATGAAGCTAACAAAATTGCTGAAGCGTTAAAAGCTTTGGAAATTAAAATAGCTGCAAAAGTAGGAACTGGAGATAAATTATTTGGTTCTGTAAATAATATTGATGTTGCTGCCGCTTTAGAAAAAGAAGGTCAGTCTATTGATAAAAAATTCATTACAGTCACTACGGTAAAACGTACAGGTAAATATACTGCTGTAGTACGTTTACACAGAGAAGTAACAGTAGATTTAGAATTTGAAGTTATAGCACAAGCTGCTGAGTAATTTCAAATAAATTCATATGAAAGCCTCAACTTAGTTGGGGCTTTTTTGTTGTTTTTTAGACCTCACAGGTTTATAAACCTGTGAGGTCTTTAAATCACAAGATTTAACTTTAAGTAATTTCTCCCTTTGGGGAGATTAAAAAGGGAAAACATGAAATATTCAAGACTTACAAAAGAACAGTTTGAAGAACTGCACCAAGAGTTTATAAATTTTTTAGCAACACAATCTATTACCGCTGATGAATGGGCTAATTTAAAAGCCAATAAACCAGAATTGGCAGAAATGGAATTGGATGTTTTTAGCGATTTAATTTGGGAAGGTGTTTTAAACAAAGCAGAATATTTAGAGCATTTTTCAGCACAACATATGTATTTATTTCGTTTGGGAAAGAAAAAAATGAAAGCCATTGTTGTTAACGTGAAGAACAAGAATGTAGATATTACCACCAAAGAAGGTTATAATTGGCTGCGTGAAAATTTAATGGATGATAGCGTTGAATTTTTACAAGCCGATAAAGATTATACCGACGATAAAAACCTTGATAAATTTAAAATGATTGAGCAAGGTGCTGTAATTACTAAGGGCGATTTGTTTAGGTATTTTTATGATTTGATAAATTAAAGGGGTGCATTTAAGTACAAAAAGGGACTGACTTATATTAGGTTAGTCCCTTTTTAGTTTTTAGTAAGTAATAAAGTTTAGAATTTTATTCTTATTTTTTTACAAATTTAAATTGTGTGTATTTGTTTATTTTTATAATGTAAACTCCATTAGCTAAATCAGAAACATCTACAGATTCTATTTTTGTAGAGTGAGTAATTACCTTAATTTCTTTACCTAAAAGATCAACAATTTTTAGAGATTGTATGTTTGATTTTGAATTGATAAATAGTTTGTTAGAAGCAGGATTAGGATATATTTTAATATCTGAAAAAGCATTGCTTTTATGTAAATTATTTCTGCCTTTACCTTTTTTATTGCCTAGTACTTCTTCTAAAAAGGCATCCATAGCTATAGAAGGACTTCCGTCACTTTCCCAAGCACTTTTTCCGTAACTTTTCCACCAATAAGATTGTGGTTCCCAATAAAATACACCTAAACCATTCACTTTGCGTGTTTCAGCAATTATATAATCTAAAAATTGTTTACAAGCTGTTGGTTGATCGTCACGCATGCCAACTTCAGCTACAATAACTTCTTTACCATATGTAGATTGCATTTCTCCTATGGTATATGTTAGTCCGTCTACAAGTGTTTGCCAGTTTGTTTCAGTAGGATATAAAGACATTCCAATAATATCAAACTGAGCACCATTATTAATAAGTGAACCTATGTTGTTGTGAAACCTATTGGTGTCATTACCTCTCGATACGTGTACAACGGTAATGATATCGTCATTAAAGTCTTTAACGGCATTGTTACCAGATGTTACAAAATCAGCATAATTAATTTTTCCTTGTGTAGTAGTTGTTTTACCAGTATCCCAAAGCATTCCAGAATCTGTTTCGTTGCCAATTTGTACCCATTTAGGCGTTACCCCTGCGTTGCCTAAAGCGGTTAAAACATCAGTAGTATGATCGTAAACGGCCTGTATTAATTGAGGGGTAGAAAAATTTTCCCAAGCTGTTGGCTTATTTTGTTTTCCTGGATCTGCCCACCAATCGCTATAATGAATGGTTATCATAACATCCATACCTAAATTATTTGCTAAAACGGCTTTATTTACCATGTCTGGGATATCGCACCAACCAAAAGCCTCTCCAGATGAAGCACTTGTGGGATCTACCCAAACACGTAATCGTATAGAATTCATACCGTGTTCCTGTAGAATGGGCATAAGTTGTTTTTCAACACCATTGTCATCATACCATTTGCGCCCACTGGCCTCCATTTCGGTCATCCAACTAACATCTGCTCCTTTTGCAAAAACACCATGATTAAGTGCTTTTATTAAAACTATTTCAGAAGAAAACTCCTCTTCAATAACTTGCCACCCGCTATTATTAAGAGAAATTTTTATTTTATAACTGGTATTGGCCGGTAAATTGGCCGTAAGCGTCGTTGTATTTGGTATTGTTAATACCGTAGACATGGAAACATTAGTACCCATAGCTACAGGATTTAAGATAACTTCATCAACTGTAGATATCCAATTGTTATTAGTGTCACGTAACTCTAACGCCACATATATAATATCATTGTTGTTAGAGGATGTGTATTGATAATTAACGGTAACATTTCCTCCGGTGTTGGCGTTTACACTTGTAGGTGATTTGTCTATGGAGGTCATGTATAGTAAATCGTTTGGAGCTAGTAAGATAACCTCGGATGAGTATTTAGTGTCAATGTCTCCCCAACCACTATCATTGAGTTCTAATTTTACTTTGTAATTTAGATTACCAGTTAAATTTGCTGTAGGGGTTGCGGTATTAGGGATTGTTAAAGACACAGACCCCGTTAGGTTAGTGCCTTTGGCTACGGGGTTTAGAATAATTTCATCAATAGTGGCATTCCAAATACTGCCATCATGTAACTCTAACGCTATATAAATAATATCGTTATCATTATTTGTTGAAGTGTACTCATAATTAACGGTAATCGCCCCTCCTGAAACAGGACTTACGGTTGTTGGGTTGGTGACAATGGAAGTGATATTTATGGACTGGGCACTTAAAGCCACAGTGAGGCATAAATACGTAACGAAAACAAGTATTGTTTTTTTCATAAGTAAAATATTTTATAATGTTTTATTTAGTATTATAAATTAAGGGGAACTCATACTATTTGGAAGGAGTCAAATTCGTTTAATAGGTAGGTTGAATTCGTTTTTTAGAAGTATGACAGCTCATTTTTATTCTTAAATGACTAAAAGGAGCCTTTATATTAATAAAGCAGACCGCGTATTTTTTCTTAAAAAGAAAGACCTAACGTTTTATATTTTCTATTTTTGCAGACGATTTAAAACAATATACTTAGTTCGCGTTCCTTTAAAATTAGGAATCCACTTTTTTAGAAAATATTTAATAACTTTTATAATAGCTACCTGCTTGAGTTTATCTTGAGCAGAGTTGAAAAGACAGTAATTAATATGGCTCAAAAACCAAGCATCCCAAAAGGCACTAGAGATTTTAATCCAGAACAGGTTGCAAAACGCAACTATATTTTTAATACCATTCGTGGTGCTTTTGAAACTTTTGGTTTTCAACCTATTGAGACACCAAGTTTTGAAAACTCTGAAACCTTAATGGGAAAATATGGTGATGAAGGTGATAGACTGATTTTTAAGATTTTGAATTCTGGGGATTATTTAGCGAAAATTGATGAGCAGGCTTATGCAAATAGAGATTCTTTGAAGCTTACTTCGAACATATCTGAAAAAGCTCTACGCTACGACCTAACCGTGCCTTTTGCGCGTTACGTAGTGCAGCACCAGAACGAGATAGAGTTTCCTTTTAAACGTTACCAGATCCAACCTGTTTGGCGTGCTGACAGACCACAAAAAGGGCGTTTTAGAGAGTTTTACCAATGTGATGCCGATGTGGTTGGTAGTAAATCGCTTTGGCAAGAAGTTGAGTTTATACAGTTGTACGACACTGTTTTTTCAACTTTAAAACTGGAAGGTGTTACCATAAAAATCAATAACCGAAAAATACTTTCAGGCATTGCTGAAGTTATTGGTGCTTCCGATAAATTAATCGATTTTACAGTTGCTTTAGATAAGCTTGACAAAATAGGAGAGGAGAAGGTAAAAGAAGAAATGCTTTCAAAAGGGATTTCTTTAGAAGGAATTTCAAAATTACAACCGTTATTTACTTTGTCAGGTTCGTTTGAATCTCAAATTGAAAGTTTAAAAGGTATTTTATCTTCTTCAGAAGAAGGCAAAAAAGGTATTGAAGAATTGGCTTTTATAAACGAAGCTATTTCAGAATTAGGTTTAAAAACAGCCAATTTACAATTAGACGTTACTTTAGCACGTGGCTTAAACTATTATACAGGTGCTATTTTTGAAGTCGCTGCACCAAAAACCGTACAAATGGGATCCATTGGAGGTGGTGGTCGTTACGACGATTTAACTGGTATTTTCGGCATGAACAATGTAAGTGGTGTTGGAATTAGCTTCGGTTTAGATCGTATTTATTTGGTTTTAGAAGAATTAGGTTTATTCCCGGAAACGGTAACTAAAAACGTAGAAGTTTTGTTCATCAACTTTGGTGATAAAGAAGCGTTGTTTTGTTTAAAAGCGATTAAGGAATTACGTTCTGTAGGTATTAATACAGAGTTGTATCCCGATACCGATAAGATGAAAAAACAAATGAACCATGCCAATAAACGTAACATCCCGTTTGTGGTTTTAGTAGGTGAAGAGGAGGTTGGTTCAAATATGTATACCCTTAAAAACATGGTTTCTGGTGAGCAGCTTAAAGTATCACTTAAAGAGTTAGTAAACCAAATAAAATAAAAGAGTCCTAATTATCACATTAGGACTCAGTTTCAAAGCTTGTTAAATTGATGGTAGATTTGGGGCTACGACTAACTAACTCAAAGCTTTAATTTATTAATACTTTTTTAGAAACTACTCTAGTATCTGTTTTTAGTTTGATAATGTATGTTCCGGTACTTAAATGGTTCGGTTTGTGCGTTATAATATTTTCTGTTGAACGGCTTTCAAATTTATATACGGACTTACCTAGCACATTGAATATTTCTGTAGACTCTATGTTTTTTCCAGTCGGATTATGAATCACAATAGTTTTGTCTTCATTTGAAAAATAAACTTGAAAAGCATTCGTTTCAACACTATTTGTATTTAAGGCTTGCTCATTGGCAAATGTAACTTCAAATCGGTTTAAGTGTTTTCCAACAGTTAAATACACATCATACTTACCTTCTTTTAAATTATGATAAACATTTAGTTGTTTGTCGTGTAAATATATAATTGTGTTTTTATCAATATTGGCTAACGCATCAATTTTAATAGAAGCTACACCTTGTTTATTGATTTTTACTCCTAATGGAAGTGTTTGTGTCTCATTAAAATTGTTTACTGCTTGAATTATATAATTATCGTTAGTGTCAGAAATCCAATACATGTCTTCGGCATTGTTCTCTATTAATGGAGCGTCGTATCCAACATCAAAGGCATTTGAGGTATTTTTATCTACGCCTGCTAATATTAAACGATGGTAACCACTTGGCGAATCAAATTGAAGCTTGATTTTTTGTCTGATATCTGCACTGGATTGTATTAATTTCCCTTTTGGATTTGTTGATTTAAAAAACATTGAAGGATCTGAAGATTCTGTTTTGAAAACACGTTGACTGTTTTTAAAAGTTATTGTTCCGCCAGTACCTGCTACAACAAAAAATCCTTGACTTACGGGAATATAGCGTTCTGGTACTTTGGTACCTGGAGCTCCGCTATTGTTTATTCTAGTGTCTGTTGATATTGCTGGTAATGCTCCTAATCTTGTATATGTAGCATAGCCACCTTCGTATGCCTTTAATGTATGCGTACTATTGGCAAAATGATCCCAGAAATATAATGTACCATTAATTATATCTGAAGCTGCTCTGCCTCCAGAACTGCTGGTATTATCTAAAATAAATTCATCAGCATCAAGAGCAGAAGGGTATGGGTTACCAACCAGATAATCATTACCGGCACTTAATGTTAGTGTTATATCTCCATTATTGGGTTTTCCGTAAAAATTATAATTCTGGGTTGATGTGAATGAGGTTCCAGAACTTTCAACTCCTTTCATTGTAAATCCTTCACCTGCTAGAATGGTACCAGTTCTTCTAACGTGTTGCCATACAGAATAATTGTTACTTAAATTGTTAGCATATTTCCAAATCCAGTAATCTGCTATGCTAATATTCGTACCAGAAGCGCTTCCGTTATAGCCAGAAGTTAAAAAGGTAATATTGTTTGGTGTGGAAGATATGCTACCGTTTCTCAACACGTTATTGGTCATTTTATAACTATTATTGTTGCTTGTGGTATTGCTTGCGCCAACTGGAGAACACCAGTAATTATAGGTGTATAAATCTTTATTACCTTGTTGGTCTCTTTCCAATCTACCTGAGCTTGTTACATCCAAAACACTGCCTTGGTCCTGTAATAATTGCGATTCACCAACTAAGTCAATATCTCCAATAAGTTTTAAATAACTGGTTACACGAAGGCTTTGACCGGAATTTGTTTCATCTTGAGAATCTGCGGGATCTGCAATTGAAAGTTTTGTAGAAGGTGTATTTGTAATTAAACCTAATACTGTTATGTTTTTGTCGCCAGATGTAATATTGTGAGATGTTCTTACAATATTCCAATCAACAGGGGTTGTTCCATCAATACCTATACTGTTTGGTACATCCCATACTGAGTTTCCGTTTGTCCAAGGTGTTGAAGCTGTATTATCGGTCCATGCCCCATTAGCCTTTGTGGTATATGGTAATGGTGCTGTTTGAGGCTCATTAGATAGAATGTTTCTAATGCGTCCGTTTTTAGAATAACTAGAGCTGTCATTTAAATACCCAGCTACTATAGAATTCATTGGGTAATATCCTAATAAGTCGGTCCATAACAAACCAGCAATATCCAATGGAACTATTTTACCTCTTACGGCTGTTCCGTTTTGTTCAATTTCTTGGTTTAACATGGCTCTAATTTGAGTCGCATTTAGTGCTTTACCCCAAATTCTAACTTCATCAATCCAGCCTTTAAATTCATCTGATAATTTTTGGGATAAATTGGTGTCATCAAACTTGGCACCTATTAAAAAGGATTCGTTGTTGGCAACAGGTGGAGCTGAAACAGAAGTGTTACTGGCTACTTCTATACCATCAATATAAATTTTCGCAGTTGTAGTAGTATTGTCATAAGTTGCAGATATATAATACCATTTATCTGTTCCAATAGTGAAAGTAGATGTTAAATCTAATACTAATGATCCAGCATTGTTATACCATTTAATATTTGGTTTATTAGCGATTAAACTAAATTGATATCCTAAATTGGTACCTTTGTTACAATCTCTTTTTCCAACAATAGATCCGTTACCTGTTGAGGTTGGGTCTTGTTTTACCCAGGCCTCAATAGTAAATGATGACGTTAAATTATGCTTATCTGAAAAATCAATATAATCATTAAATCCATCGAAATCTATTACGTTATATTCTTGGTCTGGTTCTCTCCAATCTCTTTCAAGTGTGGCAATATCATCAATGTTAGGGTGTGCTAATGGACTTAGGCCGGTATTGGATGAGTTGTAGGTTACCAAATCATTATCGAAACCATCGTCTAACCCATCACCATCAGCATCAACATTTGCTAAAGTCCCGAACTTTGATGTTATTGAATTTAAACAAGTTCCCCAGTCGCTGGAGTTAACAGTGCCATCGCCATTGATATCGTGTCCTTCTATAATATCCGGTTCACCGTGGTTGTCGGAGTCCGTATCTAAATAATCTGGTATTCCATCTCCATCGGTATCTACAGGTACTAACCCTCTTCCTCCAAAGCCAATTATGTTATCATAAACTTCCGATATACCGTCGCCATCAGTATCAATACTACTATAATTAATAAATGGAGCTGCCGTAGCTTGGGCTTCAGTAAGGTCAGTAATACCATCATCATCGGAATCTATATCTAAAAAGTTTGGTAATCCGGTATTGTCTGCGTTTTTATTAGGGTAGCTGTTGGGTTTTCCATCACCATCTGTGTCTGGACCTGTAATTATTAAGGCGCTTGCTCCAAAATAGGGGTCGTGATATCCATCGGTATTGGAATCTGTAAAGCCATCAATTTTACCATCTCCATCAACATCTAGTCCTCCAGCTTCGAGAATATCTGGTATACCATCATTATCACTATCTAAATCAATATTATTTCTAACACCATCACCATCAAAATCTAAATTTGTAAGGGTGCCAAGTTCTTCAATAAAATAACTGTTGTCATTAGAGTCATAAATAGCTGTAATACCATCACCATCAACATCTGTAAATACGTCAACAACCCCGTTGCCATCTATATCTGTACCGCCAACTTCAACTAAATCGGGTATGCCATCATTATCGCTATCTAAATCATGAAAATCGTCAACACCATCACCATCTGTATCTCTACTGCAATATTGCACTCCTACAAGTCTTATGGTACCACTTCCTGTATAATTTACAGTAAATATAACTTTGCTCACATTAATGTTTGGAAAATAAAAGTATGCACCGCCATAAATATCATCAGCTCTGTTTTCTGGGTTATTGGTATTTGGTGCTGTGGTATTATATAATTCATTTATGGTGTTGTTGCCTGTATACTCAATATAGGTTCCTAAATGATAAATTCCTGGTTGCGATGTTAAATTAACTATATTATTAAATTCGTCGTAAACATCTACTTTTATATTCTCGCCTTCATCAAAATCGATAAGCTTAAAAAATAGGTTTTTTACCGGGTTTGTAAAATCAAGTGTGAGTTGCCCGTTAGTGGCTGCTCCTTTAAGTCTTAAGCCAAAGCCATGTTCTCCTGCATTGTAGCTTGTTATATCACCAAAATTACTTGGACTGTTAACGCTGTAGGTAATATCATTACCATCGTCTAATACCGTTGTAATTGGCATGCTGTTTTTTATAGAAGTTTCACTACCAGGGTATAATGTCTCAGTTTTAGTAGTATAGCAACCTTCAACTAGATCTGAAATACCATCATTGTCATCATCGGCATCTACATAATCTTCTCTACCGTCGTTATCTTTATCTGGTTTTACAGAAGGTACAATAACAAAATCATTATTGGTTTCAAGTTCTAAATCAAAACTAATGTCATCACTTGTAGAATTAAATTGATGAATTTCAACTGCAATTTCATTAATTCCACTTACTAATGGATTGTCAACTTTAAAGACATTCCAAAAATCCTCAAAGTTATTTGTAGGTCTGGTTACATCATCAAAAGCTAGTGTATTATAGTTAATAGTACCTACAGGCATATTGTTTCTTAAAATTTCAACGCCATTTATAAAAATAACGATACCATCATCTCTTATAGTACTAATTTTTAAAGTAGAATTAGTGACATCAGAACCAGAAGCGGTTATGGTTTTTCTGAAATAAGTAGTTATTTGATTATTATTTGCAACAACAGTTGTTTCATCACCATCACCAAAACCTAATTGAGCGTTTCCTGTTGCCCAAGAGCCTACAGCTGCTGTTCTCCAAGCTGTGCCTTGATTGGAGCCATCGTCTAAATAACTCCAAACACCTCCACGGGGAAGTAATTGGTTTGCAGCTTGCATTGAAAAATTGAACCCTAAATCAGAGCTTGTAATACTGTTCTGGTGTATTTCTACACCAATTTCATAGGTTCCTGGTAGTGTGAATGGATTAGCAATTGATTTTGTTATCCAAGAGGTTTCATCTGATCCTCCTATGGCACTTGGTGCTAGTGTATTAAAAGCTATGGCTCCAGTAGGCATGTTGTCTCGCCATACTTCAGCCCCGTTAATATAAACTACCATACCATCATCTCGAATGGCATTTAATAATAATGTGTTTTTTGAGCTAGCTATATCTGCAGCTGTTATTACAAAGCTTCGTCTAAAATACGTTGTTACATATTTATTGGAAGAACTCGGACCATAGCTAACTACAGTGGTCTCATCGCCATCACCATATCCAAATTCGGCATTATTAGTTGCCCATCCAGAATAATTAAAACCTGTACCATACCAAGCAGTTCCTTGATTTGTGCCATTATCTAAATAGCTCCAAACACCACTAGCAGGTATTAAATTAGAAGCAACGTTAGAAACACCTAAATCCAAATCAAAACTAATATCACTACTAGTAGCTGAACTTTGGTGTATTTCTACAGCTATTACATTATTTCCAGCAACTAATGCATTTGCTAATGATATGCTTGCAGTATCATTATTAGCACTAGATCCGGAAGCATAAGTAGTATATGTGCGTCCAGCAGGCATATTAACTGCCCAAATTTCAACCCCGTTTAAATATACAACAGCACCATCATCAAAGGTTAAATCTAGATCCATGTTAGTGTATGAAGCATCTCCAGGTGATACGTAAAAAGTTTTTCTGAAGTAAGTGGTAGGGTATTTGTTATTGGAATCTGGTCCAAATCCAACCGTTGTAGCTTCATCACCTTCTCCATATCCTAAATGCGCATTTCCTGATGCCCAAGAAACATCATTAAAGCCTGTTCCGTACCATGCGGTACCTTGGTCAGAGCCATCATCTAAATATTTCCATAAGCCACCAGGGCCAAAGTTGATTATATTTGAAATGGCAGAACCTTGAATTTGAAAATCATAAGGGTTTTCATCGCTATCATTGTTTGTTATGGATATAGTTGCTTGCAGATTATTGCTAGCGATAGTTGGTTCGAATCTAACAACAAATGTTAAGTCACCACCACCACTTGCAATACTTGCCGCACTTGGTTGGGTAAGTATTGAAAATGCAGGATTTCCACTAATGGCAACTCTGGGTGTGCCAGATAGGTTTAAAGTTCCGGTACCTAAATTTTGGATTGTATATGTACGATCAAAAGTTGCTCCAACGGCAACATTTCCAAATTCTGTATGATCGGTGGTTGATGGCGTAGTATCTCCATCAACTATATTAGTTCCGTTACCCCTAATATTTATTTCTGGAGCCGTTGCCGTACCTTGAATTCTAAAATCAGATGGATTTTCATCACCATCATTATTTGATATAGATATATCTGCTTGTAAATTAACCCCAACAACCGTAGGTGTAAATCTAACTACAAATGTTAAGCTACCGTTTGGAGCTATACTAGCTGCACTTGGTTGAGTAAGAATTGAAAATGCAGCATTTCCAGTTATTGCAACTCTTGGAGTTCCTGTTAAATTTAATGTTCCTGTTCCTAAATTTTGAATGGTATAGGTGCGGTCAAAACTTGCTCCAACAGCTATATTTCCAAATTCAGTATGATCAGTCGCAGATGGTGTAATATCACCATCAACAATACTAACACTATTACCTTGAATATTTATTTCTGGTGTCCAACTAACAATAACCAATCCATTTGCCCCATTTCCCCCATTTTGGGTTGTAGCAGAATTAGTAACAGCACCACTACCACCAGCACCATAATTATTACCAATAGTTCCAGCACTACTGCCGCTTACTCCATTACCCCCTGCGCCACCATTAATGGTTCTTGCAGCTCCACCTGTTGAAGTTACGGCATTATTTCCAGCTCCAGTTGAACCTGCACCGCCACCACCACCACCAGAAAATGTACCTCCACCAGCAGCACCAGCTCCACCTGCATATTTAGTTGTCCCTGTTGATGCACCTGTTGTGCCGCCAGCACCAGCACCAGTATTATTAAAAACACCGCCAGCACCGCCAGCAGCTACTACTGAGGTTGTATTAAATGAGGACGCTCCTCCTGGTGTAGCAACGGTTGTAGTTGGTATACCACCAGCGCCAACAGTTACTGTATATGATGTTGAGGGAATTACGGTTACAACACTGCTTGCATAAGCGCCTCCGCCTCCGCCACCGCCACGTCTTCCACTAGTGGTAACTCTGCTTCCGCCACCGCCAGCTCCCCATGCTTGAACTGTAACTTGGGTTACACCAGCTGGTACAGCAAAACTACCAGAACTTGTAAAGGTTTGTGATTGCGAATACCCGTTATAACAAATAAATATAATGGCACACGTAAATAGAAATTTTTCGAGAGTAATAAAATTTCTCATAAGTGGTTAAATTTAGTTTGGGACTAATTATTTAGACAAATATATATAATTGCTCCATGAAATGCAAATATAATCGACGAAATGCATATTTAAAAATTAACTTATTGAATTTCAGTTAATTAAGTATTATGGTATTTTTGTTTTTTTATTATTTAGAAGTTTGATGATCTATTTTTTAATAAATTATTTGATTATCAGGTAAATAAAATATTTTGTTTTCAAGTTGAGCTGAAAATTTTTAAATTGAATGAAAAAGAAAAGGCTGAGTTTATTAGCTCAGCCTTTTCAAAAAAAGGGTTGATTTAATATTTAACCAATCTTCTTCGAACTGTATTACCAGTTTTATTACTAATAATTTCCAGAAGATAAGGAGCCTGTTCTAACTTATCTAAGTTTGAAACATGAATAGTTCCATTTGCACTCAAATATTTATTATCGTGAACTAGTCTGCCATTTAAGTCGAAAACCTTAACACCAAATTCGGTATTGTAAAAACTTAATGGTACTTTAATCGTGATTTTGCTATTAAATGGATTTGGTGATATTAATATGGTTTCAAGATTAAAATTATCTATTTCTAATGAGCCATCTGGTGTAGCCGGATTACAATCATCATCAGTACCGTTTCCAGAGATTTCCGTCTCACTTGGATTTATGTTAGCATCATTATCGTTGCAATCGCTATTGTTCACAGAATAACCTGTTGGAGCCGAAGTATCGCACAAGAAAGCGATAGTTTTGGATCCAAAACCATCTTCATCAGTATCTACATAATACTGATAAGGTGACCCTAGGTTCTCCCACGCACACGATGTGGTATTGAACTGGTAGTTGTCCCAGCAGTTAGT